>CAJTKE010000001.1 GCA_910576865.1 uncultured Oscillibacter sp.
TTCATACTCCGCGCCCCCTTTCCCTTATTTTATCACATCTTTTATCATTTCGGGGGATTAAATCAGCGTTTCCTTAACAATAGTTTGAGTCCCCCGCCGCAAACCAGCGCAGCGTTTGCGGTGGGGAGAGGAGGGAGAATGGAGCGGGCGGAGTCCTTGCCGCAGGCGGGGACGGAGCAGAGCGGAATTTCTTCCGACGAGGCCTCCGGGAGCTGGGCCATGGCCAGGGCGATGTTCCCGGAACTATAGGAGGGGTTGTCCCCCTGAAGCTCCAGGTAACGGGCAAATTTCTGAGGGTCCTTGGTGATCTGTATGACGCTGGCATCCCGGAGGGCAGCGGCGGTTTCCTTGTCCGCCTGCCGTTCCTCCCGCCATTTGGCGTCCGCTGTGGATTTGTCGCTGATGATTTTGCCTAAGTTCGCCTTGGGATTGGATTCCTCCTTTTGTGTGGGATTTTTGTTCTTTTGGGGCTTTTTCACCTCCTCCAGCACCCCTGTGAGCTTGTACATAAGCTGGGCGTTCCAGTCCTTGCCGTACTTGGGAACCCGAATCTCCACCTCATACCCGGCCTCCCGATACCTCCCCCGCATCTCCTTTGCCGCCGCGATCCCCGGCCCGTCGTTGTCCAGCAGGAGCTTAATGGATTTCAAATGAGGATGGTCCCGAAGGTAGGTGTCCAGGGACCCGCTGTACAGCCCGCAGAGGGCGACGGCATTGCTGTGGACCTCCGGGCAGAGGGTGCAGAAGCTCATGAGGTCTATGGGGGCCTCGAAGACCGCAACCTCCTCAATTTCCGGATCGCAGGGCAGGCGGAAGCCGATCTTCTTGTCGCTGCCGAGGACGTCCCGCTTGAAGCTGGAGCCGCCCAGATCGCAGGTTCCGCGTTTGCTGGCGAATCTGGGCTGGCCGCTGCCGTCCCTGCCGACAAAGACGCAGTTGTGGTATTGGGCGTCCTCATAGAGAAGCCCAGCGTCCATGAAGGCGCGAATGACCTTTGGGGCAACGCCTCTTTTTTGAAGATAGGCAAAGACGCGGCGCTGGTCCGGGTTCGCGGGCGGCAGGACGAAGGGCGGTTTCTCCCTGGGCGGAGGCGGCTTGGGGCGGGGGACGGGCTTGTCCCGGCCAGGGGAATCAGGGCTCCCGTCGGAGCCCAGCGAAGCGGGTCCGATGGGAAGCGGAGGAGCAAGGGAGCGGGTGGAGTTTTCGCCGTCAGGCGGAAACGGAGCAGAGCGGACTTTGCGACGACGCCGGCCATGATAGGCCAGCAGGTAATCCACCGCCTCCGGGAATCGCATCCCGCAGAACTCCTGGAGGAAGGTGATGGCGTCCCCGCCCTGGCGGGTGGAGTAGCGCCTCCATCTGGTGGGGTCCCGGATGCGGATGCTGTCCATCTCCGCCGTGGTGTAGTAGCTGCCTACCCGTTTCAGCGTGTAACCCAGGGAGGGCAGCAGGCTCAGCAGGTCCGTGTGCTTGGCGAGGTCCATCTCCGCGTCCGTGAAACGAAAAGCTGTGTTTTGATTCAGAAAAATTCCTCCTATCTCTCCGGCTGTTTTCTGTGTTTAGAAGATTGTTTTTTCCCGTCGCGCTTCTGCCGCTGTACGGGTGGGCGGGGCTCCAACTCGTCCCGCAGATGTTCCCACAGCGGATTCATCTCCGTGACGACAGCCCCGCTGTCCACATCTATGTTGATATGGGCGGCGGTGATAGGACTAGAGGCCATCAGCGTGGTCAGCTGTTCCGCCATCAAAGACTCCGGGCCAGAGAGGGCTTTGTTGGCCGCCACATGGCCTGTGTCCATATCGTAGTCGATCTCCTGCATGGCCTCCGTTACCGTAACGCCTCTGCGCGCGGCGCGGGCCATCGCCTTATGTAACAGCTCCAAAGGGTCGAACTGTCCAAAGTGGAGCGTATAGAACCGTGTCGCGCGTTGGTGCTCATGCACTGTGTAAACAGCCAGAGAACTGACTGTGTCAGGTGCCTCTATCGTGGGCAGGATTACGAAATGGTCCCATTCAGCTCTGCCGATCTCCTTTGGATGAGTCCCCGCCTGCATGTAGATTGCCGCGCCCATCAGCTCCCATGGCAGCAGCCCCTGTTCCCTGGTCCCGCACAGGTCATACACATTTTGCAGCGTCTCCGAGGCAAAGTGGTGCGCGATGAAGGAAAATGTATGGAACAGGTCCTCCTTCATCCCAAGCCAGAGCTCGTCGGCGAGCGCCAGCAGGCTGCTGTCAGCCTTCTCACTGGGGGTGGGAATCAGCGCGGCCATACGGGCGGTAAACTCCTGATCGCTCATATAGGCTTTCGCTGTTTGCGCCGTCTCCGGCGGGGACGATTGGTGCTTCCTGGGAAATTCTTCTTGATTCATAGGATCC
The DNA here is from genome assembly GCA_910576865.1 of uncultured Oscillibacter sp. Taxonomy (GTDB): domain Bacteria; phylum Bacillota; class Clostridia; order Oscillospirales; family Oscillospiraceae; genus Oscillibacter. Next base: position 2,376 of record CAJTKE010000001.1, read on the forward strand.
TCCTTTACCTGAACGCAAAAACAGCCGGGCAGGGTACTCCAAAAAGGAATACCCTGCCCGGCTGTTTCTCCTGGGGCCGTAACGTTTGCGCTGTCAAGTCTGAACTTCAACAAAATCACCACTTCTTTTTCTGCGGGTCCGTCATTGCTTTTCCTGCCGTTTCCAGCTACAATATCTAGCGGTGTTGAAAAAATTTGTGGGAGGATTTTGTGCAATGGGAGTGGATTACGATCCGCTGTGGGATGAGCGTGGGGAGCTCCGCCGGGGCTGCACGGTGCGGGAGGCCCTTGCCTGGCTGACGAAGTTTGGGAGCCACAGCGCTGGGGAGATGGTCTTCGTCAATGGTGTGAGCTATAAGCTGGGGAATCTGCTCTATGGACCGGACCGCCCTGCTGTGGCGGACAAGCCTATTTCCCGTATTTATGATGGCTACTACCGTCAGCTAAACTTCAGCGTCTAATCTGCTGAGAACGAAAAAAGCCCCCGGCGATCCTGCGTGATCGCTGGGGGCTTCACACGGCCCGTGTGGGGGCCGCTGTGGTGTGTCAGGGCTTCTCCGGGGGCAGGGCCTCCTCCTCGGACTCGGAGGGCTCACAGGGGCTGACGCTGGCCTCGGGGGTGGCGGTCTGCCCGGCCTCCTCGGCGGCCTGCCGCTCGGCCTCGTTCAGGGCTTCCTCGATCAGGCCCAGCACGAACTCCCGCTGGGTGTACTTCCTGCCGGTCCGCTGGGTCTCCCGCTCCAGGTGGGTCTTAATCCGCTGGAAGAGTTCTTCTGGGATCTGGAAGGCCATCGTTCTCGTGCTGCCGCTCATAGTCGTCATACCTCCGTCTTTCTTTAAATTGTAGTATTCGATCAGCAGGTTCGTGATGTACTCGCTGGTGGTCTGGCCCGCCGCCTCTCTGGCCTCGCTGACCTGCGTGTGGAGGCTGAGGGGGATTTGAGTGCAGAGATTCTTTTTCTGCTCCATTCTGCCGTTCTCCTTCCTGTTTGTTGTAACGACAGTATAGCCGGAAAGTGAAATGAAAGCTATTACCAAGACCACCGAAGAACGCTGAACAGACCAAGCATAAGCAACAATGGCGGAGGATGCTCCTTTGAAGCGAAAAAGCCTCCCCTGGGGTGGCTGGATTGCCCGGCCTGCTCCAGAGGAGGTGTGTTTTTCTTCTTTTTAGAGAGGCGGGGAGTTCAGGTCCAGTAGATTGCTAAAATCTTCCAAAATCGTCGTTTTTGCATCTTCGATGCGTTATTTTTATTTTATGCCCCTAGGTTTTTCCAATATCCTCTCATTATTTCTGCTTTTCAGAGAAACCGCACTTTACAGAGCAAAAATCCCGTACAAAAGTACGGGATTTTTGCCTGCATCTCGTTTGTCAACGAAACTTGGTACGCCCTGAGGGATTCGAACCCCCGGCCTTCTGGTCCGTAGCTTGTCCGAGGGCTCACAGCAAACGCTTTTTGCCCCGTTTAGTGCTGTTCTCTCAAAATGTTGATAGTCTTTCATGCTATCCATTCCGTTACTTCCGCAGAGAAATTTCCTGTTCTGGGTCAGGTTATGGGTCGATTGCTACTATTAGACTACGCAGTTGATCCAGTAACCCCAAAAGATCATTCAGAAGGAAGACTGTCAATCAGAAGTACGAATCGGATTATCTTCTGTCTCGTCCAGCATATCGCTGCCAGCCTGCTCCACGGCGTTCTTCTCCATCCGGTTCATAAAGATTGGAGAGAGAATCCCAAAGACGCACAGAGCGATCAGCACCCAGCAGACGGGTGTGGAGAAGAGGATAGCGGGATTGCCGCCGGAAAGGGCCAGGGAGCGGCGCAGGCCCTTTTCCCCGATGGGACCCAGGATCAGCGCCAGCACAATGGCGGCGGTGTTCAGGTCGAACTTGCGGCAGAGATAGCCCAGCACGCCGAAGATCATCATGATCACCACGTCCACGAAGTTCTTGTGGATGGCATAGGAGCCCACCACGCAGAGGACGGAGACGGCGGGGATCAGTATGGCGTCGGAGAGGCGGGAGATCTGGGCAAAACCCCGGCAGCCCAGAAGGCCGATCCCCAGCATGAAGAACTGAATCAGCACAAAGCCGGCGAAGAACGTGTAGGTCATTTTCGCCGTCTCGCCCACGAAGAGATCGGGACCGGGGGTTAGGCCCTGAATGATCAGGCCGCCCATGAGCACGGCAGTGACGCTCTCGCCGGGGATGCCCAGGGTGAGCATGGGGATCAGGGAGCCGCCGGTGACGGCGTTGTTGGCCGCCTCGGAGCCGGCCACGCCCTCGATGCTGCCGTGGCCGAACTTGTTCTTCTCCTTGGAGAACTGGCGGGCAGTGTTGTAGCCCAGGAAGCAGGCAATGGAGGCACCGGCGCCGGGAAGAATGCCGATCAGGTTGCCGATGATCCAGGACCGGCCCACGGTGGGGGCGATCTGCTTCATCTCCTGCTTGGTCAGCATCATCTTGTCGTTGAACTTGGCCGCCTTGGCCCGCTGTTTGATCTTCTGCTCCGCCAGGATCAGAGCCTGGCTCATGGAGAACAGGCCGATGAGGGCGCAGGTGGTGTTGATGCCCTCATACAGGGAGGACTGGCCGAACATAAACCGCTTCACACCCTCCATGGGGTCCATGCCGATGGTAGAGAGCAGCAGGCCCAGGGCGCCGGAGATCAGGCCCTTGACCATGGACTTGGAGCTGACGCCGGCGATGATGGTCAGGCCGAAGATGGACAGCCAGAAGTACTCCGGGGAGCCGAATTTCATAGCCAGTTGGGCCAGCAGAGGGGCAAAGAAGTACAGGGAGATGCAGGAGAGCAGTCCTCCGAAGAAGGAGGAGAGGCAGGCAGTTCCCAGGGCCTTGCCAGCCTTGCCCTGGAGGGTCATCTGATAGCCCTCGATGGCGGTGGCGGCGGAGGCAGGGGTGCCGGGGGTATGGATCAGAATGGCGGAAATAGAACCGCCGAAAATGGCGCCACAGTAAATTGCACCCAGCATGATCAGCCCCGTGGAGGCGTCCATGGTGAAGGTCATGGGGAGCAGCAGGGCCACGCCCATGGCGGCGGACAGGCCCGGCAGGCATCCGATGACGATGCCGATGGTGGTGCCGGCGGCCATAGCGAGAAGATTGACGGGGATCAGGGCGTTGATAAAGCCCTGGCCCATTAAAGCTAATGTCTCTAACATAGTCGTCCTTCCCCCTTTACTTAAACAGCAGACCCACAGGCAGCTTGACCTTGAGGAACAGGGTAAATGCGCAGTAGACCAGGGCCAGGATCACGGCGGTGGACAGCAGGATCTGCCACTTGGGGACCTTCAAAAACAGCAGGCAGACCACCATGAATGCCATCGTGGCGATGTAGAATCCGGCAAAGTACATGATCACCAGATACAGCACCACCATGCCCAGAATGGGAAAGAACTGCTTGGGGAGGAAGCCCTCAAAGTCCTCCAGGCCGGTGGTAACGCCGCTCTTCTTCGCTCCGCAGACCATCTGCGCCACATACAGTGTGGTCAGGGCCGCCAGCAGGATGATGATGAACAGGGGATAGGTCTGGGCAGCCTTGGGGAGCTGCAGCGTCATCACCAGAAACAAAGCGCACACCGCGTAGATGAACGCGACAACGCCAATATCGGTTTTCTTCATCTCTCAAACCTCACATTTCAATTGTGAAAAAGGACGCGGGGCTTCACGGCGTGAAGCCCCGCGCGGCTCTATGGAATTACTCGGCCCAGATGGAGGAGACGGTGTCGGTGCAGAAGGTGTACTGCGCGTCCAGCAGGGCGGCGGTAGCGGCGGGGTCCATGTACTCCGTGGTGACGCTGGCCTTGACGGCGGCGTCCAGATAGGCGGAGTCCTCCATGGTCTGCTTGAAGGCGTCGGCGTAGAAGTCGATGATCTCCTGGGGGGTGTCCTTGGGAGCCACTATGGCACGGGCGGAGCCGTACCACTGGTCATAGTAGCCCGCCTCGCCCAGAGTGGGGACATCGGGGTACTCGGCCAGACGTTTGGTGTCAAAGACACCAAGGACCTTTACCTCAGAGGTGAAGGCCGAGAAGTCGGCCAGCTTGGCAGAGGAGAAGTCCACCTCGCCCTGGCGCAGAGCCAGCAGCTGGTCGGCGGTGCCGCCGTAGGGAATGGCGGTGTACTCGAAGCCGGCGGTGGTGGAGAGCAGCTGGACGGCGATGTGGTTGGAGGCCTTGTTGCCGTTGGTAGAGGCCTTCAGCTCGCCGGGATGGTCCTTGGCGTAGGTGACCAGGTCCTCCAAGGTGTCAAAGGGGCTGTTGGCGGCCACCAGAATGACGGAGGTCTCGGTGACATGGTTGCAGATGGGAACGAAATCCTCCATGGTGTAGTCGCCCAGGCCCTCCACAATGTTGGAGCACAGGGTGGGCAGGTTCACGAAGCCCAGGGTGTAGCCATCGGGCTTGGCCTGGGAGAGAGCCGTCCAGCCGATAGAGCCGGAGCCGCCCTCCTGGTTGTCGATGACAATGGTCTGGCCGATGTACTTGTCGGCATAGGCGCTGAGGACGCGGGCGGTGTTGTCGGTGCCGGACCCGGCTTTGTAGGCAACGATGATGTTCACGGGCTCGCTGGGAGTCCAGCCGGTGGCGGTGGGCTCGGCGGGGGTGTTGGTATCGCCGGTGCCGGTGTCAGAGGGAGGGGATGTGGTGCCGGCGTTGTCGCCGGAGCCGCCTCCGCAGGCGCACAGGCTCAGCAGCATCAAAGCCGCCAAAATCAGAGCAAGGACTTTCTTCTTCATTTTCAACTCGACCTTTCTTTTATCTTCTCGGTGAAACACCTGGAGAAAGAATAACACTTCGGCCTGGTAAAATCAATTGTCGATTCATAGAAATTTAATATCTTTTTTACGGCAATACAACAAATTTTTATTTGATAAAGAAAGGTGTTCGGCAGTAAAAAAATACTTTTAATTTAGACACAATGGAATTTTCTTCCTTTGGAGAGCGTGCGTTTTGTTATTTTTCTATTTTATGAAAATGCAAAGTAAACCAAGTGGTTTTTTCAAAGCGTGGCAGGATGCTGTAAAAGGGTATTTCTTATTCATAGGCGGGACAAGTATGGCAGCCGGATATACGCCGACTGCATTCGCCGAGGCAAAGTCCGCTCCCCTGCCCGAAAGGGGAGCGGAGGATGGAATTCAGAGAAGAGAACAACCAGCCGTACTCGAATCTGTGAGCCGCTGTGTGGGTTATATTGGGGAGGAGGATCCTGGGGACCTGTTCAGGAGCAGGGCACCGTGCCAGAGCTTTGCGAGGTGATGTTGGCAAACAGCCAAAATGCTGTTGAACGATTTGCGAATTGTACCAGTTTCATCAATGAGTGGGAGTGGATTTTTTGAATCTGCAAACCCGATAAAATTCTGCGCAAAGCAGAAGAAGAGAAAATAATACCGAATCCGGAGGTGACCCCACCGGTCGAAATTATAGCAGGATAAAGGCGCGGCGTCTTGTGCCGCCGCGCCGGATGACACCGGCCCGCAGTGCGGGACGGAGAAGCGGAGAACGAGACCTTTTGACGGAATACCGTTATTCTTTCAAGGCTTTTGTGCAATTGGTCATGTGACGTCAAATATGGAAGACTGATGCTCGGTTTGACCTCTTGTTTCCCTCAACGCCTACAGCGGCAACGAATTCAGCGGTGTCAACTGTGGGTCAGCGGAGAAATTTCTGATTTTCCTGAAAATAGGGAGAGTAACGGTATCAAAATAGCACAGAGAAAAAGAAAGCCCGCCAACAGCACCTGTGTCCCCCGCATTTCGGCCTGTGAGCCGCTGTGTGCGGTTTTGTAGAGGATCGCCCATGGTACTCCTCTCCAGTAGACAAACCGCCGTGTCGGGGCTTTGTGGGCGGTTGTCGGCAAGGGTGGAAAGTCTGGGAGATTCATCCATGGATTGCACCACTGTCTACAAGGAGAAAGAGGCGCGGTCACTCTACCCAACCAGAACCAGTTTTCGAGAGTTCATACAGCGCAAAAATTGCGCCGCCTAATCAAAGAATAGGTCTTTTTTCTCTCTGCCTTTTTCTACCGCAGACTATGAACTTTCTGATAACTCTCCGATGAATCCCTGGCTATTCACCGAGGTTACTGGTAATGTGTGTCGCTGAATAGGAGGCGATATGCAATGGCAAAGCGGAGGGCTAATGGAGAAGGAAGTATCCGCAAGCGAAAGGATGGCCGCTGGGAGGGACGCTACACTGCGGACCGTGATCCGGTGACCGGAAGGACGATCTACAAAAATGTCTTGGGAAAGACCCAGGCGGAAGTCAAGGCAAAACTCAAGTCGGCAATTGAGAAGAGCGGCGTCCAGTCCCTGCGGACAGAGCGCTACACTGTAGGCCAGTGGCTGGACACCTGGATGGAGAACTATGCCAAGCTGCAAGTTCGCCCCTCGTCCCACAAGACCTACCAGGGTTTTATTGAAAACCACATCAAGCCTGCCCTCGGGGATATTCCTCTGGAAAAGCTGACGGCGATGAACCTCCAGAGGTTATACAAACACCTGCTGGAGAACGGCAGGGTGGAATGCACGGAGTCCCGCAGCAAGCCCAAGGGCCTCAGCGTCAAGACGGTACGCAACATCAACCAGATGATCTCCTCCGCCCTGAACTGCGCCGTAGAACAGCGGCTGATTCCCAGTAATCCAACCAAGGGCTGTGTCCTGCCAAAGCTGGAGAGGAAGGAAATGAAAATTCTGCCGCCGGAAAGTCTGGGCACCTTCTTCGAGGAGGCCCGGCGCAGCGGCGTGTTCGAGCTCTACTACATCGATCTCGCAACTGGACTCCGGCGGGGAGAACTGCTGGGGCTGAAATGGAGCGATGTCGACCTAGAAAAAGGGATCATCTACGTCCGACGACAAATTCTCCGTCAGAACGGTGAGGTGGTGGAAGCACCCTTGAAAACGAAAAACTCCTACCGCAGCATCGCGATAGGAGCGGACGCCATCAAAGTCCTCAAAGGCATGGAACAGAGGGATGAGTACGTCTTCCCCTCGCCATACGGCGGCCCGATGTCGCCAGACAGTGTTCTCCACATGCTCCAGCGGGTACTGAGACGGGCGGGACTGGAGCGGATACGCTTCCATGACCTCAGACACACATTTTCGGTGCCGGCCCTGCAAAACGGGGTGGACGTGAAAACCCTCTCCGCCATGCTGGGCCATTACTCCGCCGGGTTTACGTTGGACACCTACGCCCATGTAACCACCTCTATGCAGAAGCAGGCGGCAAACGCGGTGGGAAGTTTCCTCTCCGGTACTCTCCAGCCCTGACCGCTCCGCACTCTGGTATGGGTCACGGCTTGGGTCAGACCGATACCGCAAAATCGAACCGCCCGGAAAAGTGCAGAAAACAAAAACAAAGCCACGGAAATTCAACGAATTTCCGTGGCTTTGGTACGCCCTGAGGGATTCGAACCCCCGGCCTTCTGGTCCGTAGCCAGACGCTCTATCCAGCTGAGCTAAGGGCGCAGACTCTGTCCTTCCGGACAGCTTCATTATCATAGCATACCCGATTTGGAATTGCAAGCCTTTTTTCCGATTTCCATCATAATTTTTCTAAAAGCCGAAGCCGCCCCGCGCGATACGCGCGGGGCGGCGGAGTCAGTTCATTCCGGCCAGGTATCCGTTCACCTTGTCGATGCGGGCCTGGGCGTTTTCGGGGGAGATGACCTCAATGCCGGGGTCCACCACGGCCTCCACATCCTTGCCCTGGAGCTTGTCATAGGCGGTCTGGCAGGCAAGATACCCCATCTCATAGGGCTGCTGGGCAACCGACATGGTCAAGAGACCGTCCAGAATGGCCTGGCACGCGCCGGTGGAACCATCGAAGCCCAGGAAGATGGTATTGGCAAAGCTGGGGCTGCTCTCCGCGGCCCGGACGGCGCCCACCGCCATGTCGTCGTTGTTGGCGCAGACAATGGCGATTCCCTCCGGGTGGGTCTGGATGACGGCTTCCATGCAGGTGACGGCTTGGTCCGCCACGGCGTTGGCGTATTGAATCTCTTCGGCCAGGAAGGTTCCCCCGTTTTCGGTGATCCCGGCGATGTACCCGTTCATCCGGGCCGTGTTGGTGGCGTCTCCCTGGACCCCGGCGATTTCGATGCACTCGATGGTCTCCCAGCCCGCCGCCTTGGCGGCCTTGACGGCCTCCGTGGCCCCCAGCTTGGCGGCGGCCTCGTTTCCGGTGCCGATGAAGGAGACGATTTCCGGCGCGTCAATGTTGGTGTCCAGGGCGAAGACCGGCCGGGTCTCTCCGGCGATGAGGGTGGCGGCAGTCTCCGACTGGAGGGGCGCGATGATGATGGCGTCTACTTCTCCGTTGCTCAGGGTGGTTTCGATCATGTTCTGCTGGTCGTCATAGGAGGTTTCGCTGGCGGGTCCCACGATGTCGATGGCCACGTCCGGATGCTCGGACTCGAACTTTTTGCATCCGGCCATGATGAGCTGCCAATGCTCGGAGGCGGTGGTTTTCAGAATGACGCTGAGCCTGAAGGCCGCGTCCTTGTTTCCGGAGGATCCGCTTCCGCCGGACCCGCTCCCCCCGCCGCAGGCGGAGAGGGTGAGGAGCGTCAGGCCGGCCAGGAGCAGGGAGAGCACACGCTTTTTCATGGTAAAGTACCTCTTTCCTTATATGTATTCCATTCGGGAGGCGCCGGCGTCATTCCGTGATTTCGCTGAGTCTGACGGGCCGTCCCTCTTTCAGGGACTTGGTGGCGGCGGCGGCGATGAGGATGGGGGCCAGACCGTCCTCCCCGGTGACCTGGGTCTCCGTGCCGTTGATGACCGCCTCGGCGAAGGCCTTCTGCTCGGCGGCGAAAGCCATGGTGTAGCGGTCCCACATGATTTTATAGCAGGTTCCGGAGACGGTCCCGTCCGCTCCGTAGAAGGTGGCGTTGTCGGGGGTGTCGTTGGCATCCATGACCGCCCCCTCGGACCCGAAGACCTCCACCCGCTGATCATAGCCGTAGACGGCCTTCCGGCTGTTGTCGATGACGCCCATGGCTCCGCTCTCGAATTTCAGGGACACCACGGCGGTGTCCACGTCTCCCGCCTCGCCGATGGCCGGGTCCACCAGCACGCCGCCGTAGGCAAAGACCTCCGTCACCTCGGACCCCGCCAGGAAGCGGGCCATGTCGAAGTCGTGGACCATCATGTCGTAGAAGATGCCGCCGGAGACCTTCACATAGTCGATGCTGGGGGGCTCGGGGTCCCGGGAGCTGATCTTCACCAGATTCACCTTGCCCACCTTCCCGGCCCGGACGGCCTCGTAGACGGCCCGGTGGTTGTGGTCGAAGCGGCGGTTGAAGCCCACCTGGAGCCGGACCCCGGCCTTCTTCGCCTCGGCGATGACCTCCCGCACCCGCTCGATCCGGTAGTCCACCGGCTTCTCCACGAACACGTCCTTCCCCGCCCGGGCCACCTTGATGGCGTACTCCGCGTGAAGGTCCGTGGGGGAACAGACGACGACCGCCTGGATTTCGGGGTCGCTCAGGATGACGTCCGCGTCCTGGACGATGTTGGGGATGCGCAGGCGCTGGAGGAACTCCACGGTCTCCTGGCTCATGTAAGGGTCGGCGATGGTCTTGATCTCCATTTCGGGGACGAATTTCGCGATGTTCTCCGCGTGGACCCGGCCGATGCGGCCCGCTCCGATGATGCCGATTTTGATGGTCTTCATATGCGTCTCTCCTTATTTAAGATAACAGATTACAGTTTCATGATGGCACTCACCGCCTCGGCGGTGGTGGTCTTCGGAATCAGCTCAAAGCCGACGAGGCCGGTGTACCCGGTTTCCTCCAGGCAGGCGAAGACGTTGGCGTAGTTGATTTCGCCGGTGCCGGGCTCGTGACGCCCCGGGGCGTCCGCCACGTGGATGTGGCCGAACTGGTCCCCGAAAGCCCGGATGTTGTCGCAGAGGCCGCCCTCGTTCAGCTGCATGTGGTAGGCGTCATAGAGGACCTTGAGCCTGGGGGAGCCGATGAGCCGGGTCATCTCCGCCGCCATGCGGGTGGTTTGGAGGAAGTTCCCCACGTGGTCCGTGGTGACGTTCAGGGGCTCCAGGTTCATCAGGATGCCGGACTCCTCCGCGATTCCGGCGCATTCCTTCAGGGTGTCGAACATCGCGCAGAGCTTCACCGTGTCGCTGAGCCCGTCGTAGCGGTCGATGACCACGCCGCCCTCTCCCAGGCCGTTGGAGTGGATGGTGAGGGACCGGGCCCCCACCTTCCTCGCCGCCTCCACGGACCGGCGGAGGAAGGTCAGATAGTCCTCCTTCTGACCGGGGTCGATGAGGGAGAGCTCCGCGTCCCCGTTGAACCCGGCGATGCCGATCCCGGCCCTCTCCGCCGCCGCCTTCACCGCGTCCAGATCCTTGTCCGTCCAGCTCCAGAACTCCACGAACTCGAAGCCGTCCCGCTTCGCCGCCTGGAAGCGCTCCAGGAAGGGGAACTCCCCGTACATCGGCTCGATGCAGGCTGATTTCTGAAAGACCATATTCCGCTGCCTCCTGTTCCCTTGATTTGTGCTATGCACATTTTGAAGTTAAGCACACAATAGCACAATCCGGGTGGATGTCAATGGGGCCCGGGGCATCTTTTCAAAAATCAGCGGAGCGCACAAAAACAGTCCACGTTTTTTTACGGATTGACAGGGGATGTGTTTTTGTATATGATAGCATCAGCGTTGTGCAATCACACAATTGGAGGCGATTTCAATGGGAAGCAGGCCGACGATCCAAATGGTGGCGGAGCTGGCGGGGGTCTCCCGGGGGACGGTGGACCGGGTGCTGAACGACCGGCCCCACGTGAACGAGGAGGTCCGGCGGCGGGTGCTGGAGGCCATGCGGGAGCTGGGCTACATCTCCCCCCGGGAGGCCTACCGGCGGCAGGCGGAGACCGCCCTTCGCCCCCTGACTCTGGGCGTCCTCCTGCCCAACTGGGAGGGCCAGTTCCGCGCGGAGGTGACGGAGGGCGTCCGGCAGGCCTGCGAGGAGCTGGAGGAGTCCAAGGTGCGGGTGCTGGTCCGCCGCTGCGAGACGGACCTGCCCCAGGAGGCGGTGGAGCTGCTGGAGGCCATGGAGGCGGACGGGGCCGAGGGCTTCGCCGTCTGCGCCGTCAACGACCCCGCCATACAGGACTGGATCGCCGCCCGGACCGGGGCGGGCGTTCCCTGCGTCACCTTCAACTCCGACCTGCCGGAGAGCGGGCGGCTGTGCTTCGTGGGGCAGGACATCCGTCAGGCGGGGCGGGTGGCCGCCGGGCTGCTGTACAAATGCGTTGACCGTCAGGGCCCCGTCCTGGCCACCGCCGGAAACCTGAAGTTCGACGGGCACCGCCAGCGGCTGGACGGCTTCCGGGAGCGGATGGGGGAGCTGGGCCTCCCGGAGGAGCAGGTGATTGTCCGGGAGACCTACAACGACTATGAGACCACCCTCCAGGTGGTGTCGGAGGTCCTGGCGGAGCGGCCGGAGCTGCGGGGGGTCTACATGGCGAACTTCAGCGTCTCCGGCTGCTGCGCCGCCATCCAGCGGGCCGGGAGAACCGGCCAGGTCCATGTGGTCTGCCACGACATCAACGAGACCGTCCGCCAGCTCGTCCGCGCCGGCGCGGTGGACTTCACCATTCCCCAGGACCTGAGGCGCCAGGGCTACGCCCCCCTGCTCCTCCTCCGGGACCTGCTGCGCAAAAAAAAGCCCCTGGGAACCGAGCGGTCCCAAGGGCAGATCAATATTCTGTGCGCGGAAAATCTGGAGTGCTGACAGCCGGGGCCCTCACACGCGCAGGACGCCGATCAGAAGCGCCCACACCAGCCCGTAGTAGGACACCACGGCGATCAGGTCGTTGACCGTGGTGATCAGCGGGCCGGAGGCCACGGCGGGGTCCACGTTCAGCTTTTTGAACAGGATCGGGATCACCGTCCCGGACAGGCTGGACAGCACGATGGACAGCGCCAGGGCCAGCCCCGTGCAGAGGGCCACGGAGGCGGCGAACAGCGGGGTCTGCCCCTTGAACAGGACCAGACAGGCCCCCACGGACGCCGCGGACAGCGCCCCCAGGATCAGGCCGTTCACCAGCCCCACCCGGGCCTCCTTCCGGACCAGGAACCACTTCTGTCCCCTGCCGATCCGCTCGTCCATCAGAACCCGGATGGTGACCGCCAGGGACTGGGTGCCCGCGTTGCCGGACATGTCCAGGATCAGGGACTGGAAGCTGACCACGATGGCCAGCTGGGCCACCACGGGCTCGAACAGCCCCACCACGCTGGACACCACCAGCCCCAGCCCCAGCAGAATGACCAGCCAGGGCAGGCGCTTGCCGATGCTCTTCCCCAGGGGCTCCCGCAGGTCCTCCTCCGCCGAGAGGCCCGCCAGCTTGGCGTAGTCGTCCCCCAGGGCGTCGTCCACCAGACGGGTGAGCTCCTGGGAGGTCAGCACGCCCCGGAGGCGGTTCTCCCCGTCCAGCACCGGGATGGAGTCCTCGGAATAGTCCTTGAGCCGCTCCACGCAGGCGTCCACCGGCTCCCCGGCGTAAACGTAGGGGCAGGAGGTCCGGGTGATGGCCTCCAGGGCGGTGTGCTCCCGGGCGATGATGAGCTTTTTCAGCTCAATGGCCCCCACCAGCACCTCGTCCTCCCCCACCACGTAGAGGGTGGAGATGTTGTCGTGCTCCTCCGCCTGCCCGATCAGGGCCCGCATGGCCTGCCGGACCGTGCTTCCGGCGGGGATGGAGATGAAATTGGTGGACATCCTGCTACCGATCTCGTCCTCGTCGAAGGAGCTGAGGAGCAGAATTTCCTCCCGGGCGTCCCGGTCCATCAGCTCGATCAGCGTGTTCCGCCGGGCCTTCTCCATCCGGTGCAGGCACTCCGCCGCCGTGGCGGCCTCCAGCCGGGAGAGGACGTCCACCTGCTTCCGGACGGACAGCTCGTCCAGGTATTCCTCCAGCCGGCCGGAATATTGCAGAATCCCGGCCAGGGCCCCGGCGTCCAGGATGCCGTAGAGCCGGGCCCGCTCCTCCCGGTCCAGCAGCTCCATGGCCGCCGCGACGTCGTTTTCGTGGTAGGACAAAAGGCGCTCTTTCAGGGGCTTCGGCGTCAGCGTGCCCCGGAGGAGCGCGGCGATTTCCGCCCGGTAGTCCGGGCGCTGCGCGGCGGTGAGGACCTCGCCGCCAAACATCATCTTCTCGTTCATTGTCCGGTGCCTCCTTTACTCGTCTTTCGCAAAGGCGGGGCGGCGGTTCCCGGGCAAAAACGGGCATAAAAATACCACTGTCCTCTGAAACCGGCTCACCCTTGCGGCGGGGTGCAGCTCTGGAAACGGACAATGGCGTTCAGTCAACGGGTGCGCGAAAAGACGGTCAGAGCCATCCCGGCCCGCGGCCGAAAGCACCCTGACGGGGCAAGAACGCCATGCCTCTGTTTCGACTGCCGCTGCCGTCCATGACTTCACCTCATTTCAAACAGATTGGATCAGGATTGGATCCGTTTTCATTATATCATATCGGAGCGGGAAACGCAACCCGCAAAACCACCGAGGCCGGTCCCGTCGGGACCGGCCTCGTGTTCTGTTTCAAAGGGATCAGAAGCACTTGCGATAGATGGCTTCCTCGCTCTCCAGGTCGAAGGGATAATAGGCGTTGGTCATCAGCCGCTGCTGGTTGGCCTCCACGCTCTGGGGGAACTTCTTGAAGTCCTCCTCGGTGAAGCCGCAGTCCCGCAGGGGACGCAGGGGCAGGATGCGCTGCAGCAGGGCGTTCATCTCGGGGATGGCGTTCCTGGCCTCGCAGCCGAGGATCCGGGCCACCAGCTCCTTGAAGCGCATGATCTCGCCGTCCGGGTTCTTCTCGTCATAGTAGTCCATGATGGTGCCGAACAGCATGTAGTTGCTCTCGCCGTGGGCCACGTGATAGGTGCCGCCCAGGGGGAAGCTCATGCCGTGGACAGGGCCGCAGCCCGCCTTCAGGAAGGCGATGCCCGCGTAGAAGCTGGCCGTCACGAACTCGTCCAGGTACTCGAACCGGGCGTCCTGGCCCTTCTCGTCGATGAGCTTGAAGCCCTTCAGGATCATATCCATGGCCTTCTCGGAGAAGAGCTCGCTGGTCTGCGTCTTCCGGTGGGGGCTCAGGAAGGACTCGGTGGCGTGGACCAGGGCGTCGATGGCGGAGCAGGCGAAGGGCTTGTAGGGCAGGGTCTTGATGAGGTCGGGGATCAGGCAGACCTTGTTGGGGATGATGTCGTCGGACACCAGACCCAGCTTGGTCTCGCCGCCGGTGAGGACCCCGTCTTTTTCGTCCTTGACAATCGCCACGGAGATGTTGGTGCACTCGGAGCCCGTGCCGCAGGTGGTGGGGATGGCGATGACGTCCTTCTCATGCTGGACGGGGAAGCGCTTGAAATACAGGTTGTGGACCGTGTCGGGCCGCTTGCAGCCCAGCAGCTTGCACAGGTCCATGATGGCGCCGCCGCCGACCGCGATGACCCGGTCATAGCTCTCGTAGGGGATGGCGTCATACATGGTCTGAATCATGGCCTCGGAGGGTTCGCCCGCGCCGAACTTCTCCTGGAACACAAAGTTGCATTTCAGACCCAAATCCTTCATAAACGGGGTGTAAATGAACTCATTGGTCAGCACCACGTCCCGCTCGTTCAGCTTGAATTCCTCGGCCATGGCGGCGAAGGTATCGAACTTGTATACGGTGGGGGCGAAGATGATCTCCCGCTTGTCGGCCATCAGAGCGGCGGAAAAAGCGTCCATTTTCTGAGCCATAGTGAATCAGTCTCCTTTATCATTTTAAATTTGGGATTCGCGGAGAGACAGGCCGGGACAGAGCCCGGCCCCTACATCATCTTCTGTCGATAGAAGGGGTGTAGGGACGGGCCTCTGCGCCCGTCCGTGTCCTTCGAGGGAACGGTCCCGTCGGGTCGTTACTTCCGGGAAATCGCCTTTTTGACGGCCTCCACGATGTTGGCCGCCCGCAGGCCGTAGGTGTCCATCAGGAAGCTCTGGGGGCCCACTTGGCCGAACTCGTCCTGCACGCCCACGAACTCCTGGACGGTGGGGCAGTTCTTCGCCAGGCAGTTGGCCACGACGGAGCCCAGACCGCAGCAGGTGTTGTGGTTTTCAGCCGTGACAATGGCCCCGGTCTCCTTGGCGGCCTTGATGACCAGCTCCTCGTCCAGGGGCTTCCAGGTGAACATGTCGATGACCCGGACGTTGATCCCCTCGGCCTGGAGGGCCTCATAGGCCTTCAAGCTCTCATCCACCATGATTCCGGAGGTGATGATGGTAGCTTTGTCGTCGGCGCTCTCGTGGAGCACCACGCCCTTGCCGATCTCAAACTCGCTGCCCTCGCCGTAGACCTGAATCACGTCCTTCCGGACGAAGCGGGTGAAGCTCACGCCCTCGACGTTCACAAGGCCCCGGGTGACGCTGGCCAGCTGGTCGTAGTCGGCGGGGTCGATGACGGTGGCGGTGGGGATGGACAGGTACATGGCCGCGTCCTCCAGGGGCATGTGAGTGCCGCCGTTGAAGGCCGCCGTCACACCCGCGTCGCTGCCCAGCACCCGGACGCTCAGTCCGGCGTAGGCGGCGCTCATGTAGATCTGGTCATAGCACCGGCGGCTGGAGAAGGTGCCGAAGGAGTGGAAGAAGACCTTCTTCCCCGTGGCCGCGAGGCCGGCGGACACGCCCGCCGCGTTGCCCTCGGCGATGCCCGCCTCAAAGGCCCGGTCCGGGTAGTTCTTCCGCAGCTGCTTCGTGTTGATGCACCCCATCAGGTCGCAGTCCACATAGACGATGCTCTTGTCTTCGGCCATCAGCTCGTTCAGGGTCAGAGCCAGGCCGTCCCGGCACGCCCGGGAGTCCTTTTCATGCTTGCCAATCAGTTTCACATTCATTTCTCTCACCCTCCTTCAAGCGTTCTTCGCGGCTTCCAGCTCTTTTTCGGAAGCGGCGATGGCCTCCAGCCACTGCTCCTCCTTGGGCTGGGAGGAGTGGTCGTGCTTGGGCTCCGCAAACGTCGCGCCCTTGCCCTTGCAGGTGTCCAGAACAATGCAGCTGGGCACACCCTTGGTCTCCTTGGCCTTCTGGATGGCCTCATAGATGGCCGTCACATCGTGTCCGTCAATCTCCTGGACATGCAGGCCGAACCCCGCGGCCTTTTTCGCCATGTCCCCGTGGGCCAGGATGTCGTCCGTGGTTCCGTCCAGCTGATAGCCGTTGTTGTCAATGAAATAGATGATATTGTCCAGTTTGTGGGCATAGGCGAAATGGAAGCCCTCCCAGACCTGGCCCTCGTCGGCCTCGCCGTCTCCGATGACGCAGTAGACAGTGCTGTCCCGTCCGTCGATCTTGTTGCCCAGGGCCGCGCCGGTGGCGGTGGAGACGCCCTGGCCCAGGGAGCCGGTGGTCAGGTCCACGCCGGGGGTGAGCTTCCGGTCCGTGTGGCTGGGGAACTTCGTGCCGGGCTGATTCAGGGTGTAGGCCTCCTCCATGGGATAGAAGCCCATGAGGCCGAAGGTGGCGTAGGCGACAGGGCCCGCGTGGCCCTTGGACAGGACCAGCCAGTCACGGTCCTCCCAGCGGGGGTTCTTCGGGTCGTACTTCATGACCTCCCCATACAAAACCGCCATCAGGTCCGCCAAGTCCATGGACCCGCCCACGTGGCCGAAGCCCCGGCTGTGGATCACCTTCAGCGTCTCCAGCCGGATCTCAGCCGCCAGCACTTTCAGCTTTTTCTCATTCATGGGGTTCGCTTCCTTTCCTGTTTATTGTTGAATGCCGCGGAGCTTATCCTCGGGCAATATTTTACTCCACCAGCGCCGCTCCCGTCAATGACAAATATATTTTTAACAAACTTCTTGCGTGCAGTTTTCCCCGTTTTTGCGTGCAATTTCATAATTCTGGAAGGCCGGGACCAATCGTCCCGGCCCTCCCGTGAAAACCTCTTATTCGTATCTGGTTCCGGTACCTTCGACCATGGCGTCGTAGGCCCGTTTGACCTTGTCGTAGTTCTTGTCCCGGTCCAGGGCCACGCCCCGGCCCACGCCGTCCACGATGCGGCCCACGCCGATGGCGCTGAGCTTTTCGTCGGTCTCCGCCAGCAGGGCGGGAGCGGAGCCGGGCTCGGTGGAGCGGCCGTCGAAGATGATGTGGAGATACACCCGGTCCAGGCCGTTGTCCCGGGCCATCTCGCAGATGTTCAGCGGGTAGTCGATGCACCCGTGGGAGGACTTGTAGGTCAGGTAGGCCAGCAGGTGCAGGGCGGTGCCGTTTTTCTTGGCGTGCTCAATGGCCTGGAGGAAGATGGGGTTCTGCTTGAAGCTGCCGTCCTTCACGGCGGCGTCCAGGCGGACGTCGTCCTGCATCACGCAGCGGCCCGCGCCCAGGTTGGAGTGGCCCGCCTCGGAGTTGCCGGCCTTGCCGGCGCCCAGGCCCACGAACTCGCCGGAGGCGTTGAGCTTGGACCAGGACTGGTCTGCCAGCAGGGAATCCCAGTAGGGGGTATCGGCCAGATGGATGGCGTCGCCGTCGTCTCCGGTGCCCAGGCCCCAGCCGTCGCAGATGATGAGGAGCATCTTCCGGCCCTCGCCCCAGGTTTTGCCCTCGCAGAGGGGCTTGCCGTCCATTTCGGCAGGCTGGGGGATGCCCAGGACCTTCAGCACCGTGGGAGACACGTCGCCCAGGGAGCCGTCCCGCAGGGAGATGGGGCTCTTGTCGACGGGGTCGATCATGATGAAGGGCACCAGATTGGTGGTGTGGGCCCCGTCGGGCTTCCCGGCGGCGGTGTAGAGCTTTTCGATGTTTCCGTGGTCCGCCGTGATGGCCACCACATAGCCCTTCCCCAGGGCGTCGTTGACCACTTTATCCAGGTACTGGCTCACATAGCCGCAGGCCTTGATTTTCGCCTCGGTGTTCTGGGTGTGCCCAATGACGTCTCCGTTGGCGAAGTTGGTCACCACGAAGTCGTATTTGCCCAGGGCGTCCATGACGGTGTCCGCCACCTTGGGCAGGGACAGCTCCGGCTGCTGGTCAAAGTCGATGCCCTTGGGAGAGGGGATACACACGTCGTCCTCCCCCGGGAAGGGGTTGTTCTCCCCGCCGTTGAAGAAGAAGGTCACGTGGGCGAACTTCTCGCTCTCGGCGCAGTGGAACTGGCTCTTCCCGGCCTCGCTGAGGACCTGGGCCAGGGGCTTCACCACCTTGGCGGGGGCGAAGGCGATGGGCAGGTCCTTGAACTTGTCGTGGTACATGGTCATGATAACGAAGTCCAGGTCCCGGAGCATCCGGCGATCTGCCTTGTCAAAATCCGGCTCGGTGAACATCTCGGTGAGCTCGATCTCCCGCTCACCCCGGCGGCAGCAGAAGATGGCCGCGTCGCCGTCTCCGATTTTGCCCACCGGCTTGCCGTCCTCCACCAGGACCATGGGCTCCAGATGGTAGTCGTCCTGACCCAGCTCGTATGCCTTCTTGACGGCCTCAGCCAGCTGAGCGCCGCCGCGTTTCATGTCTGCCATATGAAAAACCTCCTATAGTCAATTAGCCAATCAAATCCTTATTGTCCGTCGTCGGGGGCGATGAGCTTGTCGACAGCCACCCTGCCCCGCTCCGGGAAGATGTCCAGCAGCTGGGGGAAGGTGTAAACCTTGCCGTCTGGCATGTTCTCCTCCGTCAGCTTCAGGGGCTTGCTCCGGTCGTACTGCACCGTGACGGTCATGCCGAAGTCCACGGCCTTGGCGCCCACGATGTCCCGGTTCAGGTTGTCGCCCACGTAGCAGCAGTTCTCCGGCTGAGCCCCCACTTCCTCCAGGGCGTAGTAGTAGATGGCGGGGCCGGGCTTGCGGACGTAGGTGATGGAGGACTGCTGGACAGTCTTGAAACAGGGCCGGAGGCCGTCGGCGTCCAGCCACTCGTCCACCTCCCGCTTGCCCACCAGGTCGCTGATGATGCCCATGGTGTAGCCACGCCGGCACAGCTCCTTGACGGTGTCCGCGCCGCCCTCCACGACGGTGCGGCGTCCCTTGGTCTGGCGGTATTGATAGGTCAGCTCGGCGGCGTTCTTCAAAATGCGCTCTTTGTCCATGTCATAGGCCAGCCACCGGGTCCACAGGACCTCCTCCGGGGCCTCGCACATGAACTTCAGGGCCCAGTCCCGGTACTTGTCATACCGCTTGTCGATGACATCGCTGAACCACTGGTTGGGGTTGTCGGTCTCCACGCCGCAGAGCTCGGCGATTTTCGCCCGGGCGGCGGAGAGATAGGCGGGGTCCTCGTCGATGACTCGGAAGGTGCCTCCCAGGTCCAGGAAGATGTAACGGATATCGGTGTTCATAGTCCATCAGCCTCCTAAAAGAAATGTATATCTCTGGAACGCGGGATAGTAGGGGGCGGGGTTTGCGCAGCCCTTGGCGGCTTTGCCGCTTAGGGCTGCGGCGTACCCCTTGCGGGTGCTGTCCCGCCCCGTCTCCCGGAAGCGCGGAGATTCCAGGAGAGCGGGAGGGGACAGAGCCCCTCCCCTACATGGCGTTCCCCTTTTGGATTCAGTTCAACGGCGGCAGCAGGTCCAGAATCTCCCGGAAGTCGCTGACCACCGCGTCGGGGCGGTTGGCCTCGGTGAACTCCACGGCGTGCTTCTTCTCCGGGGAGCGGAAGATGATGTTGCAGCCGATTCCCGCCTCCTTGGCCCCGGTGATGTCCCGCTTCACGTTGTCCGCCACGGACACGCAGTCCTCCGGCGCCACGCCGATGTCCTTACAGGCCACGTCGTAAATCTCGGAGCAGGGCTTCCGCAGGCCGCAGACGGAGGAGAGGATCACGGTGTCGAAGTACTCCGCCAGGCCGTCCTCCTCCAGCCAGTCGGGAACCTCGTTCTCCCCGATGAGGTTGGAGATGATGCCCAGCTTGTAGCCCCGGTCGTGGAGCCCCTTGATGACCTCCACGCCGCCGTCCACCACGATCCGGCGGCCCTTGCACTGGCGGTACTGGAAGCTCAGCTCGTGGCAGACCTGCCGGATCCGGGCCTGATCGTAGTCCGGCAGCAGCCACTTGCACCAGAGCTCCTCGTCATTGGACTCCTTGTTCTCGGTCAGCGCCCAGTCCCGGTAGGGCTCATAGCGCTCCTCGATCATCTGATAGAACTCCTCATAGGGCACGGGGGACCCGGCGATCTCCGCCATCTTCCGGCGGGCGTGCCTCATCCAGGGCTCCTCCAGCAATGCGATGCGCAGGGTGCCTCCCAGGTCGAAAAAGACGGCCTTGTAGCGCTTTGTCGTATCCATGGCGTTTCCCTCCTTCCGGATCAGGCGCGGGCGGGGAAGATGTCGAGAAGCTGAGACAGGGCGGTGATCACGTGGTCCGGGGTGAATTCCTTCCCGGTGGCGTGCTCCATGTTCAGGGTGTCCGGCTCGTCAATGCGGATCATCATGCCGAAGCCCGCGGCCTGGGTGCCCTCCACGTCCCGGACCGGGTTGTCGCCCACGTAGGCGCAGTTGGCCTCCGGGGTGCCGATGCAGCGGCAGGCCAGATGGTAGATCTCCGGGTCCGGCTTGCGGAGGCGGACCTTGGAGGAGAGGATGGTGGTCTTGAAGCACTGAGCCACGCCGTCCGCCGCCATCCAGTCGGGAATCTCGGTTTCCGTGACGGTGTTGGCGATGATGCCCAGGGTGTAGCCCCGGGCGCACAGCTCCTTCAGCGTCGCCACGGCGTCGGGCCGGGCCACCCGGCGTCCGTCGTGGTCCCGCCACAGGCGGGTGAGCTTCGCCGCGTTGGCGAAGATCATGTTGGGGTCGTACTCCGGCAGCATGTACTGGGTCCACAGCTCCCCCTCGGAGGCGTCCAGCAGGGTGTTCTTGGACATCTTGCGGTATTTCGCCCAGCGCTCCTCCAGCTTGGCGAAGAGCTCGTCATGGGTCTCGGTGGTGTGGATGAGCTCCATCAGTCCGGCCTCGGCCCTGTCGATGAAATCCTGTTCCTTCAGCACGATGCGGAGGGTGTTGCCAACGTCGAAAAAGATCGTCTTGATATCGGGGGTCATAGAAATTCCTCCTTATAATGGTTTCAGACGTCGCGGGCCCCTGGAACGGCGCTCCAGGGGGCGGCCGGGCCGTCTCCGGCCCAACCGTAAACGTTTGCGGCCTTTTCAGCATTATTCTAAATGAAACACCGGTCCTTTGTCAATATACCAAACGCCGAAGACTTCGATTGTTTTTCGTTTTTATGCCCAAAGATGGGAAAAATCCAGATTGTTATTGACATTGCCGGGAAAATCGGATATTCTTTACTTGACAACCTGAACTGGCCGGAGTCCGGTCGGTTCAAAAAAATAAAGCGGAAACGTTTGCGATTCCCAAGGGGGCGGAAAGGAGAAAAAGCGATGAAAAGTGTAACCTTGAAGGACGTTGCCAAGGCTGCCGGCGTCTCCTACGCCACCGTTTCCCGCGCCCTCTCCGGCAGCCACCAGATCGGAAGCGACACCCGGGAACGCATCATCAAGCTCTGTGACGAAATGGGCTACACCACCAACTACGTGGCCCGCTCCATGGTGACCAAGCGCACCGGGCTCATCGGTCTGGTGGTCCCCTCCATCGACAACCAGTTCATGTCGGAGCTGGCCTATTACGCCGAGATGAGCGCCAGGAGCCACGGGTTCAACATCATGCTCTGCAACTCCGGGCCGGACCTGAAGCAGGAGAAGACCGTGGTGAAGCTCCTCCTCAGCCGGCAGGTGGACGGCATCCTCATCGTCCCCCAGAGCCCCAAGACCTATGAGAACATCCGGGCCTACACGGATCAGGTGCCCACGGTCTTCCTCAGCGAGAACCTCCGGGACCAGCCCCAGAGCTACGTGGCCGTGGACAACAGCCGGGGGACCTACATCGGCACCAAGTATCTCTATGAGCTGGGCCACCGGGACATCCTCTACTTCGGCCGCCGCCACACCACCACCCACCAGTTCCGGGCGGAGGGCTACATGCGGGCCTGCCAGGAGCTGGGGCTGACCCCCCGGTTCTTCAACAGCGAGCTCTCCCACTCCTCCATCACCGGCGGCTACCAGCTGGCCCAGGAGCTTTTCTCCAAGCCGGTGGACTACTCCGCCATCTTCGCCTCCACGGACTCCAACGCCCTGGGCGTCCTGAAGGCGGCGGACGACGCCCACATCAGCATCCCCGGGCAGCTGAGCCTCATCGGCTTTGACAACATCTCCTCCACCGCCCTGCCCCGGATCGAGCTGACCACCATCGAGCAGCCCAAGCGGGACATGGCGGTCCAGGCGGTGGACATGCTCCGGGACAAGATCGAGAACGGCACCCAGGGCTACGTCCACCAGATTTTGATGCCCGCGCTGATCAAGCGGGGCACCTGCCGGGACCTGCGCGCGCTATAATTTTTCTGAAAGAGGGAATTTCACATGAACGGCTACCGCTACGACCCCCATACCCACACCGCGGAGACCAGCCGCTGCGGCCACCTCTACGCCGCCGACGTGGTGGACCGCTATGTCCGGAACGGCTTCACCGGCCTTGTGGTCACGGATCACCTGCACCCGGAGTACCTCTCCCGCATCGACACGGAGCACAACTGGGATAAGGTGATGGACCACTATCTGGGCGGCTACCACGCCTCCAAGCGCCGGGGCGACGAGGTGGGCCTGGACGTCATCCTGGGGGCGGAGCTCCGTTTCCCGGAGAACGACAACGACTATCTGGTCTACGGCATCGACGAGCAGTGGCTCCGCTCCAACCCCTACATCTGCTGCATGAGCGCCCAGGAGTTCTTCGACAAATACCATGAGCAGGTACTGATCATCCACGCCCACCCCTTCCGCAAGGGCAGCGCCCCGGTCCAGGAGACCGCCGTCCACGGGGCGGAGATCATCAACGGAAACCCCCGGCATGAAAACAACAACGACAAGGCCCTGGCCCTCTGCCGCCGCCACCCGGAATACTACCGCCTCGCCGGGTCCGACACCCACCGGGACGGGGACGAGGCCCGCACCGCCGTCATCCTGCCGGAGCGGGTCCACGATTCCTTCGCCTACAAGCGCATCATTGAAAGCCGAAATTTCCACCTCTGGAGCCCCGCGTTCCAGGAGTTTGTGGAGGCCGACGAGGCCATCCGGAAGGAGGAAGCGAAATGAGCCGGTTCAACACCTTGATCATCGGAGAAATCGCCCAGGACACCAACGTGGACTATGACGGCACCACCGTCCAGGCCATCGGCGGTGCGGTGTACTACTCCGGCTTCGCCGCCGCCAACATGGGACACAAGACCGCCGTCCTGCCCAAGGCGGACACGGCCCAGGTGGACCTGAAGGCCGCCTTCGCCCCCGCCCCCAACGTGACGGTCTTCCCCCTGCACAGCGCCCACTCCTTCGTCACCAAGAACGTCTACCACACCCCGGACCGGGAGCGCCGGACCTCCACCGTGGACAGCAAGATCGACCCCTACCGGCCCGAGGAGGTCCCGGAGGAGATTGACGCGCAGATCTGGCACCTGGCGGGTCTGGTGGGGGGCGACATCCCCGACGAGTTCCTGCCCTTCGCCGCCAGCCGAGCCATGCTGGCCATCGACGTGCAGTGCATGCTCCGCTGGGAGGAGAACGGCGGCATGGTCTACCGGGACTGGGCGGCCAAAAAGGAGCTGCTCCCCCATGTCCGCTTCCTGAAGACCGACGCCGCCGAGGCGGAGATTCTGACGGGCCTCACGGACCGGGTGGAGGCCGCCAAGGTCCTCTACGGCTGGGGCGCCAAGGAAATCCTCATCACCCACAACACGGAGGTCCTGGTCTACGACGGCAAAGAGGTCTACACCTGCCCCATCAAGGCCCGCAGCCTGGGAGGCCGCACCGGCCGGGGGGACACCACCTTCGCCTGCTACATCAACGAGCGGCTGACCCGGGACATCCCGGAGGCCCTCCAAACCGCCACGGCGCTGGTCTCCCTGAAGATGGAGACCCCGGGCCCCTACATGGGCACCCGGGCCGACGTGGAGGCGTACATCAAGCAGTTCTATTGAGCCCTTACATAGCGGGCCCCCGGCGTTTCCGCCGGGGGCCTTGTTTCATACTAATTTCTCGAAATAGAAAAACGTCTCATCCTCCCCGTGCTTCCGCATGCAGGCGGAAAGCATCTTGAAGGACGCCTGGTTTTCCTTGAAGCACTTGGCGAACACCCGGCCCAGGTGGAGCTTGTACAGTCCCCACTCCGCCGCCGCCGTGAAGGCCTCCACGCCGTAGCCGTTCCCGGCGTAGGCTTTGTCAATCCGACAGCCCAGCTCCGCGCCGCCCCGGCAGTCGAAGTTGTACAGCACCGCCTCGCCGATGAGCTTCCCCTCCAGCCGGACGGCGAAGTTCACCGCCAGGCGGTTCTCAAAGTCCCGCCGGGCCACGTCATAGAAGCTCCGCTCCTCCACCGGGCCCCCCAGGCCCGCCACGTCGTCATAGCCCCACCAGCGGTTCCGCTCCTGGTCCAGCACCAGGGCGTTGTAAGCGGGAATGTCCTGCTCCGTCAGGGCGGAGAGGGTCAGCCGGGCCGTCTCCACCCTGGGAATCTCCGTGATGTGGCGCATCAGCTCGTTCATGGGCTCGAAGCGGTACTTGGGGGCCAGCCTGGCGGGGCCGTACTGGAGCTTGGAGGTCCGAAGGCCCTTGTCCGCCGCGTCGTCCTCCCGGTCGATCCACTGGCAGTTCCCCCCGAAGGCCAGGGCGAAGGCCTGGACAAAGGCGGGATAGACGCCGGTGTAGGAGTACAGCGCCTTTTCAATGTGGATGATGAGGGTGTCCCCGCAGCGCTCCGCCAGGGCCAGGGCGATGAGCTTGTCCCCGTCGAACATGCCGCCCCCGATGAACCAGGGCTTCCCCGCAAGCCCCAGCATTTTCTTGGCCAGCTTCAGCTCGTCCAGGGCCTTGGCGTTGTCCCCCTTGGGGAACTCCGCCTCGTAGTCCCTCCAGAATTGCTCCACCGCCCCGGCGTTCTCCACCGTCAGGGGGCGGACCTCCGCGTCGGGCCACTGGGCCCGGAACTTCTTGATGTGATTCCGCTGGCCGGAGTAGCGCCGGCCGGTGAAATACTGGAGGTCCTCCCGGTAGTACACGTAGTCCCGCCACGTCCGGATATCGCTGACCCGGACATAGGGATAACGGCTCAGCACCTTTGCCGCCAGATGCTCCGGCACCATGGAGATGACGGGCAGCTGCCCCGCCTCCAGGCAGTAGGCCTCGATGGCCTCCAGGGCCGCGTCCACGTCCCCCTCCGGCCCGGGGACCGGGTAGTCGAAATTCCACCCGCCCGCGTCCCGGTTGCGGACCACGAGACAGCCCGCGATTTCCGCCCAGGCCGGGTGGAGCACCTTCTTCCACATGAGCTTGGTGCCCAGGGAGTATTCGCACAGGCCGTAGTCACAGCCCTTGTAATAGCGCCGCAGCTTTGCGCCGTCCTGTTTTGTCACTGGTTTAAACTGTTGCATAAGTCCCATCCTTAGTGTTTGTTTTGTGAGATTTGTATAGAAAACCATGTCACATCAAAGCGTGAAATGGACAATTCTCCGCATAGTAAAAACATTTTGTAAATTTTTTCCCCGTTTTTCCTTGACGAATCGCCTTGCGTATAGTATAGTTTGTTCATAATCACTGATTAAAGGAGGAATTTTTGTGGAAAATGAGAGAGGTTCCTGGGGGAGCAACTTGGGCTTCCTGATGGCCGCCATCGGCTCCGCCGTGGGTCTGGGCAATATCTGGGGCTTCCCCTATAAAATGGGCAAGTCCGGCGGCTTCGCGTTCCTGGTCATCTATGTGCTGCTGGCCATCTTCGTGGGCTTCAGCATCATGATGAGCGAGCTGGCCATGGGCCGGAAAACCGGCAAGGGCACCATCGGCGCGTACCACGCCCTGTCCGCCCGCTTCAAGTGGGTGGGCTGGCTGGCGGTGTTCTCTCCCTTCGTCATCCTCAGCTTCTACACGGTTCTGGGCGGCTACTGCATCGAGTACATGTCCCTGAACCTGAGCAATCTGGCCTTCGCCGGGGCGGAGATCAAAACGGGTTCCGACCTGTTCGGCGCCATGCTGACCAATCCCTTCGGCTGCGTCATGTTCACCTTCCTGTTCATGATCATCTGCTACCTCATCAACCGGGGCGGCATCTCCGGAGGCATTGAGAAATTCAACAACATCGGCATGCCGGCCCTGTTCGTGATGCTGGTCATCATCATCATCCGCTCCGTCACCCTGCCCGGCGCGGCGGAGGGCCTGAAGTTCATGTTCGTCCCCGGCTACGCGGTGCAGGCGGGCTTCATTGAGGAGGCTCCGGGTCTCATCTCCGTCCTGGCCACCGCCGGAGGGCAGATGTTCTTCTCCCTGTCCCTGGCCATGGGCATCACCATCACCTACGGCTCCTACATGAAAAAGGAGCAGAACATCGTGAAGAACTCCGTGGTGGTGGTCTTCGCGGACACTTTGGTTGCCATCATGGCGGGCATCGCCGTCATCCCCGCCGCCGTGGCGACCTACGGCCCCAGCGCCACCCTCAGCGGCCCCAAGCTGCTGTTCATCACCCTGCAGGACGTGTTCCAGGCCATGGGTCCCATCGGCCCCCTGTTCGGCGTAATCTTCTATCTGTTCGTGCTGGTGGCGGCCATTTCCTCCGCCATCGCCCTGATCGAGGTGGTCGTCACCTTCCTGCTGGACCACGCGGAGAGCAAGGGCAAGCAGGGCAACCGCTCCAAGACCGTGTTCTGGGTGTGCGTCGCCATCATGGTGGAGGCCGCCATTGTGGCCCTGGACGGCCTGGGCAGCAACAAGTTTGTGCCCGTCCCCTTCCAGCAGATGATTGGCGTCGGCCCCTGGAACGACTGCTGGCTGGACTTCATGGACGCCTTCTCCGAGGGTCTGGCCATGCCCGCCGGCGCGCTGATCATGAGCATCATGATCGGCTGGGAGCTGCGGACCAAGCCCATCACCGACGAAATCCACCACGGCGCGGAGCAGATCCACTGGCTGAACAAGTTCATGGACATCTGCCTGAAATTCATCGTCCCCGTGGCCATGGCCTTCATCCTGGGCGGTCAGATCGGCGACTTCTTCACCATGGACGCCGAGGCCCAGGGCCAGAGCGTCTACTATATCGGCTACACCATCGGCGCGGTGATCCTGCTGGTGTCCTGGCTGGTGGCCATCAACTCCCCCAAGCGGAAGGAACCGCTGTAAGAGCGGTCTTCCCGGAAGAAAACCATCCCGGCCTCAAAGGGGCGGAGCTTCGGCTCCGCCCTTTTTCCGGCGGCTTTTTCTATGATATACCAGTTTCCCCGAAAAATGCAAGCCCTTCTTGACCGCTTTCCCCGGCTCTGCTATAATGGCCCAAACGATTTTGCAGGAGGGACCTTTCATGACTGAACAGGAAAAGCGCCTCGCCGGGAAGCTCTACTACCCCCCGGACCCGGAGCTGACGGAGGCCCGGATGCGGGCCAAGCGCCTCTGCCACCGGCTGAACACCCTGGCCCCCGACGACTTCCAGGGCCGGGAGACCACCATCCGGGAGCTCTTCAGCCACGCCGGAAAGGACGCCTGGGTAGAGTCCAATTTCCGCTGTGACTACGGTACCCAGATTTCCGTGGGGGACTATTTCTTCGCCAACTACGACTGTATCTTCCTGGACATCGCCCCCATCACCATCGGCAGCCGGGTCTACATCGCCCCCCGGGTCTGCATCTACACGGTGAACCACCCCATGGTGCCGGAGGTCCGGAACACGGACCTGGAGTACGGCCGTCCCGTCACCATCGGGGACAACGTCTGGATCGGGGGCAACGTGGTCATCCTCCCCGGGGTCACCATCGGAGAGGGCTCGGTCATCGCCGCCGGGTCTGTGGTCAACCGGGACATTTCCCCCGGGGTCCTGGCCGCGGGGAACCCCTGCCGGGAAATCCGCTATCTGACGGAGGCGGACCGGGAGGAGTGGGAGGCCGCCCTCCGGGAGCACCGGGAGACCTGAGAACCGTCCAAGCCGCCCCTTCGGGCGGCTTTCTCAGTCCAGGGGCTTTCCGTTCAGCGCCGCCGAGGCCAGACGGTCCCCCTCATAGCGGAGCTTCAGGGAAAAGAAGGGCGCGTCCTCGTCCAGAAGGCGGAGGAAGAGCTTGTCCCCCTCCCAAAGGGGCAGGGACAGCAGGTCCGCCTTTTTGATCCAGGCCAGCTCCCCCTCGTCGCAGGGGTGAGACGTCCCGGTCCAGGCGGAGGCGGTGAAGAGGTGCATATACTCCGTGGGGGCCTGATCGGACACGAAGGTCACGAGGCCCCGGTAGCGGTAGTCCGTCAGCGTCAGCCCCGTCTCCTCGAAGCACTCCCGGAGGACGCAGTCCTCGGGACTCTCCCCGTCCTGAAACTTGCCCCCAACACCGATCCACTTCCCCTGGTTCACGTCGTGGTCCTTCTTCACCCGGTGGAGCATCAGGTACTCGTCTCCCCGCTCCAGATAGCACAAGGTGGAAAGCAGCATGATTCCCTCTCCTTCCCGCGCGGCGAACCGCACGCCTCCATTATACGCCTCCCGCCGGGAAAAGAAAAGTCTTTACATTTCGGAACAAACGTTCTATAATAAATGTGCCATTTTACCGGAGAGAGGGGGACGCGCCATGCGGTCCAGACAGATCAGCTGCTGCTTCACCGGGCACCGCCCCGGGAAGCTGCCCTGGCGCTATGACGAGGAAGACCGGCGCTGCCTCTCCCTCAAGCGGCGCATCGCCGACGCCGTGGACGCCGCCTATGAGGAGGGCTGCCGCCACTTCCTCTGCGGCATGGCCCTGGGCTGCGACCTCTATTTCTGCGAGGCGGTCCTGGCCCTCCGGGAGCGGCGTCCGGGCGTCACCGTGGAGGCCGCCATCCCCTGTCCCACCCAGGCGGACGCCTGGTCCCCGGGCCAGCGGGCCCGGTACCGGCGGCTGGTGGAGGCCTGTGACTTCGAGACCCTGGTCTCCGCCCGGTACACGCCCTACTGCATGCAGCGGCGGGACCGGTACATGGTGGACCATTCCTCCCTGCTCATCGCCGCCTTCGACGGCACCCCCGGCGGCACTCAATACACCATGCAGTACGCCATGAGCCGGGGGGTGTCCATCGTGGACCTGCCGCTGATACTGGAGGCGCCCTGAATTTTTTTCAGAGCGCCTCCCGCATATTTCGCCGCCCTCCGCAAACCCTAGTCCAAGAAATTTTCGGTTTGGGAGGCGGTCCTATGTTCGCGAAGCGCACCGATCTGGCCCTGGAGGCCCGGGAACTCTGGCAGGAGTCCACGGAGAAGACCACCCGGCTCTCCGGCGTCAAGGCCACGAAGTCCAAGGAGGAGGGCTATCCCGTCACCCGGGTGGACATCCTGGACCAGCGGGGGGAGGAGGCCCTGGGGAAGCCCCGGGGGACCTATCTCACCATCGACCTCAGCAGCTTCTGGCAGCGGAAGGCGGACTTCTTCGAGCGGGCCGTCCGGGTGGTGGGCTCCCATCTCAAGGCCATGATCCCCGAGGAGGGCCCGGTGCTGGTGGTGGGCCTGGGGAACGCCGCCATGACGCCGGACGCCGTGGGCCCCCTGGCGGCGGACAGCGTGCTGGTCACCCGGCACCTCATCTCCGCCAGCCCCAAGCACTTCGCCGGGTTCCGCCCCGTAGCGGTGTTCCGGGCGGGGGTGCTGGGCAGCACCGGCGTGGAGTCCGCCGAGTCCGTCCGGGGCCTGGTGGAGCAGGTGAAGCCCGCCCTGGTCATCGCCATTGACGCCCTGGCCGCCCGGCGGGTGGGGCGGATGTGCGCCACGGTGCAGCTCTCGGACACGGGCATCGTCCCCGGTTCCGGCGTGGGGAACCACCGCTCGGCGCTGGACCGGGAGTCCCTGGGGGTGCCGGTGTTCGCCATCGGCGTGCCCACGGTGGTGGACGCCGCCACCCTGGCGGCGGACCTGCTGGAGGAGGCGGGCATCGCGGAGCTGGACGAGACCCGGCTCCGCCAGGGAAAGACGCCCCTGACCGTCACCACCCGGGACGTGGACCAGCAGGTCCGGGAGCTGAGCCGGGTGGTGGGCTACGGCGTCAACTGGGCCCTCCAGGACCTGGAGATCGAGGAGATCAACGCCCTTCTGGCGTGAGGTGCGGAAAAAACGGCGAGCCACAGGCCCGCCGTTCTTTTTCATTTTCTCAGGAGAATCAGGCCCAGAGTGCCCGGCCCGCAGTGGCAGAAGATGGTACAGCCCGCCTTGGCCTCCAGAATCTCGCCGAAGCGGCCGTCCTCCAGCAGGATCGCCCGGGCGATGCCCGCCAGCTCGTCCCCCGGGCAGGTGTCCACCAGGAAGACCCGGCTGAAATCCAGGTCCGTCCGGTCCCGGAGGCGGTCCCGTATGTAGTCCGACACCACCTTGGCGATGTTCCCCCGGTACTTTTTGGTGACGGACATCTTGCCGTCGATGACGTCCACGCAGGGGTGGAGCTTCAGCAGGTTCGCCCCCAGGGCGGTGACGGCGGAGCAGCGCCCGCCCTTTTTCATATAGTCCAGCCGGTCCAGGACAAAGCTGGTTTCCAGCCGGGGGACCATGCCGTCCAGCAGGTCCAGAATCTCCGTGACGGACTTCCCCGCCCGGGCGGCGTCCGCCGCCGCCAGGACCATCAGCCCGTGGCCCACGGTCAGGTTCCCGGAGTCCACCACGCAGACCTCCGGCACCTCCTCCGCCGCCAGCTTGGCGTTCTGGTGGCAGCAGGAGAAGCCGCTTCCGATGTTGATGTGAATGACCGCGTCATATTTTTCCGCCAGGGCCCGGAAGGCGTCCTCATAGTCCGCGACATTGACGGCGTTGGTCGTGGTGATCTCCCCTCCGGCGTCCACATGGGAGGCGATGTCCGCCGTCCGGATGTCCACGCCGTCGTGGTAGAGCTTCCCGGCCTTGACGACGCCCAGGGGGAAAACGGTGATATCATACTGCTCCAGCAGCGGCGCCGGCAGGTCGCAGGTGCTGTCGGTGGTGATCTTGATCATAGGGGGCTCCTTCCGTTTTCCGTCTCATATTTCCGCCTCCGCCGCAAGCTGCCACGGGGGAAGCGGAGCTATTGTATCACAGAAATCTTGAAAAATCCATAGGCGAAGAGGTAAAATCGGTTCCGGGGCCGTTAAGAAAACGGGAAGCGCGGCGCCCTGCCGCGTCGGGTCCCGCTCTTTCCGGCGGAGCAGAAATTTTTTCCGATCCATGAAATACTTTTCCCTCCCCCGGCGTTTACAAAGTGAATCGGCGCCAATTCCATACAAAGGAGGAGACCTTCCATGCTTGCGATCTACCTCGCCATGCTGGAGACCGAGCAGGACCAGCGGCAGTTCACGCGGCTGTTCGAGGCTCACGAGAAAAAAATCCACGCGGTGGCCCTTCGCATTCTGGGGCACCCGGACCGGGCGGAGGACGCCGCCCAGCAGACCTGGCTCCAGCTCATCAACCGCTGGGACCGGGTGTCCGCCCTGCCCTGGGAGGAGACGGAGGGCTATGTGGTCACCGTCGTCAAGAACTGCGCCCTGGACATTCTCCGGGCGGAGGGGCGGACCGCCGCCTTCCCCGAGGACTGGGACCCGCCCGCCCAGGAGGAGCGCCAGGAGGAGTACAACTACCTCGTGTCCCTGATCCGCTCCCTGCCGGGGAACTACCGGCGGATTCTGGAGCTCAAGTGCGTGGAGGAGCAGACCAACCGGGAGATCGCCCGGCGGCTGGGGATGAACGAGTCCACCGTGGCCGTCCGGGTGATGCGGGGCCGGGCCCTGCTGATGGAACGTCTGGAAAAGGAGGGGTATGCTTATGACGCGGTTTGACATCCTTTTGCGCCGGGCGCTGATGGACGCCAATCTGGAGCAGTACGAGCGGGTTCTCCGGGATGCGGAGGCCGGGGAGCCGGACTTCTCCCCCCGCTACCTCCGGGAGCGGACGCGGGTCCTGGCGGACCCCCGGGGCTGGGCCCGGCGGCGGTCCGGGAGACGGCGGCCGGACTGGCGGATGATCGCCATCGCGGCGGCGCTGCTGCTGCTCTCCGCCTGCGGCTACGCCGTGGTGACCGGGCAGTTCGCCCAGTGGTTCCCCACCATCCGGATGGACACCAAGGCCCCGGAGGCCTCGGAGGAGATCGTGAGCCGCATGGGCACCGTCATCGGGGAGCCCCAGACCGTGGACGGCGCGACGGTGACATTGAACGCCG
The DNA here is from genome assembly GCA_910576865.1 of uncultured Oscillibacter sp. Taxonomy (GTDB): domain Bacteria; phylum Bacillota; class Clostridia; order Oscillospirales; family Oscillospiraceae; genus Oscillibacter. The sequence goes on from CAJTKE010000001.1 coordinate 34,580, forward strand.
CCGTGTGGGACGGGCAGGAGCTGCGGCTGTCCCTGACGGCGGACATCCCGGACCTGCCGGAGGACTTCGACCTTGAAAGTCTCTACGACCTGGAGTGCCGCCTTGGGCTGGCGGAGGACCAGCGGGAGGCGTATCTGCGGAAGAAAATCGCCCGAATCCACGCCGACAGCCATATCGACTCCACGGAGGAAGAGCGGGAGGAGCTGGTCCGGGCCGATTTGGAGGACCCCTATGAGCCTTTCCGCACCTCGTTCTTCCGGGCGGCCCGCCAGGAGGACGGGACCCTCATCCTCCAAGGGATGACAGCCCTGTTCGACTACGTGGAGGACCCGGAGCTGACGCTGCACATCGAAAACCTCGCCACTTACAAGGTGGAGGAGGGGGACAACGACGATACTCCCCGTATCCACATCTCACAGATTGACCCCGACGGAACCGTCACCACCGACCAGGAACTGAACGAACCGTTTCTCAAGGGCCCCTTTGACTTCACCTTCACCCTGGACAACAAACTCTCGCCCATCAGCTACGCGGGAGACATCGACGCGACCTATGAGAACATCCCTCTGCGAGTCTCAAAGATCACCGTCATGGCCTTCCAGGTCTGCGCCGACGTGGACCTCCTGGCCCTGCTGGACCCCACGGGGGAGGACCCGGACAAGCTGCATATCAGCCTGGAGCAGAACCTGGCCATGAGCTTGAACGGGCTCTGGACGAAGGACGGCGAATATGTGGAATGTATTGGCGGGACGGCGTTCTCTGTGGATGAGAACGGAAACGCCGATGGGGAGATGCGCGGCAATCCGGTCCACGTGATAGACCCCGCCGCAGTGATAGCGGTGTGCATCGGCGGGAAGCGGGTGGAGCTGAGCGAGCTGACCCGCCTGGACGAGTGAAAAAGTTTTTTCAAAATTTTTCAATAGCGTGAAATACTTTTCCCTCCCCCTCCGTTTACCTGATACAACGGAGCGGGGAGGGTTTTCCCTTCCCGCCGGAAAAGAAAGGAAGGTCACATCATGAAAACTTGGAAGCGTATGATTTCGGGGCTGTTCGCCCTGGTCCTGCTGGCGTCCCTGGCGGGTTCCGCCCTGGCGGCGGAGGCGAAGACGGAGAAGGCCGCCGCGAAGCCCGCCGGGCAGTTCACCCAGTGGTTCCCCTGGCTGGGGACGGACCCCGCCGCGCCGGAGGCGTCGGAAGCCGTCCTGGCCAGAATGGGCACGGTCATCAACCAGACCAAGACCGCGGGCGGCGAGACGCTGACCCTGGGCGGCGCGGTGTGGGACGGCGGCGCGGCCTATCTGTCCTTCACGGCGAAGAGCGCCGCCTTCCCCAAGGAGCTCACGGGAAAGTCCTGGGTTTATGACGATGAATGCGCCGTCAAAATGCCGGAGAAACAGTTCGGGAACTATCTGCGGAAGTGGCTGGAGGGCAAGACCGGCGACGAGGAGCTCTCCAAGGAGGAGATGGAGCAAAGGTATCAGAACATGCTGAAGCAGGGGCAGGTCATGTTCCAGCCCACCGTCGCCCTGGACGGCCGGGAGGGGAACACCGTCACCTTCCACGTGCTGACTCTTGTGGAGGACGTTCTGGAAAAGCCGGAGCTGACGCTGCACCTTGAGAATCTGACGCTGGTGGGGACGGAGGCGGGAACCGGCAAGCCGCAGCTGGACGGGAAGTCCGCCGGCACCGTGCTGAAGGGGCCCTTTGACTTCACCTTCACGCTGGAGCGCACGATTCCGCCGGTGAACTGCCGGGGAAGCGTGCCCGTCGCCTATGGCGAGGTCCCCCTGCTGGTCAAGAGCGTTTCCGCCTCCCCCCTCCAGATGGCGGTGACCTGCGGCATTGACGTCCAGGGCCCCGTGAACCTGGTGGACCAGAGAAACGAACCCGTCGAGGGCAAGATGAATATCGACCTGGACAAGGATTTGAAGCTGGCGCTGAACGGCCTGTGGACCAAGGACGGGAAGTATGTGGACTGCAAAGAGAGCATGGGCGTCACCGGCGTGTTGAGCCCGGCGGACGAGGAAGGATTGAAGGTCAACTGGAGCCGGAAGTTCCCCTATCCCATCGACCCCGCCCAGGTATCGGCGGTGGACATCGGCGGCACCCGGGTGGAGCTGAGCCGGCTGGAGCGCCTGGACGGATAAAAATTTCCCTGAAAATTTTTCAGATTGGTGTAACAAAACGCCCTCCCCCTCCGTTAAACAAGTAGAACGGGGCGGGGAGGGCGCTTCCTTCCCGCCGGAAAAGAAAGGAAGGACACATATGAAAACCTGGAAGCATGTCATTTCGGGCCTGCTGGCCCTGGCCCTGCTGGCGTCGCTGAGCTGCGCCGCCCTGGCGGCGGAGCCCAAGGCGGAAAAGGCCGCGAAGCCCACGGGGCAGTTTTCCCAGTGGTTCCCCCGGCTGGAACAGGACCCCGCCGCGCCGGAGGCCGTGGAGGCCGTCCTGGCCAGAATGGGCACCGCCGTCAAGCAGAGCAGGACCGTGGGCGGCGTGACGGCCACCCTGAACGGCGCGGTCTGGGACGGGGACACCCTGCGGATGTCCCTGGCGGTGAAGGCCCCCAACATCCCCAAAGAGGTCGCCGGGAAAACCAACCTCTATACGGAGGAGTGCTCCATCGCCCTGCCGGAGGAGGACTGGAAGACCTACGTGCGGAAGGATGAGGAGCGCCACTGCGAAGAGCTTGCCGAACAGGAAGGACGTCCCGAGGAGGACTGCAAAGAGGGGCTGGAGCAGTCGGTCCAGCGGTTCCTGGACATGGGCCAGACCGACTATTGGAATCATGTCAACATATTGAACTTCCCCCTGGTCAGCCGGGAGAAGGACACCCTTCTCTTCGAGGTCTGGCTGTCCTTCAAGGATTATCTGAAGCAGCCGGAGGTCACCCTGCACCTGGAGAACATCGCCACCTACGAGGACGGCAAGGGCGACCGGGTGACGTGGCAGGACGGCAAACGCACCGGCCCCGGACCGAAGGACACGATTTTGAAGGGGCCCATGGACTTCACCTTCCAGCTGGAGAACGTCCTCCCGGCGGCGGAGTACACGGGGGACGTGAGGGTCACGGCGGACAAGGTTCCCTTCCGGTTCACGGGCTTTGAAATCGGGCCCTTTGAGGTGAACGTGGACTATGAGACTCTGGCCCCGGTGAACTCCATCCGCGTTACGAAGCCCGGCGAGGCGGAACCCGCTCCCGACCCGGACAAGCTGGACCATCAGGCCGTGAGCAAGGCGCTGCACAAGGTCATCCAGGGTCTGTGGACCAAGGACGGCAAGTTTGTGGACCTCTCCCAGCGGGGCGGCGGGAGCAGCATGGTCACCTCGCCGGACGGAACCTGCGACGGCGACGTGGGCGTCACCTATGCCTTCCCCATCGACCCCGCCGCGGTGACGGCGGTGAAGCTGGGCGGGACCCGGGTGGAGCTGGCCAAGCTGACGGCGGCGCGGAAGTAAGAAAGGAGCGCTCTGATGAAGCACCTGAACGCCTTTTTCTCCGGGGCCCTGGCCATGGCCCTGGTGTTCGCCCTGACGGGGGGCGCCCTGGCGGCGGCGGGGAAGCTGGAAATCGGGACCGGCGGCGTGGTGGTCATGGACAGGGTGATGCTGGCCCCCGGCCAGGAGTACAAGGCGGAGGCCGAGGGCATCCCCGGCTATGTGGTCTACCAGGGCCCGTCGGGCAAGTCCTACAACTACGTGCCGGTGGAGATGGTGGCGGACTACCTGGACATCCCCTCCGGCTGGAGCGAGACGAGGAACAGCGTGGTCCTGGGCCCCACGTCGGAGGGCCTCCGGTACCAGGTTCTCACCGACGCGGACAAATCCATCACCGACGCTCCGGTCCTGGGCATGAAGGCGGGGCCCTTCACGGAGATCGACCCCAGGACGGTGGACACCTCGGCGGGGCCCGCGTGGATTTTTGAGGACGAAACCGTGGTGGAGTCTTGGACGGGCTTTGGCACCGGGCGGCGCATGAGCACCATCGGCGGGAGGCGCCTGCTCCTGACCGTCACCAACAACGGGGACGTCCCGGTGATCTGCGAGGCGGGCCGGGCCTATATGATCAACGGCTATGAGGGGCTGAGCAGGGTGAAAATCCAGCCGGGGCAGACCCTGATCCGGGCCTTTGAAATCGACGAGGATGCGGACCGGATCCACAACGAGTTTGTGGCCGGGGTCACGCCGGAGACCACACAGCGGATCAACGTGACGGTCTCGCTGGCGCGGTATCAATAAGCCCTCGGGGGCAAAGCCAGGGCGGCCGGTCGGCCGCCCTGGCTTTTGTCAGGCATTCTCCAGATGGTTTTTCAGCATCCGCGCCGCCTGGGCCCGGGTCACGATACCCTTGGCCTGCTTTTCCGGTTGCGTTTTTCCTTCCAATGTGCTTTATTGATAGGGTAAAAAATTTTTTCATCCCACGTGGGATACTTTCCCCTCCCCCGCCGTTTACTCAGTGGAACACCGCCAAACCAAAGACAAAGGATGTGACCGCTCATGCTCACCATGTTCCTCGCCATGCTGGAGACCGAGGAGGACCAGCGGAGGTTCACCAAACTCTACGAGGCCTATGAGAAAAAGGTCTACGCCGTGGCCCTGCGGGTCCTGGGGGACCCCACCCGGGCGGAGGACGCCGCCCAGCAGACCTGGTTCCAGCTGCTGAAAAACTGGGAACGGGTCTCCACCCTCCCCTGGGAGGAGACGGAGGGCTACACCGTCACCACGGCCAAGAACGCCGCCCTGGACCAGCTCCGGGCGGAGAAGCGCACCACCGCCTTCCCGGAGGACTGGGACCCCCCGGCCCCGGAGGCCCACCAGGACGAATACGACTATCTGGTCTCCCTCATCCGCTGCCTGCCGGAGAACTACCGCCGGATTCTGGAGCTCAAGTGCGTGGAGGAGCAGACCAACCAGGAGATCGCCCGGCGCTTGAAGATCAACGAGTCCACCGTGTCCAGCCGGGTGATGCGGGGCCGGGCCATGCTCCGGGAGCAGCTGGAGAAGGAGGGATACCACTATGCGGCAGTTTGAGGATGCCCTGCGCCTGGGGCTGATGGACGCCAATCTGGCCCAATATCAGCTGGTCCTCCAGGACGCGGACGAAAAGGAAGTGAACTTCTCCCCCGGCTACCTCCGGGAGCGGATGCGCCTCCTGGCGGACCCCTGGGGCTGGATGCGGCGGCGGGAGGCCCTGAGGCCCCGCGGGAGAGGGCGGCTGAACTGGAAGGTCGTCGCCCTCATCGCGGCGATGCTGCTGCTCTCCGCCTGCGCCTACGTCCTGGTCACCGGGCAGTTCACCCAGTGGTTCCCCAGCCGGGGGGTGGACCCCCAGTCGCCGGAGACCTCGGAGGAGGTCCTGGCCCGCACGGGCACGCTGATCGAGGAGACCCGGACCGAGGGGGAGGCGTTCATCACCCTGAACGCCGCCGTGTGGGACGGGGAGTCCCTGCTCCTCTCCATCGTGATGAAGTGCCCGGACATCCCCGAGGAGTTCACCCCCGGGCCCTCCGGCCCCTATGGAAAGGGGCTCCACACGGCGGAGTGCTATCTGACCCTGCGGGAGGACCAGTGGTACGAATATGAGCGGGAGATGCTGTCCGATATGAACTGGTTCGCCCGGGAGGCGGAGATCCGGAAAAGGGCGGAACAGGGCTACAAGCGGAATTACGGCCTGAACTTCCAGCTGATCGGACGGGAGGAGGACGTCCTCACCTTCGAGGTCTGGGCGACCCTGCACGACTACGTGGAGCAGCCGGAGATGACCCTCCACATGGAAAAGCTCTCCTTCTTCGGGGACGACAAGTTCCACATCGACGGCCCCTTCGACTTCACCTTCACCCTGGAGAAGGTCTTCCCGGACATCCGTTACCAGGGCGGCGTGGTGGAGACGACCCTGGGCAAACCGCCCCTGCGGGAGGTCCCCCTGCGCTTCACGGAGTTCCAGGTTTCCACCAGTGAGCTGCTGGCCACCGGCAAGGTTCCGGCCCCGATGACTTTGCACGGGGAATTTCCCTCATGGGCCGGGATTGACATTGACGAGGTCGAGGATCCGCTGGACATCGTGGATTTGAATTATGCCCTCTGGGAGGGCCCCTTGGGCGTCTGGACGGAGGACGGGGACTATATAGACCTCACGAACGCGGGGCCCGGCATAAGCGGCGGCTACTCCGGGAACACCCTCGATATCACCTTGTCCTTCTACTTCCCCTATCCCGTCGACCCCTCCACGGTGACGGCTCTGAAGGTCGGCGACGTCCGGGTGGAGTTCAGCGAATGGGAGCGCCTGGACGAGTAAAAATATTTTTTCAAATTTTTTCAAATTCGTGGGATGCAGCGCCCTCCTCCTCCGTTTACCTGGTAGAACGGGGCGGGGAGGGCTTCCCCTGCCCCGCCAAAAAAGAAAGGAAGGTATCCTCATGAAACATCGTATCGCGTCCTTTGCCGGCGGCTTCTTCGCCGTCCTGGCCCTGTCCCTCTGCCTGACCACCGCCCTGGCGGCCTCGGGCAAAATCAGCTACAACTTCGCCAACGTCTGCCTGGACGGGGGGACCGTCATCGTGGCGGGGGCGGACATCTCCGCCGCCAACGGGCAGATGATCCCCGGCTCCATCCTCTACACCGACGAGGCGGGGGGCAAAACCAACTACCTCCCCCTCCGGAAAATCAGCGACCTTCTGAAGGTGGAGGTCAGCTATGACTCCGCCACGAAGACCATTTTCCTGGGAAAACAGCCCGGCAAGGCGGACCAGACGGCCCAGCCCGCCGCCGAGCCCGCCGCCGATGAAAATGTCATCGACCTCAGAATCCCCAAGGAGGTGCCCAAGAATCCCCGGCGGGGCGACGAGGCCCTGATCAAAAGCCGGGGCGGCACGATTCTCCCGGACGACGATGTGAACTCCTACCGGGGGAACGACAAGATGTTCAAGGACAAAAACGGGGAGCTCCGCTGGGAATACAAGGTGGGGAACAAGGACATCCTCACGGACCTGGACAAGGCGGCGGCGGAGTGGTCCATCGTGGACGGGGATTTCCCCAAGAACAAAAAGGGCGAGAGCTACGGCTCCATGCTGCTGGCGGAGTATGTGGGCTACGCTCCGGACCTGACGCAGATGGGGGATGGATACATCCGGATGGATGAATTCGACGCCGCCGGACAGTCCCTGAACGGCCTGTCCGAGGAGGAATGCCCCCACGAGTACACCTATTTCCTGTATAACCAGGAAGGCGAGGTCATTGAGGAAATGAAGGGTTCCTGCGGCGGGCATTACGATTTCTCGGGCATGACCAAGGAGGAGGTCCGGGCGGCGATCGAGCGGGGAGACTTCAATCAGCCGACGCCCCCGGCCTCCAACACTTGAAAACTTTGAATCAGAAAGGATTGTATATCATGAAAAAGACCGGACACTTCTCTTCCTTCCTCAGCGGGGCCGCCGCGGCCCTGACCCTGTCCCTCTGCCTGACCACCGCCCTGGCGGCGGCGGGGAAGGTGAGCTACAACTTCGCAAACGTCTCCCTGGACGGGGGGACCGTCATCGCGGCGGAGGCGGACATCACCGCCGCAAACGGACAGAAAATCCCCGGCTCCATCCTCTACACCGACGAGACGGGGGGCAAAACCAACTACCTCCCCCTCCGGAAAATCAGCGAGCTTTTGAAGGTGGAGGTCAACTATGATTCCGCTTCCAAGACCGTTTACCTGGGGAAGATGCCCGCCCCCCAGCCCGCTCCCGCCCAGGAAGAAGTCATCGACCTCAGCATCCCCAAGGAGGTGCCCAAAAACCCCCGCCGGGGCGATGTGGACCTCATCAAGAGCCGGGGCGGGACCATTCTGCCGGACGACGATGTGAACTCCTACCGGGGCAATGAAAAGATGTACCGGGACAAGAATGGAAGCACCCGGTACGAGTACCTGGTGGGGAACGACGGCGCCCTGCCGGAACTGGATAAAAAGGCCAAGGAGATCTACCTTGTGAACGAGGATTTCCCCAGGAACAAAAAGGGCGAGACCTACGGCACCATGCTGCTGGCGGACTATGTGGGCTACGCGCCGGACCTGGAGGTGGAGCAGGAGGGATACGTTCGTTTTGCTGAGAAGCAGGCGGCCGGCGACGCCCTGGACAACCTCGGCCTCTCCAAGGAGGAGTGCCCCCACGAGTACACTTACCCGGTCTACGACAAGGAGGGCGAGTTCCTCCGGGAGGCGAAGGGCACCTGCCGGGGACATTTTGAGGGCAAGTCCAGGGAGTATATCGAACAGGCCATGATTGAAAACCGGCTGTGGTGACGCCTCCCTTGGAGCGTTTTTCCCATGAAATCAGGAAGGGCGGGAACCCGTGGGTTCCCGCCCTTGGCGTTTTTCAAACCTCGTCCTCGTCCAGGTCCTCCTCGTACTCCCGGCAGTCCGGGCCGTCCTCCCCGCCCAGGAGCTCCGTGGCCCGCATGCGGCGCTTGTCCTTGGCGGCCTCCACGTTTTTGTGGATCAGCTCCTTCACCGCCCGGGGGTCCTTCACGTTCTTCAGGTCCAGGTGGGGGATGCTCTTGTCCGAGGACACCACGCACACCGTCCCCACGCCGAAGATGCGCTGGCCCAGGCTCATGGTCAGCCGCAGGTCCCGGACCCGGTAGAGCAGCACCTCGTCGGATTTCACGTTGAGAAAGCCCGTCTCGCAGAACAGCCGGTCGTCGCTGAGGCGGTACCGGGTGAACGACAGCGGCATTCCCAGAAAGCGCTTCCGGTCCTTCCACAGATATTCCATCTCTTCCATAGCTCAGCCTCCTTACGCTTTCGACAGTATATCACGTTTCCCCCTCCGGCGCAAGAAGCCGGACCTCCAAAATGTCCTCGATCCCCAGCCGCCGCCCGTCCGCCAGGACGATCTCCCGGGCACAGCCGTCAATCCGCCTGACGACGCCCTCCGCCGTGACGTACGCGCCCCCCTCCTTCCTCTCGTCGGGCCGGAAGACGGTGAACGCGGCGGAGGACCCGGGCCGCAGCTTCCGGAGCCGGGCGTCCAGGGCGGCTTTCTCCTCCTCGGCCAGCTCCGCCTTTCCGCCGGTGAGCCGGGCGGCCTCCCGCACGGCGTCGCCGTACCCCGACAGGGCGGCGAAGGGGGAGAACTGCGCCGCCCGGTCCGCCATGGGCATATGGGGCCGCTGGGCGGAGACGTGGTGGGGCAGGTTGATGATGTCGTCGTAGGGTCCGCTCATGCCTTGTGTCCTCCAATCGTGCGGTTCCGGTCCTTGGCCGTGGCGCCCTCCTGGAAGTTCATGCCCTTCAGAATGGCGTTTTTCCCGAAGCGCTTCTTGATGTCCAGCACCGCTCTCTGCATCCGCTTCTCCCGCTCCAGCTCGGCGGCCTCCCGGGCCCGCCGCGCCTCCTCGGCGGCGTAGTCCGTGAAGAGGTCCAGCTGCTCGAAGGGCTTCCGCTCCGGCGCGTCCCCCTCCTCCGCCACCCGGCCGGCGGCGAGGTACAGCCGCCGGGCCAGCAGATTCGGGTCGATGATCCGGTCGAACAGCTCCAGGGCGGCGGCGATGATCCGCTTGGTGGAGGCGGTGTACTCCTCCAGGTTGGCGGTGCCGTGGGCATGCTTGGGGATGGAGCGGCCGTAGCGGTCCGATTTGACCTCGCCACGGTACTGTTTCCGGCGCTCCGGGTCCGTCAGGTTCTCGATGTCATAGCCCACGGTCAATGTCAGCTGGTTCGTCACCAGCCCCTGGTCCACCAGCTCCAGGGCCAGCTGGTCCGCCATCTCCCGGACCACCAGCCGGGTCTTCTCGCAGGGATAGGGGGATTGCAGGACCTGGCCCCCGCCGATGCTCCTGGCCTCCGGCTTGTAGGACTTGATGTCCGCGATGGCGCAGGGCTCCCAGCCCCAGGCGTGGTCGATCAGCAGCTCGGCGTTGACGCCGAACAGTTTGTAGAGCAGGTCCTCGTTGTAGTAGTCCCCGGGCCCGCCGATGGAGCATCGGGCCACGTCCCCCATGGTGTACAGGCCCTCGGCCTCCAGCTTCCTGGCGGTGCCCGGCCCCACCCGCCAGAAGTCCGTCAGGGGCCGGTGGGTCCAGAGGTTCCGGCGGTAGCTCATCTCCGTCAGCTGGGCGATGCGGACGCCGTTTTTGTCCGCCGGGATGCGCTTGGCCCAGATGTCCATGGCGATCTTGCACAGGTACAGGTTGGGCCCGATGCCCGCCGTGGCGGTGATGCCCGTGGTCTCCAGCACGTCCAGGATGATCTTCATGGCCAGCTCCCGGGGGCTGAGGCCGTAGGTCTCCAGGTAGTTGGTCACGTCCATGAAGACCTCGTCGATGGAGTAGTTGATGATATCCTCCGGGGCGATGTATTTGAGATACACGTTGTAGACCCGGGTGCTCCACTCCATGTAGCGGGCCATCCGGGGCGGGGCCACGATGTAGTCCACCGCGAGGCTCGGGTCCGCCTTCAGCTCCAGGTCGCTGGAGGAGGACCCGGTGAGCTTCCGCCCCGGCGCCTGGCGGGCTCGTTCGGCGTTGACCTCCCTGACCCGCTGGACCACCTCGAACAGCCGGGCCCTGCCGGAGATGCCCCAGGCCTTCAGGGACGGCGTCACGGCGAGGCAGATGGTCTTCTCCGTCCGGCTCAGGTCCGCCACCACGAGGTTGGTGGTCAGGGGGTCCAGCCCCCGCTCCACGCACTCCACCGAGGCGTAAAAGGATTTCAAGTCCACGGCCAGACAGGTCCGGTCCCTCATGATGTCCACCTCCTCCAAGACAAAACTTTGTTCCAGTCCTATCATAGCATACCCGGTATTGGGAAAACAAGACAAAAACGCCCCGCCTTTTCAGGCGGGGCGTGTGATTCTTCGGGACGGGCCCTCAGGCCTCCTGATAGAGCTCCAGGATCGCCCCGTCCTTCCAGACGAAGGCCAGCCGGTCTCCCTTCTCGTTGGCGGGCATGGGACCGCAGATGACGCTGTCGGCGTCGGCCACGTATTTCTCCAGGTCGTCCACCTTGTAGGCCACGTGGGGATGGCGGTGGATGTCCTCGGGGAAGGGGGTGCCCTCCTCGAATTTCAGGTACTCGATTTTGTAGTCGTAGTCGTCCACATTGCTGACCCAGAATTTGGCCCCTTCGTTGTAGGTCATGTCGGGCTTGCGGTTGGTGACGGGGATTCCGATGTGCATGTATTCGGCGGACATGGCGTCTCCTCCTGTTTTTGATGTTTGACTTCCTGATAGACCTCGCAGGCTTGAGCGGGGGTATAGTTCTCGTGGACCACCTTGCCGATGGCCTGGGCCATACCGGCGGGGCAGTCGGACTGGAAGATGTTCCGGCCCATGTCCACCCCGCGGGCCCCCTCCTGGATGGCCTTATATGCCATCTCCAGGGCCTCCGGCTCCGGCAGCTTCCTGCCCCCGGCGATGACGATGGGCACGGGACAGGCGGCGGCCACCCGCTCAAAGCCCTCGCAGTAGTAGCTCTTGACGATGTTGGCCCCGTTCTCCGCCAGCACCCGCGTGGCCAGCAGGAAGAACTTCTCCGTCCGCTCCATCTCCTTGCCCACGGCCACCACGCCCAGGGTGGGCATGCCGTACCGGGCCCCGGCGTCGGCGGTCCGGCAGAGGAGCTCCAGGGAGCGGCTCTCCCCGGGGGAGCCGATGAAGGTCTGCACCGCCACGCAGTCCGCGTTCATCCGCAAGGCGTTTTCCATGTCGCTGGCGAAGCCGCCGCCGTTGGACATGTCGTCGTAGAGCACCGTGGAGTCGTAGGTCACCCGGAGGCAGCGCCCCACCTGGGCGGCGGGGGAGATGCAGGAGCGGAAGACGCCCCGGGTGCCCATCAGCACGTTCACGTAGGGAATCAGCGGCGGGATGACCAGGTCGATCCGCTCCAGGCCGGCGGTGGGGCCCATGATGTAACCGTGGTCGAAGGCCAGCATGACGGTGTTGCCCGACCTGGGGTCGAACATCCGGGCCAGCCGGGCCTTCATGCCCCAGTCGCAGTGGGACGCGCCCTTGACGTAAAAGCCCTCTTGGGCGGCGGGGACGTCCAGGTGATAGTCGTGGGCGGCCTTGTTTCCGATGTTGTCCGCCATGGGCTCACTCCTTGCTGTAGGCGGGGGTGTGGCAGGGGGTGTTCCAGAGGCGGAGGAACCCGTCGTCCCACTTGGCGATGTTCATCTGGAAGCCGGCGGCCTCCTGGACGGTGAGGATCTCGCCCACCATACTGGCCACGACCTCCACGTCCATGGCCTTCAGGAATTCCACGGTATCCTTGAAGAGGACCAGCAGCTCCATTATGGTGGTGGCCCCGCAGCCGTTGATCATGACGAAGGCCTTGTCTCCCGCTTTCAGCTCCAGGTTTTTGCACAGGGCCTGAGCCACGGTGGAGACGGTGTCCTTGGCGCTCATCATGGGCACCCGGACGCCGCCGCCCTCGCCGTGCTGGCCCGCGCCGATCTCCATCAGGTCCGTCTCCCCCAGATCGCCGAAGGACATGCCGTTCTGGGGGTGGGTGGCGTCGATGGATTTCACGGTGACGGAGGCCATGCTGTCCGCGTAGCGCTGGGCGATGTCCGCCACCTCGTCCAGGCTCTTGCCCTCCCGGGCCGCGGCGGCGGCGATGTGGTACAGGGCCACGGCTCCGGCCAGGCCCCGCTTGTTGTCCTCGCCGTTGGGGTCGTATTGAATCTCCTCCCCGGTGACCACCTGCCGGACGTTCAAGCCGGCTTTCTTCGCCAGCTTCATGGCCTGCTTGCCCGCCAGCTGGTCCCCGGCGTAGTTCAGCGTCAGCAGCAGCACGCCGTGGCCCTTGTCCGCCAGCTTCATGGCGTCGAAGACCAGCTGGCCGTTGGGCGCGGCGAAGATGTCGCCCACGGCCTGGACATCCAGCATGCCCTTGCCCACGAAGCCGGCCTGGGCGGGCTCGTGGCCGGAGCCGCCGTAGGTGACGATGGTCACCCGGTCGGCCTCCGCCAGGTCCTTGCTGATGACCAGGTGCCCGTCCACGTCCAAAATGTCGGGCCAGGCCAGACCCAGGCCCACAAGCTCCTCGTCGGTGATGGTCTCCGGGGCGTTGATGAACTTCTTCATTTTCATTCTATGTACCTCCTTGAAATTGACAGGCTCAGATTTGCGCCAGACCCCGGAAGAAACAGGCCATGGACACGGCTCCGGCGTCCGGGGTGCCGATGGTCTTCTCGCCGTAACTTTTGGCCCGGCCGAACCTGGACGTGAACTGTTTCGTGGCCTCGGCCCCCGCCACGGCGGCCCGGGCGGCGGCGGTGAACAGTTCGGCCTCGCTGCTCCCCTCAAAGGCCGCGATGGTCTCGCTGGCGGGAATCAGGGCGTCCATCATGGTCTTGTCCCCCACCTTGGCCCCGGACATGCCGCTCAGCTCCTCCAGCCCCTTGGCGAAAACCGCCTGGAGGCCGGACACGCCGATCTCCTCCCCCTCCGGGGCGGCCTCCTGCATCCCGTCCAGCCACGTGTTCCACAGAGGCACGGCGCTGCCGCCGTTGAGGGTCATGACGGCCATAGCCGCGTCGTCCAGCATGGCCTGGATGCCGCCCTCCGACCGTTCCACCGCCCGGGAGACGGCCCCGGCGATCTTGGCCATGGTCAATCCATGGTCCGCGTCGCCGAAGCGGGAGTCAATCTCCGTCAGCTCCTGTTCCGCCGCCGCCACGGACGCGCAGGCGTTTTTCAGCCGCGCGGCAAATTCGTCCTTTGTCATGGGACCGCCCCCCTTGTTACATTTGTTAATCATGATAGCGCATTGTGTTACATAAGTCAACGCTCCGGGTCATTTCCCCCGTAATCCACAGAGAAGACGATGGAAACTATGGAAAATATACAAAAAGGCCTCCCAGGCACGTCCTGTGCCTGGGAGGCCGCAGCGTCAGAACTGGTCCAGCAGACCCTTCATCAGGTCCAGCCGGGCCACGATATGCGTGAAGAACCCGGAGCGGAGGGCCCCGCCCAGAGCCTTGACGCTGGTGTTGGCGGAGCAGACGCCGATGATGTTGGGGCAGCGCCGCAGCGTTCCGATGGGAACCTGGATGGCGAAGTCCTGGTCGGACTGGATCACCGTGCCCTCCTCGTTGAAGTAGTAGACCAGCATCCGCCCGCAAGCCCGCTGCCGCTGGAGCAGGCTCCCGTAGCGGACCAGGGAGGCGAAGTCGGGACTGGAGGGATAATCCCCGATGTTCACCAGGGCGGTGTCCAGACCCTCCCACTGCCGGCAGATCTGCCGGTAGACCTCGGTGGAGCACAGCAGCTTCTTTTCCTCCAGACTCTCCGGCAGGGCGGGGAGATAGAGGAAGTGGGGGACCGCCCCCAGCTGCCGGGCCATGAGCCGGACGTTTTCATTGGACTGGTAGTTGCGGGCGGGGATGCTGGCGTTGCCCACCAGGGGGCAGATGTCGGTGACGGAGCTGTCGGGCCGGGGGTTCTCCTCCAGCCAGCTCACCAGCTGCCCGATCAGATAGCCCCAGCCCACGCCCAGGCGGCGGGCCTCCAGCCGGTCCAGCAGCTCCACGGCCCCCTGGGAGAGGGCCCGGTTCGTGACGTCGTTGTCCGCCCCGTCCTCCACCAGGACGCCGTCCCGGATGCCGTGGGACAGCCGCAGCCGCTCCAGCAGCCGGGACGCCCGGGCCCCCGGCTCGTGGATGGTGATCTCCACGATGCCCAGCTCCCGGGCCTCGGACAGCATCCGGCTGACCAGGGGACGGGAGACACCCAGCTCCTGGGCGATGTCGCTCTGCTTCCGGTCCTCCAGATAGTACCGCCGGGCCACATAGGCCAGCCTTTTCTGTTTTTCCAGGCTCACATCCAAAAAAACCGCCCCCCTCCGCCGGCGCTCCGTCCTCCCCCGGCGGCTAGGGGACCTCTGTCCCGGAGAGCTTGCCGGTACACCGAAGGTAGAGCTTCCACGCCAATTTGTACCAGAACAACCCGGGCAGCAGGCAGAGCGCCGCCGCCCGGTAATCAAAGGTGAAATAACCGCAGGAAAAGATGAAGCGCACCTCCCCCAGGAGCTCCCGCCGGAGGCACTTCGCCTCCTCATAATAGGCCGGGTCCATGACCGCCTGATTCAGAAGGTCGAAAACGGCCCATAAATAATAGGTCTTTGCGGCATTTTCGATCTGAGGATAGCGCTCCCTGATGATGTCCCATAGACGCCTCACATTTCGGATTCCGGCCATGTAGTCCGGCGTGATCCGGCTGTGGGTGATGCTTCCCCGCCGCCTGAGATAGAAATAGCCCGCATAGGAAGTACAGACAATCCTCCCGCAGTTCTCAATAATTTGGTCAATCACCCGCGCGTCCTCGAAAATTTCCCCCACAGGGTAACGGACAGACCGGAACGCGCTCCTGTGATACAGCTTGCCCCATGGGGCGACAGACAGGCCGTTCTCGCTGATGAATACGCGCCGGTACGCCTCCGCCTTTGACACCAGCTCCGCTGTCTGAGGCCGGGGCCGGGTTTTCCCTGCCTCGCGACTCTCCAAAACAGTGACGCCGCAGCTTATCACCAAGTCCGCCTGATAGTCCTCCATACAGCGGTACAGCGTCTCCAGATAATCCGGAGCCACCCGGTCATCGGAGTCAATAAACGCAATCCGCTCGCTGACGCTCTCCTCCAGACCCCGGTTCCGGGCGGCGGACACGCCCTGGTGCTCCATGCGGAGGACCTGAACCCTGCCGTCCTTTGCGGCATACTCGCCGCATATGGCCCCGCTGCCGTCCGTGGACCCGTCGTCCACCAGGATCAGCTGAAAATCCCGGAAGGTCTGGGCCAGGATGCTGTCGAGACACTTCCGCAGATACCGCTCCACGTTGTACACGGGGACGATCACGTCGATCTCCGCCATGGGGTTCTCCTTCTTCCTTATCCGCCGTCCTCCAGCAGCTCGTAAAACAGCCGCTCCTGGCCCGACGGCGTCTTCTTCTCCGCCGCCCGGCGGCCCAGCTCCGCCCGGCGGGGGGCGTCGTCCAGCAGCGCCGCCACGGTGTCCGCCACCGCCTCCGGCGTCAGCGCGCAGGAGACGCCATACCTGCCGCCCTCCACCTGCTCCCGGCTGCCGCAGTAATCCGACACCACCACGGGACAGCCCAAGGTCTGGGCCTCCCAAACGGCGATGCCCTGGCCCTCGAACCGGACGGCGTGGACGTACAGGTCCGCCTGGGCGAAATAGGGGTAGGGATTGTCCACGGCCCCCAGCAGGACAAAGTCCTCCCGGAGGCCCAGGGAGGCGATCTGCCGCTCCAGGCTCTTCCTCTGGTCCCCGTCCCCCAGCACGTACCACCGGGCGCGGTATCCGGCGTCCTTCAGCCGCCTCATGGCCTGAATGGCGATGTCGTAGCCCTTCTGATACGTCAGTCTGCCCACGGTCAGGATCCGCAGGCCGTCATAGCCGTCCGTGAAGCCTCCCGGCTCCTTCGCCCGCTCCCGGATCTCCTCCTGATCGACGATGTTGGGGAAGACCGCCGTCTTGTCCCGGTACTCCGGGTAGACCGACGTGAACTTCTCCGCCGCGTCCGGGGAGACCGCGAAAATCCGGTCGAAGCATTTCCAGCAGTCCCGGTCCAGCTCCCGGGTGTAGCCCGCCCGCTGGTAGTCGATGTGGATGAACGCGACCTTCTTTCCGGCCCGCGCGTGGTCCGCCACATAGTAGGCGCTGCCGCCCTCGATCCAGGCCACAGCCAGATCGTATTCCTCCGAAAAGCGCAGGCCTCCCTCGGCCACCGCCCGCCAGAGCAGCTTGTCCGGCTGAAACCGCCCCCGCCGCAGCATGGCGGGGAGGCCCGACAGCGTGTATCCGATTTTTCGCCAGAAGCCGCCGTTTCGGAAAAAGGCGGCGAGAACGCTTCCCGTCAGCGCCGCCCGGCCCCGCCCGGAGAGGACAGACCTTTTGCTGAACCTGGGGTTCAGCAGCCGGACGTCCGGCGGAAGCCGCTCGATCAGCTCCCCCTGCCCCAGAAGGACGTACAGGGAGATGTCGCAGCGCTCCCGGTCCAGCTTCCGGAGAAGGCCCAGCAGGGCGGTCTCCGCCCCGGCGCGGCCCATGGTGTTGATGACAAACAGGACCTTTTTCTTCCTCATCCCGCCGCCCCCGCGTAAAGCCGCCACGCCGCCCGGTAGAATCGGACCCCCAACAAAAGGCACAGGGTCCCCGCCCTGTGGAGCGGAGGGGAGGTCCCGTCAAAAAGAAGGTATCTCCAGTTCCGGAGAATGACGCGCCTCAGCCGTCCGCACTCCTCCCGGAGCTCCGGGTCCCCGCCCATCCGCTCAATCAGATAGAAGCAGCTTTTGAAATACTTCCGCTTCGCAAGACTCTCCAGGTCCGGATACCGGTCTTTGATAAACGACCAAAGGGCCTTGTCATTCTCCAAAAGGACGAGATGCTTCCTATCGGCGGCGCGGTGGGTGATGCTCCCCGGCCGCTGCATGTAATAATAACCGGCGTAGGGCGTACACGCAATGCGGGAGGCCCGCTCCACCAGCGAGTGGATGATCTTCAGCTCCTCGTAGATTTCTCCCTCCGGAAACCGAATCCCCTGAAACAGCTCCCGGCGGTACAGCTTTCCCCAGGCGAACAGCAGGGGCCGCTTCCCGCCCAGCATGTACCGCCACGCCTCCTCCCGGCTGACCGCCCGGTGGTCCGGTTCCTCCTCCGGAGGAGGCGGGCCCTCTTTCCCCTCCATCACCACCGTCATGCCGCTGAGGACCAGATCCGCGTCCCGGGCCTCCGCGATCCGCCAGAGGCGCTCCAGATACCGCTCCTCCACATGGTCGTCGGAGTCGACAAAGCTGATATATTCGCTGCCGGCGGCCTCCAGGCCCCGGTTCCGGGCGGCAGAGGGGCCCCGGTTCTCCTGGCGGAGCACCCGGACCCTGCCGTCCTTCGCGGCGTACTCGCCGCAGATTCGCCCGCTGCCGTCGGTGGAGCCGTCGTCGATCAGAAACAGGGTGAAGTCCCGAAAGGTCTGCCCCAGGAGGCTGTCCACGCACCGGCGCAGCCAGGGCTCCATGTTGTGCACAGGGACGATCACGTCAATTTTCGACATACGCTCCTCCTCCGCGGCGGAAGGCCCTCAGCCCAGCGGCACACCCTCCAGGACGACCGTGTTCTTCTCCTCGTTTTCGACATGGGAGCGGTCCTTCGCCCGGATGATGAAGTAATACGTCTCTCCCGGGTCCAGGCCCTCCACCGCCGCCTGATAGGGGTAGGATTCCGGCGGGGCCTGATAGCCGTAGCCCTCCCCGGCCTCCGGGACCAGCTCCAGGCTCTCCGCCGCCGTCAGGTCCGGGTCCCTCGCGAAGTCGAAGGGGGTCTTCTGGTAGTACAGCGTGTAGTCCACGCCGTTCTTGTCCGTCGCCACATCCCAGCGGACGATCACGCCGCCTTCCATCGGCTCCGCCTCTCCGATGCCCACGCGGGGCGTGGGCGCCTCGTAGGGATACACGCCGGAGAGATTGTGTACGCTGGTCCAGACGGGGGGATCACTGTCCCGCTGGTCCTCGTGCTCCAGGACGAAATGGTTCGGCAGGGCCAGATATTTATCCGTGATGTAGTGGGAAAAGCCCGCACTCTCCGCCTGCCGTATGTCCTCCAGGAGGATGTCCAGCCCCACATTTGATCTTCCCAGAAGGGTGTTCCGGAGCTGGTACTCCTCAGGGCCCTCCGCGTAGCCCAGGGACAGGACCTGGAATCCGTCGGGGCGGTTCGCCTCCGCGATGATTTTGGGTCCGTGCATGTACTGGTTGTCGGAGAAAAAGGTCTCATAATAGAGCACATCGGAATTGGAGTCCAGCATGTAGCTCTCATACATGAGGAAGTCCACGTACTCCCGAGGTGCGTAGTCAAACTGGGGGAAGCTGTAGTTATAGAAGAACAGACCCCGGTTCTGGAGGAGGTATTTGTCGGGATACTCCTCTTTCAGGCGCTTCATAAATTGGGCTGCGCCGGGGGCGGTCCACTCGAACCGGGTCCGGTTCGGGTCCTCGTCGCTGGTGAAGCGATTGGGCGCGCAGGTGTCGATGGTGTCCAGGAACAGCCCGTCGCAGCCCAGGCCCCGGCCATAGTCGTCCGTCAGAATCTCCCGGATTCCGGGAACTCCGTCCACGCCGTCCAGCGTCATGCCGTTCAGCGCGTCGAACCAAGCCGGGTCGCCTATATTGGTATAGGCGCACCGGAAGGACGGGTTGAAGTCCGGAAATCCGTTGAGGTCGTTGTCATCCAGATAGTAGGAGGCGAAGCCCGTGCCGGCGGGAGACGGGTCACCCATGGGGTCGATTCCCCCCAGCTCATCCTCCCCCATGGCTCTCGGATCGACCCGGGGGCCCGTGCCGTCTCCCATGAACCGCGCGTCCTTCAGCATCTCCTCCGCCGTCATCTCATTCGTTCTCAAGTCCTCGCCGATGGACAGGTAGCCCAGGACCACCGTCCCGCCCTGCCGGATCGCCTGAACCTGCTCCCGGGTGACGTCCCCGTTCTTCGGGTGCAGGATGACCACGTCATACTGCTTCGCCTCCTCGATCACGGCGTCGGTCACTTCTTTGTAATAGATCATGTATGAGGGCCGGGCACTGTTTTTCAGATCCCGCTTCCGGGGCTGCTCCGGGGAGTCTCCCTCGCTCTCCGCCAGCGTCTCCCCGCTCTCCGCAGCGGGGGGACGCGCCGCGGCCGCCCGCCTCTGAGAAATATCCTTCGACACCCGGAAGCCGACGCCCAGGAAGAGCACCGCAAAAATCAAGATCCGGGCTGTCTTGAGAAGCTCCGCCCAATCGAATTTCCTTTTTTGCTGTCTGTTGTCTTCCATTCCGTCATCCTCTCATTATGGCCAGATCCAGGGGTGCCTCGGGGTTCTGGTGGATCACATAGCAGATAAAGTCCTCATCCTCGTAGTAGACGTTTGAATCCGTCGGATAGACTCTCATGAACTCCTGATACCAGTACCAAGCCTTTGAGCAGAGCATCTCCCGAGTCGGCAGTTGAAAATAACTGCCGTAATAATCCCGCTTGAGCTCGTCGAAATCAACGGTCTGCTCCGCCGCGTTCTTTGAAATCCGTCCCTTAATCACGTCCGGATAGTACCGGTCCTTGGAAACATCCCTGCATTCGGTGGATTTCCTGCCCAGCCAAGCCGGGCCGGTAAAATACCACGCCATGCCCGGCATGATGGGCTGCTTTTCCACGTACAAAAACAGGTATTCCTCCGAAATGGAGTACGGCCTGCTTCCCTCCACGGCATCCACAAAGTCCAGAAGCTGCACGCAGCTTCCGCTGTCCTCCACTTGGGGCCACTCATCGCCCATGGAAATCACGGCGTAGGAGCCCGGCTCGAACTGCCTTGTGATCTCCGCCGTCACGCGGACCACCGACTCATGTCGCTTCGGCATCCAAAATACATATTCGTGGAAATCCACCAGATAAGAGAAGCAGTAGATGCCCGCGCAGATGAGCACCGCCGCCCGGCGCACGGCTCTCTCATGCCGCCCGGAGGCCGCCAGGGACAGGGGGATATCCACAAAGACCCACGGAACGGCGTACACCCAGGCCCGCAGGATGGCGAAAATCCGGTCCACCGAGATGAATTCCGGCAGACCCATGAACCGCGACGCATACAGGAAGACCATCAGCACGGAAGCGGCGGCAATCAGCAGGTAACCGGCGGACTGGTCCCACGACAGTTCCGGAAAGCTCCGTTTTCCTTTCCGGGCGGAGTTACCGTAAATCCACACGATCCCCAGGCACACCGGAATCAGCAGAGTAAGCGCCAAAACCAACGCGCCGATCCCGCCGAAAATGGCCCCATATCCCATAGCGTAAAACCCACCCGGAAGGGCTGTTTTCCCGGGAGAGGCCACAGCAGCCTGTTTGGCAATGATTTCCGCCGCCCCGCCGCCGGTCCCGGCATAGGTCCGCATCCCCCATCCCAGAGAGCCCTCCAATCGTCTCCCCAGCGCGTAGGCGGTCAGCATAGGCAGAGTGCCGGCCACAGCGCCGTCCCAGATGGAGCAGAACAGAGACGGGAACCTCCTGGCGGACACGAATTTCTTGAAATGGAGCAGCGACACCAGCAGGCAGGGCAGAAAGGCCAGCACCGTGATATAGAAATGAGTCGCAAGAGACCCGCCCACACCCATGGACAGCAGCAGCAGGTTCTCGTCCCGAAACCAATGCTTGGCGTCCCCGTCGTAACGCTTTTCCCGGAAAAACCGGATCAGGACAAGGGGACACAGGAAGGCCAGATGCAGGCCGAACTCCTGGGGGAGCGTCCAAGCCAAGCGGGTCATGGATGCCAGCGCCATCTCGTGGGCCTTTCCCACGATGCAGCCGTTAAAGGTCAAAAACAGCGTCAGGACAAACAGGGGCGTGTAGCGGCAGAGGAACAGCTCCTTCAAGAGGCAGTAAAGCGCCAGCAGGAACGCCACGGTGTGGATCCCGCCGAGATACAAAACGCAGCTGTACATCTTCACGCCGAACAGGACGTTCAGCCCGTAGATGAAGCAGTGCAGGCCATAGGGATAGACGCCGTTGTAGAAAATTCCGCCCTCCCACCGCATCTGGAACAGCCACTGAGTGTGCGTATAGGCGTCGTAGCAGCCGTAGGCGGGATTCCGCAGGGCGGGCCAGGAGAAGAACAACACCCCGAAAAACAGCAGCACCGTCAGGATTCCATATTCCACCCGACGGCCCCGGTAATCCCGCCAGAACAGGTCCCATCTCCTCCGGGCCCTGTCCCCCAGGCGGGCCAGATACATCTTCCACCCCTGGCGCCAGGGCGGCAGGCGCCGCCTGGGCTTTCCCTGAGCGGACATCTCCAGCTCCCGCCGGAGCAGCGGCAGGCCCACGGAAACCAGGAGGGCCCCGTAAAACAGCGCCCGCACCAGCCAGGGCTTCAGAATGTGCAGCAGACCCAGGCCCAGCACCACTCCGTTGTACAGCACCAGCGGCACCGTGGCGCAGAACAGGAACCGGAACGTCAGCCCCTTCCCCCGCAGGAAGCCGCGGAACATGACGCTGGGCCAGACATACAGCAGCACCGCGTAGGCGGCCGCCACCTTTCCATATTCCACGTACCAATACAGGTTGCTCATTCCGGTTCCTCCCCTGTGTGCAGCATGGTCCCCAGAAGGACCATGGGTCCCTCCCGTCCGCTCTCTTCCGTCTGATTGGCAAACAGGATGGCCCTGCCGTCCCATTTCCGCCGGAGGCTCAGGTACAGCGCTCCCGCCCCGGGCGGGACCCGGGTCCGGCACACGGTCCTGCTTCCCCGGAGCCAGCTCCTGGCGTCCCAGTCCGGCTCCCGGCGGGTCAGGGTTCCGTCCCCGCCTCGCAGCAGCAGCTCCGCCCGGGCCTCCTGGAGCAGATTCCCGAAGCCCGTGTTCTCAATCTCCACCGACAAAACCGGCCCGCCGCCCCCCTCGGACGGCCTCACCGACGCCTGCCGGATCAGGAAGCGGAAGCCCATATGGCCCCCGATATAGTCGTACAAACTGGCGCCGGCCCAGGGCCCGCCCCGCCACATCCGGCAGGGGGTCTCCCTCCACCGCTCCAGGGCCCGCGCGTCGTGCTGGCGGTTCAGATAGGACAGACCCAGCCCGCCCAGCAGCGCCGCGGTCTCCCTCCAGGACGGGGTCCGACCGTCCTCCGGCGGCACGGTCTCCCCGCCGAAGGGCGCGAAGGCGCAGGCCTTTTTCATGAATTCCAGCTCATCCGCCCGGACCCAGGGCTCCTCCCAGGAGGCGGAGGCCCTGGCCTTCCAGCCATAGGTGCCCATGTCCGTCTCCGAGCCGCCCAGGGCGTCGTTGAAGAGGCACAGCCGCCGGGTGAAAAGCCCGTCCGGAAACTCCCCCGGCCCCGCCAGCATCCGCAGGAAGGCGGGACGCCGGACGGCCAGCCAGGTCCTCCGGTTTCCCCCGCTCCGGAACGCGGCCTCCAGCTCCCGGAGGCGCCCGGCGGACAGAAACCTGGACTGGTGCATCTCGCCCCAGCTCCCCACCAGCAGGCCCTGAAAGATCACGATCCGGTCCTCGAACTCCCGGAGGACCGGGGCCAGCTCCTCCATGTGCTCCCGCACCCGGCTGAACAGCTCCGGCTCCCGCTCCAGGCCCCTTCCCTCGAAGTCGTAGGCGATCCGGAGGATGACGTCCACGCCGCTCTCGTCAAAGAAGCGGAGGATGGCCCGGAGGTTGTCCAGCCGCCCGGGGCCCAGCGCCTCGTTCCGGCAGCAGCCGATGTCCACCCGCACCAGGGCCATGGCGTCCCTCTCCAGAAAGGTTCCCGCCGGGTCGAAGGGCGCGCCCAGGTCGTATGTGCAGATCTGATACCAGCCCTGCCCGGGATTCGGGAGGCGGCGGGCCGCCTCCGTGAACCGCGCCGGCTGAAACAGCCGGGAAGCCCGCCCCGTTCTCACGCCCCTCATCCCTTCCTCAGCAGCTTTCCCCGGATGTACACGGCGGGCAGGGAAACGGCCATGCGGAGCACGTACTCCACCGGCTCCAGCCCGTCGTGCATGCTCTTCCCGGAGGCCCTGGCGTACATCACCGCCGGAATCTCCCTGATATGGTACCCGGAGAGGAGCATCTGCATGATGACATTCGCGTCGGGGCACGCACCGTCGAAGAAATCATACCGGGCGTAGGCCTGGACGGCCCGCCGGCTCAGGCCCTGAAGCCCCGTGGTGGGATCCGTGATCCGCCGCCCCGTGGCCCACAGGATGAGCCTCCGGAACAGCCGGATGCCCAGCATACGCGCCCAGGGCAGCGGGTAGGTCCCGCCCCCCGGCAAAAAGCGGGAACCCAGGACGATGTCCGGCCTCCGGCCGCTTTCGTCCGGCTCCCTCAGCGCCCGGTACAGCTCCGCCACGGCGCCCACGTCGTGCTGTCCGTCCGCGTCCATCTGGACCACGTAGGAGTATCCCTCCCCCAGGGCGTACCGATACCCCATCTGGAGGGCGGTCCCGTAGCCCTGGTTGTAAATGCCCCTGACGCAGAGGCAGCCCAGGGCCTCCGCCTCCCGCCGCGTGCCGTCCTCGGACCCGTCGTCCACCACGAGGATGTCGGCGTAGGACTCCACGTCCGCCTCCCGCAGGCCCCGGATCAGCTTTCCGATGTTCCCCTCCTCGTTATAGGCCGGGATCACCACCAGCAGCTCCTTCTCCCGGGGCCTCCCCTCCGGCCGCGGCAGGGAGGCCTGAATGGCCGTCTCCCGAGTCCGCCGCATCAGCTCCGTGAGCTCCACGCTGATGAAATACGCCGCCGCCAGCAGGCAGAGACTCCCCAGCAGCGCCAGGGCCAGCCCCCGGCCGCTCAGGTACAGGTGCAGGTTCACGGGGTGGATCAGGCACCCGGCCAGGATCATCAAAAGCGAAAACAGCCCCCAGACCAGACTGAGGGTCCCGTTCATCCTCCGTCTGGCCAGGGATACCGTGGAAAAGGCCAGCGTCCCCAGACCGCCCAGAACCAGGAACAGCTGCAGGATTTTTCCAGACACCGTCCTTCACACCTCCCGTCCGTATGCGCTCAAGAGGAGCCGGTCACGCCTCGGTGACCAGCTCCGTCTCGTCGATGCCCTCCCGGCGGTCCAGCACCTTCCCCGAGGGGCGAAGCCCCTTGGAGCGCTTGAAAATATGGGACTTGCAGAACACGTGGGCGTCCAGGTTGCGCTCCAGCCACCGCAGGCGGAAGTAGGCCACCAGGAAGCCCGCCATCGACCCGGCGAACAGGCCGAGCCCGCCCCAGAGATAGGGCAGATGGGTGGCGATGATGCTTCCCACCAGGGTGACGAAGAAAAACACCGACGTGGTCATGAGCGCCCCGGTCAGGTCGTTGAAATAGTACAGAAACAGGATGGACCCGTACATCACGAACAGGGGGAAATACGCCGCCGCGAGGCAGGGGTAGAACTCCATGGTCAGCCCGCCGTAGCCCACCCGGGGCAGGATGACCACCGCCAGGAAGTAGACGGTCACCGACACGATGAACTGAAGCCGGACCAGATTGACCAGCTCCTCCGACAGCTGCCGGAACATCCGCTTTTTGGAGGTCTCGATGTCCATCCACCTGCCGCCGATCACCGCCTCCGTGTACGCCTTGTACCGGGAGCGGAAACGCATCTCCACCCGGGAGATGAAGATCACGGAGGCCGCGATGTTGGTGAACATGGCGATGCAGGTGGCCACGTCATAGGGCTCCGTGCAGACGAAGCTCCGCACCACCACCGTCCGCAGGTCCGTGGTCCAGAACACGAAATTGTGGACGTACAGCCCGAAAACGTAGAAGAAGTTGATGAAGATCAGCTTCCAGTCCTTGAGGAAATAGCTGAGCATCAGCTTGTAGCGTCCGCTGTTCTCCGGGAAGAAGCGCCGGATGTACCCGTACTCCAGCACGGAGATGATGAAGAACCCCAGGACCAGCCCCAGCAGGGCGCTGTACGTCTCTTCCATACGGAGGACGTGGCAGAACAGCAGGGACAGCAGCACCGAGGCCGCCATGCCCACGAAGAAAATGATGGAAATTCGCTTGTAGTCCTTGCTGATGGAGAGGTAGGACATGCTGTAAACCGCGATGATCAGGCACTGGTAGCCGCAGAAGCTGGTGAACACGTAGTACAGGGCCACCCTGCCCACGAAATACTCGTGCAGGCAGAAGGGCACGCCCAGGCAGCAGCCCAGGATCATCGTGATGAGCAGGCCCATGTAAAAGCAGGGGAGAATGTCGTCCTCCCGCTCCTCATAGAGGGTGTCGGACAAGAACTTCGAAAGCACCGGCGTCACCGGCGACACGATCAGGTAAGAAAAAATGAAGATGTACAGCACCGTGCAGGAAAACAGCTTCCGCGCCGCGTAACCCACGCTGGCAAAGCCCAGAAGATACTGGGTCAGCATCACCGCGCCCAGCACCAGCAGCATGGGCGCAATGGTGACCAGCGTGCTGTAGATGAATCCGTAGAGGCTGCCGATGACGGACCTCCTCCGGTAAATTTTATTCAGCTTGACGCCGATCCCGGCCATATGCCGCTTCCTCCTCCCTGACGGCGGGCGGTTCCTCCGCCCCGCCGGTATTTTCAGCGGGCTGTCCGTACAGCTCCTCGTAGGCGTGCCGCATGTCCTCCACCCGGTGCCGGGCGGACACCCGGCGGCGCCCGCGTTCTCCCATGGTCTTCCGCTTTCCGGGATGGAGCGCCAGCTCCACGATGGCATCGGAGATTTCCTTCTGGTCCATGACGTGGACCAGGATCCCCGCCTCGCCGAACTCGTCTCCCTCCTCGCCGTAGATCAGGCCGCGGCAGTTGCCCACGTCCGTGGCGATCACCGGCTTTCCGGCGGCGAAGCTCTCCAGCATGGCGATGGGCTGGCCCTCGCTGATGCTGGTGAGGATGGTGAAGTCCATCCGGCCCAGATACTCCAGGACGTTGATCTCCCCGGTGAACTCCACGTCCGCCTCCGTCAGTCCCAGCTCCCGGACCAGCTCCACGCACTCCTCCGCGTAGCCCGGGTCCTCCCGCATGGAGCCCATCAGCCACAGCTTCAGACCGGGCGCCGACGCCCTCGCGTCCGCGAAGGCCCGGATCATGGTCTTCACGTCCTTGATGGGCGTGACCCGCAGGGCCGCGCCCACGTAAACCTTCTCCGCCTCCTCCCCGCTCTTTCCGGGAAGGCCCCCGAACCGCTCCACGGAGATGCCGTTGGGGATGACCAGGGTCTTCTCCTTGGGACAGCCCAGCTCCAGCTGCAGCTCCCTGGCCTGGGGGTACAGGCTGACCACCACGTCCGCCCGGTGATAGGCCAGGGTGGACATTTTCTTGAACTGCTCGATCCAGATGTTTTTATAAAGGCCGTCCAGCCAGGTGGCCCGGATCAGCTCCTCCTCCCGCTCCCGGGTGTAGATGCCGTGCTCGGACAGCAGCAGGCGGCCCCCGTAGAAGTGGACGCCCATACAGCCGATGACGCCCGCGTAGCCCGTGGCCACGCAGTGATATACGTCCGCCTGGGGAATCTCCGTGCCCATCACCAGGAAGAGCGGGATGTACATGGAGCGGAGCGTCCACATAAAGTCGGAAAACATGATCTGGCTGTACCGCTTCTGATAGACCTCCACGGCGATGCGGAGGAAGTCCTCCCCCATCAGCAGGCGGTCCAGGGAAAACCTCCGGCTGCGGAAAATCTCGAACAGCGTGTCCCACTCCACGTTCTCGTTGAGCATCAGGCTCCGGAGCGCCCGCCATTCCTCCTCCCTCAGCTTCAGCCGGGAGCTTCCGCGCCAGCGGCTCCAGTCGTCGTCCTGGAGGTAGACCTCATAGACCTCCATCACGTGGCCGGGCAGCTCATATTTGAATTTTCCCCGCTGCTCCCGGCTGGACACGATGTTGACCAGGACGAATTCCAGATCCGGAAACGCCTGTATCATGCTGTGAATCCAGCTGGAAACGCCGCCGGATGAATAGGGGTAACACCCCTCTGAAACAATACATACTCTCATAACCGCACCGTCCGTTTTCGCCCCTGATGGCAAGGGATCAATTTGTCAGGTTGATCTGGACCTGATCCGAGGTGACCGTGATCAGATAGGCGTCCTTCTCAATCCTGGAAAAGCCGCCGCCGGACACGGACGCCACCTGCCTGTCGTGGGTCCGCAGCAGGAAGCTGGCCGTGTCCCGCAGGTTCTCCACCCGCAGGGTGATGACGTTGTTCTCCCGGGCCGCCGTGTAGTTCAGGGTCAGGAAATCCCGCACCCGGCCGTCCGCCTCCGAGGCGGTGGTCTTGTCGAAGCAGCCATAGGTCTTCCACCAGGTCCCGATGTTTCCGGAGGCCTCCTGGGAGTAGTGCTCCCACTGGTCCTTCTCCTCCTCCGGCCACAGCACCCGCCGCACGTCCAGGAGGATGTTGGTGTAGCCCAGGGCCGTCTGCAGGCTCCGGTTCCGCAGATCGTCCGAGTAGCGGTACTGTTCCGCCCGGTGGGTGACTCCCTGGAAGGTGACGTCCTCCGACGCGAAGGCCAGCAGGGCCCCGTCCTCCGGCGCCTCGCCGGTGACGGTGCGCACCGCCGGGGCCTCCCCGGCGGCGGCGGACGCCGCCAGCTCCTCCGCCCCGCCCTCTGGCGCGTAGGCGGCGGTGAAGACATAGCCGCTCCCCGCCTCCTGGAGGAAGGCGCTGTCCCGGCTCCACTTCTCGCCGGTGGAGACGCCGTCCATCCCCTCCGCGGACCAGCCCGCCTCGCCCTGCCGGTCCCTGATCTGCTGGAGGTAAAAGGTGAGGCTGTCCGTCTCCGGCTCCTCCTGGTCCCGGTACAGGAACTGCGGCGTCATGAAGCAGGTCATCTTGAACCCGCTCTGCTCCGAGATGGACAGCAGGCTGGGCCAGATGATGTTCTGCGCCACCATTTTCAGTCCGTTGCTGTAGATCCTCTGAAGCTCCTCCTGATTCTCCGAGGCGAAACTGGGGTAGTACGCCACGGACAGGCACTGGGCGTTC
This sequence comes from uncultured Oscillibacter sp., assembly GCA_910576865.1. Classification (GTDB taxonomy): domain Bacteria; phylum Bacillota; class Clostridia; order Oscillospirales; family Oscillospiraceae; genus Oscillibacter. The sequence continues at coordinate 63,041 of CAJTKE010000001.1, forward strand.
ACCACCGGATAGAGGTCGAAGGAGCTGCTCTCCGCCATGATGGCCTCCAGGATGCCCAGCCCCGTCTCATCCTCCAGGTAGCCGCCCATGACGGCGAAGACCCGGGCCCGCTCCACGGTGTTCCTCCAGATGAGCGGGGGCCGGCTGTCCCGGCCGGTGTCCTCCCCCGGCAGGAGGCCCGCCAGATAGACCTTGGTCTGACTGTCCAACTGGTACCAGGGGACGTGGAGCTCCAGGTCCTGCCGGTCGGCCTCCTCCGGGGAGTCGGCGCGGTAGACCGCGTCCCCTCCGATCAGGAAGCCGCTGTAGAGGTAAACGCCCTCCAGGTCCACGCCGCCCGGCTCCCGGATACCCTCGATGCCCAGGAGGCGGCGAAAGGCCGGGGAGGCGGTCAGCTCCTTCTCCTCCGGCAGGTCTCCGAAAACGATGGTCAGGTTCCGGCCCGTCAGCTCCATCAGCAGCGCCCCGTCGGACGCCCAGGAGACGCTGCCGGCGTCCAGGCACAGGACGTCCCCCTGGACCTCCTCCTGGGCCAGATACGCCTCCAGCGTGGGAAAGCGGGTCAGGGCGCGCTTGGAGTACGCGCACCACTGGGAGACCACGCCGCCCAGGCCGGCGTCCGCCCGGCCGATGTACACGACCTGACGGCCCCCGCCCTCCTCCATGTCCGCCCAGGCGGAATCGGAGAGGGGGTCAAAGGCGGCGGAGCTTCCCGTGCCGGGCTCCTCCCCGGCGTAGGGGTTGGTATTGTAGTCGTTCACGCTCACCCGGTAGAGCTGGGTGAGCATGAAAAGCAAGAACAGCACACCCATCATCAGTGTCATGCTGAACAGTTTTCTGCGTGAGATCATGGCTGCTCCCATCCGCGCGGCCTTCCGCGCACAGAAATTTTTCCAGGCCCCGGGGTCTCTTTCCTACAGGAACACCCGGACCATTTCCAGCGTCTTGCTGTCGATGGCCACATCCGAGGCCCGCAGCTCCCCCAGAAGCCGGAAGAAGCGGTCCCGGTCCCCCATGGTGAAGTAGAGCTTCAGCTGGCAGGCATAGGGCTCCAGCTCGTCGGGGTACTCCCCGTAGGCCTGGAGGCACCGCTCCCGGCACTTCTCGTACTCCTTCGCCTGGAGGAGCTGGGTGCAGACGGACTCGAAGCGCTTCGCCGTCATCCGCGCCGGGTCCCCCTCCATCAGAAGGCCGCACAGCTCATCCATCAGCCCGGCGTACCGGGCCTGTTCCCGCTCCGGCAGCAGGCCCTGCTCCATGAATTCCGCCATGTAGTCGATCAGATTCGCGGCGGTTTCCAGGCGCGCCTGGCGCTCCCCCTCCGTCTCGTCCTCCTTCACCGTGGCGGCGCGCTCGAAGTTCTCACGCACAGAGGTCCGGAAGTTGTTCAGCACGCTCTGCAGCGCCGCCGCCGCGTAGTGGGACACCTCCGAGTCGCTGCTGCGCAGCGCCAGGGAGATGGCGGAGAGGGAGGTCCTGCTGTGTCCCTTCACCACGTCCAGCATCACATTTCTCAGATTGTCCTTGTCGGTGACGGCCAGGGCCTCCTCGATGGGGACCATGTTGCTCTCCCGCTCCTCCTCCGCCGGCATGGCGGGGTCGATCCGGTCCTTGCTGAACACCACGTCCTCCAGGTCCACGGCCACGAAGAAGAACAGGCGGTAAAACAGGTATCCCGCCAGGAAGAAGCAGATGCCCGCCACGGGGCACAAGAGCATCACCAGCGCCTTGAGCCAGAGGCTTTTGGTGTTCCGCCTGAACACGACCTTCAGAATCAGGCACCAGAGCAGGTATACGACCACCGCCAGCGCGTTCAGCAGCAGCAGGATCAGAAACTCTCTCTCTCCCAGCCACGTCATAGCCCGCTGTCCTCCCTGATCCGGCACTGGAGGCCTTTTTCCCGGAAGCGTTTCATCACGATGTCCGCCTGCGGCAGCGTCGTGTTGGTCAACAGCGCGCACACCTTCTTCCCGTCCAGGGTTCCCGTGTAGTCGTTGGCCCGCAGGGCGGACCGGACCATCCGGCCGATCTCCGCCGTTGTCCCGGACCCGGAGGTCACCTCCACCAGCGAGCATTCCGTCAGCCCGTCGGCCTCCGCCCGGAGGAAGGACCCCGCCAGGGCGCGGAACGCCTCCTGGCTCAGAAGCTCCCCGTCCTCCACATAGCGGGAGTCCCGCAGGGTGGCCAGATACCGGTTGGCATGGACCACGGCGTTCTGAATCAGATAGCCGCACACCACCAGATAGTCCGCCTGTCCCAGGGTCATGCGCTCCCAGGGCAGGCTCCAGATCATGACGATGGTCTGCATCTCGTCGTCGCTGTAAATGGCGCTGGCCATCATCGGGTACTGTTCGTCCAGCTCCCGGTTGATGAAGACCTTGTGGTTCTCCAGCGCCTCGGACAGTTTCCCCAGCTCCCGGTAGCGGATGGAGCCGCCGCCCTGCTTCGCCAGGGGGGAGGTGTAGGAGAACAGGCGGGCGTAGTCCCGGTTGGACACGGTGTAGACCGCCACGTCCCTGCTCTCCATCAGCTCGCCCAGCATCTGGGCCGCCCGGAACAGGACCTCCTCCGGCATCACCTGATTCAAGGACGAGGTCACATAGTACACTTTTCCGATGCTGTCGTTCTGGTTCAGAATCTGGGTGGTCAGGGCGTCCTTGACCCGGACGTTGCTGGCGTTGATGCTCCGGATGTCCGTCAGCTGGTCCGACAGGTACTCCTGCTCGTCCGCCGCCTCGTCCTTCAGGCTCTGAATCTGGTCCCGGAGGTAGCCCACCAGCAGCCCGACGATGAAGAGCTGGGCGATCCACACGTAGGTGGTGTAATCCACCGCCACCTCAAAGCCGCCTCTGGCGGAGGACTGCTGGAGGAAGTATCCCACCGTGGCCAGCAGGGCGGAGAACAGGGCCTGATGCTGCCCGTGCACCACGGAGAACAGCAGCACATACAAAAGCCAGATGTCCAGCCGGGAGGCGTACCCGCTGCCCGCCGCCCAGGCGTTCAGGAAATAGACGGGAATGAAGCACAGCAGGTTCTCCGCGAAGGGAATCAGAGCGTTGATCACGCCGCCGGCCCCCCGCTTGATCCGCTCCCACAGGGTGGGGGTCCGCTCCATCTCCGTCAGAAACACGTCCTGGTGGGCCTTCATGTAAGCGGCGATCTTCTCAATATTGGACTGGGTGTCCCCTCTCAGAATGGCGCTGAACTCCTGCATGAACCGGCGGTTGGACAGCACGCACCGCCGGGCGTCGGGGCCCGGCGCGGGGACAGGCCCCTCCTCCCGGCCCATGGCGGCGCCGACCCAGCCGGCGACTTCAAGCTCGCTGGTCTCCACGGAGGAGGAGAGGTTGTAAAGCCAGCTCCGGTGGCCCGGGCAGCTGGCCGTCTGATAGATGTACTCCACGGCGTCGGACTCGAACAGCATGGCCAGCTTCCGGTCCCCGTCCCCCGAGAGGGCGTTCCCCCGCAGGGCCTCCAGGCAGAGCCAGGTCACGCTTTCATTGCAGTCCGTCCGCCGCTGGGGAATTCCATACAGGTGCTGGAGCCGGAGCACCACGATGTCCCGCTCCATCATCCTGCCGAAGGACTCGCACAGCTTTTCCCCCTGGGCCAGGGCCATGCCCTTGGCGGTGTCCGGCCGGGGCTCGTCCTTTTCCGTCAGGTCCTGGTCGTGGTCCCCGCCATAGACCTCATCGGAGGACAAAAAGATAAACCGGCCCTTTCCAACGCCCCGGAAGCCCATCAGCAGGCTGATCAGGCCCTTCATGAACTGGGCCGGCGTGTTTCGCTGCTCCTCGCTCCAGTGGAAGTTGGCGTCATACGCGCCCAGGAACACCGTCACGTCGGGGGCCACGCTCTCGAACACCCTGCCCACGGACTCGCTGTCATAGGAAAACCGGTAAGACTCGAAAACGCGGTTATAGGAGCTGTCCTTGAACCGGTTTCCGGTCAAAAGACAGACCCGATGGCCCTCTTTCTTCATTTTCTGTATCAACCGGTTCATGAAACCCGATGAACCGCCAACAAGCAGAATATTCATCTGTCGCCCTCCCATTTTTCAAGAAAGGTCCGTCTACCCGCAGAGTAGATTACGGCATGGCATCAAGATAACACACCGGTGGTTTTTTTCAAGTCTCCGGGGGAAAAAAGACGCAGGCAAAATATGTGCGGAAATCCGGGCGGAAAAGCGCGCACCCGCCCGGAGGAGCGCCCGGCCGTCATTTCACGGCCAATTTCCGGCATTTCGTCACAATGGGATTGCCCTCCCGGCCGGTATCTGGTAAGCTGAAAGAAATGTGTGGTGATGAACATGATGACCTTCGCGGTCTGTGACGACGAGCCCCGCATGGCGGAGGAGCTGGCGGGTCGCCTCGAAACTTGTTTGAAGGAGAGCCGTTCCGGCCCCTTCCGGATCAGCCGCTTTTCCAGCGGCCGGGCCCTGCTGGAGAGCCCCGGGGGCTTTGACGTGATCCTCCTGGACATCCAGATGGAGGAGCCCGACGGGCTGGAGACCGCCCGGCTGCTGCGCCGGCGGGGGGAGCGGGGCCTTGTGATCTTCGTGACGGTCCTGCGGGAGCAGGTGTACGACGCCTTCGACGTGGAGGCCTGCGGCTACCTTCTCAAGCCCCTGGACGGTGAACAGTTCCGGCGGACCATGGACCGGGTCCTGGGCCTGCTGGAGCGCCGGGGGGCCGGCAGCGTCGTCATCCGCCGGGGCTCCGGCTGCGAGGTGGTCCCCCTGGCGGACATCGTGTACTGCGAGGTGCGGGGCCGGAAGGTCTACGTTCACCGCTCCGGCGGGGACGTCCTGGACTACTACGACAAGCTGGAGGACCTGGAGCGCCGGGTGGACCGCCGCTTTTTCAAGTGCCACCGGAGCTACCTCGTCAACTTGGACTTCGTCCGCGGATGCCGGGACGGGCAGGTGCTGCTGCCGGGAGGCGGGGGGATTCCCGTGTCCCGCCTGCGGGAGCGGGACCTGACCCAGGCCCTTCTGCGGCGCATGAGGGAGGGGGATTTCTGACATGGACTGGTTCTCCCTGTTTCTGGACGCCTTCTGCCTCCTTGTGGGGCACGGGGTGATGCACCTGCTCTTTATCAGCCGCCTCACCGGAAGGAAGCTGAGAGGATGGCACTTCGCCGTGTACTTCCTCCTTCTGGGTGTGATTCAGCTGGTCTCGGTCAGGCTTTCCCTTGACGGGTCCCTCTCCGTGGGCGTGGGCGTGGCGGCGCTCTACGCCCTCAGCCGCTATGGGATGGGAAGCCCCCGGTCCGTGTCCTGGCTCTCCGCCGTGCTGGCCTACTACGTCTCCCAGCTCTCCTTTGGAATCGTCAACTCCGTGGAGGCGGCGGTCTTCCCCCGCTTCATCGGAAGTCCCCTGTTCTATCCGCTGCTTCTGGCGGCGCAGCTCCTGTTCTTTGCGCTGTGCGCCGGGTGCTGCCACGCCGTGCTGAAGCTGCTGACCTGGACGGAGGACAGCCAGACGCCCTATATCGGGCTGCTCCTGTTTCCCGGCCTCTTCTTCTTTGCCGCGGAGCTGTATATTCTCCAGACCGCCTACAGCTTTTTCGCCCCCACCGTCTCCCTGGAGGAGGTGGGCAGGCACGGCGCCCTGCTGTTCCTCCAGGTCATGGGGCTGGCGGCGCTGCTGTGCACCCTGTACGCCTACCGGCACCTGTGCCTGGGCTTCCAGGCCCAGGCGGCGGTCCAGTCCCTGACCCAGGCGGCCCAGGCCCAGAAGGTGTACGTCGCCGAGGCCCGGGCCCGCTATGAACAGACCCGGTCCTTCCGCCACGACATCCGGAACCACCTCGCCGTGCTGGAGGGCCTTTTGAACGCCGGGAAGCTGGAGGAGGGCCGGGCCTATCTGAACAGGCTGGACGCCGTCTCGGGCGCCCTGTCCGCCCCCTGCCGGACCGGGAACGGCGTGGTGGACGTCCTTCTGGGGGAGAAGCTGGAGCTGGCGAAGGCCGGGGGCATCGAGACGGAGGTCTCCCTGGTCCTGCCCGGCCCCTGCGTGATCGACGACTTCGACCTCTGCGTCCTGTTCGCCAACGCCCTGGACAACGCGGTCAGCGCCTGCCGCTCCGGCGGGGAGCCCCGGTCCATCCGGGTGGCCGGGCGGCGGCAGGGGGACTTCTACATGCTGACCTTTGAGAACACCTGCCCCGAGGGGCCCCTGCCTCCGCCGGGAACCGGCCTGTCCAACATCCGGGCGGCGGCGGAGAAGTACCACGGGGCGGCGCTGGTGGAAAAGACGGGCCGGCTGTTCACCCTGAGCGTGCTGCTGAACATCTCGTTACATCCGGAGGACCTTTCAGGGCAAAAGCCTTGAAACCCCCTTCCCGAGCCGCTAGACTGGGTCTTGCCAGAATCAGAACGGGAAAGGAGAACCGGCCATGAATGTGCAGATGATGGAAGGCCTCGTGGGCGCCAGCGCCGGCATGAAGCTGTCCGGCACGCCCATGAGCGTGTACCGGCAGGCCAGCGCCGAGGGCGACGAGGAAAAGATGAAGCGGGCCCTGGGCTACACCGGGGAGTGTACGGAAAAGGCGTCCAAGTATCAGGAAAAGCTGGACAAGGGCATGAAGGCGGAGGCGGAAGCGGAGCGGGAAAAGGCGAAGCTGGAGCAGGAGGCCGCCATTGAAAAGCGCCGGGAGGAGCGGAAGCGGGCGGAAGAGGCCGCGGCCTCCGGCCGTCCCCCGGAGACCGACACGGTCCAGCTCAGCGAGGCGGCGAAGGCGGCTGTGGAGGCCAGGGCGGCGGAGGCCGTGGAGGCCGAGGCGGACCAGGAGCCGGTCTTCTATACGAATACCGGCGAGACCTCCGCGGCCCCGGCGGAGGCCCCGCCCGCGTTCTCGTGCCTGGCGTGACCGGCGGGTGACGGATTTACACGATTTCAAAAGGAGGAATGGACCATGATGCCGGTTTCCGGTGTGAATGTGAACGCCCCTCAGCGCCTGACGGCGGCGGAGAAAACCCTCGGGGCCCCCAGGGCGCGGAAGGCCGAGGAGGAGAAGGCCCGAAAGCCCGTGATGGACGAATACGTCCCGGAGGAGAAACAGGAGCCCTCCGGCCGCTACTGGCTGGGCAGAGACGAGGAGGGCCGGCCCAAGGTCTGCTTTGACGACCCGGAGGCGGAGGGCCCAAAACGGGCGGCGGACGGCCCGAAGCGGCCGGAGGACGCCCCGGAGGCGGAGGAGCCCAATCAGGCGGACCAGGGCGCAAAGGGCCCGGAGGGGAAAAAGGACAAGGATGAGGTCTGGGAGTGCGACACCGACAAGGTGGACCGTGAGATCGAAAAGCTGAAAAAGAAGCAGCAGGAGCTGGAACAGCGGCTCAACACCGAGACCGACGAGGCCAAAATCAAAGACCTGGAGCGTCAGCTGGCCCAGGTGAACCGGGAGCTGAGTCAAAAGGACAACGACACCTACCGGAAGAACCACGCCACGTTCACCCGGCTCTCCTGAGCGCCCGGCCGGGGGAGCGGAGGCAAACAAAGCGGAGGCATTGATTTCTCAATGCCTCCGCTTTTTCGCGTCCGCTTCGCGGACGGCGCGGTCAGGGTATTCGGTTCAGGGACAGGTCAGGTGATGAAATGGCAGGCGGCGGCGTGCCCCTCCTCCGCGTGCCTCAGAGGCGGCGGCTGGGTGCGGCAGATCTCCGCGGCCCGGGGGCAGCGCTGGCAGAAGCGGCACCCGGCGGGCGGGTCGACGGGACTGGGCACGTCGCCCTCCAGCAGGATCCGCTCCCGCCGGACGTCGATCCGGGGAATGGGCACGGAGCTCAGAAGCGCCTTTGTGTACGGGTGGAGGGGATTTTCAAAAATCTCCCGGTAGCCCCCGATCTCCACCACCACGCCCAGATACATCACCGCGATCCGGTCGCTGATGTGCTTGACCACGCTGAGGTCGTGGGAGATGAACAGGTAGGTCAGGTTCAACCGCTCCTGCAGGTCCTCCATCAGGTTCAGGACCTGGGCCTGGATGGAGACGTCCAGGGCGGAAACCGGCTCGTCCAGGACCAGAAAGCCGGGATTCAGGGCCAGAGCCCGGGCCACGCCCACCCGCTGCCGGCGCCCGCCGTCCAGCTCGTGGGGATAGGCGTTCACCAGCCGGGGCGCCAGACCCACCAGCTCCATCAGCTCGAAGACCCGCTCCTCCCGCTCCTTTCTGCTCTTGAAGACCTTGTTCACCCGCAGCGGCTCCTCGATGCACTCGAAGATGTTGAAGCGGGGGTCCAGGGAGGAGTAGGGGTCCTGAAAGACGATCTGCATTCTGCGCCTCGTCTCTCTCATCTGCTGCTTGCCCAATTTGCGGATGTCCCGCCCCTCGAAGAGAATCTCTCCCTCCGTGGCCTCGATCAGCCGCAGCAGCACCCTGCCGGTGGTGGACTTGCCGCATCCGGACTCCCCCACCAGGCCCAGCGTCTCCCCCCGTCGGATGGAGAAGCTGACGTCGTCCACCGCGTGAAGAAGGCCGCCCGGCGTCTGAAAATACTTCTTGAGATGCTTCGCCTCCAGGATATTCTCCGTCATGACGCCGCCCCCTTTCCCGCGCTCAGCGCCTCCGGCGCGAAGCAGCGCGTCATATGGCCCGGCGCGGCCTCCGCCGGCGGGGGCATCTCCGTCCGGCAGCGCTCCGCCGCCAGGGCGCACCGGGGGGCGAAGGGACAGCCCTGCGGAAGGTTGGCCGGGTCGGGCATCAGGCCCTTGATGGGCCGCAGCTCGCTCTGGTCGGCGTAAAGGTCCGGAATGCAGCCGAAGAGCCCTCTGGTATAGGGGTGCCGGGCGTCGGTGAAAATGGCCTCCTTGCTCCCGTATTCCATGATGCAGCCGGCGTACATGATGGCCACGTCGTCACAGATTTCCGCCACGATGCCCAGGTCGTGGGTGATGAGGATCATCGCCGTGCCGTACTGCTCCTGCAGCCCCTTGATGAGGCGCAGGACCTGGGCCTGGATCGTCACGTCCAGGGCCGTGGTGGGCTCATCGGCGATCAGCAGCTCCGGGTTGCAGGACAGGGCCATGGCGATGACGACCCGCTGCTTCATGCCGCCGGAGAACTGGTGGGGATAATCCCGGAGGCGGGTCCGCTCGATGCCCACCAGCTCCAGCATGTCCCCGGCCAGCTCCATGGCCTGCCGCCGGTTTTTGTGCTGGTGGAGGATGATGCCCTCCGCGATCTGGTCCCCCACGGTCAGCACCGGGTTCAGGCTGGTCATGGGGTCCTGAAAGATCATGGAGATGTTGTTCCCCCGGATGCCCCGGAGGGTCTTCTCCTCCGCCCGGAGCAGGTCCTCCCCCTTGAAGAAGATCTCTCCGCCGCTCACCCGGGCGGGCGGATCGGGGAGCAGGCGCATCACGCCCTTGGCCATGGTGGTCTTTCCCGCGCCGGTCTCCCCCACCAGCCCCAGGGTCCGCCCCTTCTCCAGAGAGAGGTCCAGGCCCCGGACGGCGTACACGGTGGCCTCCGCCGTCACGTACTCGATGCGCAGATCGCGAATTTCCAGCAAAGTTTCCCGCTTTTCCATGCCCGTCACCTCAATTCTTCAGCTTGGGGTCCAGGGCGTCCCGCAGGCCGTCTCCCATCAGGTTCAGCGAGAAAACGGTCAGCATGATCGCGATGCCCGGGAACGTGGTCAGGTGCGCGTTGGACCGGAGGTACTCCCGGCCTGAGGCGATCATGCTGCCCCATTCCGGCGTGGACCCGCTGATGCCCGCGCCCACAAAGCTCAGCGTCGAGCACACCAGGATGGCGCCGCCCACCTTCAGGGTGGCCTGCACGATCATGGGGGAGAGGCAGTTGGGCACGATGTGCCGGAGGATGATGTACAGGTCCCCCGCGCCGCACGCCCGGCTGGCTTCGGTGAACTCCTGGTCCCGCACGGAGAGGATGGCACTGCGCATGATCCGGCAGTAGGCGGGAACGTTGGAGATGCCCACGGCGATCATCATGTTCAAAACGCCTCCGCCCAGGGCGGACGCCACCGTGATGTTCAAAAGAATGCTGGGTATGGCCAGCAGCACGTCCATGCAGCGCATGATGACGCTTTCCACCGTGCCGCCGTAAAAGCCCGCGGCGGCCCCCAGCGCGCCGCCGGCCAGCAGGGCGAAGGCGGTGGCCGATATCCCCACGAAGAGGGAGATCCGGGTACCGTGGATCACGCGGGAGAAGATGTCCCGGCCGTATTGGTCCGTCCCCATCAGGTGCGCCGCACTGGGGCCCTGCAACATGCTGGGGATGTCCTGGAGTGTGGGGTCATAGGGGGAGATGAGGTCGGCGAACACCGCGCAGAAAATCATCAGCAGTATGATGCACAGCCCCACCACCGCCCGCTTGTTCCGGCGGAATCTGCGCCAGATCTCGGGGCCCTGGGATTTCTTCCTGTAGACGGCGCCGGTCCGCGTGGTTCTGGTCTCGTCCATGCTTGTCCCCCCTCACCGCAGCTTCGCCTTCACCCGCGGGTCGGCGAAGGTGTACAGAATATCCACAATCAGGTTCACGATGCAGAAGGCGAAGGCGATGTACAGCACCCCGCCCTGGACCACCGGGTAGTTCCGGGCCTTGATCGCGTCCAGCATCAGCTTGCCCACGCCGGAGATCGAGAAGATGGATTCCACCACCACGGCGCCGCCCAGCAGGGTCCCGAAGTTGATCCCCACGATGGTGATGATGGGGATCAGCGCGTTGCGCAGGGCATGCTTCGTGATGATCACGAATTCCTTCACGCCCTTGGCCCGGGCCGTCACCACATAGTCCTGGCGGATGACCTCCAGCATGCTGGAGCGGGTCATCCGGGCGGTCTCCGCCGCGGAGGCCAGGGCCACGGTGGTCGCGGGAAGAATCATCTCCCGCAGGGAAGCCAGGTTGGTGGAGGAGGAGGGCAGCCAGTCCAGGTGGATGCAGAACAGCAGAATCAGCAGGAGCCCCTGCCAGAAGCGGGGCATCGACACGCCGATCAGCGCCGTGGACATGGAGATGTTGTCAATGGCCGAGTAGGGCTTGACTGCGGATATGATGCCGAAGGTCAGGCCGAAGACCACCGAGAGAAACGTGGCGCAGACCGCCAGCTTCAGCGTGTTGGGGAAGCGGGAGGCGATCAGCTCCGCCACGGGCTCGTTGGTGGTATAGCTGCGGCCCAGGTCCCCCCGGGTCACGAAGTTCCAGACAAACAGCCCGAAGCGGACCGGGAGCGGCTTGTCCAGCCCCATCTCCTCGTGAAGCTCCGCGACGGTTTCCGGCGTGGCGGCGTCTCCCAGTATGATCTCCGCCGGGTCGCCGGTCATCACGCTCAGCAGCAGGAAAATGATGAACGTCACACCCAGCAGAACCGGGATCAGCAGCAGCAATCGTTTGACAATATACTTGAACATATCACCCCTCCTGGAATGGCTTTCCTCACCCGCTTGTTCCTCCGCGGGCCGGCGGCGGTCCGCCGCCGGCCCGGACAGGTCAGGCCTTGTAGACGTTCTGGTAGCGCTGGGTGTTGTTGGCGTACAGGTCGAAGCCCTGCACGCAGGCCCGGGTGGCCACCTGCAGGTCCGGCACGCCCACCGGCACCCAGACGGCGTCGTCCGCCAGAATCTTCTGAATCTGCTCGTAGAGGGCGATCCGCTCCTGCCGGTCGCCGGAGCCGCAGGCGCTGATGATGAGCTCGTCCACCTGGGGATTCTGATAGCCGGAGTAGTTGCCCGCGGGGCCCACATTGTCGGAGCGGAACATCTTGGTGAAGTTGGCGTCGGGGTCTCCCACGGAGTTGTTCGTGGGGCAGACCGTCACGTCAAATTCCATTCCGTTCTGTTTCGTCAGCCAGGCGGCGTTGTCCATCTGGTCGATGTTCACCGTCACGCCCGCCTGGGCCCATTGGGCCTGAATGATCTCGGCGATTTTCACGTTCGCGCTGGCCTCACTGGTGATGAGGGTGCAGGTGAAGCCGTCGGGGTATCCCGCCTCCGCCAGAAGGGCCCTGGCCTTTTCCACATCCGTGGGATACCGGGTCACGTCCTCGGTATAGCCCATGACGGCGGGGGGCATCACCGTGCTCACGTCGGTGGCGAGGCCGTTCCAGACCACGGAGATGATATCCTTGGAGTTGGTCGCGTAACGCATGGCCTGGCGGACCCGCACGTCGTCAAAGAACTCGCTCTGCTGGTTCAGGATCACCGGATAGATCCGCATTCCGGGCTTTCCATAGACCGTGAACTGGTCCGGGGACTCCTCGAAGCGGGACAGGTCGTTCACGGGGACGTCGCCGATGACGTCCACGCCGCCGGTCTCCAGCTCCACCACCCGGCTGGCGGCCTCGGGAATGATGCGGAAGATCAGGTCCTTGGTCTTGGCCGGCTCGCCGTGATAGCCGTCAAAGCGGGTGAGCTCCACGGATTCGCCGGAGGTCCATTTCACAAAGCGGTAGGGGCCGGTGCCCACGGGACTGCGGATGAAGTCGTCCCCGGCGGCCTCCCAGGCGCTTTTGCAGACGATGGAGTTGGCGGAGTGGCTGAGGCAGGCGATGATGGGCGCGTAGGGGGACACGGTCCGGATCAGGACGGTGTAGTCGTCCTCGATCTCGAAGCCCTCCGGGTCGATCATGGCGGAGGCGTGTTTCACCTGGGGGCTGATGGCCGCGGCGTGGAGGGAGTACACCACGTCCTCGGCCTTCATCTCCTCCCCGTTGTGGAACTGGATGCCCTGCTTGAGGTGGAACCGGTAGGTCACGTCGTCCACCTGCTCATAGCTCTCCGCCAGCAGGGGGACATACTCCCCGTCGGGGGTCACGGTGATCAGCCCCTCGGCGATGTTGCAGATCGGGGTGTTGGAGACCAGGTTGTTCACCTGGGAGCCCACCAGTCCCGTGGGTTCGCTGGCCAGCGCAACGGTCAGGACGTCCTGCTCCCCGCCGCCGGAGCCGCCGCCGTCCGGATTGGAGCCGGCCTCCTTGCCGCCGCCCGCTCCGCCGCCGGAGCCGCCGCAGGCGCTCAGCAGCAGCGCCATGGCCAGGCACATGCAAAGGATCCACTTCTGATTTCTGCGCATAATTCATCCTCCATTTCTGTTCAGCTGTCGACTGTACTTCTTCTCATCCCGTCTCGCTTGTTCCGTTTTCCGCCTCCTTCAGCTCCTCTTTCCAAAGCGCGATCCGCTCCGGGTGCCGGGCGGTCTCCAGAGCGCACTGGGCCATCGCCTTTCCGGCGAACAGGGCCGCTTTCCGCCCGATGGAGCTCCCGGCGCAGGCCGTCACGCCCCAGTGGTGGCCCGGTATGCCCCTCACGACGCCCAGCCCGAACAGCCGGGCCGTGGGCACCATCTTGGTGAGGGGCCCCGCGTCCGTGGAGCCGGTCATGGGGACGGCCCGTCCGGCCGGCGGGACCAGCTTCCGGGGCAGGGGGTCGAAGCCCGGCGGGCAGGGGCCGCACACCCGCTCGTACAGCTCCCGGGCAAAGGCCTCCTCCTCCTCGGTGCAGCGCAGGGGCGGGACCGCCTGAGCCGCCTCGTAAAGAAACCGGTTGAAGCTGTGGACGATGCGGGTCTCCGTGGTGGAGGACAGCAGCGTGTCCCGCGTCTCCACCCCGGCCATCATCGCCGCCCCCCGGGCAATCGCCTTCACCCGGGCGATGACCTCCTCGTTATGGCGGGTGTCCCTCGCCCGGATCATGTAGTGCAGGGCGGCGTACGCGGGCACGATGTTGGGCTTGTCCCCGGCGCTGAGATAGCTGTAGTGTATCCGGACGTCCGGCGGCACGTGCTCCCGCAGGTACTGAACCCCCACGTTCATCAGCTCCGCCGCGTCCAGGGCGCTGCGCCCCATGTCCGGATTCTGGGCGGCGTGGGCGGCCTGGCCGAAAAACTCGAACCGGTAGCTGGCCAGGGCCTGGAGCTCGCCCTCGAAGGGCGTCAGGTCATGGCCCATGGGGTGCCACGCGAGGCAGCAGTCCAGCCCGTCAAAGGCCCCGTGCCGGAGGAGCTCGGCCTTCCCCTCCCCGGTCTCCTCCGCCGGGCAGGCGATGAAGCGGATGGTCCCCGGCAGGTTCTCCGCCTGAAGGGCCCTCCAGGCCGCGGCGGCGGCGGAGGCCCCCGCCGGGGTCATCAGGGAATGCCCGCAGCCGTGGCCGCAGCCGGGAATGGGCGCGGGCCGGGGAACGGCCTCCTGCCCCAGACCCGGGAGGGCATCGTACTCCCCGTAGATCCCGATGACCGGGAAGCCGCTTCCGGCGGTGGCCTCCACCGTGTTGGGGGGAAGCGCCTCGTCCCGGCAGTGGTAAGTTTTCACGGAAAAGCCCTGGGCCTCCAGGAAGGAGCCGGCCGCCCGGCAGGCGGTGAACTCCTCCATGGCGGGCTCCGGGTGGGCCCAGATGGTTCGGGCCAGCTCCTCCACCTCCCGGCCGTGGGCGTCATACCACGCCTGGATGGCGGGGTGCAGCGTCCGCTCTCCGCTCATCTCTCCCCCTCGCTCAGTCCGAGGGCCTCATAGTTCTCCTGGAACAGGAGGTCGTAGGTGGTTCCCTCCCCCGCCAGGATGCGCTTCAGCAGCACGTCCTCCCGGGCCTCCCGGGCGGCGGCGCCGGCATAGACCTCCTCCGCCTCCTCCCGGGGGACCACCACCACCGCGTCGTTGTCCCCGAAGACAATGTCTCCCGGGCGGACCTCCACGCCGCAGACGGCGATGGGGTGGTTGATATAGCCGCCGTTGGCCTTTGTGGCGAATTTGACGTTCACCCCCCGGGAGAACACCGGGAGGCCCAGCTCCTGAAAGGTCATGGTGTCCCGCACGGAGCCGTTGGTGACCACGCCGGCGCAGCCCTTCACCTTCAGGGAGGCGGCCATCAGCCCGCCGAACATGCCGCCGGCCTCCGTGAAGCCGCCGCAGTCCACCACCACCACGTCGCCGGGCTGGACCAGATCGATGGCCTTGTGAAGCATCACGTTGTCGCCGGGTCTGGTCTGGACCGTGAGGGCCGTGCCGCACATCCGGATTCCCGGCCACACGGGGCGCATCTCACAGCTCATGGCGTTCTTTTTCATGATCTCGTAAATGGTGGCGCTCTCCCCGATCTCCGAGAAGCGCTTCACCAGGTCCGGGGCCGCTTTTTCCACGCGTCTGATTACCTGGGGCATGTGTATTACCTCCTCACTGTCCGCCGGTCAGGTCACTCGGCGGTATATCCCTCCAGAGCCTCCAGCACCTCCGGGTTCACCACGTTCCTCCGGACGATCCGTCCCTCCGCCAAGCGGCCGATCAACATGGCGGCGATCTCGTGGCCGGTCTCGATGGCCTCCCGCCCGAAGAAGCCGCTGTGGGGCGTCAGGATGACGTTGTCCATGTCCTTGAGGGGATTGTCCGGAAGCATCGGCTCCGTCTCCAGCACGTCCAGGGCCGCGCCGCCGATCTCCCCGGCCCGCAGGGCCTCGATCAGGTCCGGCTCGCGGACCAGACCTCCCCGGGCCACATTGACCAGGAGGGCGCCGGGCTTCATCTTCCGGAAGGCGTCCCGGTTGAAGACATGCCGGGTGGCGGGGATCAGCGGCGCGTGGATGGACAGCACGTCCGACTCCCGCAGCAGCGTCTCGAAGTCCACCAGCTCGGCTCCCCTCTCCGCGGCCTCCTCCCGGCTGACGCAGGGGTCGCAGACAATGCAGCGGCTGTGAAAGCCCTGGATGAACACGTCCGCCAGGGGCCGGGCGGAGGCGCCGAAGCCGAAAAGCCCCACCGTCAGCCCGCTGAGCCGCCTGGGCACGGGGCCCTTCGCCTTGGGCCACTGCCCCGCCTTGATGCGCTGGTTGTAGTATGCCACATTTCGCAGGGAAGCCAGGATCAGGGCGCTGGCGTGCATCACCAGCTCCTCCACACAGAAGCCGGGGGAGTTGCAGATGAGCTTCCCGTACTCCACCGCCGCCTGGAGGTCCACCGAGTTCACGCCGATCCCATAGCGGATCACCGCCAGCCCCTTGTACCGCTCCAGGACCCGGCGGGTGATGGGGGGATTGCCGCAGCACAGCAGCACATCGAAATCCGAAGCCTGACTGATGATCTCCTCCTCGGTTTTGAGGTTGAAAAGGCAAAGCTGTCCGCCGAACGCGTCCACCGCCGCCTGCTCCCGCTCGAAGCGGGCGGCGTCCCCAAGGTATTTGCTGTCCAAAACCGCCACACGAAGCCTTCGCATCATTGCGCCTCCTGTTCCGTTTCCTTAGTTGTATGATGTCTCCATGATGTATGATGCCATATTGCACTATTTTACAAAAAAAGTCCATAGGTTTCCGAAAAAAATTTTTGAAAACCAAAAAAGGGCGGGGGAAGTCCCCCGCCCCCACGTCTTGTAATTCACGGGGGTTTATGCTACATTATATATAAGCGTGTCCCGCCGGCGGCGCCTCCGGGCGGGACTCCAAGAGAGGTGTGTGGATAGCAGTGACGGGGAAAAAGATGCTTTCTGAGCAGGTGGCCAATGATCTGGTGGAGATGATCACCATCGAAAAGCGGTTCCGCGTGGGCGACAAGCTGCCCAACGAGTACGAGCTGAGCGAGACGCTGGGCGTCAGCCGGACGACGCTGCGGGACGCCATCCGCTTTCTGGTCGCCCACAACATCCTGGAGGTGCGCCGGGGAAGGGGCACCTTCGTGGCGAAGAACCAGGACCTGTGCCGGGACGACGGGTACGGGGAGCTGGAGCACATACACCCCCAGGCGAAGGACGCCTACGAGCTCCGGCTGATGCTGGAGCCCACCATCGCCAGACTGGCCACGGAGCGGGCCACGGAGCGGGAGCTGGAAAAGATTCTGGAGTACGGGGAGGCGGCGGGGCAGAAGCTGCGGAAAAACCAGAACTACTATATAGAGGAGCAGCAGTTTCACAACGCCATCACCAAAGCCGCCCACAACGACTTTTTGACCCGGCTGATCCCCGTGATCAACCGGGGCGTCTGGAGCATCACCCAGACGGAGCACAGCACCAAGGAGAACATCCAGCAGTCCCTCCAGATCCGCGCCCTGCTGCTGGAGTGCCTGCGCCAGCGCAACGGCGCCGGGGCGGAGAGCGCCATGCGGCTGCACATCATACTGGGCATGATGAAGACGGGCATCCTGTCTCAGGAGGGCCTGCGGGGGTGAAGCGATGGAAGAGAGCTATGTCCTGCATCTGCAAAAGCAATACCAGAAGTTCTCGGACTTCTATCTCTGCTACTGCGGCCACGCCCGCTGCGAGCCCCTGCACAGCTACGGTCCCGCCGTGCGGCCCAACTACCTCCTCCACTACGTCCTGGACGGCAGCGGCACCTACCGGGTGGAGGACCGGGACTACCTGCTCCGCAAGGGGGACGGCTTCCTGATCGAGCCCAACAAGCAGACCTTCTATCAGGCCAGCGAGGAGGACCCCTGGACCTATCTCTGGATCGGCTTCGACGGGGCCAAGTGCGAGAGCTGCCTGCGGAGCCTGGGCCTGGGAAGCGAACGGCTGATCTTCCACTGCGAGGACGACGGGGAGCTTCTGAAGCTGGTGGAGTCCATGCTGGCCTACAACAAAACCGACACCGAGGCGGACTTCATGCTCCAGTCCCTGCTGTGCCGGTTCTTCGCGCATCTGGCCCGGGGCATCTCCTGGGAGCCGGAGCGGCACCTCTCCAAGCGGGAGCGGGAAAACCTGTACATCCATCAGGCCATGGAATACATCCGGAACAACTACGCCAACGGCATCACGGTGGCGGACATCGCGGGCTACGTGGCGCTGAACCGGAGCTATCTCTTCACCCTCTTCCGCCGGGTGCTGGGGGTCTCCCCTCAGGAGTACCTGACCCAGTTCCGCCTCACCCGGGCCAAGGAGCAGCTGACGCTGACCGACGCCTCCGTGGCCAACATCGCCACGAGCTGCGGCTATCAGGACCCCCAGGCCTTCTCCAAGGCCTTCAAGCAGCAGTTCGGCATCACGCCGGTGAAGTACCGGAAGTGGGACCGGGAGCGGGCCCGGCGCAGCCTGGAGCACCTGCCGGAATCGCCGGAGGAAGCGGCGGAGCGGGACAATCCATGAAACGGCACGAGAAACGAGAAAACGAAGCAGGGCCGCCCGAAGGGGCGGCCCTGCTCCACTTTATAGGGGGACGGAGGACCGTAACGGAAAGAGGTCCGCCGGGACTCAGGCTTTCAGTACGAAAATATGGGAATCAAAGTCGCAGATGGGGCGCTCATTGGCCTGGCACTCCCCCGCGCCGCTGTCGGTGGTCAGCAGGCCCAGGTTCATCAGCTCGTCGCCGTAGCGGGCCTCGCCGCCGTCCACGGTATAGCTCAGGTCCGGGTCCAGGCCCCGGAGCTTCACCCGGCGGCAGGGGCCGTTGGCCTCGCTCAGCGTCCGATACCAGCCCACCAGGGCGGTCTTTTTGTCCGGGCTCACCGCCATCCAGGAGGTGAAGTTCCCCTCGAAGGGAGAGCGGAGGCGGTAGAAGTCGCCGAACTGGAGAACCTCCCGGTACTCCTTCATGAAGGCGATCTGCTCACGGACCTGCTTCCGCTCCTCGGCGGTGAGCTTGTTCAGGTCCAGCTCATAGCCGAAGGTGCCGAAGTGGGCCACGTTGGCCCGGGTGGCCAGGGGGGTGATCCGCTTCACCTGATGGTTGGGCACGGCGGAGACGTGGGCCCCGATGGAGCTGATGGGATAGCAGTAGGAGGTGCCGTACTGAATCTTCAGCCGCTCCACGGCGTCGGAGTCGTCGGAAACCCAGCCCTGGGGGGCGTAGTACAGCATGCCGGGGTCGAACCGCCCGCCGCCGGAGGCGCAGGACTCGAAGAGCACATGGGGGAAATTCGCGGTCAGCCGCTCGTAGAGGCTGTAAACCCCCAGAATGTAGCGGTGGAACAGCTCCCCCTGCCGGTCCGCCGGCAGGGCCTCGGAGAAGGGCTCCGAGATGCTGCGGTTCATGTCCCACTTGATATAGGAGATGTCGGCCTCACTGAGGAGCTTCGCCATCTGGTCATAGATGCAGTCCACCACCTGGGGCCGGGAGAAGTCCAGCACGTACTGGTTCCGGCCGTGGGAGTCCCGCCGGCCCGGCGTGTGGATGATCCAGTCCGGATGGGCCCGGTAGAGGTCGGAGTCCTTGTTGACCATCTCCGGCTCGAACCAGAGGCCGAATTTCATGCCCAGGTCGTTGATGCGCCGGGCCAGACTGGCAAGGCCGTCCGGGAGGCGGTCCCGGTTGGGGGTCCAGTCCCCCAGGCCGGCGAAGTCGCTGCACCGGGCGCCGAACCAGCCGTCGTCCAGGACGAAGAGCTCCACGCCGTCCCTGCGGGCCGCCTCGGCGATGGCCACCAGCTTGTCTTCGGTGAAGTCGAAGTAGGTGGCCTCCCAGTTGTTGATGAGGATGGGCCGGGGTTTGTCCCGCCACCGGCCCCGGGCCAGGCGGCTGCGGTAGAGCTGGTGGAAGGTCCGGCTCATGGCGTTGCAGCCCTCATGGGAGTAGACCATGACGGCCTCGGGGGTCTGGAAGGCCTCGCCGGGGGCCAGCTTCCAGTCGAAGCCGAAGGGATTGATGCCCAGGGTGACCCGGGTGACGTCCCAGGTGTCCACCTCCGCCTGGGCCAGGAAGTTGCCGGAGTAGATCAGGGAAAGGCCGATGACCTCGCCCTGGTCCTCGTCCGTGCCGGGGCGGCGGAGCATGACGAAGGGGTTGTGGTTGTGGGAGGAGTTGCCCCGGGCGGACTCCACGGACTGGATGCCCTGCTCCAGCCTCCGGACCTTCATCCAGCGCTCCCGGGACCAGGCCCCGGAGAAGTGGATGAACTCATAGTCGCTGTCGGGCAGGTCCAGGCAGAGGCTCATGGCGTGGGTGAGGTGGAGGTCCAGCCCCCCCTCGTTGACGATCCGGGCGGAACGGGCCAGGGCCGGCCGGTCCGCGAACAGGGTGTAGTTCAGGTCCAGGGAAACGCCCAGCAGCTCGTCCCGGAGGTGGACGGTGAGGGTCTCGGCTTCACTGCCCGCCTCGCAGTAGGTGGCGGGCAGGCCCTCCAGGGCGGGCTTGCCGGGGGCCACGGAGTGGGACTGGACCACGAAGTCCGTGATCCGGCTGCCGTCGGGCTGGAGAATCTGCACGGCGGGGTGGCGGTAGTCGGTGGAGCCGTAGGAGGGGTACTCCTGCCGGGTGTGCTCCAGAGAGAAGAGCTTGTTTCCCTCGAAGACCCAGGAGCTCATGGGCCGGTGCTTCATCTCCAGCAGGTGGTCGAAGTCCTCCCGGTCCCGGATGGCCCGGCCGAAATAGAGCTGCCCCAGGGCCCCGTTGGGAAGCACCTTCATGATGTAGCTGATCTGTCCGTTGGTCAGGTGGAAGGTTTTCGCGCTCTCGTGGTAAATGACGCTCATGGGGTCGCCTCCTTGGTAATCACTTCTGGCCCTGCCTGGCGTGGAGGGCGTTGACGTCGCGGGTCAGCTGGTCCAGGCGCTCGCCCTTCAGCTTGTACTGGGTCTTGTAGATCAGGAAGCTGATGATGGCCAGGGCGATGGGCACGGCGAACATCAGGACCCGGATGCCCAGGATGGTGCCGGCGGACTGGGCGCCGGAGGTCTCGGGATTGTAGCCGATGATGTCCAGGCCCACGCCGGTGAGCGTGGCGGCCACGGCCGAGGCGGCCTTCATCAGGAAGGTCTGGGCGGAGCAGGTGACGGACTCGTTCCGCTTGCCGAATTTCAGCTCGCCGTAGTCGATGACGTCGGCGATGCAGCAGGTGGTGGTGCCCAGGGAGAGGCCGGAGCCGAAGAAGATGAAGGCGCAGGAGGCGATGACGCCGATGGAGCTGGAGGGGGCCACATAGCCCAGGGCCAGCAGGAGCACCAGACCGATGACCGGCAGGCCGCAGGCCAGGAAGTAGACCTTCTCACGCTCCATGTTCTTGGCGATCTTGGGGAAGAGGAACAGGCCGATCATCTCGGCGATGATGGCGTAGCCGAAGATGGAGTACAGGTAGGCGTTGCCGCAGGCCTCCTTGAAGTAGTAGACGGCGAAGGCCTTCAGGAGCTGGGTGCAGAGGTTGAAGGTCAGCAGCAGGCCGATGAAGGCCACCAGCTGGTCGTTCTTGATGATGATGGCGAAGGCCTCCTTCAGGCTGGTTTTCTCCGCCTTGCCCTCGCCGATGGTGGGCTTTTCCTTGACCACGGCGCAGGTGATGCCGATGCAGACGATGAACAGAACCACGATGGCCACGGCGACGTATGTAAAGCCCGTGACGGAGATGTTCAGGATCTCGCCGTTTTCCTGGGTCTGGGTCACGGTGTGGTCTCCCGCCATCTCATTGAAGTAGTTGATGAACTTCAGGCCGAAGGTGCAGACGATGAAGCCGCCGATGGAGGCGAAAATGCGGGGAACGACGGAGATGGACTCCCGCTCCCGGGGGTCGCTGGAGAGGTTCGGCAGCCAGGACCAGTAGGGCACGTCCATGATGGTGTAGGTCATGCCGTAGAGGATGTACATGACGGACACGTAGACCATCAGGGTTCCCTTGTCGGTGATGCCGCAGGTGGTGAACAGCAGGATGAAGAACACGGAGTTGATCAGGGTTCCGATGATAAGCCAGATACGGAATTTTCCGTATTTCGTGTGGGTGTTGTCCACGATCATCCCCATCATGGGGTCGTTGATGGCGTCCCAGATCCGGGCGGCGCCCAGCAGGATGCCGGCAAACGTGGCGCCGAGACCCAGGGTGTCCGTCAGGTAGAGCATCAGGAACGCGCCGACGAGGTTGCAGATGGCGTCCTTGCCGATGGCGCCGATGCCGAAGGCGTATTTCTGGCTGGCGGGAAGCCGTTTGGTCTGGGTGTCCGGGGTTGTCATTGTGGGTTCCTCCTTCATTCTCGTTCATACTTTGTGATGCGACGGGGCCCTCCGTCCTTCTATTGTTGATTCTACCAGGAGGACAGGGAAAATGTGATGGATAAATGTTGGAAAGAACAGTGCATATGTTATTTTCAACGATTGTGCGTCAAAAGAAGCCACTCGGTTTTGTATAAGATAACGATATTTATTCCCTATGTTTACATGAAAAAAGCCGAATTATGGAGAAAATTTCTTGTTTTTTCCAATCGGTGAAGACAGGAAAATGTTATCTCCAGGTTCAGTGAAAACAGATGAAATGTTAAATAGATTCCGGTTTCCTCCGCTTTCGCGCCCTGTGCGCCGTTTGCGGAGCGTCATTGGTTATAATAACGGAAAATCAGTTATATTTTTGTGCAAGAAGCATAAATTCCCGGTGCGCGGACAGGAAACTTTGCCCAGTTTGAATCTTGCCAAACAGCGGGCGGGCCGCTATACTGATGCCAATCTCCGGGGGATGCGAAACCGGGGAGGTCCTCAACAACAGTGATACGGGAGACCGGGTTCTCCCACGAATCAGGAGGTTATCAATATGTTTCAGAAGATTTTCGATGAAGCCGGCGCCCTCTGCTATGGCAGCCTGATGCTCACGTCCAATATGAACAAGACCGCGGTGGAGCACAACTTCGACCACCTGCGCCGGCAGGAGGCCGCCCGCAGGAACCGGAGCACCGCCAACTGCGGCATGTTCTTCCGGAAGAGCCGGGCTTACCGCCACGCCTGAGGGGCGGCGCGGAACAAGACAGCGGGAGGGAAACGTTCGTTTCCCTCCCGCTGTCTCGTTTCTCCTCTCAGCCGGCCGCGACGCCCACAACCAGAAACGCCAGGGTCAGCAGGAAGAAATATAAAATCAGCTTCCACACATACTTGACCCACTTGTCATAGGGTACATGTCCCAAAGCCAGGGCCCCCATGACCACCGCCGCCGTGGGAGTGATGATGTTCACCAGGCCTGAGGCGGACTGAAAGGCCGTCACCACCAGGTCGCCCCCCACCCCGGCGAAGCGCCCCAGGGGGGCCATGACAGGGACGGAGAGGGTGGCCAGGCCCGAGGACGAGGGAATCAGCACCGTCAGGGGAAGATAGATCAGATACACCAGCAGCACGAAGCTCACCGGCCCCGTACCGGAGAGGGCCCGCTCTCCCCAGTGGAGGATGGTGCCCGTGATCTGCCCGTCGTTCATCAGCACGGTGATTCCCCGACTGATGCCGATGATGAGGGCCACGCCCAGAAGGTCCGCGCAGCCCGCCACATAGGTCTCGGCGATGGCCTCCTCCCCCATGCGGTCAATGAGGCCGATGATGACGCCGCTGACCAGGAACAGGGCGGAGAGCTCCGGGAACCACCAGCCCAGGACCGGCAGGGGGAGACCCATCTCATCAAAGGGTATGACGCCGTAGATCATGATGAGGAAGGTCAGGGTGAAGATGGCCATAATGACCTTCCGCTTGGGGGTGAACTCGACGGTCTTCTCCATGTTGGCCTGAATCTTTCCCGCTCCCACGCCCACCACGGACCGGGAAGGGTCCCGCTTCACCCGGGCGGCGTAGGCCATCACGAACCAAATCGCCGCTCCCTCAAAGACGATCCACTGGACCGCCCGAAGGAGAATCCCTTCCCCCAGGGACACCCCGGCGAAGCCCGCCGCGATGCCCGTGGCGAAGGGGTTGACGGTGGAGCTGATGATGCCCGCCCCGGCTCCCAGGAGGATGACGGAGATGCCCACCACCGCGTCATAGCCCGCCGCCAGAAAGACGGGAATCAGCAGGGGGTAAAAGGCCATGGTCTCCTCCCACATGCCGTAGGTGGTGCCCCCCAGGCCAAAGGCAATCATCAAAATGGGGATGAGCCACTTTTCCCGGCCCCCCAGGCGCTGGATGATGCGGCCCACGCCGGCGTCCACCGCCCCGGTCTTCATGACCACCCCCAGGAAGCCGCCCACCATCAGGATGAAGACGCACACGTCCACCGCGTCGTAGAACCCGGCGAAGGCGGCTTTCAGCACCGCGCCCGCCCCCTGGGGATTCTGAGCCACGGCGTGGTAGGTCCCGGCCACCGGGGCCTCGTTCACGTACCGGTAGGCCCCCGCCGGCACCAGCCAGGTGCAAAGGGCCACCAGGATGATGAGGAGGAACAGGATGGTGTATGCCGTCGGCATACGGAATCTCGCTCGTTCCAAAGGGATACCCCCTTTTATTTTCCGATGGTGGCCACCAGGACGGCCTTGATGGAGTGCATCCGGTTCTCCGCCTCGTCAAAGACCACGCTGTGGCGGCCCCGGAAGACCTCGTCGGTGACCTCCCGGATGTCCACGCCCTTTTCCTTCCACTCCTTGGCGAGTTTCGTCTCGAAGTCGTGGAAGGAGGGCAGGCAGTGCATATAGAGAACGTCCGGGTTTTCCGTGGCCTTCAGAGTCTCCTCCGTCACCCGGAAGGGGGACAGCAGCTCCGCCCGCTTGGGGATCAGCTCCTCCTCGCCCATGGAGGCCCAGATGTCCCCGTAGATCATATCCGCGCCCTTGAGGCTTCCCATGTCGTCGGTGATTTCAATCAAACCGCCGTTTTGCCTAGCCTCGGCGAAGACCCGCTTCACCAGCTCCTGGTCCATCTGCTTGGCCAGCTCCTGTGGCCCCAGGCCCACGAAGTGCATGCCCATTTTCGCCGCGCCCATCATCCAGGCGTAGCACATGTTGTTCCGCACGTCCCCGGGGAAGACGACCTTCATCCTGTTCAGGGGCTTGGCGCAGTGCTCCTCCAGGGTCATCATGTCGGCGAGAATCTGGGTGGGATGGTCCCAGTCGGTGAGGCCGTTCCACACGGGGACGCCGGACCACTTGGCCAAATCCTCCACCACCTGCTGCGCGTAGCCCCGGTACTCGATGCCGTCAAAGAAGCGGCCCAGAACCTTGGCGGAGTCCTCCAGAGACTCCTTTTTGCCCATCTGAGAGCTGCCCGCGTCCAGGTAGGTGACATGGGCCCCCTCCTGGGTGGCGGCCACCTCGAAGGAGCACCGGGTCCGGGTGGAGGTCTTCTCGAAGAGCAGCACGATGTGCTTGCCCTTCAGGGCGGGCTCACAGACGCCGGCGCGGCGCTTGGCTTTCAGATCGTGGCCCAGGTCCAGGAGATAGCGGATTTCACCGGGGGTGAAGTCCTCCAGGGTTAAAAAGCTGCGGCCTTTCAAATTCAGTGCCATGGGGTTCATCCTTTCTTTGATAGAAAATCCTTGCCCTGACGGGCGGGGTGGTCAACAGCCATGATGATGGCTGGTTCATTGCACCCCCCATTTTCTCTTTTCCTTCCAGAAGGAAAAGAGAAAACGGGCCGTGCACGGTCCAAAAGAGAAAAGGAAGTATGGGCCCTTCGGGCCTCCTTTTTTCTTCTTTCAGGGGTCGTCCCGCCAGAGGGGCATACTCATGCAGCGGGGCCCGCCCCGGCCTCTGGAAAGCTCCGCGCTGGGGATGGTGTGGACCTTGATGCCCGCCTCCTCCAGAGAGCGGTTGGTCACGTAGTTCCGGGAGTAGACCACCACCTCGCCGGGGCCGATGGCCAGGGTGTTGCTGCCGTCGTTCCACTGCTCCCGGGCCGCGTCCACCTCACTGCCCCGGCCGCACTCGATGAGGGTCACGTGGTCCAGCCCCAGGTGCTCCTTGAGGATGTCCTCCAGACGGCCGTCCTCCTGGGTGATCTTCATCTTCTTGTTCTCGTCCAGCTCCATGACGAAGACCGTGATGCTGGAGAGGATGTTGGGATGCACCGTGAACTTGTCCCGGTCCACCATGGTGAACACCGTGTCCAGGTGCATGAAGGACCGGCTCTTGGGGATGTTGAAGGCCAGAATCTTCCGGAAGCTCGTCCGGCTGTAGGTCAGCACCGCCTCCGCCAGGGTGTCGATGGAGTCCCCCTTGGTCCGCTGGGAGATGCCCACCCCCAGCACCTGGGGACTCAAAATCAGGATATCCCCGCCCTCCAGAGAGGAGGTCTCGCCCCGGTCATACCACCGGGGGGCGTGCTTGTACTCCGGGTTGTGCTCGAAGATGAACTTGCCGAAAAGGGTTTCCCGGTTTCTCGTCTCCGTCAGCATCTTGTGGATGGAGACGCCGGTGCCGATGGTGGCGAAGGGATCACGGGTGAAGTAGAGGTTCGGCATGGGGTCCACCACGAAGGGATACCCGTCCCCGGCGGCGGAGAGGAGGTCCGCCAGCTTCTCGCTCTCGCCCTGGAGCTGGCTCTTGCGCACGCCGGCCATCATGGTGGAGACCATTTGCTTGTCCGGCATCTTCCCCAGGTATTCCCCCAGGAGCACCCGGCTTCTCTGGTCCTTGATGCCCGCCTCGTCCAGGAACTGGACCACCAGCTCCTTGCGGACCTCGTCGCCGGTGATGGAATTCACCACCAGATCCGTGAGGTAGACCACCTCCACGCCCTGCTGGCGGAGGCACTCGGCGAAGGCGTCGTGCTCCTTCTGGGCCTCCCGGAGATAGGGGATGTCGTCGAACAGCAGCCGCTCCAGATACTCGGGCATCAGGTTTTCCAGCTCCTGGCCCGGGCGGTGGAGCAGAACTTTTTTCAGCCGCCCGATCTCGGAGGTGTTATGGATTCCCGTTTCCAAATGGGCTCACTCCTTTTGCGTTCAAATCGTTGGGTGATGTTAGGGTCCCTGATTTCGGCGGTTTCATGCGCGGCGGAAAAATTTACAAAAAAGGGGCGGCCCCCTTGGGCGGGCTCCTGATAAAGAAGTTGCTTTTCGGCATATGGCGCTTTATAATTGGCTTGCCGAAAAATCCTATTTTAACGAATAGTCGGAGGCAGGGTATTGCTTATGGTAATAGAGATTATAGAATTACCAATGATTACCGTCATTGGTAAAGAAGGTTTATGTACTACAGAAAAAAATATTGTCCAAACGCTGTGGCAAGAAGCCAATTCTCATTTTCATGAGGTGGCTGCTCTTGGAATGAAAAATTCAGATGGGACATATGTAGGATTTTGGGGAGCAATGAGTGATGAGAGCATGTCTTTTCGTCCATGGACTCATCAGTTTACAAGGGGATTATATCTTGCGGGTGTTGAAACGTACGCTGATGCAATTGCGCCGGAAGGATGGACGAAATGGGTTATGCCGCCGCGAAAATATATGGTTGTGGACGTTGAGCCAGATCGATATGGCGAAATATTTGACGAGGTAATAAATAAGACCATTCCTGAAAAAGGAATGAAACTCGTGGGGGCCGTGTGTGATTATACCGAACCTGCAACAGGAAAAAACAAGCTGTTTTTCCCCGTTGAAGCCTTATAGGAACTTTCAGTCCATCGCTCCTCTCACGAACACTTTCCTTGAAAGCGTCCACGGTGGGTTTACGCAATATAAAAGGGGCAAGGCAGACCGCCGCGGCCTGCCTTGCCCTTGACTTCCAAATTCTCACCCTTGCGGGGCCTCCGCCGTTTCAGTGTTCTCCGCGCTTTCCGTTTCCTCCCCGCTCTCCACGCCCTTCTCCAGCAGCACCGCCGCGAAGCGCTCGGCGAAGAGGCGTCCCGCCAGCACCGCCTCCTCCGGGGAGTTCCCGGCGGCGCCCACCTCCAGCAGCAGCGACCCGGTGGTGGCGTGCTGGTTGTACCGGGAGTTCCGCAGCAGCACCGGGCGCATCAGCGTGGGATAGTGCTCCAGCACGTCCTGCTGCACCGCCGCCGCGAGGCGCAGGTTCTCCAGCCAGCGGGGGTGCTCCAGGCCGCTGCCGTCGCTGCCCATGACCAGGGACATCTGGGCCGGGACTCCCACGCCCTCCACCTCCGAAACCGCCTTGTACTGGTTCCCCTGGCCGTCCTCAATGGCGTCCCGGTGGACGTCCAGGACGAAGCGGATGGAGGGATACTTCTCCAGATTCCTCCGAATGGCCGTCAGAGCCCGGTCATAGGCCCCGGTGTAGTTGGGGTAGTCGTACAGCGTCCGGTCGTGGAGGACGGAGAGCCCCGCGTCCCCCAGGACCTCCGCCATCTCGTCCCCCACCTTCACCACGTTGTAGCGGTAGTCCGTGGTCCGGTAGTCCCCGGACCAGACGATCCCCTCCGCCCCCGGGCCGGGGGTGTAGGCCTCGCTGCCGTGGGTGTGGAGGATCAGCACCTGGGGTCCCTCCTCCCCCAGCGCCGCCGCGAAGGGCTTCTGCAGCTCCGGGACGGACAGCGCGTGCTTTGTGGAGTTGCTGATGTACACCCGGCCGCAGATGGTGTAGCCCTCCGGGTCCGTGGGAATCAGGGTCTTGGCGGGGACGCCGTTGTCCGCCGCCAGGGGGGCGGCGGGCTCCACCGGGGTCTCCTCCACCGGGGCTCGGACGGGGGCTCGGGTCTCCCCGTCCTCCTCCGGCGGCTCCTGCCGCTCCAGGGACTGGAGCGCCGCCACGTCCTCCCGGGCCGCCAGCAGCAGGGGGGATTCCCCGATGGCCAGCGCCGCCGCCGGGGACAGCCCGCCCCCGCTCCCCAGGTCCCCCAGCTCCCACCGGAGCGCCCGCTCCGGCAGGGCCTCCGCCAGGGCCGAGACCGCCGCCGCGGCGGTGTCGCTTCCGGCGGTGACGGCGGCGACCCACAGCGTCCCCGCCGCCAGAAGCGCCGCCTCCACCCGCCGGAGGACCCCCGTCAGGGATTTCTTTTGTTTCATATCCACTCACCTCTGGGACAACCTATGTCCGGCGGGCAAAAAATATGTCAGTCTTGCAATCCCGCCCCGTTCAGTATATACTTGGATCAACATGACAACCCTGTCAAAGACCCGATTCCACAAAAGGAGCTGAACTTCGTGACAAGAACCCAACTCGCCGGCGGCGTGTTTCTCACGTACCTGCCGGCGGAGAAATTCAAGACAAGCCTCCTCTCCGCCCAGTTCGTCGTCCCCCTGCGGTGGGAGACCGCCTCCGCCAACGCCCTGTCCTCCGCCATCCTCCGCCGGGGCACCGTGAGCTGCCCGGACATGGGGGCCCTCTCCCGACGTCTGGACCAGCTCTACGGCGCCCGGATCGACGTCACCGTACGCAAGAAGGGCGAGTCCCAGTGCGTGGGCTTCGTGGCCAGCCTCATCGACGACTACTTCGCCCCCGGCGGGGAGCGGCTGCTGGAGCCCACAGCGAATCTCCTGGGGGAGCTGATCTGCCATCCTGTCACCCGGGAGGGCCTGTTCCTGGAGGAATATTTCGAGAGTGAGAAAACCAACCTCGCCGACGCCATCCGGAGCATCCTGAACGACAAGCGGGCCTACGCCGACAGCCGCCTCCTCCAGGAGATGTGCGCCGGAGAGCCCTACGGCGTGCCCCGCCTGGGCAACGAGCAGATCGCCGTCGCCCTCTACCCCCGGATGGTCCACGACGCCTATCGGGAGCTGATCGCCGCCTCCCGGCTGGAAATCATCTACAGCGGCAGCGCCCCCCGCTCCCGGGTGGAGGACGCCCTCCGCGCCGCCCTGGCGGACCTGCCCCGGAAGGAGATCGAGGCCCCGCCGGAGCCGGCGGCCCACGCCCTCCCCGAGGAGCCCCGGATGATCACCGAGCGGCTGGACGTCACCCAGGGCAAGCTGGGCATGGGCTTCTCCTGCGCAAGCGAGGACGCCGCCGCCCTGCTGCTGGGCAACACCCTGTTCGGCGGAAGCAGCAACTCCAAGCTCTTCCTGAACGTTCGGGAGAAGCTGTCCCTGTGCTATTACGCCTCCTCCCTCTTCCACCGGCAGAAGGGCCTCATCACCGTCTCCTCCGGCATCGAGTTCGAGAACTATCAGAAGGCCTTCGACGAAATCCTCTCCCAGCTGGAGGCCGTCCGGCAGGGCCGGCTGGAGGATTGGGAGCTGGAGGCCGCCCGGAGCACCCTGCTGAACGCCTACGCCTCCATGGGGGACTCCCAGGGGAAGCTGGAGAACTTCTACCTGGGCCAGGCCGCCACCGGCCGGGACGAGACCCCGGAAATTCTGGCGGAGCAGGTCCGGGCCGTCACCCCGGAGCGCATTTTCGAGGCCATGGGCACGGTGAAGCTGGACACCGTGTACTTCCTGAAGGGAAAGGAGGCGGAGGCATGAAATCCGTCCGTTACGAGCGCCTGGGCGAGACCGTCCATCAGGAGACTTTGCCCAACGGCCTGGAGATCCGGGTGGTCCCCAAGCCGGAGCACGCCAGGAAATACGCCTTCTTCGCCACCCGCTACGGCGGCATGGACACCCGGTTCCAGCTGAACGGGAAGTGGCTGGACACCCCCGCCGGCATCGCCCACTATCTGGAGCACAAAATGTTCGACACCAAGGAGGGCAACGCCCTCCAGGAGCTGGCCAAAAACGGCGCGGAGCCCAACGCCTTCACCTCCAACGCCATGACCGGGTACTACTTCGACTCCACGGACCACTTTGACGAAAACCTGGAGATTCTCCTGTCCTTCGTCTCCGTCCCCTGGTTCACCGACGAGAGCGTGGCCAAGGAGCAGGGCATCATCGGCCAGGAGATCCGCATGATCGAGGACAACCCGGACTGGCAGATCTACGTCCGGCTGCTCCGGGCCCTCTACAGCGTGTCCACCGCCCGGACCTCCATCGCCGGGACGGTGGAGAGCATCTCCCACATCACGGCGGAGACCCTCTACGACTGCCACAGGGCCTTCTACACCCCCTCCAACATGATCCTGACGGTGGTGGGGAACGTGGACCCCGAAAGGGTGTCCCGGCTGGCCGCCCGGGTCCTGCCCCGGGAGGGCGGGCCCGCCGTCCCCCGGGACTATGGCGACGAGCCGGAGACCGTGGCCCGGCGGGAGACCCGCCTCGCCATGGAGGTCTCCAGCCCCCAGTTCCTGACGGGCTGGAAATGCCTCCCCGTCCCGGAGGGGGAGGACCGTCTCCGCCGTCTGATCCTGGGGGATCTGGCCTGCGACCTGCTCTTCGGGGAGTCCAGCCCCCTGTACCAGCGGCTCTACAGCCAGGGGCTCATCAACTCCAGCTTCGGCGGGGACTTCGAGCAGCTGCCCGGCGTGGCGTATCTCTACGCCGGCGGCGAGAGCAAGGAGCCCCGGGCCGTGGCCGAGGCCCTCCAGCAGGAGGCGGACCGTCTGGTGCGGGAGGGCGTGGAGGAGGACTTCTTCCGGCGGACCCTCCGGGCCAGCTTCGGCTCCAGCCTCCGGGGGCTGAACTCCTTTGAGAACATCGCCGTCTCCCTGACCGAGGGACGCTTCGGCGGCTACGACCCCTTCCGCTTCCCGGAGGTCTTCGACTCCATCACCCAGGAGGACGTGCTGGACTTCCTCCGCGATAACGTGACGGCGGACCGGGCGGTTCTCAGCGAGATCGTCCCCAAGGAGGCCTGATATGTCCGCTCCTGAACTGACCGCCCTGAAGGACATGCCCATCAGCTTCCCGGGCCTCTTCGGGGACTGGGAATTCAACCCGGACCCCATCGCCCTCCACATCGGCCACGGCGTCTACTGGTACGGCATCATCCTGGCCCTGGCCTTCCTGGCGGGGCTGCTGCTGTGCATGAAGCAGGCCAGGCGCTACGGCCTGACGGAGGACAACGTGCTGGACTTCGTCCTCTGGGCGGTGCCCTGCTGCATCCTGGGGTCCCGCGTCTACTATGTCATCTTTTACCTGGACCTCTACCGGGACGCCGGGGGCGCCCTGGACTGGAGCCGCGTCGTCGCCATCTGGGACGGCGGCATCGCCATCTATGGCACCGTCATCGCCGGGGCCCTGGTGGCTTTCCTCTTCACCCGCTTTAAAAAGATTCCCTTTGGGGCCATGGCGGATCTGGCGGTCATGGGCCTGCTGCTGGGCCAGATCATCGGCCGCTGGGCCAACTTCATCAACCGGGAGGCTTTCGGCGGATTGACGGACCTGCCCTGGCGGATGCGGGTGTGGACCAGCGCCTCCGAGTTCGTGGAGGTCCATCCCACCTTCTTTTATGAGAGCCTGTGGAACCTCGCGGGCCTGCTGCTGATCCTGTTCGTGGTCTCCAAGGGCCGGCGGTTCGACGGGGAAAACACCTGGTTCTACTTCCTCTGGTACGGCCTGGGCCGGTCCTGGATCGAGGGTCTGCGGACCGACAGCCTGTATCTCTTTGACTGGACCCTTTTCGGCCAGCCCATCCGGGTCTCCCAGGCCCTCAGCGCCGTGATGGCGCTGGTCGCCGCCCTGGCGCTGTTCTACGAGCTCAAGGTCAGAACCCACGCCCCGGAGGACCTGCTGGTGAACCGCGTGGCGGCGGAGGCCGCCGCCCGGGCGGAAGCCTCCGCCGGAGCGGAACCGAAGACGGAAGGAGGCGGCGATGGCGGTCATACTTGACGGCGCGGCCCTGGCCGCGAAGCTGAAAGCCCGGATCCGGGAGGAGGCCGGGGCCCTGCCCCGCCCCCCCATGCTGGCGGTGGTGCTGGCGGGAGAGGACCCCGCCTCCCAAATCTACGTCCGGGGCAAGGAGCGGGACTGCGCCGAATGCGGCATCCGCACCCGGACCCACCGCCTCCCGGCGGACGTCTCCCAGAGGGAGCTGTCGGCCCTGGTGGACCGGCTGAACCGGGACGGGGACGTGGACGGCATTCTGGTCCAGCTTCCCCTGCCGGAGGGGCTGGATCCCCGGCCCATCCTCCACGCCGTCTCTCCGGAGAAGGACGTGGACTGCTTCCACCCCCTGAACGCCGGGCTGCTGGCCCTGGGAGAGCCCCGGTTCCTCCCCTGCACCCCCGCCGGGGTGCTGGAGCTGCTGGACGCCTATGAGATTCCCGTCCGGGGGCGGCTCTGCGTCATCATCGGGCGGAGCCACCTGGTGGGCCGTCCCCTGGCCCAGCTCCTCACCGCCCGGGACGGCACCGTCACCCTCTGCCACTCGCGGACGGCGGACCTGCCCGCCCTCACCCGGCAGGCGGACATCCTGGTCTCCGCCGCGGGGCGGCGGGGCCTTGTGACGGCGGACATGATAAAGCCCGGGGCGGCGGTCATCGACGTGGCCATGAACCGGGACCCCGGCGGAAAGCTGGCCGGAGACGTGGACTTCCCGGCGGCGGAGGCCATGGCGGGCTTTCTGACCCCGGTCCCCGGCGGCGTGGGCCCCATGACCCGCGCCATGCTGCTGCGCAACGTCCTTCAGGCCGCGGACCGGCGCTGATGCGAAGGGATACGAAAACGCTGGTCGGTTTCGCTGAAATCGGCCGGCGCTTTTTGTCGTCTCCTCCAATTTCTTCCTGTTTTTGGCGGAGATGATTGACATTTCAGACGATTCTGGTATAATCAACGAAAAAAGTACAATATGATAAAGTGGGTTGAATTATACGTGCGGCCCTCTTCGGTTCCCGATTGATTTGAGGTGGTTTTTTGCTCGTCACAAGAGAGATGGATTACTCCCTGCGCATCCTCCGGGCGCTGCACCGGAATGGGCAGCTTTCCGCCGCCGCCGTGGCCCGGCAGGAGCACATGCAGAAGGCCATCACCCTGAAGCTGCTGAACCGGCTGCTGGCCGCCGGCCTCGTGGAGAGCCGCCGGGGCGTCAGCGGGGGCTATTTTCTCCGGCGCTCCTGCCGGGACCTGTCAATCTACGACGTGTTCCAGGCCATCGGGGAGCCGCCCCTCCTCAACCGCTGCCAGCGGGAGGGCTATCAGTGCGAGAACTTCCCCACGGGCGGCTGCGGCATCTGCCGGGAGCTGGGCCGCGTGCAGAGGGTTTTGGACCGCGAACTCCAGCGGACGCCGCTGAGCGATATTTTCTAGAGTATTCACGTTCCATCCACCACCGGAAAAGGAGGCATACACATGCTGTATCAAACCACCCAGGCCCATGAGGAGCTCCGGGCGAAGGTCCGGGAATTCGCGGAGGCCGAGATCAAACCCATCGCTTTCATGCTGGACAAGGAAAACCGCTTCCCCACGGAGGCGGTGAAGAAGATGGGGGAGCTGGGCCTGATGGGCCTGCCCTATGACAAGGAGTACGAGGGCGCGGGGTCCGACGCCCTGAGCTACGCCATCGCCGTGGAGGAGCTGGCCCGGGTGGACGGCGGCGCGGGGGTCATCCTCTCCGCCCACACGTCTCTTGGCACCTATCCCATCTACGCCTTCGGCAATGAGGAGCAAAAGAAGAAGTACCTCCCGGACCTGTGCTCCGGCCGGAAGCTGGGCGCCTTCGGCCTGACGGAGCCCAACGCCGGGTCCGACGCCGGCGGCACCGAGACCACCGCTGAGGACATGGGGGACCACTACCTCCTGAACGGCGAGAAAATCTTCATCACCAACGGCGGAGAGGCCGGCACCTATGTGATCTTCGCCGTCACCACCCCCGGCATCGGCACCCGGGGCATCAGCGCCTTCATCGTGGAAAAGGGCTGGGAGGGCTTCACCTTTGAGGAGCACTACGACAAAATGGGCATCCGCTCCTCCGCCACCTGCCAGCTGAACTTCAACAATGTGAAGGTTCCCAAGGAAAATCTGCTGGGCAAGGAGGGCCAGGGCTTCAAGATCGCCATGGCCACCCTGGACGGCGGGCGCATCGGCATCGCGGCCCAGGCCCTGGGCATCGCCCAGGGGGCCTATGAGGCGGCTGTTGAGTACTCCAAGGAGCGCGTCCAGTTCGGCCGTCCCATCTGCCAGCAGCAGAACATCGCCTTCAAGATCGCCGACATGGCCACCAAGCTCCGCTGCGCCCGCTTCCTGGTCTACAGCGCCGCCGAGCTGAAGCAGGTCCACGCGCCCTACGGCATGGAGTCCGCCATGGCCAAGCAGTACGCCTCCGACATCGCCCTGGAGGTCACCAACGACGCCCTCCAGATCTTCGGCGGCTGCGGCTATTTGAAGGGCATGGAGGTGGAGCGCTTCTATCGCGACGCCAAAATCACCACCATCTACGAGGGCACCAACGAAATCCAGCGGGTGGTCATCGCCTCCCACATCCTGGGCAAGGCGGGCAAGGCCGACAACGCCGCCCCCGCCCAGCAGAGAGGGCCCGAGACCGGCGCGCGGAAGCGCCAGATCTGGAAGGACGGCACCGCCCAGGAGAAGGTGGAGGCATTGGTCGCCAACCTGAAAAAGGACGGGCACGACTTCACCGTGGGCATCCCCATTGACACCCCCATCACCCAGGCGGAGCGGGTGGTCTCCGCGGGCCAGGGCATCGGCGAGAAGAAGAACATGAAGCTCATCGAGAACCTGGCCAAGGCCGCCGGGGCCGCCGTGGGCTCCAGCCGCCCCGTGGCGGAGACGCTGAAATACGTGCCCCTGAACCGCTACGTGGGCATGTCCGGCCAGAAGTTCAAGGGCAACCTCTATATCGCCTGCGGCATCTCCGGCGCGATTCAGCATCTGAAGGGCATCAAGGACGCCTCCTGCATTGTGGCCATCAACAAAAACCCCAACGCGAAAATCTTCAAAAACTGCGACTACGGCATCGTGGGGGATGTGATGGAGATCCTGCCCCTGCTCACCGCCGCCCTGGACACCGGGGAGAAGCAGCCCGCGCCGCCCATGGTGAAAATGAAGCGGATGGTTCCCAAGAAGGTCACCCCGCCCCGGAAGCTCTATATCTGCAACGGCTGCGGCCACGAGTACGACGTGCTGGTCGGGGACCCGGAGAACGAGGTCAAGCCCGGCACCGCCTTCAAGGACCTGCCGGAAGGCTGGACCTGCCCCCACTGCGGCGAGGGCGTGGACGCGTTCATCGAGATTGAAGTTTGACAGCCCCGGAACGAAAATAAGGAGGCAGTTCTATGTATAATTACCGTCAGGTCACCGACGACCTCTACTGGGTTGGCGCGGACGAGCACCGTCTGGCCCTCTTTGAGAATATCCATCCCCTGTATCACGGCGTCAGCTACAACGCCTATGTCCTCACGGACGAAAAGACAGTCCTCTTCGACACCGCCGACTGGGCCGTGGGCCGGCAGTTCATCGCCAACGTGAAGGCCGTCCTGGCGGGCCGCCCCCTGGACTACATGGTCATCAACCATGTGGAGCCGGACCACGCCGCCTCCATCGAGGAGATCCTCCTCCGCTGGCCCAAGGTGAAGATCATCACCACTCCCAAGGCGGTGACCCTGCTGAATCAGTTCGGCTTCGCCCTGGACCCCAACCAGATCGACGAGGTGAAGGAGGGGGATTCCCGCTGCTTCGGCAAGCACACCATCGCCTTTGTCTACGCCCCCATGGTCCACTGGCCGGAGGCCATGGTCTCCTTCGACACCACCAACGGCGTCCTCTTCTCCGCCGACGCCTTCGGCTCCTTCCGCTCCCTGGACGGGAAGCTGTTTGCCGACGAGGTGGACTTCGACCGGGAGTGGATTGACGACGCCCGGCGGTACTACACCAACATCGTGGGCAAGTACGGCCCCCAGGTGGTGGCCCTGCTGAACAAGGCGGCCACGATTGTGGGCCTGGACAACATCAAGATGCTCTGCCCCCTTCACGGCCCCATCTGGCGGAAGGACCTGGGCTATATCATCGACAAGTACACCCACTGGGCCACCTACGAGCCGGAGGAAAAGGGCGTCATGATCGTCTACGCCTCCATGTACGGCAACACCGAGGCCGCCGCCGAGGTCCTGGCCGCAAAGCTCACCGCCCGGGGCGTGACCAACACCCGGCTCTACGACGTGTCCAGCACCCACGTCAGCTACCTGATCTCGGACCTCTTCAAGTACAGCCACCTGGTGCTGGCTTCCGTCACCTATAATCTCGGCATCTTCCCGCCGATGCACAATTTCCTGATGGACATGAAGGCGCTGAACCTCCAGAAGCGCACCGTGGCCATCATGGGCAGCGGCTCCTGGGCTCCCCGGTCCGGGGCGCTGATGCGGGAGGAGATCGAGCAGCTCAAGCACATGGAGATTCTGGACGACGAGATGACCGTCACGTCCTCTCTCCAGCCCCAGAACGAGTCGGAGATCGACGCGCTGGCCGACGCCATCGCCGCTTCCGTACTCAAATAATCCGCTTCTCCGTCCATACCCGGCGCGGATGTCCGCGAGACTCTTCCAACCCACGCCGGGGGACCGTGAGGACAAGGGCCAGCCTCTCCACCAGGCTGGCCCTTGGTTTGTCCCGCGCCGCCGAAGGGAAAAGCGGCCCGCCCCCCATTGGGGGGCGGGCCGCTTTTCGCAGGGTTTACGGGTTCGCCTCAAGGACGTCGCGGGTCCTTCCGGCTCAGCCGATCTTCACCTGGGCGGCGGGCAGAGCGCTGCCGTTGATGCCCAGCAGACCGCCGACGGTGATGGTGACGTTGGTCCCTCCCACCGTCACGCCGTTGGCCGCGCTGATGGCGGGCTGGGTGGCGTCCGTCTTGTCCACGAAGCGGAAGGTGACATAGCCGGCGTCGGCGTTCCACAGGGCCGCCTGGGCCTCGTCGCAGTCCGCCAGATCAGCGGGGATCAGATTGCCCTTGGCCGGGCGGATCTGGGCGTCCTGAGTGGGCGCGTAGTCCTCGGCGGGCTGGCCGGCGGGGGTGATGGTCAGCTTGGTGTCGTCGGTACGGATATCCAGGAAGTTCTCGATCTCCGTGTTGGTCAGGTAGCGGTCCGCGACCTGGCTCCAGGTGGCGCCGTTGTCATTGCTGACCTGGTGCTGGGCCATGACCACAAAGTTGACGCTGTTGCTGTTTCCGGTCAGGTTCGCGATGGGCGCGATCTCCTTGACGACCCAGCGGTACTGCGTGCTCAGGGGC
Organism: uncultured Oscillibacter sp.; assembly: GCA_910576865.1. Taxonomy (GTDB): domain Bacteria; phylum Bacillota; class Clostridia; order Oscillospirales; family Oscillospiraceae; genus Oscillibacter. The sequence continues at coordinate 100,525 of CAJTKE010000001.1, forward strand.
CGGTCGGCCACATTCACGGTGAAGGTGCTGGCGGTGACGCCATCCTGGGCGGTGACGGTCCAGGTGTGGGCCCCGATGAAGGCCAGCTGGTTCACATCACCGGTGGCGGAGGTCACGGTGGCGTAGGGGCTGTTGGCCTCCACGCGGAAGTTCTCCTGCTGCTCGGTCTGATCCAGGGTGATGTCAATGGCGGCGGTGTAGCTGTCGCTGTCCGTCACCAGCTCATCGCCCAGGTAGAGCTTCCAGCCCGCGTCGGTGTTCAGGTTGTCGGCGGGGGCGTTGGGCTGGCCCAGCTGGGAGCCGGTGATGATCACCAGGGACACCATCCGGAAGCCGTCGCTGTCCACGTTGTCATTGTAGATCAGCTTGACGTTGGCATAGCGGTTCTCGTCGGAGATCATGTCCTTCAGATCGCTGACGGAATCCACGCCGCCGCGGTAGCGGAGATCCAGCCACTTGGCGCGGCTCATATCCACCACGTTGCTCTCGTCGCCAACACCCAGGTCGGCGCTCCAGTTGTTGCTGATATCCGTGGGCGTCGTGCCGTAGTCGGTCAGCTTCACCAGGCTCTTGTCCGCGTTCACAATGCTGAACACGGTGGCGGTGTTCACGGAAGTGGTCTTCTGGGTGGCGGTGTGCAGCTTCAGGCTGTAGAAGGGCTCATAGCCTTCCTTGGTCTTCAGAGCGTAGCTGGCGAAGTCGCCCTGGCGCAGGCTCTTGTCGGACCAGATCTTGACATTCTCCTCCAGGCCGTCGGCGGTCATCATGGCCACGGTGTACTGATAGATGCGGTTTCCATCCTCGTCAATCCCGTCCACACCCTCAAAGTTGCGGATATAGAGCAGGTTGCTGGAGATGGCGTCGTTGGACTCCTGCTTGACCACGATGGCTTCGATCTCGCCGTCGCTGTTCAGGCAGGCCTCAGCGGGGTTGGAGTTGGCGGCGTTGGCCTTGAAGTCCAGAGCGGCCTTCTCCACGTTCTGCAGGCGGTCGCGGACCTCGACGCTCTCCACGTCGCCGTCTTCGTCGAAGGTGACATAGATGAGCTTGATGCCCTCGGTAATGTACTTCCGATCGGCAAGGCCGCTGAGCTTGACGCGGACGTTGCTGGCCTTCAGGCCGTCGGCATGACCGGCGCCGGAGGTGTCGATGTCATAGACATCGGCGGCGGAGCCGTCCATCAGGACCCAGTCGGCGGAGCCCACGGCGCCGTCATTGGTGTATTTCACCAGATCGCCGGGCTTCATGTCGCGGAAGTAGCGCTCGTAGACGGTTTTGTTGGTTCCGATATTCAGGGAGATCTCGTTCCCCTTCACGTCCCAGCCGTCCACATAGTGGGTGATTTTGCCGTTGACGATTCCGTCAAAGTATCCCTTGATGATCATGAAGTTCGTGGTGTCTCCCACGCCCTTGGCGCGCAGAGCGTTTCCATACTCATCCAGGTAGAGCTTGACGTTTTCGCGGGTGACCTTGATATCGTCGGCCTTGATGCCCGCCAGATCCTTGTTCCACAGGGCCACCTTGTAGGCGGTTCCGCCCACGGTGACGTCGATGGCCTGGCGCTCGGCCTCGGTATTGCCAAAGGTGGAGACGCGGGTCAGCTGGCCGGAGACCTCCTCGGGGACATAGGCCTTGCCAACCTCGAAGCCGTCGCCGTCATGATCGGCGTCCACAGGCACCACGGCCACCAGATCGCCGGCCTTCAGCTCGGAAAGCAGGTTGTAGTAGGCGTTCTCCTCCTCCACATCCTCGATCTCCTCGTGAATGGGAGCCTGGTTGTAGCCGGAGTTGGGAACGGCGGACTTGTTGGCGGGGCTGACGCGGTCCAGGGCGACATAGTCGCTGGCCACGCGCTTGACGGACATGAGCTGCGTCTTGATCACCACGACGTGGGAGATCAGGTCGGCGTCCTCGTCGTCCACATACAGCTCCACCAGGGTGCCGTTGTCGGTGTAGTCCGCGATGGTGGCAACTTTCTCCTTGCTGCCGCTGAAGGCGTCCTCGATCAGCTCGCCGTTGACATACAGGGCGGTGTCCTGATCGTCCACCTCATAGCCGCTCAGATCCAGGGCCCGGACCTTGCTGCCGTCGGAGACGGTCTCCACATTGTGGGCCTTCTGCTCGGTGTAGGTGAAATTGGGCTCCACGGCGAAGGTGCCGATGGTGACCAGCTTGTAGCTCCACACGTTGGAGGGCCGGCCGAAGCTGTCCACGTCGGTGCGCTCCTCGTTCATGCGCAGATCCTTGAAGTGCTCCTCACCAAACTCGACGGTCCAGTGGTTGTCCGTGGCATTGCCGCTGTTTCCGCTCTTTTTGTTGCTGATGTGCTTGGCGTACTCCTGGTTGCTGGTGACATAGGTACGGGTCTGGGCGCCCACGATGGAGGCCTCGCCGGCGGTGATGTTGAAGCCGCCGGTGTACTCCACCAGAGTGGCCTTCAGGGTGTTCAGGGCCAGCTGGCAGGCCTCCTCACGGGTGACGGCGTCCGCCCCCTGGAAGCTGAGCCGGTTGAACAGGCCGGCGGCGTTGCCGATCCGGGCCACGTTCATGGTCCAGCCGGTGCCGGTGAAGCCCTCAAGCTCGCTCTTGTAGCCCAGCGCGCCCAGCAGCATCTTGGCAAAGGCGAAGCCGGTCAGGGAGTTGGCGGGCTTGAAGGTGCCGTCGCCGTATCCGCTGATGTAGCCCGCGGTTTTGCAGTAGCTGATGACGCCCGCGAAGGTGTGCCCGGCGGGAACGTCGGGGTAGGGGCTGGTGCTGTTGGGGAGATTCGCGGCGGCCTCGGGGCCGATCATCAGAGAGACGATGATTTTGGCGGCCGCGCCGCGGGTCAGTTCGGTCTCGGGACGGAAGGAACCGTCCTCGTAACCGGTGATGATGCCGATCCGGTTCAGGACGGCAACGGCTTCCTCGTACTGGATCTCGTCCCTGTCGGTGAGCTCCTTGTACTCGGTGGCCCCGGCGCTGAGTGCGGTCAGAGACATGGTCATGACCAGCGCGAGGACCAGGGATAAGAACTTCTTCATGGATTTACATCCTCCTTGTTTTTGAGCGGGAAGTCCACCGCCGTTATTTGCGGCCGGGATGCGTCGGCTTTTCCGGCGCACATACAGTGGCTAGCCGTTCCCGTATCTGCTCCGGGACCGCCGCCTCATCCGTGCCGCATGATGAATATAGCACGGCCGTTTTTAAAAATCAATATATTATACATGATTGTAACTTAACAGTAACAATCCGTCCTGTGGAATCCAGGCCTGGATATCCCTGTAAAACCGGGAATAATCCGGTAATATCTCGCATATATCCTCGAATATCTCCGGACATACGGGCGTCATTTTCATATCTGTATTTATATAATATATATAACATAATGAACAGGCCGCCCAAAGACCCCCCTCCCCTGAGAAAATACAATTGACTTGCCGCCGGGAAACGTAGTATGATAAACGCAGTTGATTTCGCAAACGTTTGAGCAACCGCGCTCGAAAGGAGGCCCGGCGTGAAAACCATCCTCGGCTATCTCCGCCCCCACGCCCCTCGGGTGGCGGTGGGGATCACGATCAAGTTCACCGCCGCCGTGCTGGAGCTGCTCCTCCCCCTGCTGCTGGCCCACATCATCGACGACTGCGTCCCCGCCCGGGACCTGCCCGGTGTCTACCGGGCGGGGGGGCTGATGCTGGTCATGGCCTTCGGCGCGGCCTTCTGCAACATCACGGCCAACCGCATGGCGGCCTGGGTGTCCATGGACATGACCCGGCAGCTCCGCCGGGACCTCTATGAGCGGACGCTGCTCCTCTCCCAGGCCCAGCTGGACCGGTTCTCCGTGTCCTCCATCGTCTCCCGGCTGACCAATGACACCTACAACGTTCATCAGATGTTTGACAAGATCCAGCGGGGCGGCATCCGGGCCCCCATGCTGGTGCTGGGCGGGCTGGCGCTGACCTTCCTCCAGGCCCCGCCCCTGGCCCTGGTGCAGCTGGCGGTCTGCTCCGCCACCTTCTTCGCCATCTGGCTGGTGACCCGGCAGGGCATCCCCCGGTACACCCGGGCCCAGGAGGCGGTGGACACCGTGGTCCGGGTCCTCCGGGAAAACGCCTCCGGCGTCCGCGTGGTCAAGGCCCTGGCCTGTCAGGGGCGGGAGCGGGAGCGCTTCACCGCCGCCAGCCGGGCCTCCAAAGAGGCGGAGGAAACCGCCGGGCGCGTCATGGCCGCCGCCAATCCCCTGTCGGATTTCCTGCTGAACCTGGGGCTGGTGCTGGTGGTGCTGGCGGGGGCTCTGCTGGTGGACCGGGGGCGGATGGCCTCCGGGCAGATCGTGGCCTTCCTCTCCTATTTCACATTGATCCAGACCGCCACCCTGGGCCTTGCCAAGCTCTTTGTCAAGTTCAGCAAGGGCGCGGCCTCCGCCCGGCGGATCGAGGAGGTCCTCCTGGCCCCGGAGGACCAGCGGGTCCGTCTTCCCGAAAACCCGGACCGACCCGGCCCGGAGCTGGGTATGGAACACGTGTCCTTCTCCTACCTGGGGGTGGAACAGGACCTGGACGGCGCGTCCTTCTCTTTGAATAAAGGGGAGACCCTGGGCATCCTGGGTCCCACCGGCTCCGGTAAGACCACCCTGATCTCCCTTCTCCTCCGGATCTACGACGCCGACGGCGGCGTGGTTCGGGTGGGGGGCCGGGACGTGACCGCCCTCAGCCGGGAGGACCTCCGGGGCCGCTTCGGCGTGGTGTTCCAGAATGAGGCCCTGCTGAACGACAGCGTTTACGAGAACATCTCCTTCCTCCGCCGGCTCCCCCGGGAGGACGTCATTGCCGCCGCCAGAACCGCCCAGGCCTGGGAGTTCATCGAGGCCCTGCCCGAGGGACTGGACGCCCGGCTGGACATCCGGGGGGCCAATCTCTCCGGGGGCCAGCGCCAGCGGCTGCTCATCGCCCGGGCTCTGGCGGCGAGGCCGGGCATTCTGATTCTGGACAGCGCCGACAGCGCCCTGGACTACCGCACCGCCGCCGCCCTTCACGCCGCCATCCGCCGGGACTTCCCCGGCGTCACCCTGGTGGTCATCTCCGAGCGGGTGGCCTCCCTCCGGGACGCGGACCGCATCCTGGTGCTGGAGGAGGGCGCCATCACCGCCCAGGGGACCCACGGGGAGCTCCTGGAGTCCTGCGGGCGCTACCGCCGCATGGCGGAGCTCCAGATGGGGGGGCTGCGCGCATGAAGAAGCACGTGCTTGTCCGCCTGGGCCGCTTCCTCCGGCCCTACGGCTTTCAGTTCCTGCTCCTGCTGGCCCTGCTGCTGGCGGGGAACCTTTTCGCCCTGGCGGCGCCCCTGCTCTCCGGCAGGGCGGTGGACGCCGTGGGCATCCGGGCCGGGGGCGTGGACTTCCCCGGCGTTGTGCGGAACTGCGCCGGGATGCTGGGCTGCTACGCCCTGTCCTCCTTATTGAATTATACCGTTTCCTCCCGTCTCATCCGGACGGCCCAGGCCGTGTCCCACGACCTCCGCAAGGCCGCCTTCGACCGCATGAGCGAGCTGCCGGTGGACTACTTCGACACCCACCCCGCCGGGGACCTCATCAGCCGGGTCTGCTACGACGTGGACACCGTCAACGCCACCCTCTCCACGGACCTCCTCCAGCTGGGCACCAGCGTGTTCACCGTGGCCGGGTCCTTCCTGATGCTGCTGCTCCTCTCCCCCCGGCTGACCCTGGTGTTTTTCGTCACCGTACCTTTGTCGGTGGTGCTGACCCGCTTCCAGATGAAGCGCATCCACCCCCTCTTCCGCCTCCGCTCCAAGGAGCTGGGCGCCCTCAACGGCTTCGCCGAGGAGCGGATGGGCTGCCGCCGGTCCATCCGGACCTACGGCGTGGAGAAGGAGGACCTGAACCTCTTCGACGAACGCAACGACGCCGCCTCCCAGGCCTATTACGACGCGGACCGGGCCAGCTCCTCTCTGGGCCCCTCGGTGAACTTCGTCAACAACATCTCCCTCACCGCCGTCAGCGTCTTCGGGGCCCTGCTGTACCTGGGCGGCGGGCTGTCCCTGGGGAGCCTGTCCTCCTTCGTCCTCTACTCCCGGAAGTTCTCCGGCCCCATCCGGGAGGCGGCGAACCTCCTGGCGGAGCTTCAGGCCAGCGCCGCCGCCGCGGAGCGGGTGCTGGACCTGCTGGACGAGGAGCCGGAACCGGCGGACCCGGCCGAGGCCCTCCCCGTGACCCACTTGAAGGGCGACATCCGCTTCAACCACGTCACCTTCGGCTACGACCCCGCCCGGCCCGTCCTCCGGAACTTCACGGCCCACATTCCGGCGGGGAGCCTCGCCGCCGTGGTCGGCCCGACGGGGGCGGGGAAGACCACCCTGGTCTCCCTCCTCCTCCGGTTCTACCGGCCCCAGAGCGGAACCATCACCGTGGACGGCGTGCCCCTGGACGCCTACAGCCGGGACGGCCTCCGCCGCCGTCTGGCTCTGGTGCTCCAGGACACCTGGCTCTTCGGCGGCACCATCGCGGAAAACATCGCCTACGGCGCCCCGGGCGCCGGCCGGGAGCAGATCGTGGAGGCCGCCAAGGCCGCCCGCATCCACCGCTTCATCTCCTCCCTCCCCCTGGGCTACGACACCGTCCTCACCGACGAGGGGATCTCCAAGGGCCAGAAGCAGCTCCTGGCCATCGCCCGGTGCCTCCTCACCGACGCGGACGTGGTCATCCTGGACGAGGCCACCAGCAACGTGGACACGGAGACCGAGGGGGAGATCAGTCTGGCCATGGAGCGCCTCCGCCAGGGGCGGACCTGCTTCGTCATCGCCCACCGGCTGGCCACCGTCCGGGGGGCGGACCGCATCCTGGTCCTGGACCGGGGCGGCGCGGCGGAGCAGGGGACCCACGAGGAGCTCCTGGCCGCCGGCGGCGTCTACGCCCAGCTGTACGCCGCCCAATTTCAGTCGTGACCGCGGTCAAACGCGGCGAAAACGTATCCGCAGTTTCCGAAAAATGCAATTGACAAAATAGCAAAAACGTCTCCTGTTCATTTGTCTAAATTGTAAACAAACCGTGAAAACAAACAAAAAAGCCCCCCTAAAATCGGGAGGCTGACAGTTGACAAACCCGGTGGAGATTCTTTATAATGGACCCAGAAAGTCGCAAACGTTTGCGCAAAGCGGGGACAATTCCCCCTCTGCGCGGACGGCCCCGGGCATGACCGGATGGGAGGACTCGATTGCCCGGGGAGCTCCCGGCAGTTATCAGAAAGAGGTGTTATCGTGTCAAACGCAGTAACCGTGACCAAGGAAAGACCCCCCAGAAAGAAACTGACGGCACGTCGGCTGAAGAACCTGATTCTGAACGTGCTCAAGAACCCCTTCAACATGGTCGTGCTGGTCAGCCTGATCGTGTTGTTCTGCCTGATCGTCATCCCCCTGCTGACCATGATCAAGTCCACCTTCACCCTGGCCCAGGGCGAGCTCCGCCGGGTGAAGGGAGGCCACATCGGTGACTTCACCCTTTACTACTGGCAGTACATGCTGGCCAGCAACATGTCCAAGGCCGTGCTGTGGGAGCCCCTGCTCCACTCCTTCGTCTGCGGCTTCTTCACCACGCTGATCTCCGTGCCTCTGGGCTCGGTGCTGGCTTGGCTGATGATCCGCACCGACCTCCCCGGCAAGAAGGTCCTGGGCATCCTGATCACCGTGCCCTACATGATTCCCTCCTGGACCAAGGCCATCGCGTGGCTGGCGGTGTTCCGAACGCCCACCAGCGGCGCCAACGGATTCCTGACTGGCATGGGCATACCGATTCCCGACTGGCTGGCCTACGGGCCCACGGCCATCGTGCTGTGCATGTCCATGCACTACTACGCCTTCTCTTACATCCAGGTCTCCGGCGCCCTCCGCTCCATCAACTCGGAGCTGGAGGAGATGGGTGAGATCCAGGGCGCCAACAAGGCCCAGATTCTCCGCTACATCACCCTGCCGCTGATCCTCCCCTCCGTGCTGTCCGCCCTGGTCATGACCGTTTCCAAGTCCATCGGCACTTACGGCGTGGCGGCCAACCTGGGCAACCGCATCGGCTATTACACCCTGGCCACCCGGATGCGCGTCTACATCGACCAGGGTCCCCGGGGCGTGGGCTACGCCATGTCCATCGTCCTGGTCGGCCTGGCGGCTCTGATTCTGATGAGCAACCAGAAGGCTATCGGCGTCCGCAAGTCCTATGCCACCGTGGGCGGCAAGGGCGGCCGGAGCACCCTGATGCCTCTGGGCGCGGCGAAGAAGCCCATGATGGCGTTCCTGGCCGTGTTCCTGTTCCTGGCCATGGTCATGCCCTTCTTCGTGCTGATCATGGAGACCTTCCAGGTCACCACCGGCGCGGGCTACGGTCCCGAGAACCTGACTCTCTACAACTGGATCGGTCAGGCCGGCGAGGCGGAGAAATACACCAACTACGAGGGCATCTTCCGCAACAAGGAGTTCTTCCGCGCCCTGTACAACACTGTGCGCCTGACCATCATCACCTCCCTCATCACCGCCTTCTGCGGCCAGTTCCTGGGCTACATCAGCTCCCGCGGCCGGGGCAAGTGGTACGGCAACCTCACCGAGCAGCTGGTGTTCGTCCCCTACCTGATGAGCGGCGTGGCGTTCTCCACCATGTACTTCTCCATGTTCAGCGTGCCTCATCTGGGCGGACTGATTCCCTCCCTGTACGGCACCTTCACCCTGATCGTCCTCACCTCCGTGGTCAAGCACTTCCCCTTCGCCAGCCGTTCCGGCACCGCCAACATGCTCTCCATCAGCGTGGAGCTGGAGGAGGCCGCGGACATCGCCGGCGCCAGCTTCTGGAAGCGGATGGCCACCATCATCGTCCCCCTGGCGAAGAACGGCTTCATCTCCGGTCTGATGCTGGTGTTCATCTCCATCGCCAAGGAGCTGGACCTGATCATCATCATGATGACGCCCACCACCCGGACCATGTCCTATCTTGCCTTCACCTACTCTCAGGAGGGCTACGCCCAGATGTCCGACGCCATTTCCGTGTGCGTGCTGCTGTTCATCCTGTTCTGCTACATCTTCGCCAACAAGGTCGCCGGCGCCGATATCGGCAAGAGTTGGTAAGAGGCGTCGCAAAGTCCGCCAAGCTCCGTCCCGGCCGGAAGCCTCCGGCTTTCGGCCAGGACTGCGCACGCTCCCTTGCTCCGCCTCCCTTCAAGGGGGAGCCGGCTCCCCCTTGAGCAACCCCCACCCCTGCGGGGGGACGGGGACGAAGGACGGGAGATTGGGATGCGAAGGCCCGGCGGACTGAATCGGGATTCCATGTTAAGATAAGATCAGAAAGGAAACGTGCCATATGAGCCGCATTGAACTGAAAAATATTGACAAATTTTACGGCAGCAACCACGTCCTCCGGAACATCAACCTGACCATTGAGGACGGCGACTTCATGACCCTGCTGGGCCCCTCCGGCTGCGGCAAGACCACCACCCTCCGCGTGGTGTCCGGCCTTGAAAAGCCCCAGAACGGAATCATGACCATCGACGGGGTGGAAATGATCAACGCGGACGACGCCTACTACGCCGAGCCCAGCAAGCGCGGGCTGAACCTGGTGTTCCAGTCCTACGCCCTGTGGCCCCACATGACGGTGTACAACAACATCTCCTTCGGCCTGAAAATTCAGAAGATGAGCCACGAGGAGATCGACCGCCGGGTCATGGACTCCCTGCGGATGATGCGCATCGACATGTACAAGGATCGCTATCCCACCGAGCTCTCCGGCGGCCAGCAGCAGCGCGTGGCCATCGCCCGGGCCGTGGCCTCCAGCCCCAAACTGCTGCTCCTCGACGAGCCCCTCAGCAACCTGGACGCCAAGCTCCGCATCGACATGCGCTCCGAGCTTCAGCGCCTCCACAAGGAGCTGGGCACCACCATCATCTACGTCACCCACGACCAAGTCGAGGCCCTGACCATGTCCACCAAGATCGCCCTGTTCAAGGCCGGCGAGCTGAATCAGGTGGCCACCCCCATGGAGCTGTACAACAACCCCATCGACCTGGAGGCCGCCGACTTCATCGGCAACCCCCGGATCAACCTGATTCCCGGCAAGGCCGAGATGAAGAGCGGCCAGCTGGTGGTCAAGAGCGAGCTGGGCGGCCACACCTTTGCCGCCGAGCACCTGACCAACGAGGAAAAGCCCGCTGGCGGTGAGTTCGACTGCGTTCTGGCCGTCCGGCCCGAGCAGATCCTCATCTCCCGGGAGCCCGTGGAGGGCGCCCTCCCCGTCACCGTGTACGCCAGCCAGCCCGCCGGTTCCGAGACCATCGTCACCCTGAAGGCCGGCGAGGACGAGTTCCTGTCCAAGGAGATCGGCCAGGCCCACTACGACATCGACCAGAAGGTCTGGGCCATCATCGACCAGGACAAAATCAACGTCTACAACAAAGCGACCACCCGCCTCATCAAACGCGCGGTCTGAGTCCCTCCTCCCGATAGACAAAGAGGCGCACCCCCGGCGGCGGGCCCGCCGCCGGGGAACGGGCAAACCTCCCGTCCCGCTCCCCTTTGACTATATATTCCCGCATTAAAAATTCCCCCAAAACGAAAGGAGAAGATCCGATGAAGAAGAAACTCTTTGCTCTGCTGATGGCCCTGGTAATGGTCCTCAGCCTGGCCGCCTGCGGCGGCGACAATGGCGGCGACACCCAGGCCCCCGCCGACTCCGGCACCTCCACCGACACCCAGGCTCCCGCCGACACCGGCAGCGACACTGGCAGCGACGCCGGCCACCTGAACCTCGGATACGATATGAATACCGGGGAAAACTACTATGGCCCCTACTATGACGACTGGAGCGACTTGACCGACGACGAACTCTATCAGAAAGCCCTGAACGAAGACAAGGACCAGACCATCACCGTCTACGCCACCTCCTCCAAGATGCTGAAGGCCGAGGAGCCCTTCGAGGAGATGTATCCCGGCCTGGACCTGGTGGTCGCCGACCTGGACTCCGACGAGGTTCTGAGCAAGGCCCAGATCGAAAATGAAACCAACAACATCACGGCCGACGTTCTGCAGACCAAGGACGTCAACGGCGAAGTCTTCCACGAGTACTATTCCAACGGCGTCATCGAGCCCTTCTATCCCCGTGACATCTGCACCCACATCGCCGAGGAGAACCTGAAGTACAGCTATCCCCTGTATTCCTCTCAGTCTTTCTGGTACTACAATACCGAAGCCTTCCCCGATGGCCAGCCCATCACCAGCTGGTGGCAGATCATCGAAAAGAACGACGACGGCTCCCAGAAGTACGCCCTGTACACCAAGGAAATCGGCCAGGAGACCGCGTACCTCAGCCTGTTCGCCAGCTTCATCATCAACGCTGAAGAAATGGCCCAGTCCTACAAGGACACCTATGGCACGGACCTGGAGTACACCTATGACGCCTCCAGCTTCGCCTTCGAGGTGCCCGAGAACAACGCCGGCGTGGAGTACCTGTGGCGCTTCACCCAGGCCGAGATGACCTTCATCGGCGACGGCGACGAGCTGGTGTTGGCCGTCCACAACTCCACCAAGGATCGTCCCGCCCTGGCCCTGGCCTCCGCCGGCAAGATCGAAAACCGCGAGGAGTCCGGCTACAACATCGACTGGTGCATCAACCTGAGCCCCTACACCGCCCTGCTGAACACCGAGTCCATGTTCGTGGTCTCCGGCTGCGACAGCCCCGCCGGCGCCCGCCTCTTCATCCGCTACATCACCGGCGGCGCGGACTGCCAGAGCGGCGGTCTGAAGCCCTTCACCAAGACGGGCAACTGGCCTCTGCGCGACGACTTCGTCGATGAGAAGAACCCCGCCAAGCTGGCCGACCTGGGCGCCCGGGCCAACGACCTGGTTTCCATCTACAACATCTATCCCGACGTGCAGGATATGTGGATGTACTGGCTGAACCAGTAATTCCCCTTCCCACCATCGCCGCGTATCACAGCTGAGCTGGGCGGGCGGCCGGACGGCCGCCCGCCCGTCTTCCAAGAAGCTGTATTCACAGGTGAGAAACAATCCGGGCTTCCCGCCTGTGAATACAGCTTCTCGTCTTCAAGGAGGAATCCCATGGCAAATCCCATTCGGCAAAAAGAAATCGACGAACGGGTCGGCAAGTTCGCCGACAAATTCTGGGGCGCGTTCCAGATGACGGAGAACGGCAGGGTGAAAAGCACCATCCTGCTCTATTCCTTCTGTCTCTGCTGGGTGCTGCTGGCCCTGTACGGCGGCTGCTTCGCCTTGCTCAACCCCTGGCTGGACAGCCTGCTTCAGGGTCTGCCCGTGGGTCTTGTCACCACTGTGGAGGCCCTGGTCCCCGCCGCCGTGGGGACGGCCGCGGCCTCCCTGGTCTGGCTGCTGCCCGGCGACAAGCGCCTGCTGCCCGCCGCCTACATCTGGCTGGCGCTGCTGGTGCTGGCCTGCCTCATCACCCTGATCATCATGATGGGTCTGGAGAGCCTGGGGCTGATCCTCCAATTCTTTGGGATGTTCACATTGGCGCCCCTGGCGCTGGGCCTGGGCTCCTCCCTCCTGGCATACTATTTTTATTGGAAAAAAAGGCCCCTGCCGAAGATCCGGCAAGGCCTTGGAAAAGGCAGTGAGAATTTATGATCGACACCGTATTGTTTGACATGGGCGGAACTCTGGAGGATATCTTCATCGACGAGGCCAGCAAAAAGGCCTCCGCCGAGGGCGTCCTCCGCATCCTGGCGGAGCATGGCCACCCCCTGTCCCTGGACGTTCCCGCCGCCATCCAGGCCTTCGCCGACGGCTGGGACCGTTACGCCGCCTACCGGGGCCCCACGAACCGGGAGCTGAAGCCCGAGGAGATCTGGGGCGACTACATCCTGACGGAGCTGGGCCTGGACTTCGACACCGTGAAACCCTTCTCCGAGGAGCTGGCCCACATGTGGGAGGTCACTCATTACCACCGCTCCCTCCGCCCCCGGGTGAAGGAGATGCTGGAGGGGCTGAAAGGCCTTGGTATGAAGCTGGGAGTCATCAGCAATACCGCCGCCCTCTATCAAGTCTTCCGCACTCTGGAGGAGTATGGCATCCGGGATTACTTCCAGGACGTGACCCTCTCCTCCGTCACCGGCTACCGCAAGCCGGATCCCAACATCTTCCTGGTCTCCCTGAACCAGATCCAATCCGCCCCGGAGACCTGCGCCTACGTGGGGGACACCTATTCCCGGGACGTCATCGGCCCCCAGCGCCTGGGCTTCGGCGCCACCTTCCACATCCACTCCTTCCTCACCCAGTCCCGGGACGGCGACGTCCCCAAGGACGTGCAGCCCACCTATTCCATTCAGGACATTTATGAGGTCTACACCATCCTGAGGGACCGGGCGGACGGAAAGGCGGTATCCTGATGCTGACGTTCAACCATTTCAATTTCAATGTGGCGGACCTGGACCGTTCCCTGAAATTCTACAAGGAGGCTCTGGGCCTGGAGCCGGTGCGCCGGAAGGAGGCCGAGGACGGCAGCTTCGTCATCGTCTTCCTGGGCGACCGGAGGAGCACCTTCCGCCTGGAGCTGACCTGGCTGCGGGGCCATCCCCAGAAGTACGATCTGGGCGAGTGCGAGTTCCACCTGGCCCTGAAAGCCGAGGACTACCAGGGGACCTACGCCAAGCACAAGGAAATGGGCTGTGTCTGCTTTGAAAACCCGGCCATGGGCATCTATTTCATTACCGATCCGGACGGGTACTGGATCGAAATCATCCCCTGACATCCGCCGCCGGTCCGAAAGGGCCGGCGGTTTTCCCGTTCCCCGGCGGGCCCCTCTCCGACGCTGTCCGGAAATCTGAAAACCGTACAAAAAGGGCGGACTGACGTGTCAGTCCGCCCCTTGTTGATTGACTTTCACCTTCCAGCGGCCCGGTCCGCCTCGATCTGGAGCTTCAGGGCCTCCACCGCCACCCGGACGGAGGTGGAGGTGTCCTCGCTCATCTTCTGGTCCAGGCCCGCGGCCTCCCGCTCCTGGTTCCAGACCACGTGGAAGCAGCTGCCGCAGCGGCACCCCAGGGCCGCCGCCACCACGAACAGCGCGGCGCTCTCCATCTCGCTGGCCTTCACCCCCAGGCGCTTCCAGCTCTCCCACTTCTGCTGGAGCTCATAGTACACCGGGGAGGCGGCGGGGTCGTGCTGGCCGTAGAAGCTGTCCTTGCACTGGACAATGCCGGTGTGAAGAGGATAGCCCAGGGCCTTCGTGGCCCGGACCAAGCAGTCCACGATGCCGAAGTCCGCCACGGCGGGGAACTCCAGGGGGGCGTACTCCAGGCTGGTGTGCTCGAACCGGACGGCTCCCGTGGCCACCACGATGTCCCCGGACTGGACGTTCACATCAATGCCCCCACAGGTGCCGGTCCGGATGAAGGTGTCCGCGCCGCACTTGTGGAGCTCCTCCATGGCGATGGAGGCGGAGGGCCCGCCGATGCCGGTGGAGCAGGCCGTCACCTTCTCTCCCAGCAGCGTGCCAGTCCAGACGTTGTACTCCCGGTTACAGGCCACCTGCTTCGCGTCGTCGAACCAGGCGGCAATGGCGGGGACCCGGCCGGGGTCGCCGGGGAGGATGCAGTAGCGGCCGACGTCCTCGGCGGTGCAGGCAATGTGAAACATTTTATCAAGCTTTTGCATAGTCGTCACCTCTGTGTTGTGATATTGTGGAAATAGTATAGCAAATTTTGGTTGACCTTGCAACAACTTGACGGGAAAATTTTCGAAGGGCCCGCCCGCGCGGGCAGACCCTTCGAACATGTTCTATTCGACCGTTACAAGAAACCGGCAGCGGTCCGCTCCGGTCAAAACGGTTTCCATGGTTTCTACGGCAATGCTCCGGTCCGGCAGGAGGCTTTCCAGAATATAAGCGATGCTCTGCCGGGAGCACTCGCAGTGGGCCGGGTCCCGCACCGCGCCGGAGAGCACCTCCGGGCAGACGCATTTGGGATAGCCCATTTCGTATATCCGGCCCGGCTGGATAATGTTCGCGAAAAAACCGTCGCTGGTTCCGTACTTCTGGTATTGGGCGTCCAAATCACAGCCGCACTCCTGGAACATCTTCCTTTGCAGGGGCAGGACGGTGTCTTTCACGCATTGGACCGCTTTTTCTCGGTAGTCTGTCATAGGGCTCCTTTCACAAAAAACGTCGTTCACTTCATGGTCACCACAGTGACCCCGGTCTCTCCCTCGCCGTAGACCCCCAGACGGAAGCTCTTCACCGCCTTGCTCCGGCGGAGGATGTCGTGGACCGCCTTCCGCAGGGCCCCGGTGCCCTTGCCGTGGATGATGGTGACGGTCTCCAGCTTGCCCATGACGGCGGCGGACAGGAAACCCTCCACCACGCTCTCCGCCTCCAGGGTCTCCATCCCCCGGATGTCCAGCTCCCGGCTGGCGGCGGCCCGGAGGGTCCGGGTCCCTCCGGAGGAGACGGGGACCTTGGGCTTCCGCGCGGCCCGCTCGTCCTCCTCGATGAGGCGGACTTCGTCGGCCCTTGCTTTCATTTTCAGCACCCCGGCCTTCAATTGCAGGGTGCCGTCCTTCCCCACAGAGATGACCTCCGCCGGCTGGCGCACGCCGGGAAACTCCACCAGATCACCCTTGACAATGGGGCGGCTGGGCTTGGGGATGGGCTCGGGCCGGTCCTTTTCCGCGCGGAGGCGGTCCTCCGCCTGATGAAGTCCCGCCCGGATGGCGGCCTGGGCGTCGTTGATGTTCCGGGCGGAATCCGCCGCGGCCTGCCGCCGCCGGAGCTCCGCCAGCTCGGTGAAGGTCTGGTCCGCCGCGGCCCTGGCGTCCCGGAGGATGCGTCTGGCCTCCGCCTCCCCCCGGCTCCGGGCGTTCTCCTTGGCCCGCTCCATCTGCTCCCGGAACTCCCGGGCCTTGCGGGCGTCCTCCTCCCGCTGGCGGAAGAGCCGGTCGGACTCCGCGTCCCGCTTTTCCAGGGCCTGCCGCTTCGCCTCCAGCTGGGTCAGGATGTCTTCGAACCGGACGCTGTCCCCGCTCATCTGGGTCTGGGCGGCCTCGATGACCTCCTCCGGGAGCCCCAGCCGCCGGGAGATGGCGAAGGCGTTGGACTTCCCCGGGATGCCGATCAGCAGCCGGTAGGTGGGGCTCAGGGTCTCCACGTTGAACTCACAGGAGGCGTTCTCCACCCCCGCCGTGGTCATGGCGAAGGTCTTCAGCTCCGCGTAGTGGGTGGTGGCGGCGATCCTGGCCCCGGTGCTCCGGACGTGCTGGATGACGGCGATGGCCAGGGCGGCGCCCTCCACCGGGTCCGTGCCCGCCCCCAGCTCGTCAAAGAGGATGAGGCTTCTGCCGTCCGCCTCCTTGAGAATCCCCACGATGTTGGTCATGTGGGCGGAGAAGGTGGACAGGCTCTGCTCGATGCTCTGCTCGTCGCCGATGTCCGCCAGCACCCGGTCAAAGACCGCCACGGCGCTCCGGTCCGCCGCCGGAATGTGGAGGCCGCACTGGGTCATCAGGGTCAAGAGGCCCAGGGTTTTCAGGGAAACGGTCTTTCCGCCGGTGTTGGGCCCGGTGATGACCAGGGTGTCGAAGCTCTCCCCCAGCTCCAGGTCGATGGGCACCGCC
The DNA here is from genome assembly GCA_910576865.1 of uncultured Oscillibacter sp. GTDB lineage: Bacteria > Bacillota > Clostridia > Oscillospirales > Oscillospiraceae > Oscillibacter. The sequence continues at coordinate 117,130 of CAJTKE010000001.1, forward strand.
GTCTTGGGGTCCAGCAGGGGATGCCGGGCCTTGCGGAGGTGGACACGCCCGTCCCGCCGGACCTCCGGCCGGACGCCGTCCATCTTGTAGCTCAGCTCCCCCCGGGCGAAGATCAGATCCAGGTGGACCAGGGCGTCGTAGTCCCACTGGATGTCCTCCCGGTGGGCCGCGGCCTCGGCGGAGAGCTCCGCCAGGATGCGCTCGATCTCCTTCTGCTCCTTGGCCTCCAGCTCCACGTACTCGTTGTTGGCCTGGACCACCCCCATGGGCTCCACGAAAACCGTGGCCCCGGAGGAGGAGATGTCGTGGACCAGGCCGGGGAGATTCCCCTTCTGCTCCGCTTTCACGGGGACCACGAAGCGGCCGTCCCGTTGGGTGATGATGGTCTCCTGGAGCACCTTGGCATAGCTGGGGGAGGAGATGATTTTCTGGAGAATCTGCCGGCTCCTGGCCTGGGCGGCCCGCATGTGCCGGCGGATGTCCGCCAGCTCCGGAGAGGCCGCGTCGGCGATGGTGTCCTCGTCGGGGATGCAGCGCTTGATCTTGTCCTCCAGGAAGTGGTTCCCGTGGAGGGAGAGGAAAAGGTGGTCGATGGCGGTCTTCTCCGACGCCTCGTCATTGAAGTACTCCCGGGCCCGCCGGGCGGCGGTGAGCAGGTCCGCGATGCGCAGCAGCTCCCGGGTGTTCAGGCTTCCGCCCCGGTCCGCCCGGTCCAGGGCCTCCCCCACCGGCTTCACGCCGGAGAAGGAGGGCGCGCCCCGCCGTCCGATCATCTCCCGGGCGGCGTCGGTCTGGTCCAGGAGCCGGAGGACCTCCTCCGCCTCCGTCTCCGGGGAGACGCGGAGGGCCCGCTCCTTGGCCTCGGCGCTGACGGCGGCGTCGGATAACAGCTGGAGCACCCGGGGAAGCTCCAGGGTGCGGAGAGATTTTTCAAACAGTTCGCTCATAGGTGGTTCCTCCTTCACAGGGGCGTTGGCGGAAAACTTATAAAACGCTCTTATAAAAGTCCAGAGTGGGAAAACCCCGCTCCAGCTGGGCGTACAAAAACGCCTCCGACGCGGCGGAGAGACGGCGCAGGGGCTCCTCCCCCAGGCGGAAGGAATACAGCCGCTTGGGGTCCCCATAGACAATATGCCGCAGGGCCGCCAGGGAATCCCGGCAGAGGGGCCGTCCCCCTCCCCCGCCGCAGTCCCGGCAGCGGAGCACCCCCTGGACCGTGTCCAGCACCGGCTCCGCCGGGTCCTCCTTTCCGCACAGGGCGCAGGCGTCCGCCAGGGGCTCGTAGCCCGCGAGGCACAGCAGCCGCAGCTCAAAGGCGGGCTTCACCAGGGCCGGGGGCTTGCCCAGGGAAGAGAGGGCGTACAGCCCGTTGAGGAGGTGGCGCAGCAGCTCCGGGGCGGGCTCGTCCTCGGGGCAGACGGCTTCCGTCAGCTCCGCCATATAGCAGCCCAGGGCCAGCGCCCCCAGGTCCCCCCGGAGGTCCTCGAAAAGGTCCAGGGTGGAGGCGTCACTGGCGTAGCGCCAGTCCTTCCGCTGGTACAGGGTCCACTCGGCGTAGGCCAGGGACTGGGCGGCGGCGGCGAATCTGCTGTTCTTCCGCCGGGCCCCCCGGGCGATGACCCCGATCTTCCCCTGCTCCCAGGTCAGAAGGGTCAGAATTTTGTCCGTCTCTTTCGTCTCGGTCTCCCGGAGGACCACGCCGCGGTCCACGACATAGGGCGTTCCCGCCACGGCGGTCCCCTCCTTTATGTACGGGGAGTCATCATCTCCCCGTTTATGTCAAATGGTTGTTCCTTTCGTCCTCCGCCGACCGGTAGAGCATATAGGCCAGGGGCTCGCCGGTGAGACAGAAGAGCTCCCAGAGGGGTGCGGGTTCCATGTGGTCCATAGGGCAGACCTCCTTTTAACGGATAGTCTGCGAGGGCCGTCGAAATGGATACGTGGAAACTTCCGGTCAATCTGGGAGTAAAAAATCAATCGTCCCGGTAGCCCAGGCTGCGGACGTAGTTCACGTTGTCCCGCCAGTTCTCCTTGACCTTGACCCAGGTCTCCAGATAGATCTGGGTGCCCATGAACTTCTCCATGTCGTGCCGGGCCAGGGAGCTGATTTTTTTCAGCATGGCCCCCTGCTTCCCGATGATGATGCCCTTGTGGCTGGCCTTTTCACAGTAGATCGTGGCCCCCACGTCGACGACGCCGGAGTCCCGCTCGGAGAACTTCGTGATCTCCACGGCGGTGCCGTGGGGAATCTCCTTGTCCAGGCAGAGCAGCAGCTTCTCCCGGAGCAGCTCCCCCACTACCTGCCGCTCCGGCTGGTCGGAGGTCTGCCCGTCTGGAAAGAGCTGGGGGCCCTCCTGGGCGTATTTCCCCAGCTCCGCCATCAGCTCCTCCAGGCCGTCGCCGGTGCGGGCGGAGATGGGGATGATGGCGTCGAAGCCGTCCCAGACCTCGCTGTAGGCGGCGATCACCGGCAGCAGCTCCGCCGGCTCCACGGTGTCGATCTTGTTGACGGCCAGGACGCAGTGGAGCCCTTCCTCCCGGACCCGGTCGATGAGGGCCTTTTCCGGCCCGCCCACATGGGGAATGGGCTCCACCAGGAGGAGGGCGCAGTCCACGTCGGAGAGGCTGGCGGTGACCACCTTCACCATGTAGTCCCCCAGGGCGGACTTGGGCCGGTGGAGGCCCGGGGTGTCCATCAGAATGAACTGAGTGTCCCCCCGGTTCACCACACCGTAGATGCGGTTCCGGGTGGTCTGGGCCTTGTTGGAGACGATGGCGATTTTCTCCCCCACCAGGGCGTTGGTGAGGCTGGACTTGCCCACGTTGGGCCGTCCGCAGACGGTGATCATGGCGGTTTTCGTGATGTTCATCAGGTGATCCTCAACTTTCTTTGAGCGGTTTTCGGGGAGGCATGGCGGTTCCGGGAGAACGGGCGGGCACAGAGGCCCGCCCCTACAGGGGATTTCGTTCTTCGGTCAGTCCCAGAAGGTAATCCGCGCTTACTTCAAAATACCCTGCCAGGGTGCATAATGTCAAGACGGAAATGTTCACATCTCCATGTTCAATTTTTTGATAATGCCCTAGTGTGACGCCTAGCAGTTCTCCCATCTCCCGCTGGTAAATGCGGCGTTCCTTCCGCAGGGTTTTCAGGCGTGCGCCCATAATTTGAAGAGTATCCATAAAAAACTCCTTGCATCCGTTATCTTATAATGTATAATCATATTATGAGATAACCCAAACACGGGATGCTCTGCAAGTGGAGGTTGTCTGTTCCGGTATGTCTCACCGCGCCAGGGCCTTCTTCAAATACTGCCCCGTGTACGAAGCCTCACACGCCGCCACGGTCTCCGGCGTGCCGGTGCAGACCACGGTGCCGCCGCCGTCGCCCCCCTCGGGGCCCAGATCGATGATCCAGTCGGCGGATTTGATGACGTCCAGGTTGTGCTCGATGACCACCACCGTGTTCCCGTTGTCCACCAGCCGCTGGAGGACCTCCAGGAGCTTGCGCACGTCGTCGGTGTGGAGGCCCGTGGTGGGCTCGTCCAGGATATAGATGGTCTTCCCCGTGGCCTGCTTGCTCAGCTCCGTGGCCAGCTTCACCCGCTGGGCCTCGCCGCCGGAGAGCTCCGTGGAGGGCTGCCCCAGCTTCACGTACCCCAGGCCCACATCCTGGAGGGTCTGGAGCCGGTTGCGGAGCTTGGGCAGGGGTGCGAAGAACTCCAGGGCCTCGTCCACCGTCATCTCCAGGACCTCGGAAATGTTCTTCCCCTTGTAGTGGACCTCCAGGGTCTCCCGGTTGTACCTCCGGCCCTTGCAGACCTCGCAGGGGACGAAGATGTCCGGCAGGAAGTGCATCTCGATTTTCAGCACGCCGTCGCCGGAGCAGGCCTCGCAGCGGCCTCCCCGGACGTTGAAGCTGAACCGGCCCGGGCCGTAGCCCCGGCTCTTGGCCTCCTGGGTGGAGGCATAAAGGTCCCGGATGTCGTTGAAGAGGTTCGTGTAGGTGGCGGGGTTGGACCGGGGCGTCCGGCCGATGGGGCTCTGGTCGATGCTGACCACCTTGTCCAGGTACTCCAGGCCGTCGATGCCCGCGCACTTGCCGGGGTGGACCTTCATGCGCATCAGCTCCGCCCCCAGGCGCTTGAACAGGACCTCATTGACGAGAGACGACTTGCCGCTGCCGGACACGCCGGTGACCACGGTGAAGGTCCCCAGGGGGAAGTCCACGTCGACTTTGCGGAGGTTGTTCTCCTCCGCCCCCCGGACGCGGAGGAACTTCCCGCTGCCGGGGCGGCGGACGTCGGGAATGGGGACTTTTTTCTTCCCGGAGAGGTACTGGCCCGTCAGGGAATCAGGGTTGGCCATGACCTCCTCCGGCGTGCCGGCGGCCACCACCTGCCCGCCGTGGACGCCCGCCCCGGGGCCGATATCGATGAGGTAGTCCGCCTCCCGCATGGTGTCCTCGTCGTGCTCCACCACCAGCAGGGTGTTCCCCAGGCTCTGGAGGTTCCGCAGGGTGGCCAGCAGCTTGTCGTTGTCCCGCTGGTGGAGGCCGATGGAGGGCTCGTCCAGGATATAGAGGACCCCCATGAGGCTGGAGCCGATCTGGGTCGCCAGCCGGATGCGCTGGCTCTCGCCGCCGGAGAGGGTCCCCGCCGCCCGGCTGAGGGTCAGATAGCCCAGGCCCACGGACCGGAGGAAGCCCAGGCGGGCCTTGATCTCCTTCAAAATGCGGTCAGCGATGAGGCGCTGCTGGTCCGTCAGCTCCAGCTGTTCCACCCAGTTCAGCTCGTCCACCACGCTGAGGCGGGTCAGAGCGTCGATGTCCTTGTCCCCCACCGTCACGGCCAGAGACTCCTTCTTCAGCCGCCGGCCTTTGCACGTCGGGCAGGGGCACTCCGCCATCAGCTCCTCCAGCTCCCGCTTGCTGGCGTCGCTCTGGGTCTCCTGATAGCGGCGCTCCACGTTGTTGCAGATGCCCTCGAAGGGCTGGTACAGCACGCCCTTCCCCCGGGGCTGGTCATAGTGGAGCTCCAGCTTCTCCCCCTTGGTGCCGTAGAGGATGATGTCCTTCGCCTCGGCGGACAGGTCCTCCCAGGGCGCGTCCAGGGAGAAGCGGTATTTTTTCGACAGGGCGTCGAAGTACATCCGGGAGATGCCGTCGGAGCGGATGTTCCCCCAGCCGCTGGCCTGAATGGCCCCCTCCAGGATGGACTTTTTCGGGTCCGGCACCACCAGGGAAACGTCCACCTTCAGCTGGCTTCCCAGTCCCGTGCAGGTGGGGCAGGCCCCGAAGGGGTTGTTGAAGGAGAACATCCGGGGGGTCAGCTCCTCGATGGAGACGCCGCAGTCCTCACAGGCGTAGTTCTGGGAGAACATCAGGTCCCGCTCCTCCCGGAGGAGGTTGACCACCACCAGCCCGCCGGAGAGGGCGGAGGCGGTTTCCACGCTGTCCGTCAGCCGCTGCTGGATGTCCGGGCGGATGATGAGTCGGTCGATGATGACCTCGATGTTGTGCTTTTTGTTTTTCTCCAGCTTGATCTCCTCGTCCAGCTCGTAGAGGTTCCCGTCGGCCCGGACCCGGACATAGCCGGAGCGCTTGGCGTCCTCGAAAACCTTGGCGTGCTCGCCCTTCTTGCCCCGGATGACCGGGGCCATGACCTGAATCCGGGTCCCCTCCGGCAGGGCCAGCACCTGGTCGATGATCTGGTCGATGGTCTGCTGGCGGATGACCTTGCCGCACTTGGGGCAGTGGGGCGTGCCCACCCGGGCCCAGAGGAGGCGGAGGTAGTCGTAGATCTCCGTGACGGTTCCCACGGTGGACCGGGGGTTTTTGCTGGTGGTCTTCTGGTCGATGGAGATGGCGGGGCTCAGGCCCTCGATGTAGTCCACATCGGGCTTGTCCATCTGGCCCAGGAACATCCGGGCGTAGGAGCTCAGGCTCTCCACGTAGCGCCGCTGGCCCTCGGCGTAGATGGTGTCGAAGGCCAGGGAGGACTTGCCGGAGCCGGAAAGGCCCGTCATGACCACCAGCTTGTCCCGGGGGATGGCCACGTCGATGTTTTTCAGGTTGTTCACCCGGGCGCCCTTGACGGTGATGAATTTGTGCATGGTCGTTGTTCTCCTTGTTTCAGCGTTCCTCTGTCCGCCCCAGCAGATAGTCCGTGCTCACTCCAAAATAATCCGCCAGGGTGCATAATGTCAAGGTGGGAATGTTGATTTCGCCCTTTTCGATTTTTTGATAGTGCCTCAGTGTCACTTTCAGCAGTTCAGCCATTTCCCTTTGATATATCCGCCGCTCTTTCCGCAACGCTTTCAGGCGCACACCAAAAATCTTTAACGTCTCCATAATTTCTCCTTGACAAGCGTCTTTAAAAGACGTATAATTGTATTATATAAATTCGGCAGGTGATAATTATGGACCCAACCATACAAAGACTCTTCGACACCTATGGTGAATCCGTTCTGAAAGACCTGGGCAATTTCCCCCACGAGGAGCTGGTCGTTCTCCTGAACGCCCTCCCCATTGGGGAACACCGCCGGATTCAGCTCTATGACCAAATCAGCCTCTACCATTATCAATGGTCCGCCGGCGCCTTTACCGTCGGCCTCCACCTGGGCCTTACCCTGTCAAACAACAATATCCGCCGTCTCCGCCCGGAGTAGCCCCAGCAGAGCCTGGGGCTCTATTTCCACCTGTGCCCCAATCTTTCCCGCGGAAATATAGATGGTCTCAAAGTCCAGGGCCGTCTCATGGAACACCGTGGGGTACCGCTTCTTCATGCCCACGGGGCTGCACCCGCCCCGGATATACCCCGTCACGGCGGTGATGTCCTTCACCGCCAGCAGCTCCACGGACTTCTCCCCCGCCGCCCTGGCGGCCTTTTTCAGGTCCAGGCTGTCCGGCGTGGGGATGTCGAAGACGTAATATCCCCCGGAGGCCCCTTTGGCCACCAGGGTCTTGAAGGCCCGCGCCGGGTCCTGGCCCAGGGCCTGGGCCACGTGGACGCCGTACTCCCTGGTGCCCTCGGGGCCCTGGCCCTCCTCATAGAAATGGGGGGTGTAGGGGACCTTTTTCTGGTCCAGGATGCGCATGACGTTGGTTTTCTCGTCCTTTTTCTTTGCCATGATCTTACCTCAAAATACAGACGCCCGCCAGGACGCCGAAAATACCCAGGGCCGTCAGGGGCCCCAGGGGCTCCCCGAAGACCAGCGCCCCCGTCAGCGTCGCCGCCACCGGCTCCAGGCTGGCCAGAATGGAGGCCCGTCCCGGCTCCATCCGGGCAAGGCCCCAGGTGTACAGAACGTAGGGCAGGGCGGTGGAGAACACCGCCAGGGCCAGGGCCGTCCCCCACAGGCCGGGATTCCCGGCGAATGCCCCCGCCAGCTCCGCCGGGCGGAGCAGCGCCAGGGACGCCGGGCCCGCGAAGAGGAAGGTCCACACCGTCACCGTCAGGGGCGGGTAGTGGGCCAGGGCGTACCGGCCGAAAATGCTGTAGAGCGCGTAGAAGAACCCGGCCCCCAGCCCCAGCAGGACGCCGGGAAGGGTGACGGACAGCCCGCCGGAAAACACGCCGCAGACGCACGCGCAGCCGACCAGCGTCAAAAACAGGGCCAGGAGCTTTTTCCTCGTCACCGGCTCCTTCCAGAGGACGGCGGACAGGAGCACCACGAAGGACGGGGCCGTGTACAGCAGAATCGACGCCACGGCCAGGGAACAGAGCTTCTGGCAGGAAAAATAACAGACGGTGAACAGCACCACGCTGACCACGCCGGTGCCGAAAAAGTATTTCAGGTGCCGCCGCTCCACCCGGAAGACGCTCCGGTCCCTGACCAGGAAGAATGCCGCCAGCAGGGCGCAGCCCCCCAGGTTCCGGACCACCACGATGGAGAGGGGCGAGAGGCCCGCCGCCATCAGCCGCCGGTTCCACAGTCCGATGACGCCCCACAGCGCCGCCGCCGCCAGGATGGCGACGGCCGCCGGGGCTTTTTTCCGTGTCTCCATAAACCCTCCGCTAGTAAATTTCCGACAGGGCGGCGATGTATACCACGGCAGTCACCGCCGCGGCCACGGCCCAGCCCGCCCGCTCCAGGGCCAGCCAGGTCTCCGTGGGCTCCGGGTCCTGGGCGCCCCAGTGCCGCCAGCGGAACAGCGTCCTGTGAAAGACGATTTCCAGAGCCGTCAGCGCCGTCAGGAACACCGCCATGGAAAACAGGGCCGGGTCCCCGTGAGCGGAGGTCTCCGGCCCGAAGGCGAAGCGGACCGCGTCGGCGGCGGCGGTTTCATAGCCCCACCACGTGTTGGCGACGGTATAGCCCCGAATACCGAGACTGCTGGAGGGCGCCCACTCGCCGCTTTTGCTGTACCAACCGAACGCGTCCTCCGGGTCATAGCCGCCCTCGAAGAGGGTCTTCCCGTTCTTCGTCACCAGGATGCCGCCCACGGAATCGCCGCGTTCCGTCTGAATCCGCTCCGTCGGGTAGAACACCTGGCAGACATCGTGAAACTGATCCCCGATGGTGAAGTCCACGTCCGTCTCGAAATTCGTCGGCCAGGAGACGGTGATGGTCACCGGGTCTCCATTGGCCTTGCCGCTGTAAACGGTCTGCCCCTCGGTTTCCGTGATCTTCAAAAGGCCCCCCTCGAACAGCACGCCGGGATGGGCCCGGAAGACGGCCATGAGGACGCCGAAGAACACCAGCATCCCCGCCAGGACCGCCAGCATGCGTTTTTGAAACCGGGTCAGCTCCATGAGGCCTCCCTCCTATTCTCCCAGAATCTCCCGCTGGACATACTTGGGCAGCTTCCGCAGAATCAGCTCGTGGGACTGGGCGCAGAGCTCCCGAAGGATGTCGTCCGGTAGCTCCCCGTCCAGCAGGCAGGCGATCCAGTTCCGCTTGTCGCAGTAGAACCCCGGCAGAATCTCCGGGTGTGCCGCCCGGAGAATCTCCCCCCGGGCGGGCTCACACTTCAGGTTCACCAGATCGTGCCCGTTATAGGCCTCGTCCTTCATCCCCCGGGGGGAGCAGACGGCGGCGAAGAGCTTGCCCCGGATCATGTACCGGAACCAGCCCCACTCGGCCTTATAGTCCTTCTCCGCCCCCGGCAGGGACAGGAGGTATTCGTCCAGCCATTCGTATTTCATTTGTCCTCTCCCCTCAGCTCGATAATCCGGTCTCTCAAAACCGCTGCGTACTCGAACTCCAGCATCTTGCTGGCTTCCTTCATTTCCTTCTCCAGGCGCTTGATCTCCGCCTCCCGCTCCTGCCTGTTCAGCTTCTTGTGGCGGCGGGCCCGGGTGGTCTCGTCCTCGGCGGTGGAGGAAATCTCCAGCACCTCCCGGACGCCCTTGATGATGGTCTTCGGCACGATGCCGTGCTCCCGGTTGAAGGCGTCCTGAATCCCCCGGCGGCGCTCCGTCTCGTCCATGGCGGCCCGCATGGAGGGCGTGACGGTGTCGGCGTAGAGGATGACCAGACCCTCCGCGTTCCGGGCGGCCCGGCCGATGGTCTGGATGAGGGAGGTCTCGGACCGGAGGAAGCCCTCCTTGTCCGCGTCCAGCACGGCCACCAGACTGACCTCCGGCAGGTCCAGACCCTCCCGCAGGAGGTTGATGCCCACCAGCACGTCGAACTTTCCCAGCCGCAGGTCCCGGATGATCTCCATCCGCTCGATGGTCTCCACGTCGGAGTGCATATACCGGACCTTGATCCCGGCGTTCTTGAAGTACTCCGTCAGGTCCTCCGCCATTTTCTTGGTGAGGGTGGTCACCAGCACCCGCTCGTCCTTGGCCGCCCGGGCGTTGATCTCCTCCATCAGATCGTCGATCTGCCCGGTGACGGGCCGGACCTCCACCCGGGGGTCCAGCAGGCCCGTGGGGCGGATCACCTGCTCCACGATGCTGTCCGCCCGCTCCCGTTCGTAGGGGCCGGGGGTGGCGGAGACGAAGACCGCCTGCCCGATCCGGCCCTCGAACTCCTCGAATTTCAAAGGCCGGTTGTCGTAGGCACAGGGGAGGCGGAAGCCGTATTTCACCAGGGAGTCCTTCCGGGCGTGGTCCCCGTTGTACATGGCCCGGACCTGGGGCAGCGTCACGTGGCTCTCGTCCACGAAGAGGACGAAGTCGTCGGGGAAGAAATCCAGCAGGGTCATGGGGGCGGAGCCTTGGGGCCGCTCGGAGATGATGCGGGAATAGTTCTCAATGCCGGAGCAGTAGCCCAGCTCCGCCATCATCTCCATGTCGTATTCCGTCCGCTGGCGGATGCGCTGGGCCTCCACCAGCTGGTTATTGTCCGTGAAGACCCGGACCTGCTCCTCCAGCTCCTTCCGGATTTCGCCTATGGCCCGGTCCATCTTGTCCTTGGTGGTGACATAGTGGCTGGCGGGGTAGATGGCGATGTGGTTCAACACCCGGTTCACGGAGCCCGTCACGGGGTTGAACTCGCTGACCCGGTCGATCTCGTCCCCGAAGAACTCCACCCGGATGGCCTTGTCCTTGTAATAGGCGGGGTAGATCTCCACCGTGTCCCCCCGGACCCGGAACATGTTCCGCTCGAAGGCGATGTCGTTCCGCTCGTAGCGAATCTCCACCAGCCGCCGGAGGAGCTCGTCCCGGTCCCACTCCGCCCCCGCCCGGAGGGAGACCACCATCTTGGCGAAGTCGTCCGGCTCGCCCAGGCCGTAGATGCAGGAGACGGAGGAGACCACGATGACGTCCCGCCGCTCCAGCAGGGCGCAGGTGGCGGAGAGGCGGAGGCGGTCGATCTCGTCATTCGTCGAGGCGTCCTTGGCGATATAGGTGTCCGTGTGGGGGATATAGGCCTCCGGCTGGTAATAGTCGTAGTAGGAGACGAAATACTCCACGGCGTTGTTGGGGAAGAACTCCTTGAACTCGGCGCACAGCTGGGCCGCCAGGGTCTTGTTGTGGGCCAGGACCAGGGTGGGGCGCTGGACGGCCTCGATGACCTTGGCCATGGTGAAGGTCTTGCCGGAGCCGGTGACGCCCAGAAGAATCTGCTCCTTCAGCCCGTTCTCAATGCCCGCCGCCAGGGCGGCGATGGCCTCCGGCTGGTCGCCGGAGGGCTGGTATTCGGATACGACTTGAAATTTCGGCATAGCGGCCTCCTTTTTGGAACCTATTGTACCACGGCGCCGCCGGGATTACAACATTTGTTCGATATATTTTTCAAAAAAACGGGGCCCTCACATCAGATACCCGGACTCGGAGAAGGAGACGAAGTCATGGTCCGCCACGATGATGTGGTCCTCCAGCCGCACGCCGATGGCGTCCAGGGCCGCCCGGACCCGGGCGGTGACGGCGTGGTCGTCCTCGGAGGGCAGGGCGATGCCGCTGGGGTGGTTGTGGGCCAGGATGACGGAGCTGGCCGTGTGGAAGATGGCGTTCTGCACCACCTTGCGGACGTCCACCGTCACGGCGGAGACGCTGCCCTCCCCCAGGCGCTTGCAGGCCAGCAGCTTCCCCTTCCCGTCCAGACAGAGCTGATAGACCGCCTCGTTGGGCTCGTTGGAGAAGAGCTCCAGAAGATAGGCCCCCACCTGCTCCCGGGAGTTCAGGACCAGCTCCCGCTCCAGGTCCGACAACCGGGCCCTCCGGGCGATCTGAGAGGTCAGGCGCAGCAGCACCGCCGTCCGCTCCCCCACGCCCTTCACCTCCGTCAGCAGCTCCACCGGCGCGGAGAGCACGGCGGAGAGGCTGCCGAACCGGTCCATCAGCGCGTGAGCCAGGGGGTTCACGTTCCCCTGGGGGATGGCGTAGTAAAGCAGCAGCTCCAGGGCCTCGTGGTCGGCGAAGCCGCTCAGGCCGTTTTCCAGGAACCGCCTCCGCACCCGCTCTCTGTGCCCGTCATGAACGCCCATTTCCTCACCTTCCGCAGCGCCCGCGCCCTCCGCGGGCGGGGCTTGACACTTGAAAGCCATGATAGCATATTTTCCCGCCAGCGTCAATCTTCCGGCAGAATTCTAAAAGTTTTTGTATACAAACGGGAATTCCTGTGCTATACTATATCGAGTTGACGTTCCCAGGGGCCCCGGACGGGGCCGGGCGGAACGGTTTGAAACAGTATTTTTCCAGGACGGGACGCGCTTCCCGGCTGGTCAAATAATAAAAAAGGCGGCTTTTTGGGACGCACTCAACCCTCCGCCGGCGTAACGGGGCCGGACGGACAGCGGGCGTCTTTTCTTTGCCATGCCCTCACGCGGGCGTGAGCCGCCGGTACATCTTTTGAAATTGACAAGGAGTTATGTTATCTATGGCAGAAAAACTGAAAATCATCCCTCTGGGCGGCCTGGACGAGATCGGTAAAAACATGACGGCCTATGAGTACGGCGGGGAGATCATTGTCGTGGACTGCGGCATGGCCTTCCCCGGGGACGACATGTACGGAATCGACTGCATCATCCCCGACGTGACCTATCTCATCAAAAACCGGGCCCGCATCCGGGGGCTGTTCATCACCCACGGCCACGAGGACCACGTGGGGGCCATTCCCTACGTCCTCAAGCAGGTGAACATGCCCATCTACTGCACTCGCTTCACCGCCGGACTCATCCAGCTGAAGCTGGAGGAGCACGGGCTGGTGAAGTCCACCAAGCTCATCACCGTGGAGCCCGGCCGGTCCGTCCGGGCGGGGAAGTTCACCGTGGAGTTCATCCACGTGAACCACTCCATCGCGGACTCCGTGGCCTTCGCCATCCACACCCACATGGGCACCGTGGTCCACACGGGAGACTTCAAAATCGACTCCACCCCCATCGACGGGGAGGTCATCGACCTGGCCCGCCTGGGCGAGCTGGGCAAGGAGGGCGTCCTGGCCCTCTGCGCCGACTCCACCAACGTGGAGCGCCCGGGCTACACCCTCAGCGAGCGGGCGGTGGGCCAGACCTTCAGCCGCCAGTTCCAGGGCTGTGACGAGCGGATCATCGTCACCACCTTCGCCTCCAACGTCCACCGGGTCCAGCAGGTGCTGGACGCCGCCGCCGCCCACGGGCGGAAGGTGGCCGTGACGGGCCGGTCCATGGAGAACATCATGCGGGTGTCCACGGAGCTGGGGTACATGAAGGTGCCCAAGAACACCCTGGTGGACATCAACAAGATCAAGAGCCTGCCCAAAAACAAGCAGGTCATCGTCACCACCGGCTCCCAGGGCGAGGAGATGAGCGCCCTGTACCGCATGGCCTTCTCCACCCACAAGCAGGTGGAGGTGGGGCCCGGGGACAAGGTCATCATCTCCGCCTCCGCCATCCCGGGCAACGAGGTGACGGTGAGCCGGGTCATCAACGAGCTGTTCCGCAAGGGCGTCCATGTGGTGTACGACAAGGCGGACATGCTCCACGTCTCCGGCCACGCCTGCCAGGAGGAGCTGAAGATCATCCACGCCCTGACCCGGCCCCGGTTCTTCGTCCCCCTCCACGGCGAGCAGCGGATGCTCCAGATTCACAGCCAGGTGGCACAGCAGATGGGCATGGACCGGAATCACATCGCCATCGCGGAAAACGGAAGCGTCATTGAAATCACCGCCAAGACCCTGAAAATCGGCGGGGCGGTCCCCGCCGGGGAGGTCTTTGTGGACGGCTCCGGCGTGGGCGACGTGGGGGCCGTGGTCATGCGGGACCGCAAGCGGCTGGCCGAGGACGGCATGGTCGTGGTGGTCCTGCCCATCTCCAGCCACGACGGCGGCCTGCTGAGCCCGCCGGAGATCGTCACCCGGGGCTTCATCTACGTGAAGGAGTCCGGGGACCTGATGAAGGAGCTCCAGGGCATCGCCATGGACGCGGCGGACTCCGTCACCCGCAAGCGCGGGCGGGACGACGGGGAGCTCCGGGGCGTGGTGAAATCCGCCGTCAGCAGCTACCTCTTCAAGACCACCAAGCGCAGCCCCATGGTCATTCCCGTTGTGACGAGGCTGTGAGGAAATGACAGATTTCTCTTGCAATCCGCCTGGGACTGTGGTATACTGAACTCACCTAAGAAGTCAAGCATGTCCATATGTACACCAAAAGGCGAGGCCCCGGAGAGGTAGGCACTCTCCGGGGGCCATTTTCGCCTTCAGGCTTACTGCTCCTTGATTCGGCAAATTGCGCAACAGGGAACCAGGGCGTCCCCGCAAGGAATACGTAAGAAGGCCCCCGGCTTGCGCCGGGGGCCTTTGAATGATTTCTATGCCTTCTTCTTTTTCCTGTTGCGCTGCGCTACGGAGCATCTGAACGCCTTGTACATCGCGGGCGACAGTTCCGGGGAATCTTCATCAAATTGGATTTCCCGTTCCGCCGCCGCCCTGACTTCCTCCAGCTGTTCCTTCGTGGGAGTCTGGCCGTCCTTAATTGTAAAAGTTCTGGTCATAATAGAGCCTCCTTTCACGTTCCGTCGCCAATCTCGCGGAGATCAACCGAATGTTTTCCCCACGCTCGGTAAATACAACAAACAGCAAGTCGCCCACCATCCCGATGGCAATATAGCGGTCTTCTTCCGTACTATGCTCAAAATCATACATCTCTATGTAATACTCATCCCGAAAAACGTATGACGCCGTTTCAAAAGATACGCCGTGCTTCTGGCGGTTGATACGGTCTTTTTCCTCGTCCCATTCAAATTTCAGTTCCATAAGTTTTCTTCTTTCAAGTCAGCCAGTTTATTGATTCAAGTATAGCACGTCTGCCCGTTGAAGGCAATCCCTGTTCTGAATCCGTCCCATCGACCCAAATCGTCAGCTGTTCTTTTGACAGCTCTGTCTCATATGAAGGAAGGCCCGGCGCGGACGCGTCGGGCCTTCTTTTTTATCTCTTTTTATGGAGCGCCTCCAGGGCCAGTTCACCCGCCAGTTTGAAAAGCGCGTCCGACAATACCTGCTCGACATCCCGCCCGGCTTGGGAAGCGATTCTCTCGTAGAAAACCGCCGTCTCTTCGCTCAGCCGAATTTCATATTGCTTCATATGCCCTCCTTTTACCCGTATTCCCACATTATAACCGTATTCGGGCAACAAGTCAACCGTATTCCCACAATTCTTTTTGCGCGGGAATGGTAGTGTGAAAGAAACTGGAAGGGGGAACGGCTGATGGGAATTGCGGATATGGTGCGGGCCCGGCTTATTTCGCTGTGCCGGGAGAGGGACATCACAGTGAACCACATGTGTGAGCTGGCGGCGGTCCCGCAGTCGACTGTCAATAATTTTTTAAACCGCAAAACCCACAACCTCGGCATCATCACCCTGAAAAAGCTGACGGACGGACTCAACCTGAGCATCACGGAATTCTTTGATACGGAGGCGTTCCGCACGCTGGACCAGGAAATCCACTGAGGGGCGCTTCCGGCGGATGACGGCCAAAACCGCCGGCGCCCGGGACTTGACAAAACAGCATGAGATGGGTATACTAAAAACAGCCTCCCAAGGGACGGTAATCCCTTGAGAGGCCGGGCGAAGCCGGCAGACGGTCAGCCCCAAAAGCTATCTACTCAAAAGAGTAACCGCCTTGGTTGGAGCCGTGGGCGGTTACTTCTTTTTGTATACCTGAATGAACAGGCCGCAAATGCCGATGATAACAAGGCAGAACTGGAACAGCTCTGAATATGTAATCATTACGCAGCCCCCCTTTCCAAGGATCAGAGGGCAAGAAGCTGCCCCCTGTCCAGGGGCCAACCGTCCACCGTCGATGGCAGCGCCAAGGAAACCATACCACATTTCGGCAAGACGAGCAAGCCTGTAAAAACACGGGCAGGAGGATTCCTGCCCGTGTTTTATCGTTCAACGTTGTTCATCGTTCCTTGCTGAGCCCCAGCAGGTAATCCGTGCTGACGCCGTAGTACTTGCTCAATGTGATCAGATGATGGATGGGGAGTTCGTTGGCGCCCCGCTCGTACCGCGCGTACATCGTCTGGGAGGTTCCCAGCACCTCGGCGATCTGTGACTGCGTCTTGTCGGCGTCTTCGCGCAAATCACGAAGAATACGTACATACTCCATATCATCCACGTTCGACACCCCCTATTGACTTTTACCCAGTTTGTCTTCCAACCTTAATTTATCATAAAAATCGGTCCCTGTTGGGTTTACAACACACAATTTTACTACAATTTCTTCGGGTTTCCTCGTATAATTTGTAGGTTTCCATAGATTTTAATTGATTAAAGTTTAAAAAACACCAAAAACGCCGGACTTGTAAGGCAAGACCGCTTTACAAGCGGGGGTTTTGCCTGTATAATATCATGGAAGGTATATGCTGATTTTACCATGGTTCCCATCAAGTGAAAAGAGGAAATATTATGGAGTATACAGAAGGCGTCCGGTTCGACAGCCTGGGGCTGTCCCCGGAGATCATGCGGGCCATCGAGAAGCGGGGGCTGGAGCTGACCACCCCCGTCCAGGCGGGCTGCATCCCCCCCATGATGGACTGGCGGGACGTGATCGCCAAGGCCCCCACGGGCACCGGAAAAACCTTTGCCTACGGCATCCCCATCATCGAGCACACGGACCCGGAGGACGACAGCGTCCAGGCCGTCATTCTGGCCCCCACCCGGGAGCTGGCCATTCAGATCACCGACGAGCTGCGGGACATCTCCGCTTTCCGCCCCGGGGTCCGCTGCGTCTGCCTCTACGGGGGCCAGCCCATCGGCAGGCAGATCGACGCGCTGAAGAAGCGGCCCCAGATCGTGGTGGCCACGCCGGGACGCCTCGGCGACCACATGAAGCGCCGCACCGTCCGGGTGGACTCCGCCCAGACCGTGGTTCTGGACGAGGCGGACCGGATGCTGGACATGGGCTTCATCCACGACGTGACCCGCCTGCTGGACAAGATGAACAAGCGGAAAAACCTGGGCCTCTTCTCCGCCACCATCTCCCGGGAGGTGATGGACATCGCCTGGGTCTACCAGCGGGACGCGGCGGAGATCACCGTCCGGGAGGACGAGCAGAACAAGCCGGACATCAAGCAGTTCCGCATGGACGTGGCCCAGAACGAAAAGGCGGACGTCATCGCGAAAATCCTGGAGGAGACGGGCTTCGACCGCTGCATGGCCTTCTGCAACACCAAGGGCTCCACGGAGCGTATCTGCAAGTTCCTGCAAATGCGGGGCATTGACGCCGAGTGCATCCACGGGGACATCCCCCAGAAGCGGCGGGAGCAGGTGATGAACCTCTTCCGGGAGGGGAAGCTCCGGGTCTTCGTCTCCACCGACGTGGCCGCCCGGGGCATCGACGTGGACGATGTGGACATCGTCTTCAACTGCGACGTGCCGGATGAAAACCAGGACTATGTCCACCGCATCGGCCGGACCGGCCGGGCGAAGCGGCAGGGCGTGGCGGTGTCCCTGATCGCGGACTACCCCTCCAAGATGCGGATCGACGACATCGCCCAGAAGACCCGGAACGAAATCGTCCCCGTGCGCTTCGGGGCGGACGGGGCGCTGGAGGTCATCGAGTAAGGGCAAAACGAAAGGAACCCCCTCGGGGGTTCCTTTTTGCTGTGTCTCTCAGGCCAGGATGTCCGCCGCCAGGGCGTCGGCCAAGGCCTCCAGGCCCTGGCGCTGGGCCTCCTTCACGGAGGACTTCAGGCTGACGGTCCCCTCCAGGACGGTCATGTCCTTCATGGTTCCCAGCAGCTCCGTCATCTGCTTTCCGGAGACGGGGGCCCAGGTGCCGTTCTCGATGAGGCCCACCGTGCGGCTGCGCAGGCCGTGGGACTTCAGGTCCCGGAGGAAGTTGTCCATGGGGGTGTAGATCTCCCCGTTGTAGGTGGCGGCGGCGAGAACCAGATGGCTGCACCGGAAGGCCTCGGCCACCAGCTCGGACACGTGGGTGTGGGACACGTCGTAGAGCCGCACGTCCCGCACGCCCTTGTCCGCCAGCCGGGCCGCCAGAATCTCGGCGGCGTTCTCCGTGTGGCCGTAGATGGACCCGCAGAAGATGGCGGCGGTCTTGTCCTCCGGGGTGTAGCTGCTCCAGCGCTGGTACTTCTCCACGAACCAAGCGATATTCTCCCGCCAGATGGGGCCATGGAGGGGGCAGAGGTACTGGATATCCAGTCCCGCCGCCTTCTTCAGCAGGGTCTGGACCTGGGCGCCGTACTTGCCCACGATGTTGGTGTAGTACCGCCGGGCGTCGGGAAGCCACTCGGCCTCGAAGTTCACCTGATCGGCGAAGATGTTGCCGTTCAGGGCGCCGAAGGTGCCGAAGGCGTCGGCGGAGAAGAGGACCTTCTCCGTCTGGTCATAGGTGACCATGACCTCCGGCCAGTGGACCATGGGGGCCATGGCGAAGGTGAGGGTGTGCCGGCCGGTGGAGAGGGTGTCCCCCTCCTTCACCGCCATGCAGCGGTCCGTCACGTCGGCGTCGAAGAACTGGCCGATCATGGAGACGGCCTTGGCGCTGGCCACGATTTTGGCCTCCGGGTGGGTGCGGAGCACCGCCCCCAGGGTGGAGCAGTGGTCCGGCTCCATGTGGTCGATGATGACGTAGTCCAGGGGACGGCCCTCCAGGGCGTGGTCCAGGTTCTCGTAGAAGTGGGCCCCCACGGCGCTGTCCGCCGTGTCCAGCAGGACGGTCTTCTCGTCCCGCAGCAGGTAGGCGTTGTAGCTGACGCCCCGGGGCACGGGGAACACGTTTTCAAACAGGCTCAGCCGCCGGTCGGACCCGCCGATCAGCAGGATGTCCGGCGTGATGTTGCGCACACAGTACATGATGAATATCCTCCTTTGCGGACATAGTTTTTCGCAAGGCTAATCTAACCCAATTTCCCCGGTTTGTCAAGCTGGGAACGGACAGGTTGTTTCATTTTCGTTTCGGGAGCATGGATTTGGTCCGCGTCAAAACCTTGCGCAGCATGAGGCCCGGAATCCGGAGCTTCGCCCCCCACAGGCTGATTCCGTTTTTCCGGCAGGCCTCCAGAATTTCAGCGTTGAACGGGGACCGCCTTCTCCCCAAAATGGCATCCGCAAGGCAGAGGTTTCGGGTTCTCTGGAACCGCTCCACGTCAAAGACCTCGGAAAAACAGTCCAGCTGTCCCAGCGCGTAAAGCTCCAATTGCGTGCGGACGCACTTCCCGCACTCCCCGCAGTTGTCCCGGAGGGCGTAGATGCAGGGGTGCAGATAACGCCGCGCCAGCGGCGATTCGGACAGCCGCCTCAGCTTTCCCAGGCGCGTGAACGCGCATCCGATGGAGTAAAAGGCGGTGCGGTCCGTCCCGAGGCAAAGAAGCACAAGGAACTCGTAGTATCCCATGCTTTCTGAGAAAAAAGAAGAATTGATACACGCGATGGAAGACGAGACAAAGTAGGCTTTGAACAGCCCCTGGAGCGCGAGAACCACGGCGGCGTGGCGGATGGACACCGTGGCCCGAAAACTCTCCTGAAGCGCCGTCCTCAGATTGCTGTCAACGCAGACCAGGTCCAGCCCCAGCTCCGGCACAATGCCCCTCTCCGCCTTTTCCCCCATCTTCCTCAGCGTGTCCGAGGGATCGTCCCCCTCGATGGCCCCGTTGCTGGCGATCATCAGATGGGTCAGCCGGTAGGCGGGATTCTCCCCCCGCAGGTCCTCCGTCACCGTGAAGAGGCTGTCCACGCCGCCGGTCCAGCCGGTGCCCACGGCGGCGGCGCAGTTCTCCGCCCCGGTGGCCTCCGCGTGGATTCTGATGGGATGGTACTCCTCCATGTTGGACGCCATGATGGGAATGAGAAGCCGGTTGAGCTGGTACAGCAGGCGGCGGGTGACCGGCGCGGCGCAGACGATGTCCCGCCCCTCCCGCATGGCGGTGGTGAGCAGTGCCGCCGCGAAGGCGTCCGCCCGGTCCGTGACAAGCCCCGGCGCGTACTCCGATTTCACGGAGAACCAGAGGACCGTCTCCTCCCCCCGCAGAGAGACCCGGGCACAGAGGCGGGTCTGTTCCCCGGACTCCTCCAGGTAGGGCGCCCCGACGCGGATACAGGCGTCCCGGCGTTCCGGACCGCCCTCCGGCTCCTCCTCCCGGGCCAGCGCCATGGCGGCGGGATAGACCGCCACGGTCTCGCTGGACGCGCAGCCGCAGGCCAGCAGCTCCCAAACGGCACGGCGGGCCGGGTCCGCCGGAGCGCTCCGCTCCTCCGGCGAAAGCAGGTACACGGACAGCAGCCCCTGGAGTGCCAGGGCGCAGGCCAGTTCTCCATAGATCGGGGCCTCTTCCATGGACTCCGGCAGAACCGCCCCCAGGTTGGTATCAAGGAGCAGCGCCTCCAGGCGCTGCTCCTCCGCGAAGCGCTTCGCGGAAAACCGAGTTTCTCGAAGGGCCTCCGGTGGTCTCTC
The DNA here is from genome assembly GCA_910576865.1 of uncultured Oscillibacter sp. Classification (GTDB taxonomy): domain Bacteria; phylum Bacillota; class Clostridia; order Oscillospirales; family Oscillospiraceae; genus Oscillibacter. Next base: position 137,415 of record CAJTKE010000001.1, read on the forward strand.
GTCCCGCCCGCCCTGGATGTTGACGGCGACCACGTGGGTCAGCGGGTATTCGCTCCCGGCGCCGTGCCGCCGGACAGCGGGGAGGAACGCCTCTCCCCGGGAAAAGCCGATACCCGCCGCCCCGGCGGAGGGATGCCGCTCCGATGTAAGCGGGGCGGTGATTTTCACGGGCTCGGGAGACAGTCCTTCCCGCTCCGCCGTCAGAATGGGGGCCAGATACGCGCCCAGCTGATAACACAGCCGCTCGGAGAGGGGGTCCTCGCATACGATCTCATGGCCCTCCCCCAGGGCGGCGGGAAACAGCGCCAGGACGAACGGGTCCGCCCGTCCCGGGGCCAGGCTCCGCCCCTGGGCGGCGTCCACGGAAAACCACAGCGTCAGACGGCGGCTGTCCACGGAGACCTCCGCCCACAGGCGGGTCCTTCCGTCCCGCGTCTCGATCCGGCTCCTGCCGATCTGAATCATCGCGCATCCCCTCCCCGATTCTTGTCATGACTTTACAATAGCAGACAAGTCCTCGGCCGTCAAGGCGGAGGCCCCGGCGAACACACAGGAAAGCGGACCGTTTTCACGGTCCGCTTTTTCCCGGTCTCACTGAATGCCCAGCACCTTGTAGTCCTGGTCCTCCACGGCCTTTTTCAGCGCCTCGTCCGCAAGCTGCCCGGAGAGGGTCACCACCGCCGTGCCCTTCTCGTGGCTGACGTCGGCGGTGCTGACCTCCGGCAGGGCCTCCAGGGCCTTTTTCACCCGAGCCTCACAGTGTGTGCACATCATGCCCTCGATTTTCATGGTCTTTTCCATAGCTGTTACCTCCTCGGAATGTTTGGAATGTCCGGTTTTCAGGGGTTTATCCTTTCTCGCGTCCCGCAGGTCGAACAGGTTCAGCCGCAGGGCGTTGGAGACGACGCAGAAGCTGGAGAGGCTCATGGCCGCCGCGCCGAACATGGGGTTCAGCGTCAGGCCGAAGGGGATGAAGAGCCCCGCCGCCAGGGGGATGCCGATGGTGTTGTAGAAAAAGGCCCAGAACAGGTTCTCGTGGATGTTCCGGAGTGTGGCCCGGCTGAGCCGGATGGCGGCGGGCACGTCGGAGAGACGGCTTTTCATCAGCACCACGTCCGCCGCGTCGATGGCCACGTCCGCCCCCGCGCCGATGGCGATGCCGGTGTCCGCCCGGGTCAGGGCCGGGGCGTCGTTGATGCCGTCCCCCACCATGGCCACCCGGCCCTGCTTCTTCAGGTCCCGGATGACGCTCTCCTTGCCGTCGGGGAGGACCCCGGCGACGACCTCGTCCACCCCGGCCTGCTTCCCGATGGCCTCGGCGGTCCGCCGGTTGTCCCCGGTGAGCATGACCACGCGAATTCCCATGTTCCGGAGCTCCTGCACCGCCTGGGGGCTGTCTTCCTTGATGACGTCCGCCACGGCGATGACGCCCAGCAGCTCCCCGTCCCGGCTGAAGAACAACGGGGTCTTTCCCTGGCCCGCCAGGGCCTCGGCCTGGGCCTGGAGGTCCTGGGGAACCGCGGCCCGGGTTTCAATGAAGCCGAGATTGCCGCCGCTGAGAACCGCCCCGTCCAGCCGGGCGGTGAGGCCGTTCCCCGGCAGGGCCTGGAAGTCCGTGACCTCCGCCGCCGGGATGCCCGCCTCCTCCGCCCTTTGTAAAACGGCCTTGGCCAGGGGGTGCTCGCTCCTCTGCTCCAGGGCCCGGGCCAGGCGGAGGAGTTCCGCCTCCTCAAGACCTTCCGCCGGGAGGACGTCCGTCACCCTGGGCTCGCCCCGGGTGATGGTGCCCGTCTTGTCCAGGGCCACGATTTCGGTTCTGCCCGCGGCCTCCAGGGAGGCGGCGGTTTTGAAGAGGATGCCGTTCCTGGCCCCCATGCCGTTGCCCACCATGATGGCCACCGGCGTGGCAAGGCCCAGGGCGCAGGGGCAGGAGATCACCAGCACGGAGATGCCCCGGGCCAGGGCGAAGCCCACGGTCCGGCCCAGCAGCAGCCAGACCAGGGTGGTCACCACGGCGATGGAGATCACCGCCGGGACGAAGACGCCGGACACCCGGTCGGCGATTTTGGCGATGGGGGCCTTGGTGGCCGCCGCGTCGCTGACCATCTGGATGATCTGGGAGAGGGTGGTGTCCTCCCCCACCCGGGTGGCCCGGCACTTGAGGAAGCCGGACTGGTTCACCGTGGCGGCGGAGACGCCGTCCCCCGGCGCCTTGTCCACGGGGATGCTCTCGCCGGTGAGGGCGGACTCGTTGACGGCGCTGGAGCCCTCCACCACCACGCCGTCCACCGGGATGTTCTCCCCGGGGCGGACCAGGAAAATGTCATCTTTTTGGACCTGCTCGATGGGGACGGTGACCTCCTTCCCGTCCCGCTCCAGGACGGCGGTCTTGGGGGCCAGCTTCATGAGGCTTTTCAGGGCGTCGGTGGTCTTCCCCTTGGACCGGGCCTCCAGCATCTTGCCCACGGTGATGAGGGTCAGGATCATGGCGGCGGACTCGAAGTAGAACTCCATCATGTAGTCCATCACCGCCGCCGCATCCCCCCGCATCTGGGCGTCCGTCATGGCGAAGAGGGCGTAAGTGCTGTAGACGAAAGCCGCCGAGGCCCCCAGGGCCACCAGGGTGTCCATGTTCGGGGCCCGGTGCCAGAGGCTCTTGAAGCCGCTGATGAAGAACTTCTGGTTGATGACCATGACGGCCACCGTCAGCAGGAGCTGAATCAGGCCCATGGCAATGTGGTTCCCGTGGAGGAAGCGGGGAACGGGCCAGTTCCACATCATGTGGCCCATGGAGAAGTACATGAGTACCGCCAGGAAGATCAGGGAGGACCACAGCCGCTTTTTCAGCAGGGGGGTCTCGTGGTCTGCCAGGGCCTCCTCCGGGTTGGTGGGGCCGGCGGAAGAGGAGGCCTTTTCCGCCCCCTTCCGGGACGCGCCGTAACCCGCGCCCTCCACGGCGGCGATGATTTCCTCCGCCGGCGCGCTGCCCTCCACGCCCATGGAGTTGGTCAGGAGGCTGACGGAGCAGGCGGTGACGCCCGGCACCTTGCCCACGGCCTTTTCCACCCGGGCGGAGCAGGCGGCGCAGCTCATGCCGGTGACGTTGTATTGTTCCATAGGGGGTCCTCCTTCATTTCATCAGTTTTTGCAGGGTACACAGCAGCTCCTCCACCGTCTCGTCCCTCCCCTCCCGGATGTCCCGGGTGACGCAGGTACGGATGTGCTCGCTGAGCAGCTCCTTGGCGAAGGCGTTCAGCGCCGCGTTGGCGGCGGCCACCTGGGCCAGGATGTCGGGACAGTAGGCGCTGCGCTCCACCATGCCCCGGATGCCCCGGATCTGGCCCTCCACCCGGCTCAGGCGGTTGACGAGCCGCTTGTACTCCTCCTCGGAGCGCTCTTTGGTCTTGTGACAGCCGCAGGTTTCCATGGCGGACGCCTCCTTGTCGGATATACCCCTCGGGGGTATCTTCATCATATACCCATAGGGGGTATTTGTCAAGCCCGAATTTGAAAAGACAAGCCCGGCACAGGGAGTGTTCCCCATGCCGGGCCGTTGTATGAGCGGTATCAGTCCTGATGAACGATGTTTCCCGGGGCCTTGAAAATGCTCTCCGGCGGAACGGCCCCCCGGACGGAGGACAGGGGGTAAACCCTGGAGGCCCGCCCGATGACGGTGCCGGGGTTCAGCACGCTGTTGCAGCCCACCTCCACGTGGTCCCCCAGGATGGCCCCGAACTTCTTCCGGCCCGTCTCCAGGCGCTCCTCCCCGTTCCGGACCGCCACCAGGCTCTTGTCGGACTTGACGTTGGAGGTGATGGACCCCGCGCCCATGTGGCTCTTGAAGCCCAGGATGGAATCCCCCACGTAGTTGTAATGGGGGGTCTGGACGCCGTCGAAGAGGATGACGTTTTTCAGCTCCACGGAGTTGCCCACCACGCACCCGGCCCCCACCAGGGCGGAGCCCCGGATGAAGGCGCAGTGCCGGACCTCGGTGTCCGGGCCGATGACGCAGGGCGCGCCCAGGAAGGCCGTGGGGGCCACCGAGGCGGTCCTGTGGACCCAGACCTGGGGGGACCGCTCCTCATACTCCGCCGGGTCCAGCCGGGGGCCAAGGTCCAGAATGAAGTCCTTGATGCCGTCCAGGGCCTCCCAGGGATATTGAAATTGGGCAAGGTAATCCCCCGCCAGGGTGTGGGACAGGTCCAGCAGGGCCGTGATTGTCAGATCCATAAAACGCGCCTCCTGATTTCGCCGCCGGAGCGGCGTGCTGGCGTCATTATATACCAGTTCTCCAGGGGCCGCAAGGGGGAAATCAGGTTTCCGGCAGCTCCTCCAGGGAGGCGAAGCGGTAGCCCATGTCCTCCCATTTGGTCAGGAGCTCGTCCAGGATGTCCGCGTTGGTCTTGGACGTGGAGTGGAGGAGGACGATGGCCCCGTCGTGGATGCGGGGGAGGAGCTTGGCATAGGCCTGCTCCGCCGTGGGCTGGTTGTCCGTGTACCAGTCCACGTAGGCGAGGCTCCAGAACACCGTCCTGTAACCCAGGGCCTGGGCCTGCTTCAGGTTCTCCTCGCTGTACTTGCCCTGGGGCGGGCGGTAGTAATGGGGGAGGTCCTTTCCGGTGGTCTCCTTGTAGAGGTCCGCCAGACTGTCCAGCTCCTTCTGGAAGGCCGCCTGGTCGTAAATGGCGGACATGTCCGGGTGGTGGAAGGTGTGGTTGCCCACGATGTGGCCCTCCTCCGCCATGCGGCGGACGATGTCCGGGGCGCTTTCAATCATGTGGCCCACCACGAAGAAGGCCGCGGGGGCGTTGTGCTTTTTCAGGGCGTCCAGGATTTTTTCCGTGCAGCCGTTCTCATAGCCGCAGTCAAAGGTCAGATAGATGACCTTCTGACTCGTGTCCCCCAGGAACCAGGCGTCGTACCGGGCCATGTCCTCCACGGAGGCGTTGCCCACGGGGGGCTGGCCCTCCTGGGGGAAGGAGAGGCCCCAGTTGTCGGCGGAGGCCGGGATGACCGCCGGAGCGGCGGCGGGGATGGTTTTACTCTGTACATAGCACATGGCCGCCAGGAAGAGGACGGGCAGCATGAGCAGGCATGCGTTTCGTATACGCTGAAGCATAAGGCACCTCCTGTTTGTTGAATGTTGTCACAATCCAGCTTGTCCGGAGGCGGGCGGATTATTGGTTGAAAAAGCTGGCGGAAGATGGTATATTTGGAGTGTCGAAATCAAGAGAAACGGGGGAGACGGATATGGCGAAGCGGGGAAGCGGAACCAGGGCGCGGCGTCAGCTGACGCCGAAGCAGTTCGCGGCGCTTCTGGTGTTGTGTGCCGTGGCGGCGGCGATTCAATGGTATCTGCGGCCGGAGCCGCTGTCCCTGGAGGACATCCCGGCGTGGAGCGGCGCGGCCTATGTGGAGCTGGAGGACAACCAGCCGGGCTTCACCAAGGAGGACATGACTCTGGAGGTCTTCGAGACCTACAGCGATCTGGACTACCTGGGCCGCTGCGGCGTGGCTTACGCCAACATCTGCCCGGAGCTGATGCCCACGGAGGAGCGGGAGGCCATCGGGAACGTGAAGCCCACGGGCTGGGTCTCCGCCAAATACGACTGCGTGGACGGGAAATACCTCTACAACCGCTGCCACCTCATCGGCTTCCAGCTGGCGGGGGAGAACGCCAACAAACAAAACCTCATCACCGGCACCCGGTATCTGAACGTCACAGGCATGCTGCCCTTTGAAAACGACGTGGCGGACTATGTCCAGCGGACGGACAACCACGTTCTCTACCGGGTGACGCCGGTGTTCGTGGGGACGGAGCTGGTGGCCCGGGGGGTGCAGATGGAGGCCTACTCCGTGGAGGACGCCGGGGACGGGGTCTGCTTCAACATCTTCGCCTACAACGTCCAGCCCGGGGTGGTCATCGACTATGCCACCGGGGAGAGCTGGCTGGAGGAGGACGCGGCATGAAGCTCTGGGAACAGTTTGACCGGATCGTGGTCTTCGACACGGAGACCACCGGCATCGATTACGGCCGGGACCGGATCATCGAGATCGGCGCGGTGTCCCTGGAGGGCGGCGCGGAAACCGGGGGCATGGACCTGTTTCTCCGCCTGCCAGAGGGGCGGCGGCTGGACCCCTTCATCGTGAATCTCACCGGCATCACCGAGGAGCGCCTGGAGGCCGAGGGCGTGGAGGACCGGGAGGCCGCCCGGGCCTTCGCAGACCTGCTGGAGGGGGCGGAGCGGTCCCTGATCGCGGCGTACAACGCCCAGTTTGACCTGAACTTCCTGTTCCGCCTGCTCCAGCCCCAGGGACTGGCGGGGGTTCTGAAAAAGCCCCGGTTCCTGGACGCCATGACGGTCTACAAGGACCGGCGGGACTACCCCCACAAGCTGGAGAACGCCATCGCCGCCTATCATCTGGAGGACCGGGCGGTGAACAGCCACCGCAGCCTCGACGACGCCAGGGCGGCGGCGCTGCTGCTGGAGGCCATGGCGGAGGAACGGGACGACCTGGAGCGGTACGTGGACCTCTTCGGGGCGCATCCCAGGTACGGGGTCTCGGGCCGGAGAATCGCCTCCGTCACCTACCGGCCCCAGCCCTATGAGCGGGTGAGGCCGCTGTATGAACGGATATGAAAAAGCGCCCGGCTTGCGCCGGGCGCTTTTTCGCGCCTATTGACCTTCCAGATACCGCTCCGCCTCCCGGACGGTGTTGGCGAAGTACCGCATGGCCTCCACCGGGTGCTTCCCCACGGCGGTCTCCCCGGTGAGCATCACCGAGGACGCCCCGTCCAGCACGGCGTTGAACACATCGCTGACCTCCGCCCGGGTGGGGACGGCGCAGCGCTCCATGCTGGCCAGCATCTGGGTCACCACCATGAAGGGCCGCCCCGCCTCCCGGCAGGCGGCGGCGACGCGCTTTTGCAGGGCGGGCAGCTTCCACAGGGGGCCGGCGTTTCCCAGGTCCCCCCGGGCGATGACGATCTCGCCGGCGGCGGGAATCAGCTCCGCCAATCTTTCCACGCCCTCCAGGCTCTCCACCTTGGCGAACAGGCGGATGTCCCGCCCGCCGGAATCGTCCAGAGCCTCCCGGACCGTCTCCAGGTCCTCCCGGCCCCGGACGAAGGGCTGCATGACGCCGGTGACGCCGTACTCCCGGGCGAGGCGGAGGTTCTCCCGATCGCTGTCCGTCATGGCGGGGAGGCGGATGTCCACCCCGGGGAGGGCGGCGCTCTTCCGGCTCAGCAGCGTGCCGCCCCGCTCCACCCGGGCCAGGGCCCCGCCGGGAACGGCCTCCGCCACCCGGAGGAGGAGCTTCCCGTCGTCCAGCAGAACCTCCTGGCCGGGGAGCAGATGGGGCAGGACGGCGGGCGGCAGGGGAACGTCCGCCCCCAGGCGGACCAGGGCCCCGTCCGCCAATTCCAGGGGGGATGGAAGCGCGCCCACCCGGAGCTCCGGGCCCTGCATGTCAATGAGGAGCTGAGGCGTCACGCCGAGGCGCCGGGCGGCGGCGTGGAGGAGCTCAATCTGCTCCGCCGCCCCGGGAAGGCCGATGTGGGAGAGGTTCAGCCGGACGCCGGTCATGCCCGCCTCAAAGAGCCGGGCCAGGGTCTCCGTATCGTCACAGGCGGGGCCCAGGGTGCCGTAGATTTGAACCATGGGGCCCTCCCCTCAGCGGAACAGCGCCGCCAGACTCTCGGTGTAGGGCGGGCGGCAGATTCCCTTCTCCGTGACGATGCCGGTGATGAGGGTGTGGTCCGTCACGTCGAAGGAGGGGTTGTAGCACTTGACCCCGGGAAGGGCCATGGGCTTCTCGTACCAGAGGGTTTTGATCTCCTCCGGGTCCCGAAGCTCGATGGGGATGTGGTCCCCGTCGGGACAGCGCAGGTCCACGGTGCTGGTGGGGCCCAGGACGTAGACGGGGATTCCGTAGTGCTTCGCCAGGACGGCAACGCCGCTGGTGCCGATCTTGTTGGCCGTGTCCCCGTTGGCGGCCACCCGGTCGCAGCCCACGAAGCAGGCCTGGACCCAGCCGTTTTTCATCACCATGGAGGCCATGTTGTCGCAGATCAGCGTTACGTCCACCCCGGCCCGGTGGAGCTCATAGCTGGTGAGCCGGGCCCCCTGGAGCAGGGGCCGGGTCTCATCGGCGAAAACCCGGAGGTTCATGCCCCGCTCCGCCGCCAGGAAAAAGGGGCCCTGGGCCGTGCCGTAGCGGGAGGTGGCCAGGGGCCCGGCGTTGCAGTGGGTCAGGACGCCGTCCCCCTCCTTCAGAAGGCTCAGGCCGTACTCGGAGATGGCCCGGCACTTGGCGATGTCGTCCTCGTGAATCTCCACGGCCTTTTGATACAGGGCCTCCAGCAGGGCGGGACGGGAGTCATTCAAATAGGCGGCGGCGGTCCTCTCCATCTCCCCCAGGGCCCAGCTGAGGTTCACCGCCGTGGGGCGGGAGGCGTTCAGCCGGGCGGCGCATTCCCGGAGGCGGGCCTGGAAGGCGGCGGGGTCCTCCGCCTCGATGGAGCGGGCCAGGACATAGAGGCAGTAGGCGGCGCAGATGCCGATGGCCGGGGCCCCCCGGACCCGGAGCTTCCGGATGGCCTCCACCATCTCGTCCAGGGTCTGGAGACGGATTTCTCTCTCCTCGCCCGGCAGGAGACTCTGGTCGATGATATACAGGGCCTCGGCGGCCTTGTCATAGCGGATGTTCTGAGCGTGGGTGACGGCTTTCAGGGAATCGGTCATAGGGGCGCTCCTTTCCCCTCCCGGCGGGAGGAGGCGTTTTCCAGATTGTAGCACAGCCCGTCCCTTTTTGCAACGGCTCCGGAGAACGGGAAAAGCGCCCGGACGCAGGTCCGGGCGCTTCCTCGCGGCTTGGGAAGGGGTTCAGCGGAAGTCCCCGCCCACCTCAATCACGCGGATGACGCCGTCGTCGCTGGCGTACATGTCGCACTTTTTGGCGTAAGCGTGGGCGATTTCCACAATGCTCTGGGTTTCGGAGGGGGAGATCCACGACTTGGTGTCTTTGTTGTATGCCATGACCGTGACGGGAATGGCGTAGCTCCGCCCGTCCACCGTGACGGCGCTCTGCCCGGTCCAGGAGGCGTTGGGCACGTCCTTCAGGGCGGTGAGGGGCTTGAGACTGGAGAAGCCTCCGGTGCCCATGTCGGTCACCTCCGCCGCCACGTACACCCCGCCGGCGATGTCATAGGTGCTGCGGAAGGGTCCCGCCGCCAGTCCGCCGTCGTTGTAAATGGAGATATAGGAGAAGTCCCGGTCATTCATGGAGATGGAGGTCCGCCCGTAGATCGTGGCGTTTTTGCCGACGGTTCCCACGGCGATGACATCCACCTGTCCCGCCCAGTTGGTGTGGGCGTAGCTGATCTCCCCGTTGGGGATGGGGCCCGGGCCCAGATCGTCCAGGGTGATGGTGTCGATGCCGTTGGGGGTGTAGCGGAAGACGTTGACGGTCTCCGCCAAATAGCTGGCGCCCAGGCGCTTTTTCTCCAGGTCCAGCGCGCCGGAGACGCCGCCGCCCAGACGGACCAGGCCGATATAGCCCTTCCCGACGGAGGTGACCCGGACCAGACGGTTCTGCATCCGGCTGAGCTCCTCCTGGCGGAACTGGAGCACCGAGTCGGGAACGCCGGCCTCGGGACCCAGGTCCACCGCGCCGGAGACTTCGACGCCGCAGAGCAGCTTCACCGTGGCGCTGCCGCCGGAGACGGAGGTGGCGATTCCAATTGCGTTGGCCGAGGCGTCCATGGTGCCGGGCTTCACCGCTCCGGCGACTTTGTTGTCCTCCGTCAGCAGCAGGGTGATCTGGTCGCCGGGACGGAACTTGGCCAGGGTGTCCCGGGCCGTGACCAGGACGTCGAAGTCATGGCCGAAGACCCGGATGGTGGCGGGCTCCGTGGGGCTGGGGGTGCAGGACTCATAGTAGCCCGTCAGCCGGGTGTCGCAGACCCGGATGGTGTTGGTGGCGCTGGAATAGGTGGCCACGTCATAGGGCCGCATGTCCTTGCCTGTGGCCCGGCAGCCGTTTTTGTAGATCGTGTAGCCGCCCACGCCGCCGGTCAGGGACTCGAAGCCCTTCACGGAGTACCGTTCATAGACGATGACGGCCTCGGTGGAGCTGTCTCCGCCGCCGACGAAGATGAACTCCACGTTTCCGGCGGTACCCAGGTACAGCGTCAGGGTCGTGCCGGGATTCACCCAGGAGCTGGCCTTGCCCCAGCTGGACTCCGCCCCCTGGAAGAAGACGGTGGTGTCGGAGGTGACGGTGTACTTCGCGCCGGAGCGGTCGGTGATCTGATAGCCGTCGATCCGCGCCACGTGGATGACCCGGCTCTCGCCCCGGGCGTCGGGGAGGAAGGTGCGGACCCGCGTGCCGTCCAGCACCAGCGTGCCCTTCAGGCCGTTCAGGGATCCGTTGGACACCTTGTCCCCCGCCATCTGGTAGACCTCGCCGTTGGAGAACTGCATGGCGGTCTCCTTGCCGTCGGGGCCCCGGGCGTTGGTGGACACCAGGACCATGTCCTGCTTGACCGTCAGCCCGGCGGCGGTGAGGAAATTGCTGACGCTCTTCTCCCCCTGGACGTCCGCCCGGAGGAGGTTGGTGAAGAGGATGGCCGCGTCGGCCCGGCTCAGGGGGGCGTTGCCCAGGGAGGTGTCCAGGCCGTCGGTGAGGCCGATGGAGGCGGCGAAGGACAGATAGCTGTCCGGCCACACGCCGCCGATGTTCTCATCCTTGTAACCCAGGGTCCGCAGCAGGATGGTGGCCGCCTGCCCCAGGGTGACGGTGCGGTCTGGGTAGAACTTCCCGTCGGAGAAGCCGGAAATGGCCTTCTTCCCCTTCGCCGCCATGTTGATGTAGGCCGCGGCCCAGTGGGAGGGCTTCACGTCCGGGTAGATGGTGACGGTGCGGTAGAGGCCCAGCTCGTCCTCGGCGTTCAGGGCGCAGACCACCATCTTGCAGAACTGGGCCCGGGTGATCTGGCTGTTGGGCCGGAAGTTGCCGTCGGAGTAGCCGTCCATGATGCCCATCAGCCGCAGGGGCTCCACGGTCATGAAGGCGTCGCCGTTCAGGTCGTAAAAGCGGTTGGAGGGGGCGGCGGCCTGGGCGGGCAGGGCCAGCAGGGACGCCGCCATGGCCGCCAGGAGCAGCAGGGACAAAACGCGTTTTTTCATAGTCTTCCTCCTAATTATTCTGCTCGGAGTGCCTCGACGGGCTGGAGATTGGACGCCTTGATGGCCGGGTAGCAGCCGAAGACCACGCCCAGCAGCACCGAGAGGCCGAAGGCCCCCGCCGTCACCACGGCGGAGGGGTAGATGGTCATCTGGAACAGGATGTTCCCCAGGATGAAGCAGCCCAGGGTTCCGATGCCGATGCCGATGATGCCGCCGATGCCGCAAAGCATGGCCGCCTCAATTAAGAACTGGGTGACAATGCTGCTCCGCTGGGCGCCGATGGCCCGGCGGATGCCGATTTCCCGGGTGCGCTCCGTCACCGTCACCAGCATGATGTTCATGATGCCGATGCCGCCCACCATCAGCGAGATGGCGGCGACCCCCGCCAGCACGCCGCCGATGAGGTTCAGGGACTCGGTGACATAATCCATGTTCTGATTTTCCGGGCGGACATTGTAGTCGTTGGTCCCCCGGTTCAGGAGGCCCTTCAAAAAGCCGTCCAGCTGAGTGACGATCGCGTCCATTTGGGTGGGGTCCTTGGCCACGACAATAAAGGTGTCGTTGCCCCGCTCCCCCCCCAGCACCCGCTTGCAGGTGTAGGGGACCAGGACGAAGTTGTCCAGGGTGCTCATGGAGGTGCTGCCCTCCTTGATGCGGGAGGCGTAGACGCCGATGACCTCAAAATTCTGGCCGCTGAGCTGCACGGTTTCCCCCACGGGGTCCGCCGTGCCGAAGAAGACCTTGGCGGCCTGGGCTCCCAGGACCACCACCTGGTTATAGTTCTGGATGTCCAGATAGCTCAGGTCCCGGCCCTTGGCGATGGTCAGGTTGCTGCACGCGGAGTATTGGTCGCTGCCATAGTAGAACTCCGGCGGGGCGCTGATGAGGTTCATTCCCGACTCGTCCCACTGGTAGTCCATATTGGCCGTGGTCTTGGTTCCGTAGACCATGGTGGCGCTGAAGTACGCCTGGGGCGTCACCCCCACCACCAGGTCCTTCATGCCGGAGCAGTACTCGTAGACGTCGGGGAAATAGTCCTTTCCCGCCGGGACCATTTCTCCGTTTTCGTTTTCGGTCCACACGTTGCTGTAGACGCTGACCTGGATCCGGTTGGTGCCCATGGCCTCGAACTGCTCCATCATTTTGCCGGCGTAGCCGGTGATGACGGAGACGATGGTCATCACCGAGGCGATGCCGATGATGATGCCCAGCATGGTCAGCACCGCCCGGCCCTTCTTGCCCCAGATGGACTTCCAGGCCATTTTCACCGCTTGGCGGATGTTCAAAACCAGTCCACCTCCTGTTCCCTGTCCTCCACGATCTTCCCGTCCGTCAGGCGTACACAGCGGCGGGCCGTGGCGGCGATGCCGTTGTCGTGGGTGATGAGGATGACGGTGGTCCCCTCCCGGTTCAGCTGCTGGAGGAACTCCAGCACCTCGTGGCCCGTCCGGGAGTCCAGCGCGCCGGTGGGCTCGTCGGCCATGATGATGGGGGGCTTGGTGGCGATGGCCCGGGCGATGGCCACCCGCTGCTGCTGTCCGCCGGACATCTCCGTGGGCTTGTGCTTGATTCGTTTGCTCAGGCCCACCCGCTCCAGGGCCTCCAGGGCCATGTCATAGCGGTCGTCGGCCCCGATGCCCTGGTAAATCAGGGGCAGCTCCACGTTCTCCAGCACCGTCAGGCTCTGGATGAGGTTGTACTGCTGGAAGATGAAGCCGATTTCCTTGTTGCGGATGCGGCTCAGCTCCTTGTCCGTCAGCTCCCGGACGTCGGTGCCCTCCAGGAGGTAGTCCCCCCTTGTGGGGATGTCCAGGCAGCCCAGGACGTTCATCATGGTGGACTTGCCGGAGCCGGACTGGCCCACCACGGCCACGAACTCGCCCTTCTCAATGGTGAGGCTCACCCCGTCCAGGGCCCGGACCTCGCTTTCAAGACCCTCGCCGTAGATCTTGAAGACGTTTTTCAACTCTACCAAATTCGCCATATCAGAAACCCCAGGAGCTGGATATCTGGACCTGGGTGAAGACCTCGGTCTCCTCCTCCACGCCGGACTTGATCTCCACGTTGTAGTTGTCGGAGATGCCGATTTCCACCGGCACGGGCCAATAGCCCTCGGGGATCATCTCGTCGATCATGACCCCCTCCACCATGTTCTCAGGCTGGTCTCCCTTGACATAGACCACCGTCAGGCTCTCGCCCTCCTCGGTGGAGACGGTGCGGACGGCCTGGAGGGGCAGGATCAGGCAGTTGTCGTTTTCGCTGGCCGTCAGGGAGTAGTTGATGTAGCTGTTGACCTGGAGGGTCTCCTCCGAGTTGTCCACGGAGATCACCATGGGATATGTCGCCACGCCGTTGTTGATGGTGCTGGAGAGGCTGACGCTCTCCACCGTACCCATGGCCGTGGTGCCCCACTGGTCCAGGTCCACCATGGTACCCACCTGGATGGCGCTGACATTCCGCTCGTCCACCGTGGCGTTGACGATCAGGGAGGAGGTGTCGGAGATGGTGACCACCGTGGTGTTGGCGGCGATCTCATCTCCCGGCTTCATGGTCAGGCCGATGACCTTCCCCGCGATGGAGGCCACGGCGGAGCAGTTGGCCAAGTTCTTCTCGGCGGTCTCCAGCTCCTTCTGGGCCTCCTCCAGGCTCTGCTGGGCGGAGAAGATCTCCGCCTCGCTGTCCTCGCCGTCGATGCGGACCAGGACCTGTCCGGCGGACACCTGGAGGAAGTCCACCAGAGAGCTGGAGAGGACGGTGCCGTTGACGGTGGAGTTCAGGTCGCCGGTGCGGAAATACTCCAGCTTCCCGGGCTCGTAGGGATAGACGGTCTCGCCGTCCACCGACACCGTGGCGGAGGCCGCCATCTCGGCGCTGAGGGCCCCCTCGTTTTCCACCAATATGTCGGCGGAAAAGAGCTTGGTGCCCTCCGGGGTGATGCGGCTGACCATGTGGACCGCCTCCACCGTGCCGGGGAGGGCGCTCATCAGGGCGGGGACGGACACGTCCACCTGCTGTCCCTGGTGAATCATCCCCTCGTAGGCGTAGCTGTAGTACTGGGTCAGGCGCAGCCGGGTGTCGTCCGCCAGGACGGCCACCTTCTGGCCCTTGGTGATCTCGTCGCCGGGGTTCAGGTCCACCGTCTCCAGCAGCTTCCCCGGGTAGCCCGCCGCCAGATTCAGCCCGGCCACGTCCTTCAAAAGGGCGTTCAGCTGCTTCTCCCGGCCCAGCACGTCCTGCCGGGCCTTGTCCACGGCGGTGCGGGCGGTGTCGGAGTCGATGACGAAGAGGGGCGTCCCCGGCTCCACCGTGTCGCCCTCGTTGACGTAGACCTCGGACACCGTGCCCGTGGTGGCGATGGTGATGGTTTCGCTGTCCTTGGCCTTGGTCAGTCCGCTTCCGTCCACGGTGGAGGTGATGGACCCGTACTGCACCACGGCGGTGAGGACCTCGGTCTGCTCCCCGCCGCTCTTCTGAGACAGGAAGTAGCGGATCCCCAGGCCGGCGGCGATGAGAATCAGGAGAAGGACAAATAACCGGACGGTCTTCCGCCGCTTCTTCCGGGGCATCCCCTTCCATTTCTTCCAGAGGGAGGTCTTCTCCGCCGCCTCGGGGGCGGGGGCCGCCTCAGGGGCCGCCTGGGCGGTCCCGGTCTGCTGTTCGCGATCCATGACTTCTGACATAGGCTTTCTCCTTCACCGGTTGGATGGGTTTCCTGAGACGGCGGCTCCCTCCGGAACCCGCCGCCGCACAGGGGCAGTGTAACAGGGCTTGGCATCAAAACTGTATCATTGATACTAGAACAGTTTGCCGTGGAAAACAACAACAAAACGGTTACAGATTTCTTAAGAATTTCTTAAAAAAGGGCAGACGGACTCTTTTTATTCAGACGTCGGAAGGGCCGGAGATGTTCCGGGAAAATTCCAACAAAAATATGGCCTCGCCGGGGCGGATTTCCGTCAAATGGCCGAGGCGGAAAAAACCGCCCCTTCGGGGCGGTTTCGGGAGCGCTCAGGCGCCGGCCTTCTTCGCCATGGTCCTCTGATAGAGCACCATGGCCGCCAGGGCCGCGAAGCCCACCACATCCGTGGCGGAGCCGGGAATCATCATGGCGAGGCCCGCCGCGATCAGGGCCAGACGCATCCACTTGGGAATGGGGCGGAAGAGGTAGCCGTTCAGCGCCGCCGCCACGCCGAAGATGCCGAGGAGGGCGCTGATGACGATCTGGACCACCTCGAACACGCTGGGGTCGTTGACAAAGAGCATGGCCGGGCTGTAGGCGAAGATATAGGGGACGATGAAGGCGGCGATGGCCAGCTTTGTGGCGTTGACGCCGGTCTTCATGGGGTCGGATTTGGCGATGGCGCTGCCCGCGTAGGCCGCCAGGGCCACGGGGGGCGTGATGTCCGCCACGATGCCGAAGTAGAACACGAAGAAGTGGGCGGGAATCTTGCCGATGCCCAGCTGAATCAGAATGGGGGCGCAGGTGGAGGCCATGATGCAGTAGTTGGCCGTGGTGGGCACGCCCATGCCCAGGACGATGCAGCAGAGCATGGTCAAAAACAGGGCGATGAACATGGAAACCGGCGGATAGGGGATCATGTTGCTGACATTGATGACCCCGTTGATGAGCTTGGAGGCCAGGCCTGTCACGGTGATGCACCCGGCCACCATGCCCGCCATGGAGCAGGCCACGGCCACAGTGATGCAGCTCCGCCCGCCGGCCTCCAGGGAGCTGACGATCATGGTCGCGGTGTCCTTCAGGAAGTGGACCGTGCCGCCCTCGGCGTGCTGGGAGCGGCTGTCCGCGAAGATGTGGGGCAGGCTCACCAGGATGGCCAGCAGAATGGCGATGGAGGCGGAGAACTGGAGGGTCCGGGTGTTGGTGGAGACCATCCACACCAGAATCACCAGGGGCAGGAGCAGATAGATGCTGCGGATCAGGACGCCGAACTTGGGCAGCTGGTCCCGGGGCACGCCCTTCAGATCCAGCCGCCGGGCCTCCAGATGGACGGCCAGGAAGATGCCCGTGAAGTACAGCAGGGCGGGGAGGATGGCCTTCACCGCCACGGTGGCGTAGGTGGTGTCCATATACTCCGCCATGAGGAACGCCGCCGCGCCCATGATGGGGGGCATGATCTGCCCGCCGGTGGAGGCCGCCGCCTCCACGGCCCCGGCGAACTCGCCCTGATAGCCGGTGCGCTTCATCATGGGGATGGTGACGGAGCCGGTGGTGACGGTGTTGCCCACCGAGGAGCCGGACACCATGCCGCACAGGGCGGAGGAGATGACCGCCACCTTGGCGGGACCGCCGGAGGTGCTGCCCGCCAGGGAGTTGGCGAGGTCGATGAAGAAGTTGGAGATGCCCGTCCGCTCCAGGAACGCGCCGAAGATGATGAAGACGGCGATGAACTTGGCGCAGACCTGAATGGGGGTGGCCATGACGCCGGAGGTGCCGTAGAAGAGGGTGTAGATGACCCGGGCCAGATTCTGCCCGCTGGCGAAGGTGTAAATCAGCAGCGCGCCCACCACGCAGAGAATGGGCAGCCCCACACAGCGGCGGCAGAGCTCCGCCAGCACCAGGATGGCCACCACGCCGATGGCCAGATAGAACCAAGCATTGGGAATGGCGCTCTCGCTGGCCGGGTTGATCTTGGCGGCGCTGGTGATGACCATGACCAGGGAGTTGTAGTTGACGCAGTAATAGAAGAAGGACCCGGCCCCCAGCAGCATGAGAACCACGTCATACCAGGGCATGGAATTGGGCTTCACGTGGTCCTTCCGGGCGGGGTAGGTGAGATAACCCATGACGGTGATGAGCCCCAGGAAGGAGGTCAGCCGGATGGGCAGGTCCCAAGTGCAGCGCAGGGTCATCCAGATGCAGTACAGGGAGAACAGGGCCATGACCACGCCGACGATGACCTTGGGCTTCCCCTCCCAGATGCGGGTGGCGGACTCCCGGTCATACTTCCGCATGACCTCCTCCATGTCCGCCGCGGTGCCGATTTCCACGTCGGGAAGGTTCTTCTTGTCTTTCTCGCTCATTGGCGACGCCTCCTTATAAAATAGAGTAAGGCCCTTGCCGTATTGAAGGGACGGCGGGAGAGCTGTCCTTTCAATGCGGCAAGGGCCGCGTAAAGCGGCCCTTGCCAAAGCCGGCTCGGGTTGGGGGATCAATAGGTCCCGGCGGGGATGGTGTAGGCGCTGTAGTAGGGGGAGGACTCCAGCAGGGCGTTGGTGTGCTCCTCGTCCAGGCTGACCAGGTACACGGGGCCGCTGGTGGCAAGGTCCACGATGGCCGTGGTGGGCGCGCCCGCCACCACGAAGGCCGCGTCGATCTTCTTGTCCTTCAGGCTGTCCGCGCTGTCGCCGAAGCCCTGGTACACCGGGCTGATGCCGTTGTCGGGGTCGATGTCATAGGCGCCCAGCACGTCCACGGCGTTGAACCACACGCCGGAGCCCCGGTCGCCGATGGAGACGGATTTGCCGGCAAGGTCCGCCACGGACTTGATGTCCGGGTTGGTGGTGACGATCTGGACCTGCTCCATGTAAAGGGCGGCCACCACGGAGAAGTTCTCCACCTTGGCGTCGAAGAGGCGCTCGCCGTTGTAGGCGTAGCTCATGACGTCGGACTGGACGAAGCCCAGCTGGATGTCCCCGGCGGCCAGATCCTCGATGTTGGCCTTGGAGCCTCCGGAGGTCACGGCGGTGACGGAGACGCCGGTGTTGTTGGAGATATAGCTGGACAGGACGCCGCCGAAGGCGTAGTAGGTTCCGGACTCGCCGCCGGTGCCGAAGGTCAGGGCCTTGGAGTCCCCGGAGCCCGCGCCTTCCTTGACGGAAGCAACCTCTTTACCCTTCTCGGCGAAGTACTTGGCCGCGCCGGGGTGATAGGGCACGGAGGTGACGGAGGAGGCGAAGTCCAGGTCCAGCTCGCCGCCCTTGGCGTGCTGCTCGGTGATGGTGGGGATGTTCTCAAAGATGGCGGAGGTCAGGGCGTAGATGTCCTCCTCGGGCACGTCGTCCCGGGCGATGACCACCGCGCCCACGGCCACGGTGTTGGTGTCCTGGGCCACGGCGGAGGCGCCGGAGTCCGCGGGAGCGGAGGAGTCGGCGGGAGCGGAGCTGTCCGCCGGGGCGGAGCTTCCGCCGCCTTCGCCGCCGTCCTTGGAGCCGGTATCGCCGCCGCAGCCGGCGAGGAGCATGGCCAGCATGAGAACGGCCATCAGCAGAGAGAATTTCTTTTTCATCGTTCTTCCTCTTTTCGGGATTGGATTTTGCGAGGGTTGGTTTCAACTCCTGCAAGTGTGCGGATATCATACCACAAAACCCTTCTGGTTACAAGGCTTTATTGAAATAAAGTACATATTTTTTGCAGGTCACCATGAATCGTCCTGCATCCCAGGGCGTTTTTGTGCAAAAAAACAGGCCGCTCCCTTTGGGAGCGGCCTGTCCGCGGGTTTACACGATCTTGCGGAGGGCCGGCGCGGCCTGCTTCTCCGCGGCGAGGCTGCGGATGATATCCTGCCGGGTGACGATGCCGATGAAGCTGTTCAGGTCATCCACAACAGGCACGAAGTTTTGCCGGACGATGGTGTCCAGCAGCTCCTCCAGGGAGGCGGTGATGCGGACGGAGGGGTTTTCCCGGAGGATGTCCCGGACGTGCAGCCGCTCCAGCTCCTTCACGGAGCAGGGACAGGGGGTTCCCTCGTCGGGCAGGAGCCGCCAGAGGAAGTCCCCCTCGCTGACGGTGCCCACGTACTGGCCCTTGCGGTTGATGACGGGGACGGCGCTGCGCCCGTGGTGGCGGAGCTTCTCCAGGCCCTGGCGGATGGTGTTGTCGTCGTACAGGTAGGCGACGCGGTGCTTGGGGGTCAAGAGATATGCGATATTCACAGTGATGCCTCATTTCTGATGGGCAGGCGGGCGGGCCCGCCTGGGTCATAGTGGGGTTGGGTGTATATCTATAATATACAGGAAGGGCCTGGATAAATGGTGAACAGTTTATGAAATCTGCCGGAAAAAACGGAACAGGGCCAGCCTCCCGGCTGGCCCTGAACCTTATTGTTTGGAAGATTGGATGAAAAGAAGTTTTGTCTCTTGCAAGTATTAAGATACAGGAGAGTTGTTAAGGAAACCAGCGTCAATTGTTACAAAAGTCTTAAATCTTATGTCAACCATTTTTCCGAAGATTGGAAAAGAACCCGGACAGGACGGCCCGGCATTCCTCCTCCAGGACGCCGCCCACCAGGGCGGGGGCATGGGGGAAGTCCTCCATGAAGAGGTTGGTCACGCCGCCGCAGGCCCCGAAGGCCGGGTCCCGGGCCCCGAACCAGACCCGGGCGATCCGGGCGTTCAGAATCGCCCCGGCGCACATGGGACAGGGCTCCAGGGTCACGTACAGCTCGCACCCGTCCAGCCGCCAGGAGCCCAGGGCCTCGTTGGCCTGGGCGATGGCCTCCATCTCGGCGTGGGAGGCGGCGGAGCGCTTCTCCTCCCGCCGGTTCCGCCCCCGGCCCACCACCGCGCCCTCCCGGACGACGACGCAGCCCACGGGGACCTCCCCGGCGGCGGCGGCCTCCCGGGCCAGGGCCAGGGCCTGTCTCATGAAATTTTCCCGCATAGGCGTCCCTCCCGTATGAAAGCTGGCATATTTGTCCAGACTTGCCATATAAAGTATTATACAGGAGGGACAACATGATGAAAACCACTTTCTTCAAAAAAAATCGGACAGACCCGGAGCTGCTGGCCCTGAAGGAAGAGCTCCAGAGCGCCAGAGGGGACCTGTCCCTGGCCTACCGGAAGTTTGACCAGGCGGTGGACCCGGAGCTGGTGGAGTCCTGCATCTACCAGATCAAGGCGGAGAAGGCCCGGTGCAACTATTTGATCCGGGCCATCAAGGAGCGGAGTCCGGAGAGCTTCGCCGCTCCCCGGCTGGAGGGCGAGGCGGTATGGACCTGAACCAGAAGATCATCGCCGCGCTGCTGGCCGGGTTCTTCCTCATCGCCCTGCTCCGGGTGTTCAGCGCTCCGCTGAAGCTGGCGGTGAAGCTGCTGGCCAACACCCTGCTGGGCTTCCTGGCCCTCTGGGCGGTGAACGCCACCGCCGCCGTGACGGGCATCGCCCTGGGGGTCAATCTCTGGAACGCCCTGGTGATCGGGGTCCTGGGGCTTCCGGGCTTCGCGCTGCTGCTGCTGGTGCAGTGGGTGCTGTAGGGTACATAGGGGCCGGTCCCGGAGGGGCCGGCCTCTTTTCGCGGGGATAATTTAAAGTGGAGATTCAGTATTTTTGAGATTGTCAGAGAAAACAAGAGAAAATGGAAGGATATGCGCCGCGGATTGAAAATCCTGTTGACATTGCCGGAACGGCGTGGTATAAATATCCTTGCTCCGTGAGGAGCGCTTGATTTGTAAGCTCAAACCGAAAATATACTGATGGAGGAAAGACCATGTCCACTTTTATGGCAAACAAGGCCAACATTGAGCGCAAGTGGTACATTCTGGACGCCGCCGGAAAGCCCCTGGGCAAGACCGCCGTCCGGGCCGCGGACCTGCTGCGCGGAAAGAACAAGACCACCTTCACCCCCCACGCCGACTGCGGGGACAATGTCATCATCATCAACGCGGGCAAAGCGGTCCTGACCGGGAAAAAGGGCGAGCAGAAGATCTATCGCACCCACTCCGGCTGGGTGGGCGGCCTGAAGGAGACCCCCTACCGCATCCTGATGCAGGAGAAGCCGGAGCTGGCCATGCGGGTGGCCGTCCGGGGCATGATGCCCAAGAACACCGTGGCCAAGGATTCCCTGAAGCGCCTGCACATCTACGCCGGCGCCGAGCACAAGCAGCAGGCCCAGAAGCCCATCGCCCTGGACGCTGAATAAGGAGGAGGAAGCGTATGTATCAGTCCAAGAAGCCCTATCTGTATGGTACGGGACGCCGGAAGTCCTCCGTCGCCCGGGTCCACCTGTTCCCCGGCGGCACCGGGAGCATCACCATCAACGGCCGGGACATCGACGAGTATTTCGGCCTGGAGACCCTGAAGATGGTCGTCCGTCAGCCCCTGGAGGCCACCGGCAACACCGGTAAAATGGACATCGTGGCCACTGTCTCCGGCGGCGGCGTCTCCGGTCAGGCCGGCGCCCTGCGCCACGGCATCGCCCGGGCCCTGCTGCTGGCCAGCGAGGACAACCGCCCCATCCTGAAGAAGGCCGGGTTCCTGACCCGCGACCCTCGCATGAAGGAGCGCAAAAAATACGGCCTCAAAGCCGCCCGCCGCGCGCCCCAGTTCAGCAAGCGCTGAGTCTTTCCCTCTGTCTCAAAAGCGGAGGCCTCCAGGAGGCCTCCGCTTTTTTTGCGCGCTCAGTAGAAACTGTTCATTCCCCGGTTCATGTCGCTGTTCAGGCCGCTCTGCCGGAGGAGCTGGGCACAGGCGTCCCGCTCCCGGGTGTCGTAGAACTCGATGTATTTCAGCGAGTAGATGTCGCAGGCGATATAGCGCTGGCGGCCGGGCTGGAAGATGATGATGTGGTCGTTCCCCACGTCGTGGAGGATGCCCTCCCAGGTGGTGGTCCCCTGGGTGCCGATGAGGAAGGTGGCGGTGACGAAGCTCCCCCGGTTCCGCAGGAGCATGGCCTTCATGGAGCCCAGAAAGGCCTCGCTGGTGCTGGTGGGGGATTCGATGACCTCGATGGGCTGATGGGTCTCCAGATCCAGGGTCCCGCTGCTGCCATGGAATTCATTGCGGGCGGCGGGGACGCCTCCGGAGGCGGAGGGGGCGGACTGGGGCTGTGCCGCCGGGGCGGGGTAGGACTGCGGCTGCTGCGCTGCGGGAGCGGGGTAGGACTGAGGCTGCTGCATCGGACGCTGGGCGGCGGCGGCGGTGCTGGTATCGGTGGTGGTGGTCGTGACGGGGGCGGCGCCTCCGTGGCCCCCCGCGGAGGCGGAAGCGGTGGTGGTGGTTGTGGTGGAAGTGGTGGTGTGGGCCTGGGCGGCGGGCTGGGGCGCGCTGATCTCGGAGGACCAGTCCGTCAGGGGCTGGGACATATAGCTTGTGTTGGGCATGATGGACACCTCTCAAGTTTTATAGTATGCGTCTGTAGGATTATAGAAGCAGTGGTCACCGATGCGGGTCTGCCAGTACCCCACGCCGGTGGGGAAAAAGCGCCGGCACTCGGGGCCGAAGGGATTGTAAAACCACAGGGACTCCGCCACGTCCGGCAGGCGGTTCCCGGCAATGGCCCAGTCGGCGATTTCATAGTGGATGGCCTCGGGCCGCATGTTGTATATGTTCTGGGGGTTGTAGGCGCCCCCCTCCGTCTCGCTGGCGCAGACAAATTGGTAGGGCTGGAAAATGATGTTGCGGATGCTGCCCTGGCCCACCCGGGCGTACTCGCCGCCCCGGGCGTGGACCCGGTTCATCACCACCCCCGCCACGGCCTTCATGCCGTTCTCCCCTTCCCCGCCCGCCTCGCACTCGATCAGGCGCGCCAGCAGCTCCCGGTCGGAATATGCCATGGTGCATTCCTCCTTTGTCGCTGGTTCAGCATACGCGAAAAACGCCCCGCTGGTGACAGCGGGAGTAAACTCCCGCTGTCACCACCATTTCGGAGCAAACTCCGAAATGGTCCGCTGCGGCGGGGTTATCAAAAACGAGAGGAACCCCTCCTGGGTTCCTCTCGCAGCTCTCTTCCTTCCCGGCGAAGAAGTCTTTTTCTTATCCTCTCTGCTCTTGAATAGCCGTGCGGAACATCTCCTCCGTCTGCTCGATGGAGCGGTCCAGGGCGTACTGCCCGGCGTGCTCGCCGTAGCGCTTTCCCATCTCCTCCCGCTCCTCGGGGTGCTCGAACCACCAGTCGATCTTCTCCGCCAGGGCGGCGGCGTCCCCGGCGGGGAACAGGCTCCGCTCGTCCAGGGCGAACTGGGGCGTGGCGGACCGGGGGGAATCCGCGATGACGGGCACCAAGCCGCAGGCGAAGGCCTCCATGCAGCTCATGGCCTCGATCTCCGCGTCGGAGGTGTGGACGTACAGGTCCGCCATGTGGAGGATCTCCAACAGGCGGGCGGGCTCGTAAAACTCCATGACGATGGGGTTCGGCAGCTTTTCGGCAAGACGGCGGTACTTCTTCTCCAGGGGCCCCTTCCCCGCCAGGATGACCTGGATGTCGTCCCTGTGGCGGCACAGGGCGCAGGCGTTGATGAGGACATCCTGCCGCTTCTCCCCGGCGTAGCGGCCCACCATCAGCACGTTGAACTTCCCCCGCATCCAGTCCTCCTGGGGGCTGCGGCCATAGGTGTAGCGGGGGCTGATGCCGTTGGAGATGACATGGAGCTCCGCGGTGTAGCCGTGCTGGCGGAGCTGGTCCGCGATCATGTTGCTGGGGCAGTGGATGTGGGTGAAGCGGTTGAAGAAGGTGTCCCGGAACTTGGTGTAGACAAAGTCGTTCACCCGCTTGCTGTTGCCCAGGTGGAGGGTGAAGGTGATGTTCTCCGGCTGGCAGTGGAAGGCCGCCGTGTGGGGGATGCCCAGGCGCTCCACATGCTTGAGGCCCATGATGGCCAGGGGAGAGGGCATCATGAAGTGGACCACGTCGGCCCACGCCGCCGCTTTTTCAAAAACGTGCTTGTTGGGGATGGCCAGGCGCATCCCCTGGCTGGTGATGAGGTGCTCCACGATGGGGAGAAACTTCATCTGCCGCACGGCGTATTTGTAGTCCGTGGGCTTGCCGGTGGCGATGACCCGGACCTCGTTTCCGTGCTCCTTCAGGGCCGTGGCGAAGCGCCGGGCACTGATGGTGGTCCCATTGTTCGCGTCGTCGAACTGGTCGATGACCAAGACGATTTTCATAGCCTTCTCCGGTCCCCTCAGTCCTGGGCCAGGGCCTTTTCCAGGCCCAGCGCCAGCTGATCCGGGCAGGAGGTGTTCTTGGCCCCGCAGCCGATGCCCTTCAGGCGGCGGATGGCCTCCCGGGCGGGCATCCCCTTCACCAGGACGCCGATGCCCTGAAGGTTGCCGCTGCACCCGCCGATGACCCGGAGGCCCTGGATGACGCCCTGGTCGTCCAGGTCCACCCGCATTTCCTGGGAACAGACGCCCCGGGGCTGGAAGGTATAAGTTTTCATAGCGCATACTCCTTTTCGACCCGCCGCCTCCGGCGGATAATCAGTGTCTAATTGATATATCATAACACGGAAATCAAAAAAAGGCAAGCCCCGGGGACCACCTCGGGCTGAGCGTCCGCCCTTTGAAATATCCGCTGAACATTCCAGAGTTTCAATTCAGCCAATTAAAACAATATCATTCAAATTGGAGAATTTTTGGTTGAATTGTGCAAATACAACGCTTCGTTTTATCGGTATTCCATGTATTATAACAGTAAACTTTTTTGTCCCTTTCATGAAACGCTTTGTCAAGAGCCGGTTATGCTTATTTTGAAGGAGGTGACTGCAAGGATGAGACTGACAGCGGAGGAATCGGCCATGCTCAACGGGGAATTCGGACCGGCGACACAAAAGGCCATGCGAATCCTGACTTCAATCGGGGACATCTACGGCGCCGAGAGAATGGCCAGGACTGAGCATGTGCATGTGGCCAGCGGCACCGTGATCTCAACGGGAACAGGCGGGGCGCAGTTTATTGAATGGATGGCGGAAAACGGCGGGCGGGCCCGGTGCTATGCCACCGTCAACCCCAGCGCGATTGATTCCACTCATTGGAAAAGGCTCGGGATTCCCCGGGAATATTACGACTGGCAGCTGCGCCTGAACCGCGCCTACGAAACAATGGGCATCATCACAGCCTACAGCTGTACACCTTATCTGGTGGGAAATGTTCCCCACTTCGGGGAACTGATGTGCAGCGCGGAATCCTCTGCGATTCCAATGTACAACGGTTACTTCGGCGCAAGGACAAACCGGCAGGGCAATCCCTCCTCCCTGTCCTCCGCGCTGACGGGCAGAGTCCCCGTGTACGGCCTTCTCCTGGATGAAAACCGTTTCGGGAACATGGTGATTGACGTGCGGATCCCCTGCCGGAGCGACCACGACTGGGCGACGCTTGGCTATTTCATCGGGAAGCACGCCGTCAGCAGGATCCCGGTTCTGGTTGGAATCGAAGACGGCGTATCGCTGGATCACTGCAAGATGATGTGCGCGGGGATGAACTCCAGCGGAGCGGTGCCGCATTTCCACATCGTGGGAATCACGCCGGAGGCCCCTACGCTGGATGCCGCGCTGGGCGGAAAAAAGCCCTTGGAAACCTGCGTCTATGACAAAGCCGCCAGGCGGGAGATGGAGCGCCATCTCTGCAACGCCTCCGGAGAGGCCGTCGACATGGTCGTTTTGGGCTGTCCGCATGTTTCGGTGTATCAGCTCCAGCAGATTGCCGGCCTTCTGGAGGGACGGCGTGTGAAAGAGGGCGTCTTGATGGAGGTCCTGACTTCGGACGCCATCAAGGCCGTCGCGGACCGGCAGGGCTTGACGAAAACAATCGAAGAGTCCGGGGCGCTGCTGCTCTCCCGCACATGCCCAACCTGTTATCCGCTGGGCGAGTGCATGGCGGCCTCCATGGGAATCCGTTCCATGGCGACGGACTCCTCCAAAATGGCTCACTATGCCGCCGCGGATTCCGGCAGGATACCGGTATACTATGGGACGACGGAGCAGGTGATTGACGCGGCTGTCAGCGGGATCTGGACGGCCGCCGAGGAGTGAAGGAGACGCGCATGGAGAATATCCTTCTGAAAGGGCGGCAGCTGGTCGCCGGGAAAACGCGGGGCGTCGCAATTGTCAGCAGGGACAGCCTGAGCTTCTGGGGCGGGGTCGATTACAAAACAGGCACCGTCAACAAGCAGGGGCATGACATTCACGGCCAATGCTTCGCGGGAAAAATACTGGTCTGCCCGACCGGCAAGGGCTCCGGGGCAGGCTCCCTCCGGCTTTACGACATGTGGCTGAGACAGGTGGCCCCCATCGCCATTTTGAACCGCACGGCGGATGAGGTCATGGTCATCGGCGCGATCATCAGCGATATCCCCATGATGGACTCGTTCGACCTGGACCCCGTGGAGACCATTCATACCGGAGATGAACTGGAGATAGACACGGCCGCGGGAACGGTCGAGATTTTGAAGAGGACCCAAATATGAGAACGCACGCAGTACTGTATACGGACGTCCTGGTCATCGGCGCGGGGGCGGCCGCTTCAAGGGCCGCCCTGGAAAGCGAGCGCGCGGGAGCGGATACCGTCATGATAACGAAGCGGCGCTTCGGCTCCGCCGGAACCTCTACATTCCGCGTCGCGGAATCGGCGGGCTTCTCCGCCAGCGGCTTTGCCGACCCGGAGGACAGCCCTGCCGTGCATGAGAAGGATATTCTGGACGCGGCTCTCGGGCCCTGCAGCCGGAAGCTGGCGGGCATCGTGGCGGAAAACGCGCCCAGGCAGGTGCCGTTTCTGGAGGGGCTGGGCGTCGTGTTCCAGCGCTATGGAGACGGCTATCTGGCCACGAAGGGCTGCTTCGCCAGCCGCCGCCGGAGCATGAAGATCAAGGGCCACGGCGAGCCCATCGTTTTGGCGCTGAAACGGGAGATCGAGCGCCGGGGGCCCGCGCCGGGGCCAGGCTGGTCAACATGGAATTCATGCAGTCGGGTCTGGGCGTCATTGAGCCGGCGAAGACGATTTTCAACGCCTGGATTTGGAGCCTGTGCCCTGATATTCAAAACTCCTCCGGAGAGGACTTCATCACAAAATACCTCCCCGACGGTGTGACGCTTCAGGACTGCATAGCCGCCAAAGACGGGCATTACCCCTTCAGTACCCGGGATCTCCCTCGATATATCGAGATCGCCGTAAAAAAAGAGGGCAATCGGGGTGAGGGGGTTTACGCGGACCTGCGCAAGGTGCCGCCGCTGTCGGAGATCGACAATATGAACCTGGCTCAGATGTGGCCCATCACGAAGGCCTGGATGCAAAAATGCGGGGCGGATCCGGATAACTCCATACTGCGTCTCACATGCTATGCCCATGCCTTCAACGGCGGACTGCTGATCGACGAACACGCGGAAACCACCGTGCCGCGGCTGCTGGCCGTGGGCGAGACAGCCGGAGGCCCCCACGGGGCGGACCGCCTGGGCGGAAACATGTTTTCCAGCGGGCAGGTATTTGGCGAGATCGCGGGAAAATACGCCGCCGGCCTTGCCAGGGAATCTGATTTCCCGGCCCGGCGGGAAACCGCGCCCCCCTCCATACCTTGGGGCGGCGGCCCTGGTGAGGCGCGGTTGGACGCCTGGCGGGGCAGGCTTCAGCGGCTGGCGTCCCGTGATCTGCTGGTGGTGCGCACCGGCGAAGGGCTGCGGCACTATCAGGAAGAAGCCCGTCTTTTGGAAGAGGAGCTTTCATCCGCCGCTGTCTCCAGTGGCCGGGAGGCGCAGAAGCTGCTGGAGCTGAAAAATCTGCTGCTGACCGGCCGATTGGTTGCCCAGGCGGCTCTGAAACGTACGGAGAGCCGGGGAAGTCATTACCGGGAGGATTTTCCCGCAATGAGCGAGGATCCCATGTGGCGCAAAGCCATCGCCCTGGAAAATGGTAACTGTTCGATGGAGGAGCTGTGATTTTCAGGAGGCGCTCAGCCCACTCACTGTTCATAACCTTGGTCGGGAGGTTTTGAAAAGAAGTTGTACGTCACTTTACCCATATGCTTTTGATTTGGAGAGGAGAAAGTGATGGCACGTAGATTTTTTGCAACGGCGTTGGCGCTCATCCTGGTGTTGAGCCTGGCCGCCTGCGGCGGAAAGACCAATGATCCGCCCGCGGAAGCCACTCCCCCCGCCACGCAGGACACCGGAAACGACACCCAGGATACGAGCGGCGCCGCGCCGGACTATTCCGGAACCAGCCTGACCTTCGCCTCCGATGCGGTCGGCAGCTCCAGCTATAACATCATTGTTGAGATGAGCAAGGTTCTGGAGGAAAAGGGCGGCTTTGGAAACATCGACGTATCCCCCACCTCTCCCGGCGGAATGGGCGCGCCCTACCTCTTCGCCGAAGGCACGGGCGTTGACATCGCTTTCGTCAACGCCGCCCCCGCCAAGTGGGCGCGGGAGACCGGAACGCTGGGCCGTCCTCCCGTAAGCGGCTGCTCCCCCATCGCCGGCGGAATTCAGTCCTCCGGGTGCATCAACTGCATTCACAACGAGTTCCTGGAGAAAAACAATGTCTCGACCATCGAGGAGGTCTTTGAGAAAAAGCTGCCCCTGCGGATCGGCTGTTCCGCCGTCGGTTCCATGGACGCGGAGTGCGTCGTTCTGCTGCTGGAATACTTCGGCGTTACGGAGGAAGATCTGAATTCCTGGGGCGGCTCCGTCACCCACGGCGGCGGCTCGGAGATTCAGGACCTGATGTCCGACGGGCAGATCGACTTCTACCTTGACCACACCTCCCAGAACTCTTCCACCATGGCCGAAATCGCCATGACCCAGGACGTCACCTTCCTGCAGTGGGGCGACGATCTGATCAACTGGTTCATCCAGGAAAAAGGCTTCCAGACCTGCTATATCCCCGCCGGTTCCTTCCGGGGCCAGGACGATGAGATCCGCATGCCCGGTTCTCCGGACTGCATCTTTGTCCGCTCCGATATGGATGAGGACATCGTTTACACGATCACCAAGGTCCTGTGCGAAAACCGCGACAGCCTGGCGGCGGTTTACTCCTCCCTGGAGCCCTGGGAGGTGGAAAAGAGCTGTGAATCTGAGCGCATCGGCGGAAACGCCCTGCATCCCGGCGCGGAAAAGTACTATCGCGAGATGGGCTATTTGACCTGAGGACGTCAAGCCAGGGCTCAAACCGCCCGCTGGCGGAGGAGGACGACGACGAGACGAAAACGGCGAAGCTGCTCCGCACGATGCCCGGATGGCGGTACTGGATCATCGCGTCGCTCTGTGTCTTCTTCCTGGCGTTTCAGCTTTATATCAAGCTGGTAAAGCCTCTCGACAGCTGGACGCAGACGCCGCTGCACCTGTGTCTGGCATTTGTCATTTCCTTTCTGCTCTCGCCCCTGGCGGACAAGTACCACCACAAATCTCTCTGGATCGCCGACGGGCTTTTGATCGCGGGGTCCGCCTTTGTGGCCGTCTATTATATCCAAAACACCTCCTATTTCAATTTCCGCGTTTTCTCCGTGGACATCATGCGGCCAATCGACCTGGCGGCGGCGGTCATCCTGGTGATCATCCTGCTGGAGTCCATCCGCCGGTGCGTCAGCGGGGTCCTGCTGTGCTTTATCATGCTGTTCATCGCGTATGCCTTTTTCGGACAGCACATACCGGGGGTCTTCCGGTTCAGCGGCATAACCTGGAAGCAGCTTCTGGAAAACCTCGCGCTGGGCCAAAACGGCATTTTCGGCTCCCCCCTCATCTCTTCGGTGAGCACACTTTTTTATTTTATGATTTTCGGCGCGTTCTTCACGAACACCGGAGGCGGCCAGGTTCTCATTGACTGCGGCATGAAGCTGAGCAACAAGACCGTGGGAGGCCCCGCGAAGGCGGCGGTGATCTCCTCCGGGCTGATGGGCATGATTTCCGGCTCCGCCGTGGCGAACGTCTCCACCACCGGCGTTCTGACCATTCCCCTGATGAAGAAAAGCGGCTATTCTCCGGAGGAGGCCGGCGCTGTTGAGTCCGTCGCCTCCACCGGCGGGCAGATCATGCCGCCGATCATGGGAGTCGGGGCCTTCATCATGGCCGAGATGATCGGCGTGAAGTACACGGACATCGCCACCTCGGCAATCATCCCCGCCGTCTGCTACTTCTTCGCCGCTTTCATGATTGTCCATCTGCTGGCGAAAAAGAAGAAGATGCACGTGGAGGCCGCGGCTCTGAAGTAAGAGAACAAGCCCATCATTCCCCGTCTTTACCGTTTGCTTCCCATTGTGGTGCTTGTGATCCTTCTTTATTCCGGGTTTTCCCTGCCCCGTTCCGCGATTTACTGCACGCTGCTGGCCATCTTCATCGGCGCGCTGTCGAAGGAAACCCGCATCGGTCCGAAGAAGCTGCTGAACTGCCTGATTGAGGGCGTCAAGCAGGCGTCCTATGTGGCGCTGCCCACCTCCGCCGCCTATCTGATTGGCAACGTGCTGTTCTGCTCCTCGATCCAGGGACTTGGAATCGAGGCCCTTCCCGCCAATATGTTCATCTTCTACTTCGGCGTAATCGCCCAGATCACGCCCCCCGTCTGCATGGCCTCTTACACGGCGGCGGGTATCGCCGGAGCCAGCGCCTGGCGGACCGGCTGGAAGGCGTTCACGTTCGCGGTGACCGCGTTCCTGGTACCGTTCCTCTTTGTCTATCAGCCGGCCATCTGCTGATCGACGCGCCCTTGGAGATCATCCAGGCCACGGTGGTGGTTGTGCTGGGCACCTTCTTCCTGGCGGTGGGCATCGCCGGATATTTCCGCAAGGCCCTGTCCGTCTGGGAGCGGTGCGCCTTCTTCGCGGCGGCTGTTTGCCTGATCCTTCCTTCCACAATTACAGACTGGATCGGCCTCGCAATCGGCGTTGCCGCCTGCGCTTACTGTTTCGCCACGGTGAAGCGGGTGAAGGCCGCCGCCTGACACGCGAAAAAACCGGCGGCTGTGATTTCTGCCGCCGGTTTTTTTGAAAACACAACATGAATTCATGAGGAGAAAACAGAATGATTGTCGATTGGGTGGAGAATTTGCCAAAGTACTACGCTCACCTGCCCGGACTGGAACGGCGAACGCCGGGAGTTTGACGGCGGATACGCGGTGTGCCAGCAGGGAGAGACCAAGCCCCTGGATGAGGGGACGTTTGAAGCTCACATCAAGTACATTGACGTGCAGATCATACGCGAGAGCGCCGCTTGGTACACATTGTGGAACCGTGTGCAGGACCTGGAGGAGGCCATTCCATACAACGCGGAAAAGGACTGCGCCAGATACGGCGGAGAGGGTCCCCTTCTGGAGCTGAGGCCCGGCATGTTCGCGGTGTTCTATCCCGAAGACGCCCACAAAGCCGACCGCTTTTTAAAGGGCGGAAGCCCCGTTCCTTACAAAAAGCACCTCATCAAGCTGCTGGCGGACAGGAGTGCGGACGCGTGAGGTCCGCGCCTTGACGCGGGCGCTCCGTGAGGAGGGCCCGGCCCCGCCGGAGGCCGCGGCCGGCGTACACGCGGCAGGGGGCCGGGAAACATCCGTACCCCCCGGCTCAGGCGGTAATCCCCAGCCACCAGACGATGAACTCATCGCCGCCCATGCCGAACAGCTCGCTCCGCGTGGGCTGTCCGGAGGCTGTGGCGATGAGGGCCTCAAAAATCTCCTCCCCCATCTGCTCCAGGGTTTTGTCCCCGTCCAGCACGGCGCCGGCATTCAAATCAATGTCGTCCCCCTGGCGCTGGTACAGGGCTGTGTTGGAGGCGATCTTCAGCGTCGGGAAGTGACGGCTTCCGTAGCAGGAGCCGCAGCCGGTGGTGAAAGCGCAGAGGTTGCAGCCCCCGGCGAACATGGCGGCGGCGGACACCGGATCATACGAGGGGGAATTCATGATGGTCAGTCCCGGCTCCGTGACGGGCTCGGCATAGCCGACGACGTCGTTCAGGGGGGAGCTCCCGCCCTTTCTGGCGCTGCCCAGGGCCTTTTCCAGAATGTTCGTGATGCCTCCGGCGTTATTTCCCGGCGTGACCTTGCCGTAAATCTGCGCGTCGCGGCCCTTGCAGTACTCCAGCCACCAGTTCATGACATCGATGAACTTCCGCGCCACCTCCGGGGACTTCGCCCGGCTTGTGAGGGCCTCCTCCGCGCCCACAAGCTCGGTGGGCTCCGTGAGCACCACGCTGCCGCCCTGCCGGGCCAGGAGGTCCATGGCCCGGCCCAGGGCGGGATTGGCGGTGACGCCGGAAAACGAGTCGGACCCGCCGCATTCCAGGCCGACCTTCAGGAGGCTGACCGGAAGGGGCTGCCGTTGGTTTTTGTCGGCGATGGGGAGCATGGCTTCCACCAGCTCGATGCCCCGGCTCACGGTCCTGCGGGCGCCGCCCTCCTCCTGGATCACCAGCCGCTTGAGCATGGGGCCCGGGGCAAGGCCGGCTTCCTGGAAAAAGGCGTCGATGTTGTTGGACTCGCAGCCCAGGGCGCAGACCACGGCGCCGGCCATGTTGGGATTCTTGATATGGCCGCCCAGCACCCGGCGGAGGAATCTCATGGGATCGCCGGTCTTCTCCAGCCCGCAGCCGGAGGACGTGATAAGGGGGACCACGGCGTCCACATTCGGATAGGCCTCCAAAATCTCCGGCGTAAAATGGCTGGCGATTTTCCGGGCCACCGTGGCGGCGCAGTTGCTGCACACAATGACGGCGATGCAGTTGCGGGTGCCCGCCTGGCCATCGGGCCGGAGATAGCCCATGAAGGTGCGGCGGAGGTTCTCCGGGACCAGCTCTATCGGGCGGTAATCCTGGCAGAACGAGTACGATTTCTCCGCCGCGCTGAAGTGGATGGTCTCGTTGTGCATATGGGTGCCCGGCTCCACGTCCCGGGACGCGTAGCCGATGACCGTATTGCATTTCAACACCGGGTCGCCCTCTTTGATGAAGCGGGCGGCGACTTTGTGGCCCGGGGGGATATCGGTTTTCACGGTGATCTCCCCGTTCCCAAGGGTGGTTCCGGCGGCCAGGGGCATCCGCGCGACCACGACGTTATCCGCCGGATCCAGAAGGATGACGGGACTCTGCTCCGCAGCTTTCATAGCGCTTCACCCTCTTCTTACATGTACTGCCGGTTCTTTTCGATATGTTCGTCAATCCGGCGCATTTCCTCCGGGGTGATGGGCTCCGTGGGCTGGCACACCCGCCGGTCCACAAAGCCCAGGGTGCTGATGGCGTATTTGGTGGAGGCCGTCTGGCTCTTGGCCATGGGATAGAGCTTGCAGAGCTCGTCCAGAATGGCGCCCCATTTCATGGTGTTTTCGATATCCCCGGCCTTGCCGTACTCATAGAGCTTGATGTGGGCCTTGGGGAACAGAGGCGCCAGAGAGGGGATATATCCATCGGCGCCCATCAGCATGCTGGGCGCGGCCAGATTGGTGGCGCCCTGGTGCACCAGAAAATCGGTCCCCTTGAAATGGTTCAGCAGCTTGATGAAGGCGGGGAAGTTTCCGGAGGTGTCCTTCACGCCGATCACCTTGTCGATCTTCGAGAGTCTGATAATGGTGTCGGCGGTCAGGTTCTGCCCGGTAAAGGCGGGGATGTTGTAGATCATCAGGTCGGCGCCTGTGTGCCGGCTGATCTCCTCAAAATGGCGCACCGTCTCGTCCTGGGTGGCGTGGCGGGCGTAAAACACCGGCGTGACCACGGCGGTCTTCCCGCCCATATCCTCAAAGCGCTTGATGTTCTCAATCACCCGGGCCGTGCTGGAGTCCATGCAGCCCGCGATGACCGGGACCCGTCCGGCGCACTCGTCCAGCGTGATCCGGATGGCCTCGTCGCGCTGCCGCTGGGTGAGGGACATGCATTCCCCGTTGGACCCGCAGGAGAAGATGCCGTGTATGCCGTGGCTGATGCAGTGGTTGATGAGGCGCCGGAGGCCCTGCTCATCCACCTTCTCGTGTTCGTCAATGGGGGTGATGATGGGGGGAATGACGCCGATGATTTCTTTTTTCATAGCTGAACCGACTCCTTTTATTCATTGTTTATTCAAGACTTTCGCTTCTTTCCTGTAGCATACTATAGAAAACCCGAAAAGTATTTTCACGGAACAACGGTTGACTTGGACTTTTCGTGGATAAAAGGCAAATCCGTTCAAAGGGAGACGACAAAGAGCCGCGTTGAAAAATGGATGGTTTACAATTGAAAAAGACAAATACAGCCGCCGTGAAATCTGGTATATTGATATGTATACTTATGGGCAATCAGGCCGTATGACCGCGGGGGTGAGGATTCGCCCCCGTCCGCGGCGCTGGCCAGGAGGAGGATCACATCATGGAATTTGTACAAAGAGCCGACATCAAAAGGAACAAGCTGCCCGGGAGGGTGGTGCAAAACGCGGTGGGCCGGGAAAGCGCCGTCGCCAGCGAGAAAATGACCGTGAGCTTCTGCCGCTACAGCGAGGAGAGCGGCCCCATGGCCCCCCACAACCACGCGGAGGAAACCGTGGTCGTGCTGGACGGCCGGGGGGCGTACGTCCGCTGGGGCTCCGGGCCGGATTCCCTGGAGCACACGGCGATGCTGCACCCGGGGGACGTGATGCACTTCCCGGAGCTGGAGTGGCACGTGTTCGGCTATGAGGAAAAGGGCTTCCTGGACGCGCTGTGCATCTACGGGCAGGTGACGAACATCCGCCCGGAGGAGATCACGGGCAAGTGACCCCGCCGGAAGGAGAGGTGGAAAGCGATGCGTGAAACCGGGATCATCCCCTTGTCGGAGGCCGCGCGGATACCGCTTCCGGAGGAAAAGACCGTCCTGCGGGAGCTGGAGGCCGCCCGGGCGGGCTTCCGGCGGAAGGTCGTCGTCCTGGACGACGACCCCACCGGCGTGCAGACCGTCCATGACGTGCCGGTCTACACCGGCTGGGAGCGCCGGACAATCGCCCGGGGGCTGCGGGAACCGGGGGGCATGTTTTTCATTCTGACCAATTCCCGGGGCCTGACCGCCGGGGAAACCGAACGGGTCCACCGTGAGATCGCGGAAAACCTGGCCGCCGCCAGCCAGGAGACCCACAGGCCCTTCCTGCTGCTCAGCCGGGGGGACTCCACCCTGCGGGGACACTACCCGCTGGAGACGCAGGTGCTGCGCCGGGAGCTGGAGCGGCGGCTGGGCGTCCATTACGACGGCGAGGTCATCATGCCCTATTTCCGGGAGGGCGGCAGGCTGACCATCGGCAACATCCACTATGTGCAAAGCGGCGACCGCCTGATTCCCGCCGGCCTGACGGAGTTCGCGAGGGACACGACCTTCGCTTACCGCGCCTCGGACCTGACGGAGTGGTGCGAGGAGCGGACGGAGGGGGCGTACCCCGCCGGCGGGGTGATCACGATCTCCCTGGAGGAGCTGCGGGGCCTGCGTTACGACCGGATGCTGGAAAAGCTGCGGTCGGTCCGGGACTTCAACAAGATCGTGGTGAACGCGGCGGACGACCGGGACGTGGAGGTGTTCGCGGCCGTTTTGCTGCGGGCCATGGCGGAGGGAAGGGAATTCCTGTTCCGCTGCGCCGCTTCGCTGGTCCGGGTGCTGGGAGGCGTGTCCCCCCGCCCGCTGCTCCGGAAATCGGAGCTGTGCCTGGAACGAACCGGCATGGGCGGGCTGGTGGTGGTGGGCTCCCATGTGCAAAAAACGACGGACCAGCTGAACGAGCTGCTGTCGGCGGGGCTGAACCTCCTGCCGGTCTGCTTCAACGTGGAGACGGTGCCGGACCCGGACCGCCTGGCCGCGGAGAGGGAACGGGTCCTTCGGGAAACGGAGAGGGCCGTTGCCGGCGGGAGGACGGCTGTGGTCTATACCAGCCGGTATGTCATGCGCTCCAGCGAGGAGAGCGCCCAGGAGAACCTCCTGCTCAGCGTGCGGATCTCACAGGCTCTGACGTCCATCGTGAAGGATCTGTCCGTCCGCCCGGGCTTTCTGGTGGCCAAGGGGGGCATCACCTCCAGCGATGTGGGCATCCGGGCGCTGGGAGTCCGGCGGGCCTGGGTCCTGGGGCAGGCGGCCCCGGGCGTTCCGGTGTGGCGGACGGGGGAGGAGAGTAAGTTCCCCGGGCTGTCCTACGTGATTTTCCCCGGAAATGTCGGCGGCGTGTCCACCCTGCGGGAAATCGTGCAAACACTGATGGAATCTTGAAAAGGAGCGGATATGCGCAACGATGTAGTCGTCCATCGAGTCGTCAAAAACACGAAACAGTCGGGCCAGTATATTGAGCTTCACAGCCACACGTTTTTTCACTATATCTACTCCCTTGGCGGTCACACTCGCACCATCGTGGGGGATGAGGCGTATCAAACCGGGCAGGGGACGCTGCTGCTGATCCCTCCCGGCGTCCCTCATGAGATCATCAGTCTGGACATCTCCTCCTGCCTGGATCTGAAATTTTCCTGCTCCGGGCCCCTGACGGAGGAAATCAGCAGGCTTCCCCGCTACATCCCGTTGGTGGACTCCGAGATCAACAGCCTGATCCACAATATCTTCGAGGAGGCGGTGGGCCAGGAGCGGGACTATGAGGAGGTCATCAACATCAGCCTGTACCGGGTTCTGATTCAGCTGCTGCGGAAGCAGGAGGAGAAAAAAAGCTGGCAGATGCCGATCACCTACCCTGTCAGCATTCCGGACGACGAGAACATCTGCCATATCCTGCAAATCATCGAGGGCGCCATGGGAAAGCCCATCCAGGTGGCGGACCTGGCGGCGCAGTGCGGATACAGCGCCAGCTACTTTCGCCAGTTTTTCAGGGAGCGGGTGGGGATATCCCCCAACCTCTATATCAACCAGCGCAAAATATCGAAGGCCAAGGAGCTGATGCTGTACTCCGACCTGAACGTGACCCAGATTTCCGAGTACCTGGGCTATCAGAGCATCCACTATTTCAGCCGCCTGTTCAAAAAGATGACCGGCACCTCCCCCAAGGAGTATATCCAGCGGGTCAAGGAGAACCGGCCCATCAATGTCGTGCGGAACGAGAACACGCCGGCGGGAGAATTTGAGATTCCCCTGCAGGACGTCCCGCCGGACAAGGTCCGGGGCACCTGACAGGACAGAAAACGACCAGATCGAAGCGGCCGAAAGCCGCCGGTCTGGTCGTTTTGCCTGTTTCGCGCGGGATCTGTCCCGGGTCAGCTCTTCAAAAACCCGACCGGGTCCACGGCCTCCCCGTCCCGGGTGACGGAGAAGTGGAGGTGGGGGCTCTGGGCGGCCTCGGCGGAGGCGGTGGTACCCACCGCGCCGATGATCTGCCCGGCGGTGACCAGGTCCCCGGGCTCCACCGTGGGCTTGGCCTGGAGATTGGCGTAGGTGGTGGTGTAGCCCCCCTGGTGGTCGATGGTCACGGTGGTGCCCATCAGGGGATGGTCCTCCACCGAGGCGACGGTGCCGGCGGTGGCCGCCAGCACGGTGGTCCCGGGCTTGGCGGAGATGTCCACGCCGTCATGGGTCCGCCAGTCCGCCAGGGTGGGGTTGTAGACCAGCTGGTCCACGGAGAAGGCCAGCAGCACCTCCCCCTTCAAGGGTTCCACCACCAGCCGGGGGGGCTCCGCCATCACCGGCGTGTCGTCCACCTCCGCTTCCGGCATGGTGGGAACGATCTCCACCTCCACCGGGGCGGAGGCCTCCAGCTCCGGCTCGTCCTCCTCCGGTTCGGGCTCAGGCTCGGGGACGTAGACGTCCCGGGCCGGGGCGCTGACCGCCTTGTGGACCTCCGGCTCCTCCGGAACGGGCTCATCGCCGCCGAAGAGCAGGAACCACCCGCTCACCGCCACAAGGATGAGGCAGACAGCCAGCAGGATATAAAAGCCCGTGCCGCTGAGAATGGATTTCAGCTTGTTTTCCATGCGAAAGTTCCTCCCTCATTTGAAATGATCTGAGGGAAGTATGGACAAGGGCAGGGAAAATTATACTGTCCGCTCCCGCGTGGAGCGCTTTTATTTTCGCCCCTCCAGGGCGGCGGCGTAGAGCTCGTTTTTGCTGAGGCCCGTGTACTCCGCCACCTCCCGGGCGGCGTCCTTCAAGCGCTGCCCGGCCTCCACCAGGGCCAGCACCCGGGCCGCGCCCTCGGCCAGGGTGACGGCGGCGTCCTCCCGGGGCTCCGCCCCGGCCACCACCAGGACGTACTCCCCCCGGGGCTCCCGGTCCCGGTAGAGCTCCACGGCCTCTCCCAGGGTGCAGCGGCGGGTCTCCTCGTGGAGCTTGGTCAGCTCCCGGCACAGGGCCACCGGGCGGTCCGGGCCGAAGGTCTCGCAGAAGTCCGCCAGGGTGGGGCGGAGCTTGTGGGGGGCCTCGTGGAAGATCATGGTCCGCCTCTCGCCCCTCAGGCTCTCCAGGTGCTCCCGGCGGCTCTTTTTGTTGACGGACAAAAAGCCCTCGAAGGTGAAGCGCCCCGTGGGCAGGCCGCTGACGGCCAGGGCGTTCACCGCCGCGCAGCAGCCGGGGATGGAAATCACCGTCACGCCGTTCTCCCCGCAGAGGCGGACCAGGGCCTCCCCCGGGTCAGAGATGGCGGGGGTGCCCGCGTCGGTGACCAGGGCGCAGCTCTCCCCCGCCAGAAGACGGCTGAGGACCGCCTGCCCGGCGGCGGCGGCGTTGTGCTCGTGATAGCTCACCAGGGGTTTTTTGATGGCAAAGTGATTCAGCAGCTTCAGCGACACCCGGGTGTCCTCCGCCGCGATGAAATCCGCCGCCGCCAGGGTCTCCAGGGCCCGGGGGGACAGGTCCCCCAGGTTGCCGATGGGCGTGGCCACCAGATACAGCGTTCCGCTCATGACGGGGCCTCCTCTCGAAAGTATGATTTCCAAATTAAAAATTCGGAAATCATACCATTTGATTTAAGCCGTTTTGCTCGCCGCCGCAGACGGCGGCAACCGCAAAACAATGCATTTACTTCCGAACTCTAAGTTCGGAAGTAAACACGGTCCAGCTCCGCCGAGGGGGAGCCGTCGGGGTTCTCCAGAATCAACGGCACCTCCACCCGCAGCCCCGGCCTTCCGCCCCGGCGGGCCTCCAGCAGGACCAGGGACGGGGCCCTCTCCGGCCGGGCGGAGACGAGACGCAGCCGCTTGGGCTCCAGGCCCGACCCCCGCGGGGCGCAGAGCAGGTCCGTCAGCCGCTCCGGCCTGTGGACAAGGCAGAAGGCCCCGCCCCAGCGCAGCAGCCGCCCGGCGGTCCGGCAGATGTCCTCCAGGGTGCAGGCCTCCTCCGTCCGGGCGGTCCGGCGGGCCGCTTCCTCCGGCGGGAGGCCGCTGCCGGGGGGGAAGTAGGGCGGGTTGCAGATGACCAGATCAAAGCTCCCGGCGGCAAGGCCGGTCTCCCGCAGGTCCTCCAGCCGGAAGGCAAGGCGGTCCTCCAGGCGGTTCTCCGCCGCCGCCAGCTCTCCCAGCCGGACGGCCTCGGGCTGGATGTCCAGGCCCGTCACCGTCAGCTCCCGCTGCCGCTGGAGCAGCAGCAGTCCCAGCAGCCCCGTGCCGCAGCCCAGGTCGCAGACCTTCATGCCCGGCCTCAATCCGGGCAGGGAGGCCAGGAGGAAGCTGTCCAGCCCCGGGGGGAACTGGCCGTTCCCATAGACGAAGCGGAGGCCGCCGGGGCGCAGCGCCTCCCACCGCGGACTTTCCATCAGCGCCGGGGCGGGAAGCCCGCCAGCTTCCCGTTCAGCTTGGAGTAAATCCGCTTTTGAAACCAGGGCTCCGTGGAGGCGGCCACGGCCTCCTCCAGGCCGAACCAGCCCACCCGGCTGTTCTCGTCCGGCTTGCACCGCACCGGGGCGGCGGGGTCCGCCTCCAGCAGGAACGTCACATTCAGGTGCAGGTGGGAGGAGACGTACCGCCCCCGCTTCTCGTGGCCGTCCACCGTCAGGATCTCCACGGAGTAGATGTCCCGGGACACAGGCCGGACGGCCTCCAGCCCGCTCTCCTCCCGGACCTCCCGGAGGGCCGCGGACAGCAGGTCCCGCTCCCCGTCGGCGTGGCCTCCCAGCCAGGACCAGGAGCTGAAAATGTTGTGGTAGGCCAGCAGCACCCGGTCCCGCTCCGGGCTCACCACCCAGGCGGAGGCCGTCAGATGGGCCGGGTCCTCCCGGCCGCAAGGGGCCTGTCCGGCCTCCAGCAGGCGGAGCAGCGCCTCCCGGTCCCGCTCCTCCTGCTCGTTCCAGGGGCGGAACTCCTCCAGCCGTTTTTTCAGATCCATGGTGTACACCTCCTTGTTTTCCAAATCCATGATAGCACAATTTGAACCGCAGGGGAAGCA
The DNA here is from genome assembly GCA_910576865.1 of uncultured Oscillibacter sp. Taxonomy (GTDB): domain Bacteria; phylum Bacillota; class Clostridia; order Oscillospirales; family Oscillospiraceae; genus Oscillibacter. The sequence continues at coordinate 177,535 of CAJTKE010000001.1, forward strand.
GGAAAATCCCCTGGGGCCCCTTTTCCGGAAAAACGCCCGGTCTTCGGATGGGAGAGTCTGGTGGAATTTTCCAGAAAAATGTAAAAAATGCACTATATATGGGGTTTGCATTGGGAAACCAGAATATTGTCGAAGAAAAATTCATATTTTTTGTAATCCCATCTTGAAAAACATGGGAATTTATGGTATTTTATAGAAAACGAGCTGAGAGTGTCAGGACGCTCCGACAGCCGATCAGGAAGGAAAGGTTTGGAATGAACATGGATCATCGAAGGACTGTGCTTCTGGCGGATGCCAGTGAGGAATTCCGCGCGATGCTGCAGGAGGCCATTGAGCAGGCCGGTGAGTTCACCGTGACGGCTTCCACCGGGGACGGCCGGGAGGCGCTGAACCTGGTCGAGGAACGGAAACCGGACCTGCTGCTGCTGGACGTGGCCCTGCCGGGCCTGGACGGGCTGGGCCTGCTCCAGGCGCTGAAGGATCGGGAGACTCCCATGCCCAAGACCATCATCATTTCCGCTTTCTGCGGGGAAAAGACCCTGTCCGACGCGGAAAAGCTGGGCGTGAGCTACTACCTGCCCAAGCCCTGCGAGCCCGCCTCCCTGATGGAGCGGATGCGGGGCATCTTCGAGAACCCTTCCTCCCCTGAGCTGCGGCTCTACGCGCTGAAGAACACGGTCACCTCCGTCATCCACGAGATCGGCGTCCCGGCCCACATCAAGGGCTATCAGTACCTCCGGGAGGCCATCATCATCGCGGTGAACGACATGGAGGTCATCAACGCGGTGACCAAGGTGCTGTACCCGGCGGTGGCCAAGCGCTTCGGCACCACGCCGTCGAGAGTGGAGCGGGCCATCCGCCACGCTATCGAGGTGGCCTGGGACCGGGGAGACCTGGAGACGCTGCAGAAGTACTTCGGCTACACCGTGTCCAACACCAAGGGCAAGCCCACCAACTCGGAGTTCATCGCCATGATCGCCGACCGGCTGATGCTCAGCGGGGACAGCTGGGTCTTCCGGACCTGAGACACGGGAGAACTGGAAAGAGGAGAGGCGTTCCGCCTCTCCTCTTTTGTCACGCCTCCGGCTTCAAACGGGCGGCGGCGATGGCCATCTGCGCCTCCGTGGGGCTGCCGAATCTGATTTCCACCGCCCGGCCCGGCCAGACCAGAATCCAGGTATCCTCGGGGTCCTCGTCGATATGGCGCCGCCAGGCCGCCTCCGCCCCCCAGGGGGCCGGGTCTTCCGGGAGATAGTGCCAGGTGAACATGGTCATGCCCCGGAACCTGACGGGGTCGTCCTCCAGCAGGTCCTCCAGCATGGATTCCTGGAGGACGGGATACTTGGTCTCGTAGAGGGTGTAGCTGAGGTTGCGGGTCTTGGGCCCGTCCCCCAGGAGGGCGATTTCCCAGTAGTTCCGCTCTGACACGAAGAGGGAGCCCCGGTCCCGGACCTCCCGGCTGATATGGTCATAGCGCTCCCCGGTGAGCTCCGCCAGGGTCAGGGGGAAGTCCCGCCGGGGAGAGACGTCCCACTCCCGGTTCTGGTACTCGTAGGTTTCCCCGGAGCCACTGCCGCCGGAGAACCAGTCGTGGTTCAAGGCCGTGTAGGTCAGCCCGCCGATGAGGGCGAAGGCCAGGACGAAGTCCACGATCAGCGTGCCGGCCATGTTGGCGGTCTTGGAGACCTTCATCCCCCGGAGAAGGGCCGTGGTCCGCCGGACCAGGAAGACCAGCAGGTAAAACAGGGACATGTACAGGACAAAGTAGAGCGCCGAGCCCCCGCCGCCGCCGGAGAGCTCCGACAGAATGTACGCCGCCGCAAACAGGGTGACCAAACCCCACATGACCAAACCGGCCCGCCGGTAGGCCCGCCCCACGGGGAGGCAGGTTCCGCCGTCCTCGATGGAGCGGCGGGACCGCCGCCGCCAGAGGAAGTAATTGGAGAGAAGGTAAACCTGGAAGCACACCGCGGGTACGGAGATGGACGCGGCGAACAGGGTGGCGTTGTTCCGGACCATGCCGTACAGGTCCCCGGTGAACAGGGCCAGGAAGAAGCTCCGGGCCACGAAGAGGAGCAGGAACAGGCCGATGATGTTGACGGGGATGAAATTCCTCTTCATGGAGCGGTGGATGCCCTCCAGCCGCAGGGCCTCGTCGGTCTCCAGGGGGACGGCGGCGGGGTTCGCGGTGCGGAAAATCTGCATCTGGAACCAGTCGCAGACCTTCTCCCATCCGGCGGCGGCACACAGCTCCTCCAGGGACTGCTGCTGCTCCGTGGGGCCCGGGTTGAACCAGGAGGCGCTGTCGCTGTAGGTGACGGCGTAGCGGACCCGGGCGGGCTCGGCCCGGCGGTATTTCCAGAGGGAGGGCCCCGCCTTCTCCAGCCGCCAGCCCTTGGCCTCCATGTCGGAGAGGCGCTCCTCCACGCCCCGGTAGTCGTAGAGGCAGAAGTTGTTCACGCAGTATTTCGTGTTTCTCATGGCAGTTGTCTCCTCTCTTCCACACAGGCTTGGTAATCCTCCGTCAGGACCAGCAGACGGCGGTACTCCGCCTCCAGAATCTCCCGGCCCCGGCTGGTGATGAGGTAGCTCCGCTTCCGGCCGGAGACATGGGTCTCCCGAATCATGTCCGACTGCTGGAAGCTGTCCAGCAGGTTGTACAGCGTCCCGGGCCCGATGGAGACCCGGCCCCGGGTACGCTCCGCCACCCAGGCCATGACGTCCGTGCCGCAGCGTTCCTCCCGGAGGGAGAGGAGGATGTAGAACATGGGCTCCGTCAGGGTCTGAAATTTCTCTCTCGCCACTTCCCCCGCCTCCTGATATCGAATATCGTTATTGCTGAGTACAGTATAATATCGAACATCGATATTGTCAAGGGGATGGGCGGAGAAAAGCGGAAAAAAGCCGCCCTCCCGGGCGGCTGAAATTGACAGGTTCTGTCAGGCATGGTATGATGGGATCAGAAGGACGCTGTTGCATACAGGCGGTTGGCCACTCCCTTGCGAAAGGGGGTGAAGCTGATGGGAAGAAAACGGCTGTACGCTGTACTCCGGTTTCTGGTATTGTTGACCTTTTGGGCCTACATACTGACCATAAAAGCGTGTTGACCGTCCGGCTGGCACCCGAACGGTCAACGTAGCTGAGTCTATGTTGTCGTGATGGACCAACTGTCTTGCGGCGGCGTCCTTCCATATTCATTATACTGGCTCGCCCCGGTTTTGTCAATGATGAAACCGGGCGTTTTTTATAGAGAAAGCCTCACGCCAATTCCGCAAGTCCCGTGTAGAGCTGGTAGTACCGCCCCTTCTGCTCCAGCAGGCCGTCGTGGTCCCCCCGCTCGATGATCTCCCCCTGCTCCAGGACCATGATGGCCTTGGCGTTGCGAACGGTGGAGAGCCGGTGGGCGATGACGAAGACCGTCCGGCCCGCCATGAGGCGGTCCATGCCCTTTTCAATCAGCTTCTCCGTCCGGGTGTCGATGGAGCTGGTGGCCTCGTCCAGAATGAGCACCGGAGGGTTGGCGCAGGCCGCCCGGGCGATGTTCAGAAGCTGCCGCTCCCCCTGGCTGAGGCTGCCGCCGTCGCCGGAGAGGACGGTCTGGTAGCCCTGGGGCAGATGGCGGATGAAGCCGTCGGCCCCTGCCAGCTTCGCCGCGGCCTCCACCTCTTCGTCCGTGGCCTCCAGGCGGCCGTAGCGGATGTTGTCCGCCACGGTGCCGGTGAAGAGGTGGGTGTCCTGGAGCACCACGCCCAGGGAGCGCCGCAGGGACTCCTTGGCGATGTCCCGGACGTCGATGCCGTCGTAGGTGATGGTTCCGCCCTGGATTTCATAGAAGCGGTTGATGAGGCTGGTGATGGTGGTTTTCCCCGCGCCGGTGGAGCCCACGAAGGCGATCTTCTGGCCGGGCTTCGCGAAGAGGCTGACGTCGTGGAGGATGGTCCGGCCCTCGTCGTAGCCGAAGACCACGTGGTCGAAGCGCACATCCCCCCGGAGGGGCGTCAGAGAGCCGTCGGGCTTCAGCCAGGCCCAGGCGTTGGTGTCCCGGTGGACCCGGGTGACGGCGCCGTCCTCACCGGCCTCCGCCCGGACCAGACGGACCTTGCCCTCGTCGGTTTCCGGCGGGGTCTCCATGACCTCGAAAATGCGCTCCGCGCCGGCCACGGCGGAGAGGATGGTGTTCACCTGCTGGGAAATCTGGGTGATGGGCTGGCCCACCTGCCGGGAGTACTGGAGGAAGGCCGCCAGCCCTCCCAGGTCGCCGTTCCGGATGGCCAGGAGGCCCCCCACGCAGCAGGTGACGGCGTAGTTCACATAGTTCAGGTTTCCCATGGCGGGCATCATCATGCCGGCGAAAATCTGGGCCCGGGTGGCCGCGTCCCGATAGGCCTCGTTCCGCCGCTGGAAGCCCGCCCGGGCCTCGCGCTCGTGGTTGAAGACCTTGATGACCTTCTGGCCCTCGATCATCTCCTCGATATAGCCGTTGACCTCCCCCAGGGCCTTCTGCTGCCCGGAGAAGTACCGCCGGGAGCGGGAGCCGACGGTCTTCACCACCAGCAGCATCACCAGAAGGGTCCCGAAGGTGACGAGGGTCAGGGCGGGGCTCAGGACCAGCATCATGGCGATGGTGCCGGTGAAGTTCAGCGTGCAGGAGATCAGGCTTCCGAAGCTGTTGTTCAGGGCCTCGGAGACCGTTTCAATGTCGTTGGTGTAGCGGCTCATCAGCTCGCCGTGGGTGTGGGTGTCGAAGAATTTCAGGGGCAGGTCCTGCATCTTTCCGAAGAGGTCCGCCCGAATCTTCGCCACGGTGGTCTGGGAGATGTGGACCATGACCCGGCTGTAGCCGAAGGAGGAGGCCGCGCCCAGGATGTAGACCAGGGCCATGACCCCCAGCATCCGGGCAAGGCCCGGGAAGTCGCCGGGGAGGATATAGTCGTTGATCAGGGGCCGGAGAAGGTAGGACCCGCCCACGGTGCAGGCGGAGCTGACCACCAGCAGTACCGCCACCAGGGCCAGCTGGAGCTTGTAGCGGCCAAGGTACCGCATGAGCTTGCCCAGGGTGCCCCGGATGTTCCTGGGCTTGCGGAAGCCGCCGGGGGGACCTCCGGGGCCGTGGGGGCCGGGACCGTGCTTAGCCATCGATGCTTCCTCCTTCCTGCTGGGAGAGACAGACCTCCCGGTAGAGCCCGCAGGACTCCATCAGTTCCTCATGGGTCCCCTGGGCGATGACGCGCCCGCCCTCCATCACCAGAATCAGGTCCGCCTCCCGGACGGAGGCCACCCGCTGGGCGATGATGAGCTTGGTGGTGTCCTTCAGTTCCCGGGCGAAGGCCGCCCGGATTTTCGCGTCCGTGGCGGTGTCCACGGCGCTGGTGGAGTCGTCCAGAATCAGGACCTTGGGCTTTTTCAGAATCGCCCGGGCGATGCACAGGCGCTGCTTCTGCCCGCCGGAGACGTTGACGCCCCCCTGGCCCAGGTCGGTGTCCAGGCCGTCGGGCATCCGCTCCAGGAACTCGTCGGCGCAGGCGGACCGGCAGGCGGCCCAGAGCTCCTCCTCGGTGGCCTCCGGGTCGCCCCAGAGGAGGTTCTCCCGGATGGTGCCGGAGAACAGGGTGTTCTTCTGCAGCACCATGCCGGCGGCCTCCCGGAGGCGCTCCATGGTGTAGGTCTCCACGGGCCGTCCCCCCACGGAGACGGTGCCCTTGTCCGCCTCGTAGAGCCGGGGAATGAGAGACACCAGGGAGGTCTTGCCGCTGCCGGTGCCCCCCAGGATGCCCACGGTGGCCCCGGAGGGAATCCGCAGGCTGACGTCCTCCAGTATCCACTCGGGGCTTTCGGCGTGGTACCTGAAGTACACGTGGTCGAAGACGATGGAGCCGTCGGAGACCGCGGCGGGGAGGCCGTCCTCCCCTGTCTCCGCCCCGGCGTCGGTGATGGCGGGGGTCTCGTCCAGGACCTCAGCCACCCGCCTGGCGCAGGCGGCGGAGCGGGTCAGCATCATGAAGATCATGGAGACCATCATCAGGGACATCATGATCTGGGTGATATAGGTGAAGTAGGTGATGAGCTTCCCCGCCTCCAGAGAGCCGGCGTAGACCATCTGCCCGCCGAACCACATGACGGCGATGATGGTCCCGTAGACGATCAGCATCATCAGGGGCATGTTGATCACCACCCGGCCGAAGGCCCGGAGGGAGGTGTTTTTCAGGTCGTCGTTGCGCTCCGCGAACTTCTCCCGCTCCCGATCCTCCCGGACGAAGGACTTCACCACCCGGACGCCCGCCAGATCCTCCTGCACCACCAGGTTCAGCGCGTCGGTCTTCTCCTGGAGGGAGCGGAAGAGGGGCCCGGTGGTGGCCAGCAGAACGGACACCACCGCCAGCAGCAGGGGCAGAGCCACCAGGAAGACGCTGCTGAGCCGGTAGCTGATGCGGATGGAGAAGAACAGAGCCGCCACCAGCATCACCGGGGCCCGGACCATCAGGCGCATGGACATCATCAGGGTCATCTGTAAATTGTGGACGTCGTTGGTCAGCCGGGTCACCAGGGAGGCGGTGGAGAAGCCCTCGATGTTGGAGAAGGCGAAGGTCTGAATGTGGTCGTACTCCGCCCGGCGGAGGTTGGCCCCGAATCCCATGCCGGCCACCGACGAGGTCACCGCCGCCCCCAGGCCGAAGCAGAGGGAGGCCACCGCCAGGACGATCATCAGCCCGCCCTTGCGCAGGATGAAGGACTGGTCGGCGTTCGCGATGCCGATGTCCACGATGTCGCTCATCACCAGGGGGATCAGCAGCTCGAAAACGGCCTCCATGGCGCTGCACGCCACGCCGGCCAGAATCCACAGGCCGTAGGGCCGGGCACAGGGCCAGAGTCTGTTTCTCATGTCTCGGACACCTCCTTGAGATTTTCAATCACGCGGTCCAGAAGGGCGCACAGGGTCTCCCGCTCCTCCGGGGAAAAGCCCCGGACCATGGCCTCCTCCGCGTCCAGAAAGCTCTGCTGGAAGAGGGCCTGCTGTTCCGCGCCCTTGTCCGTCAGGGTGATGAGACGCCGCCGGGCGTCCGCGCCGCTGACGGAGCGGCGGACCAGCCCCTTCTCCTCCATCCGGTCCAGCACACCGCCCGCGGTGGAGGGCTTCACCCGGAGGAAGTCCGCCAGCTCGTGCTGGAGGGCCTGCCCGCCATGCCGCTGGAGGTAGAGAAGCACATGGGTCTGGACCGGGGTGACGTCATACCGGGAGACCCGGGCATCCATATTGGCCTTGGCCAGCTTCGCCGCCCAGCCCAGGGCGGGGCCCAGGCCCCTGACGCAGTCGTTCATAGGATCAGCTCCCTGTCTCTGTCCCCGGCGGGACAGGGTCGTTAGTGTGCTAAACATTAGCGTGCTAAATATTAGCACAGCCTAACGGTCCTGTCAAGGGTGAATCCTGGATAATTTTTGAACGATTTGTAAATATAAGGGAGCAAAATTTGTAGGATGTAAACAAAGTGTGAAGGTTGCGGGAAAGCCGTTGACAATCGGGAAGCCTGCCGTTATGATAAACCCAACAAGCGGAAAACGCTTGCTGACCCCACCATTTTCCCTCTCCTTTCTCTATACCATACAGGAAAGCGGGCCGTCCGGAAGGGCGGCCCGCTTTCCGTCCGTCCGGCCCGGGCAGTCCGCCCCTCTCTTCCCGTTTATCAATTTATTTTTATCGAAAAACAATAAAAACTGATTGACAAACGAGATGGTCCGTGGTAGGATACGGGAAAAAGGAGGCGTCTGCCATGAGTTTGACCATGATCTTGATCCCCGCCGCCCTGGCGCTGGCCCTCTGGGGCGGCGCGATGGCCGTCAGCGGCTTCCGGCAGGGGAGCAGGCTGAAAATCTTCTCCGCCGTGGGGGCCTTCGCCCTGCTGGCGGCGGGCGGGACCGTGCTGATGGAGTTCATCACGAGGCCGCTGTGAGAGGGGGAAAAATGATGGAAAAAATCCCGGTTCAGAAAATCGCCAGGGTGCTGTATGTGCTGGTGGTGGTTGCCCTGGTGTGCAATGTGATCGCGCTGTACTTTGTCCCCATGGTGGTGGCTGTCGGGAGGATTGGCCTGCCGAGTGGAATTCGCGTCTACTCGGACGCCGGTCTGGTCCTGGATGGGAAAGACCATCTGTTGCTTGCCTATCTTCTGGGAAGCGCGAAGGCCTGGACAATTGGCTGGTGGAGGGTTTTCAACGCCTATCAGATGGCGCTGACCTTGTTTCTCCTGTTCTCGGGCTGCTGTACCGCCCCGCTTCTCTGGCAGGCCCGGCGGGTGCTGAAAACCATTCTCCGGGGGGAGCCCTTCGCCCCGGAGAACGCCGTCAGCTTGAGACGGGCCGCCGTTTTCTGCTTCCTCATCGCCGGGGCGGCGATGGGGCGGGTGCTGTTCAGCGTGTGCTATTACCAGTCTCCCCGGCCCCTGGCCACCTACAACGCCCTCTTCGTCCCCATGTTCGCCATGGGGGGCCTGCTGTGTCTGGTCATGTCCGCCCTCTTCCGCCAGGCGGCGGAGATCAAGGCGGAAAACGACCTGACCATATGAGGTGCCGCCATGATTGTTGTGAATCTGGACGTCATGATGGCGAAGCGGAAAATGAGCCTCTCCCAGCTCTCGGAGAGGGTGGACATCACCCTTGCGAACCTGTCGGTATTGAAGAACAACAAGGCCAAGGCGGTCCGCTTCTCCACCCTGGAGGCGGTCTGCGCCGCCCTGGACTGCCAGCCGGGGGACATCCTGGAGTATGTCCCGGACGAGCCCGGCGCTGAATAAAACAAAAAGAAACTGTCCGCTGTAGGCGGACAGACGAACAGGAGAATTTCATATGGCTGAGCTGAAAAACGCCCTTCCGGCGGAAGGGTCCATTGACTGCGCCCAAAAACGGAAATTGCCGGAGGAATCCATGGCCCGATACCGGCGGAACCTGCTGCTGACCCTGGCGTTCTGTCTTCTCCTGGCGGACGCCCTGCACTGGCCTTGGGGCATGGGGAACACGGCGACGGTCTTCGCCTGGTACCTCCTGCTGGCCCTGGCCGTTGGGCCGGCGGAGCTGTTCCGACGCCGGGAAAGCCGGGTGCTGCTGGGGGTCAATCTGGCCCTGGCGTCCACCTTCGCCCTGACCTCCAATCCCCTGTTCCGCTGGTGGAATTTCCTGGCCCTGGCGGTCCTGGTCCCCCTCCACGCCGTGTCCGGCCTGGGGAGCCGCCCGTGGTGGGACGCGAGAATGCCGCGGGAGCGGTGCGGACTGTTTTTCCAGGGGCTGTTCGGGAACCTGTGGGCCTGCTTCGCGGCGGCGGTCCCCGAGGGGCGGAAAACGGAAAAGAAGGAAGGGGACGGCCAGACGCTGACCGTGGTCCTGGGGGTCTGCGGGGCGGTGGCCCTGGTGTCCTTTCTGCTGCCGGTGCTGATCTCGGCGGACGCCCTCTTCGCCGCGTCGGTGGAGCGGCTGAACTGGAATTTCCGCTTTGAGATTCAATATGGAAGAGCGCTTCAGCGGCTGTTCTGGGCCCTGGTGTTCACGCCCTTCGTCTTCAGCCTGCTGTACGCCATGGCCCGCCCCCGGCTGCTGTGCCCAAGCGAGGAGAAGAAGGGCTTCCGGGCGGACGCCCTGGGCTTCGTGCTGGCCCTGGCGGCGGTGGACGGGCTGTATCTGGCCTTTCTGGCGGTGCAGTCCGCCGGGCTGTTCGGCGGGCCGGAGTACGTGGAGAGCCTGGGGGTCAGCTACGCGGACTGGGCCCGGAGCGGCTTCTTCCAGATGGTGGGGGTGACGGTGCTGAACCTGAGCCTGACCCTGGCGTCCCTGTGCCTCTCCCGGCGGGAGGGGCGGGCCTGGAGGGCCCTGCGGGGGCTGTGCGCCGTCCTGGCCGGGGAGAGCCTGATCCTGCTGGCCTCCGCCGCCTGGAGGATGACGCTGTACGTCTCCGCCTACGGCCTGAGCTTCAAGCGCCTGCTGACTTATTGGGGCATGGGGATGATGGCCCTGTTCCTCCTGCTGGGGCTGTGGAAATCCCTGAGGCCGGACTTCCGGTTCTGCAAGTGGGCCTTCCCCCTGGCCCTGGCGGGGTGGCTGGTCATCAACTGCGTGCCGGTGGATTATTTGGTTGCCAGGAATCAGGTGGACCGCTATCTCGACGGGGAGAGCCCGGTGGTCAGCGTCCGGTATCTGTTGTACACCCTGTCCTACGACACCATCTCTCAGCTGGAGCGGCTGGACGGGGAGCGGCCGCTTTCCCAATACACCAAGGACCCGCGCTGGAGGCGGGGCGAGACCCTGGCGGAGGCCCTGCGGGGCCGGCGGCTGGACGCCCGGTGGGACTGTGAGGATTGGCGGAGCTGGAATCTGTCGGCCTGCCTGGCGGCGGGGCGGACTCGGACATAGGCCCTCAGGCCTGCCGCCACAGGAGCAGATTGTCCTCAAACACGACGCTCAGCCTGCCGGCGTCCTTCATCCAGGAGAGGTAGGACCGGACGGTGCTGCCCACCAGGACGTACTGCTCAAAGCTCATGACCAGCCCCAGGTCCGTGAACAGCCTTTGCAGGATGGCCTCGAAGCAGAGCGGTTCCCGGCAGATGCCGGCGATTCTGTCCGCGATCTCCAGCACCTTGCCGATGTTGTACCGGGCCAGCTCCGCCACGCTCTCCGCCGCCTCCGCGTGGGCCGGGACGAACATCCTCGCCTCCAGGGTCCTCACCATCTCCAGCGTGCTCAAATAGGCCCCCACGTCGTAGACGAAGCCGATCTGGTACTTGTCCAGGGTCTCCCGGCTGGAGAGGCAGTCCGCCAGATAGACCACGTCGTCCGGCGTCCGGAAGCCCACCATGTCAAAGAAGTGCCCCGGCAGGGGGATCATCTCAAAGCCCTCCGGCAGGCTTTCCTCCGTCAGCTCCCGGGCGTCGCTCTCCTGGGCCATGAGGAACTTGTGCCGCAGGTCCTTGCACGGATAGCCGCCGTACAGAAAAGACGGCTCCAGAACGGGCCGGCGGGTGAAGGCGCAGTCGATCCCCGGCGCGTAGACCGCGCACCCGGTCTGACCCTGGAGGTACCGGTTTCCCCCGATGTGGTCCGCGTTGGAATGGGTGTTGTAGATGGCCCTGAGCCGCCATCCTCTGGCGTCCAGGAGCTGCCGGACCTTCCGCCCGGCGTCCTTGTCGTTTCCGCTGTCGATGAGGCAGACGTCCTCCCCCTCCAGCCGGACCAGCCCGATCTTCGCCGGGCTCTGGATGTAACAGCTCCGCTCCGAAACCTGTATCAGCTCGTACATGCTTCATGTCCTCCTTGCGCTCCGCCAGCCTTTTATCACACACAACGTAACACACAATGCGGAAAAATGGAAGTCCCCCCAGCCAAAAATCGCCGCTCCTCCCCGCCGCCCCTCTGGACACCGGCCGCCGGACCTGCTATAATGCTCAGGAAATCCACCTGACTCTGGGAGGGACCGCGCATGACGGAAAAAGCATTCATCTGGGACCTGGACGGGACCCTGCTGGACTCCTACGGCGTCATCGTCTCCAGCCTCCGCCGGACGCTGGAGGAGCTGGGCGTCCCCATGGAGGAGGCCGAGATTTTCCGCCGGGCCACGGCGGGCTCCGTCAGCGACGTGGTGAACTACGCCGCGGAGCGGACCGGCCGGACCTTCCGGGAGATCAAGGGCCGCTACTCCGAGCTCAGCGGCGGGCGGTATCTGGAGATTCCCGCCATGCCCCACGCCCGGGAGGCCCTGGAGGAAACCGCCGCCCTGGGGGCCGTCCACTTCGTCTACACCCACCGGGGAAGCACCACCGGCCCGGTGCTGGAGCACCTGAGGCTGGCCCCCTTTTTCCGGGAGGTGGTCTCCAGCCTGAACGGCTTCCCCCGGAAGCCCGCCCCCGACGCCCTGCTCTACCTGCTGGAGAAGCACCGCCTGGAGCGGAACCGGGTCTACTACGTGGGGGACCGGACCCTGGACGTGGACTGCGCCAGAAACGCCGGGGTCCGCAGCGTCCTCTATTCCCCCTCCGGGGCCGGGACGGCGGACTATGTGATCCGGGACCTGCTGGATATCCGGGAAATCGCGGCGGAATGAAGAAACAGGCGGGCCTCTCCGGGGAATCCGCCGTACGGAAATTGACCGTGTAAGGGAGGAACCGCCATGGAACAGCGGGAGCGCGCCGTCCGCCTCTGGTTCGACATGTGGCTGAAAAAGGCGGACCTTGGCATTCTCAGCCTCTTTTCAGAGGATGCCGTCTACATTGAGAGCTGGGGGCCGGAGTACCACGGCGCTCAGAAAATCAAGCTCTGGTTCGACGAATGGAACACCCGGGGGACCGTCCTTCAGTGGGATATCCTCCAGTTTTTCCACCGGGAGGACCAGACCATGGTGCAATGGTACTTCCGGAACCAAATGAACGACGGCCGGGTGGAGGCCTTCGACGGGCTGTCCCTGATCCGCTGGAACCCGGCGGGCCGCATCCGCTTTTTGCAGGAGTTCGGCTGCAACGAAAACCGCTATGACCCCTACCGGGACGGCCCGGAGCCCAAGTTCCGGGAAGGCCCCGCCGCCTGGTTTTAACTTTCAAAGCACAGAACGCCGTTCGGGCTCCTTGCCCGAGCGGCGTTCCATAATATCTTGGGCAAACCGGCGCTCACAGCCCCAGAATCGCCGAGGCGAAACGGAAATAGATCAGCAGGGACAGCGCGTCCACGATGGTGGTGATAAAGGGGGAGGCCATCACCGCCGGGTCAAAGCCGATGCGCTTGGCAAGCAAAGGCAAGGAGCACCCCACCAGCTTGGCGCACAGCACCGTCCCCACCAGGGTGGCGCAGACCACCAGGGCCACCTGGGGCGTCACCGTGGGGTTTTGCAGCAGCCAGCGGTCCACCAGCATCATTTTCACGAAGTTGGCGGCGGCGAGGCAGAACCCGCAGCAGAGAGCCACCCAGAACTCCTTCCACAGCACCTGAAACAGATCGCTGAACCGCACCTCTCCCAGGGACAGCGCCCGGATGACGGCGGTGGAGGCCTGGGTGCCGCTGTTGCCGCCGGTGCCGGAGAGCATGGGGATGAAGGACGTCAGGATGGCGCAGGCCATGAGGGACCGCTCGAAATGAGTCAGGATGATGCCCGTGAAGGTGGCGGAGAGCATCAGCAGCATCAGCCAGGGGGTCCGGGCCTTCCAGGTCTCGTAGATGCCGGTTTTCAGGTACGGCTTGTCGCCGGGGAGCATGGCGGCCATCTTTTCGATGTCCTCCGTGACCTCCTCCTGGAGGACGTCAATGGCGTCGTCCACGGTGACGATGCCCACCAGCCGCTCCTCCTTGTCCACCACCGGCAGGGCCAGGAAATCGTACTTCCCCAGGGCCCGGGCCACGGCCTCCTGGTCGTCCAGAGTCCGGACGGCGATGAGGTTCCGCTCCATGATGTCGCCGATGACGTCGTCCTCCTCCGCCAGAAGGAGGGTCCGGATGGTCAAAAGGCCGATCAGGTGCCGCCGGTCGTCGATGACATAGCAGATGTTGATGGTCTCCTTGTCCGGCCCGGTGCGGCGGATGCGCTTCAGGGCGTCCTCCACCGTCATGGTCTCCTTCAGGTCCACGAACTCCGTGGTCATGATGCTGCCGGCGGAGTCCTCGGGGTATTTCAAAAGCTCGTTGATGCTCTTCCGGGTCTCCGGGTCGCAGTGGCGCAGGATGCGCTTCACCACCCCGGCGGGCATCTCCTCCACGATGTCGGCGGCGTCGTCCAGGTAGAGCTCGTCCAGGACCTCCTTCAGCTCCGTGTTGGAAAAGCCGTGAATCAGCAGCTCCTGGTCGTCGCTGTCCAGCTCCACGAAGACCTCCGCCGCCAGCTCCTTGGGCAGCAGACGGAAAACCACCGGGACCTTTTCGTCCAGGTCCCGGCAGAGGGATGCGATATCCGCCGCCTCCATGGGCAGCAGCAGGTCCCGCAGCTCCGCGTAGCGTTTTCGGCCATACAAATCCTCGATCTTCTCCAGCAGCTCCGTCCGGTCGTTTTGCAGCTCGAACATGCCCGGGACCCCCTTCCCAAGGGCCTGAACGGCCCTTTTCTTCGCGCCTTTCTTTTTATCATCCTATTCCTATTTCCGCCTTCTGTCAAGGGCGGCAAAATCGAAAACCCCCGGCGGAAGGATTTTCCTCGACCTTTCCGGAAATCTGTGGTATAATACGAATTTGTACGATATCCCTGCGCCAGCACCGGGCGGCGCAGCGATTCACCCTCCGCCAAGAAAGGACAAACAACTATGTGGGCTGACAAAAGCGTATTCTATCAAATCTATCCCCTGGGCTTCTGCGGCGCGCCCAGGGAGAACGACGGGGTCCCCGTGAACCGGATCGGCAAGATCGCCGACTGGGCCCCCCATATCCGGAAGCTGGGAGCCGACGCCGTCTACCTCTCCCCCATTTTCGAGAGCGACCGCCACGGCTACGACACCCGGGACTACCGGAAGGTGGACTGCCGCCTGGGGACCAACGAGGACTTCGCCCAGGTGGTGAAGACTCTCCACGCCCACGGCATCCGGGTGGTGCTGGACGGGGTCTTCAACCATGTGGGCCGGGGCTTCTGGGCCTTCCGGGACGTCCAGGAGAAGAAATGGGACTCCCCCTGCAAGGACTGGTTCCACGTCAGCTTTGACGGCAACTCCAACTACAACGACGGCTTCTGGTACGAGGGCTGGGAGGGCCACTTCGAGCTGGTGAAGCTGAACCTCCGGAACCCGGCGGTGGTGGACTACCTGCTGGACTGCGTGAAGTTCTGGGTGGACGAGTTCGACATCGACGGCCTCCGGCTGGACGTGGCCTACAGCCTGGAAATCGACTTCCTCCGCCGCCTCCGGTCCTTCACGGAAGGGCTGAAGCCGGAGTTCTTCCTGGTGGGCGAGACCCTCCACGGGGACTACAACCGCTGGGTGGGGGACGGCCTCCTCCACTCCTGCACCAACTACGAGTGCTACAAGGGCCTCTATTCCAGCCTGAACTCCATGAACCTCTTCGAGATCGTCCACAGCCTCAAGCGCCAGTTCGGCCCGGAGCAGTGGACCCTCTACAAGGGCAAGCACCTCCTCTGCTTCGCCGACAACCACGACGTCACCCGGGCCGCCAGCATCCTGACCAATCCCAGCCACCTGCCCCTGCTCTACGGTCTGGCCTTCGGCATGCCCGGCATTCCCTGCCTGTACTACGGCAGCGAGTGGGGCGCCCCGGGGGAGAAGTCCCAGGGGGATGACGCCCTGCGCCCCGCCTTTGACAAACCGGAGTGGAACGAGCTGACGGACCGGATCGCCGCCATGGCGAAGGCTCACAGGGAGAGCGAGGCCCTGTGCTGCGGCGACTTCAAGGACATCGTCCTCACCAACCACCAGACCATCTTCCAGCGCCGGACGGACAGTGAGCGGGTGCTGGTGGCCGTCAACGCCTCGGACCAGCCCTACACCGCCCACTTTGACGCCGGCTGCGGCCAGGCGGTGGACCTCCTCACCGGGAAGCTCCACGACTTCGGCGGCGGCAGCGAGCTGCCCCCCTACAGCGTGGCCTTCTGGAAGTGCGAGAAAGTATAACCACTTTATATAAGTCGTTTTCGAAAACTCGCCGCCGGAGCACAAGCCCCGGCGGCGGGTTTTTCACTCCAGCGCGCTCCAGGCGCTTCCCGTCTCCCCGGCGGAGAGGAGGGTGAACTCGTTCTTGTGGAAGCGGATCAGGCCCTCCGCCTCCATCCGGCTCAGCTCGTGGGACAACGCGCTGCGGTTCACACAGAGGAACGCCGCCAGCTCCTCCCGGGAGAAGGGGATGCGGAAGGTGGCGGTCCCCCGGCGCTCCGCCTGCATGGTGAGATACACCAGCACCCGGTCCCGGAGGCCCCGCTGGGACAGGATGGCCAGCCGGTAGTGCTTGCGGAGGTTGTCATCGGACAAAACGGTCAGCAGGTTCCGCCACAGGACCCGCCTCGTCTCCACGGGCAGCGCCCCCGGCTCCAGCAGCAGCGCCCCCGGCAGCCGGAGGATTCCGAGATCGCCGGCGGCGATGGCGTAGTAGGGCGACCGGCGGCTCCGGGTGCAGACCAGATCCGTCCCCAGGGTGTAACCGGGCCCCAGGGCCTCCATCAGGCTGCTGGTCCCGTCGGAGAAAATCTGGGAGATCTGCACCTTCCCCCGGAGGACCACGGCGAACCAGTCCACCCGGTCCCCCGGCGTGACGAGGACGCCCCCCCTCTCGTATACCCGGAGTCCCCCCCGGGACAGAATGTCCCGCTCCAGGACCTCCGGCGGCAGACCCTGAAACAGGCGGCACCGCTCCAGAACGGCCAGAATCACGTTCATGCCCCTCCCCCCTTTTCGTAAATTATACCACGGAAATGTTGTTCAAACAACATCTTTTTTCCCGTCCCTCCTTTATAATACCGTCATCTGACACATCCGGAAAGGGGGAAGCCGCCATGCGGGACAGCCGCGCCAGAGACATCACCTACCTCCGCCTCTCCGTCACGGACCTCTGTTCCCTCCGCTGCCGGTACTGCATGCCCGCCGAGGGAGTCCCCAAGCGGGACCACCGGGACATCTGCTCCGTGGAGGAGCTGGTGGAAATCACCCGGGCCGCCGTGGACTGCGGCGTCCGGAAGGTCCGCCTCACCGGCGGGGAGCCCCTGGTCCGCCGGGGCATTCTGGACATCTGCCGGGGCGTTTCCGCCATCCCGGGGGTGGAGGAGCTGTGCCTCACCACCAACGGCGTGGCCCTCCCCCAATTGGCAGGACCCCTCCGGGAAGCGGGGGTGGACCGGCTGAACGTCAGCCTGGACACCCTCCGGCCGGACCGCTTCGCCTACATGACCCGGGGGGGCCGTCTGGAGGATGTCCTCCGGGGCCTGGAGGCCGGAGCGGCGGCGGGCTTCACCGGGACGAAGCTGAACGTGGTGCTGATGAAGGGCTTCAACGACGGCGAAATTCCCGCGTTCGCGGACCTGGCCCGGCGGTACCCCATCGAGGTCCGGTTCATCGAGCTCATGCCCATCGGGGAGGGCAAAAACGCCGAGTTCCTCTCGGCGGAGGCGGTGCTGGCGGCCTGCCCGGGCCTCCGCCCGGCGGAGGGCTCCGGCGTGGCCCGGCGGTACCGCTTCCCCGGCGGGCGGGGCGCCGTGGGACTCATCGAGCCCATGAGCCACCGCTTCTGCGGAGACTGCGACCGCATCCGGGTGACGGCGGACGGGAAGCTGAAGCCCTGCCTCCACTCGGACCAGGAGCTCCCCCTCCGGGGCCTCCGGGGCGAGGCGCTCCGCCGGGCCATCCGGGAGGGCATCGCCGCCAAGCCGGAGGGGCACCGCATGGACCAGACCGGCCGCAGCGAGGCGGGCCGGAACATGCACCAGATCGGAGGATGAGAACATGGAGCTGACCCACATCAACCAGGAGGGCCGGGCCCGGATGGTGGACGTGACGGACAAGGACGCCACCTTCCGGCAGGCCGTGGCCGAGGGCCGGGTCCGCATGGCCCGGGAGACGGCGGAGCTCATCCGCACCGGCGGGACCCCCAAGGGGGACGTGCTGGCGGTGGCCCAGGTGGCCGGCGTCATGGCCGCCAAGCGGACCCACGAGCTCATCCCCATGTGCCACCCCCTGCGGCTGACGGCGGTGGACCTCTCCTTCACCCTGGAGGAGGAGGCCGTCCACATCCGCGCCCAGGTGAAGTGCAAGGGGGAGACCGGCGTGGAGATGGAGGCCCTGACGGCGGTCTCCGCCGCGGCGCTGACGGTCTACGACATGTGCAAGGCCGTTCAGCGGGACATGGAAATCACGGACATCCGCCTCCTGCGCAAGAGCGGCGGGAAGAGCGGAGACTATTCAAGGGAGTTTATATAAGAGGTGATTGATTTGGCAGAGGTGGTATCCGTCAACATCAGCGAGAAAAAGGGCACGGTGAAGCGGGAGGTTCCGGAGATTCGCCTGAAGCTCCGCCACGGCATTCTGGGAGACGCCCACGCCGGGGACTGGCACCGGCAGATCTCCCTGCTGGCGGAGGAGAGCGTGGACAAGATGCGCGCCCTCCTGCCCGGCTTGGAGCCCGGGGCCTTCGCGGAGAACATCAACACCCGAGGGCTGGAGTTGAAAACCCTCCCCGTGGGAACCCGCCTCCGGCTGGGAGAGACGGTGGTGGAGGTCACCCAGATCGGCAAGGAGTGCCACAGCGACTGTGAGATCAAAAAGCGCACGGGAAAGTGCGTCATGCCCACGGAGGGCATTTTCGCCGTGGTGGTGACGGAGGGAACCGTCCGCAAGGGCGATGAAATTGAGATTCTAAAAGATACTATATAAGGAGCGTGCGTCATGAAGCTGATATCGACCCAGGAGGCCGTGGGCCACGTCCTCTGCCACGACATGACCCAGATCATCCCCGGGCAGTACAAAGACGCCCGCTTCCGCAAGGGCCACGTGGTTCGGGAGGAGGACATCCCCGTCCTGCTGTCCATGGGCAAGGAGCACCTGTACGTCTGGGAGATGGTCCCCGGGATGATCCACGAGAATGACGCGGCGGAGTGCCTCCGTGCCCTTTGCCAGAACCAATATATGGAGTCCGGCCCGGTGAAGGAGGGCAAGATCGAGCTCACCGCCGCGATAGACGGCCTGTTCCTGGTGGACAGCGCCAGGCTGAACGCCGTCAACGCCCTGGAGGACATCATGATCGCCACCCGCCACGGCGGCACGGCGGTCCGGAAGGGAGACAAGCTGGCGGGCATGCGGGTCATCCCCCTGGTGATCGAGGAGGAGAAGCTCTGCCGGGCGGAAGCCGCCGCCGGGGCCGGGCCCCTGCTGGAGCTGCGCCCCTGGAAGCTGAAAACCGCCGCCGTCGTCGCCACCGGCAGTGAGGTGGCCAAGGGCCTGATCCAGGACTCCTTCACCCCGGTGGTGGAGGGAAAGCTGGCGGAATTCGGCATCGAGACCGTGGACCGCCGGAAGCCGGGGGACGACATGGAGGCGGTGAAAAACGACATCCTGGAGGCCAAGGCCCAGGGGCCGGACCTGATTCTCTGCACCGGCGGCATGAGCGTGGACCCGGACGACAACACCCCCGGGGCCATCCGCCGCGCCGGGGCCCGAATCGTCTCCTACGGCGCGCCGGTGCTGCCGGGGGCCATGTTCCTCCTGGGGTACTTCGAGGACGGAACCCCCGTCCTGGGCCTCCCGGGCTGCGTCATGTACGCCAAGCGGACCATCTTTGACCTGATGCTCCCCAGAATCGCCGCCGGGGTCCCCGTCACCCGGGCCGATATCACGGTCCTGGGCGAGGGCGGGCTGTGCCTGGGCTGCGAGGTCTGCACCTATCCGAACTGCGGGTTCGGAAAATAATAAAGCATCTTTTATATTATGGTTTTGAAAGTGAGGTCCTCATGAAACGACTGCCTCCCCTCCTCCTGACCCTGCTGCTCCTCTCCGCCTGCGGCGGCCCCGGCGCGGACGGCCCTGTCACGGGCGAGGACGCGGAGCTGACGGTCTTCGCCGCCGCCTCCATGCAGGAGACCCTGACGGAGATCGGGGAGAATTACAAGAAGGGCCATCCCAACGTGACTCTGGTCTTCAACTTCGATTCCTCCGGCACCCTCAAGACCCAGATTCAGGAGGGGGCGGTGTGCGATATCTTCATCTCCGCCGGACAGAAGCAGATGAACCAGCTGGATGTCTCCGCTTCCGCCGAAGTAAATACGGAGGGCCTGGACTTCGTGGCCTCCGACACCCGCTTCGACCTGCTGGAGAACAAGGTGGCCCTGGCGGTGCCGGAGGGAAATCCCGCCAGCATCAACAGCTATGAGGACCTGAAAGCCGCTCTGGAGGCCGGAAACATCCTCCTGGCCATCGGCAACGAGGATGTGCCCGTGGGGCAGTACACCCGGGAGATTCTCGCCCACTACGGCCTGGACGAAGGGTCCCTCGCCGCCGCCGGCGTCTTGACCTACGGCTCCAACGTCAAGGAGGTCACCACCCAGGTGTCCGAGGGAACCGTGGACTGCGGCGTTATCTACGCCACGGACGCGTTCTCCGCCGGGCTGACAGTGGTGGACACCGCCACGGCGGAGATGTGCGGGCAGGTCATCTACCCCGCCGCCGCCTTGAAGACAAGCGGCCACCCGGAGGAGGCCCAGGCGTTCCTGGACTATCTTCGCACCCCGGAAGCCGGGGCCGTGCTGGAGGCCGTGGGTTTCACGCCTCTGGGATAAACAAAACGGGAGGACCCACCATGGACTGGTTTCCCCTCTACAACTCCATCCGCGTCGCCGCCGTCTCCACGGTGCTGGTGTTCTTCCTGGGCATCTTCGCCGCCCAGGCCATCGCGAAGCTGCCCCGGCTGGCCAAGGGCGTCCTGGATGTGTTCCTGACCCTGCCCCTGGTGCTGCCGCCCACGGTGGTGGGCTGGCTGCTGCTGCTGGCCCTGGGGCCCCGGCGGCCTCTGGGGGGCTGGCTGCTGGAGACCTTCGGCCTCCGGCTGACCATGACGTGGCAGTCCGCCATCTTCGCCGCCGTGGCGGTGAGCTTTCCCCTGATGTACCGCACCGCCCGGGGGGCCTTCGAGTCCTTCGACCGGACCCTGGCCCAGGCGGGGCGGACCCTGGGGCTCAGCGACGCCTGCATCTTCTGGAGAATTCAAATGCCCTGCTGCCGCCAGAGCATCCTGGCGGGGACGGTGCTGGCCTTCGCCCGGGCCCTGGGGGAATATGGGGCCACGTCCATGCTGGCGGGCTACACCCCTGGCCGCACCGCCACCGTCTCCACCACCGTCTACCAGCTCTGGCGCACCGGGCAGGACGCCCTGGCCCTCCGCTGGGTGCTGGTGAACCTGGGGCTGTCCGCCGCCGTGCTGCTGGCGGTGAACCTGCTGGAGCGGAAGGAGGGACGCTCATGGCCCTGACGGTCCAAATTCAAAAGCGCTACGGGGATTTCCGCCTGGACGTGGACTTCACGGCGGAGGACGGGCAGGCCCTGGCCCTGCTGGGGGCCTCCGGCTGCGGGAAGAGCGCCACGCTGAAGTGCGTCGCCGGCATCGACCGGCCGGACCGGGGCCGGATCGAGCTGGACGGGCAGGTCCTCTTCGACAGCGAGGCGGACATCGACCTCCCGCCCCAGAGGCGCCGGGTGGGCCTCCTGTTTCAGAGCTATGCCCTGTTCCCCAACATGACGGTGGAGCGGAACATCGCCGTCTGCCTGGGCCGCCTGGACCGGCGGGAACGGCGGAGGCGGACGGCGGAGCTGCTGGCCCTCCTACGCCTGGAGGAGCAGGCGGCGCTCCACCCCCGGCAGCTCTCCGGGGGGCAGCGGCAGCGGGCGGCCCTGGCCCGCGTCCTGGCGGCGGAGCCCCGGGCGCTGCTGCTGGACGAGCCCTTCTCCGCCCTGGACAGCTTCCTGCGCCAGCAGCTGGAGGAGGAGCTGCGGGACCTGCTGGACCGCTTCCCCGGTCCGGTAGTCTGGGTCAGCCACGACCGGGGGGAGGCTTGCCGGAACTGCCCCCGGGTCTGCGTGCTGGAGGCGGGGCGGTCCTCCCCAGCCCGGGGCATGGCGGCGCTGATGGCGGACCCCGTCACCGTCAGCGCCGCCCGGCTCTCCGGCTGCGGGAACCTCGTCCCCGCCCGGCCCGGCCCCGGCCCGGGGCTGGCGGAGGTTCCGGCCTGGGGGCTGACGCTGCGGACCGCCGTCCCCTGGCGGGCGGGCGTCACGACCCTGGGCTTTCGGGCAAACCGGGTCCGCCCGGCGGAGGCGGGGGAGGTCAACGCCTTCCCCTGCCGGGTGGTCCGGGCGGTGGAGGACGCTTTTTCCATCCTGGTCCTCCTGCTGCCGGAGGGCGCGGAGCCCGAGGCCCCGCCGCTGCGGATGGAGCTGCCCGGGGAGGCCTGGGCGGCGCTGCCGGACCGAACCCGCCTCCTGGCGTCGATCCGGCCGGAGGATCTGATGTTATTGGAATAAGGAGGAATTCCCATGTACAAAGCCGCGGTTCTGACCGTCAGCGACCGGAGCTTCCGGGGAGAGCGCCCCGACGAGGCGGGGCCTCTGGCGGCCTCCCTGCTGGAGGCGGCGGGGTACCGGGTGGTGGAGACCGCCGTGGTCCCCGACGAGCAGCCGGAGATTGAAGCCGCCCTCATCCGTCTGGCGGGCGAGGCCGCCCTGGTCATCACCTCCGGCGGCACCGGCTTCTCCCCCCGGGACGTGACTCCGGAGGCCACCGCCGCCGTCTGCCAGCGGATGGCCCCCGGCATCCCGGAGGCCATGCGGGCCGCGTCCCTGGCCGTCACTCCCCGGGCCATGCTGTCCCGGGCGGCGGCGGGCATCCGGGGCGGGACCCTCATCGTCAACCTCCCCGGAAGCCCCAAGGCCGTCCGGGAAAACCTGGAGGCGGTGCTCCCCGCCCTGGAACACGGGCTGAAGATGCTGTCAGGCGCTTCCGCTGACTGTGCCGCCGGGGATTGAATGAAAAAAGGTTCTCCCGATTCTGTGGGAGAACCTTTTTTATATACTCTATAAATGTGATGGGCAATCGTGCCCCGCCGCTTCCGCGGCCTCCCGGCGGAGGGCCCGCTCATAGATCAGCTCCCCGGTGATGCTGACGGCGATCTCCTCCGGGGTGACCGCCTTGATGGCGGTGCCGATGGGGGTGTGGACCCGCTGGATAGCCTCCTCGGGGACACCCGCCTCCCGGAGCTTCCCGTTGACGTAGGCGGTTTTTGTCCGGGAGCCCATGACGCCCACATAGCGGAGGGGGCGGCGGAGAAGCTGCTCCTCCACCTCGAAGTCGTGGCTGTGGCCGCTGGTCATGACCACGGCGCAGTCCTCCGGCGTCAGCGCAAGCCCTCCGGCAATGTCGGTGTAGGCGTGGCAGACCACCGTCTCCGCCTCCGGGAACCGGGCGGGATCCGCGAACGACCGCCGGTCGTCGAAGACGGCCACCCGGAAACCCACGCTCCGCAGCACGGGGACAAGGGCCAGGGCGCAGTGCCCCCCGCCGAAGATGACCACCCGCTCCCCCACAGGCAGGGGCAGAGTCAGCCTCTTCCCGTCCCAGGCGCAGCCGCCCGGGCCCCCGTCCAGCAGGGCCGGGTCCCCTCCGGCCTCCAGGGCCAGCCAGCCGCTCCGGCGGGCCTCCAGCCGCGCCAGGGCCTCCCGGGCCAGGGCCCGCCAGACGGCGCTGTCATGGGGGACGAATTGGAACAGCACCTCCTGCTCCCCGCCGCAGACGGAGTCCAGCGCCCCGCCGTGGCGGAGCTCCAGGCGGCGGACATCGGAGCGCTTTTCCACCAGCAGCTCCGCCGCCAGCTCCAGCGCCCGGGCCTCCCCCGGCCCGCCGCCGATGGTCCCGGCAACGAGGCCCTCCCGGCCCGCCAGCAGCTGGGCCCCCGCCCCCCGGGGCGTGGAGCCCCGGGCGGAGGCCACCGTGGCCAGTACCGCGTCCTCCCCCCGGTCCAGGAGGGTCAGCAGGTTCTTGAAAATCTCGCGCATAGGGCCTCTCCTCCTAACGTTTTCTCAGCTTCCCGGAGAGCACCATCTCCCTCGTCAGAGGCTGGTCCTCCGGCAGGTCCACCGTGATGAAGTGCCACAAAGACCCGCCGGACCTGTCCTCCTCAGACTCGTGGTTATAGTACACGGAGACCGTGTGGACCGGGGTCCGGGGAGACAGGTCCTCATAGAGCTCCATGGCCCGGTCCGCCATGGCCGCCCGCATGGTTTCCTCGTCCGGCACCGGGGCGGCGCGCCTGTCCCCGAAGTCGATGCGGATATCCACCACCGGGTCCTCCGGGCTCCAGGGCTTCCACCGGGCCTGCCAGAAGGCCTGACACCCGTTGACCTGCGGGCTTTTGGCGATGCCCAGCTCCTTCCGCAGGACCGTCGCCCGCCGCTTGTCCGTGACCAGCCCGGCTTTCAGGTCACAGCTCAGGGCGCGCCGGCCCCCGCCGTTTTCCAGGGCGAACTCCAGAGAGTAGCCGCCGGACTTCAGATCATACCAAGCCCAGGGTCCCTCCGGCTCCAGGCCCGGCCAGACCTGGGCGGCGTAGGCCCGCAGCTCCATGGCGGAGACCAGATTCCCCAGCACCGGGGACCAGCCGAAAAACACCCACAGCAGGGCCTGGATTGCCAAAATGGTCAGCAGCCAGGGGGCCGCCATCCCGGCGATTTTCGCCGCTCTCGCTTTCATGACCCCTCCTTCCCTGTCCGGTCAGCCTCCCGCCAAAAGGGGATATGCCGCCCGGGACAGCGCGTACAAGATGTAGACATGGGCGGGGTAGAACACATAGAAGAAGCGCTTCGGCCCCCGTCCCCGCTCTCCATTGTAACACAGCATCAGAAGGGCCGCAAGAGCGCCGTACCACTCGTAGGCGGTGGTGAACATCATGGTCCAATGGAACTCCGGAGACTGGGAGAACACCAGCAGGGGATACAGGAAATAATAAAGCACCGTGAAGCCCGCGAAGACACCGGCCTGAACCCTTCGGTTTTTTCGAAAGCCGTACAGCAGAATCCCCGTGAGAATCGTGCCAATCCCGGCGTCCGGATTCGAGTTCCACATAGGCAGGAACGTATACCCCAGGACGGACAGGGGCATCTGGAGAGCGGGGACCATCCCCATGAGCATACTCGCCAGAACAGGCCACGCCAGGGGCGGGATCACCGCTGCGAGGCCCGGCCCCCAGCGCTTCTCCCCCAGCCAGTCCATGCCCTGGAAAACCACCATCAAAATGGAAAAGCTGGTCATCATGCCGTTCATGGGATAGAAGCCGTCGGGCCGGACCGGAACAAGACCGGTCATCATCAAAAACAGCAGTCCGGACATCAGCAGGTGAATAAGATATACTTTTATAAAGTATTTTCTCCTGTCATGGGTGTGGGCGAAGCCCTCTGCCAGGCAGAACAGAAACAGCGGCGCGGACAGCCGTCCCGCCATGCTGAACCACTCAGGAATCAGGCCGGTATAGGCAAACATATAGTGGATGTGGTCCAGAACCATCAGCCCCAGGGCAATCCATTTCAGCCCCGTGGAGCTGAGGCCCCGTGTCTTCGTAAGCTCCATGTGATATCCTCCTTGCTAATTGTATTATTTAACTGGTACAGTAGTATAATAACACAGTTGGAAGGACCTGTCAAGCGGAAAAGCGCCCGGCCTTTCGGCCGGGCGCGGGGGAAGAAAGAAGGTGGAGTTCTTTCAACCTTTCAGGGTTCAGGCGATGCGGTTGTTCTTGGAACGGATGACGAACAGCGCGCCGATCATCAGCACGATGCCGATGGGCAGGCCCAGCAGGCCGGGGGCGCCCACGCTGACCAGGATGCCCGCGATGAGGTAGGTGATCCCGGACACCACCGCGCAGGTGATGGCGTAGGGCAGCTGGGTGGAGACGTGGTTCACGTGGTCACACTGGGCTCCGGCGGAGGCCATGATGGTGGTGTCGGAGATGGGGGAGCAGTGGTCGCCGCAGACCGCGCCGGCCATGCAGGCGGAGATGCAGACGATGGCCATGGGGTTGTCCATGGAGAAGACGTTCTGCACGATGGGAATCAGGATGCCGAAGGTGCCCCAGGAGGTGCCGGTGGCGAAGGCCAGCAGGCAGCCGATGGCGAAGACGATGAGGGGCAGGATCATCTGGAGGCCGCCGGCGGAGGACCGGACGAAGTCACGGACGAAGAACTTGGCCCCCAGGGAGTCGGTCATGGCCTTCAGACTCCAGGCGAAGGTCAGGATCATGATGGCGGGCACCATGGCCTTGAAGCCCTCGGGGATGCAGCCCATCATCTCCTTGAAGCTCATGGACCGGCGGATGAGGTAGTACACCAGGGTGAAGACCAGGGCGAAAGCGCTGCCCAGCATCAATCCCACGGAGGCGTCGGAGTTGGAGAAGGCGGTGATGAAGCCCTCGCCGTCAAAGAAGCCGCCGGAGTAGATCATGCCGATGACGCAGCAGATGATCAGGACCACAACCGGCAGGACCAGATCCAGCACGGTGCCCTTGTCCTCGGGGGCGTCGTCCTCGGCGCCGGCGTAGGGGTTGGGGCCGGAGAAGAGGTCGCCCGCCAGGGCGTTCTTCTCAAACTTCGCCATAGGTCCGAACTCGACCTTCATGAGGATCATGCCCACCATCATGACGATGGTCAGCAGGGCGTAGTAGTTGTAGGGGATGGCCCGCAGGAAGAGGTTGAAGCCCTGGCCGTCCTCGGCGAAGCCGGCGACGGCGGCGGCCCAGGAGCTGATGGGGGCGATGATGCACACCGGGGCGGCGGTGGCGTCGATGATGTAGGCCAGTTTGGCCCGGGAGATGTTCTGCTTGTCCGTGATGGGCCGCATGACGCTGCCCACGGTGAGGCAGTTGAAGTAGTCGTCAATGAAGATCAGCACGCCCAGGAGCACGGAGGCCAGCTGGGCCCCCACCCGGGACTTGATGTGGTCCTTGGCCCAGCGGCCGAAGGCGGCGGAGCCGCCGGCCTTGTTCATCAGGCACACCATGGAGCCCAGGATGATCAGGAAGATCAGGATGCCCATGTTGTAGCTGTCGGTGACGGAGGCCACGATGCCGTCGTTGAAGACATGGAGAATGGTGCCCTCAAAGGCGAAGTTGGAGTACAGCAGGCCGCCCACCAGAATGCCCACGAAGAGGGAGGAATAGACCTCCTTGGTGATCAGGGCCAGGGCGATGGCGATGATGGGGGGAATCAGGGACCAGAAGGTGTTGTAGAAGCGGCTGGGGGACTCCACATAGCCCACGCCGCCGCAGCTCTCGCAGGTGACGGCCTCCAGGTCCTCGGACAGGACGACGCCGGAGGCGCCGCAGTCGCCGCACTCGATGTACTTGGTTCCAGCCATCTCGGTCAGGTCCTCACCGGCGGCCAGGGCGGGGACGGTCATGGCGGCGCACAGCAGCAGCACGACCGCCAGCAGGGGCAGGAACCGTCTTCTGAAGGTTCTCATAGCTCTCTCTCCTGAATGAAAAATGAAGTCATGACAGGTCGTCATGACTTCATACCACACAATTGTATGAATCCACGACAGCGCTCCACCCGATACGGGTGACAGTCCGGGGGATGTTCTCCCTCGGCCCGGCTCCGGCTCCCTCAGGCGGGAGGGCGAAGCCTCGGCGGATGCCCCTTTTCCCCTCCCCGGTTCCTGAAACCCTTGGGGAGGCGTACTCTTGACATCCGCGCCTCTATCATGCTGGCACCTATTATAATAAGCAATTTCAAAATGTCAACACTCTTTTTCCCCCTCTTCCAGCATTTTCCGCCCGGAGGGGGCCCGCCCCGCCGTCTCCGGCCGGAAGCGGCCTTCCCCTTCCCGGCGAATCCCCGTCCTTCTTTGCGCACTTTCACCAGCGGACGCCGGGGCGGGCCCCGCCTTCCTCGGGCAAAACGACGATTTTGGAAAAAGCGTTTGACTTCATGCGCCAACATGCTACAATAAAACAACACGCCCCCCGCGGGGGGTGTTCCCATGAAATCACAAGGCCCCAAGGAGGCGAACAGGATGAAGTTCTCCAGCAAGTGCGAGGCGTGCAGCCTCTCCCCCATTCGGAAATTCCACCCCTATGTGGTGGCGGCGGAGGCAGCGGGCCGGCGGGTCCTCCACCTGAACATCGGCCAGCCCGACGTGGAGACCCCCAAGGCATTCTTTGACGCCGTCCGGGACTTCGACAGCTCCGTCCTGGCCTACGCCCCCGCCGGCGGCGTGGAGGCCTATGTGGACGCCGTCCGGGACTATTACCGGAGCTTCGGCGTCTCCCTGGAGGCGGACGACATCCTGGCCACCTTCGGCGGCAGCGAGGCTTTGCAGCTTGCCGCCGCCTGCATCCTGGACGACGGGGACGAGGTTCTGATCCCCGAGCCCTTCTATCCCAACTACGACACCTTCATCGGCGTGGCCGGAGGAAAGATCGTCCCCATTCCCACCACGGCGGAGGAGGGCTACCGCTTCGCCCGGCGGGAGAAGATCGAGCCTCTCATCACCCCCCGGACCAAGGCCGTCATGATCACCAACCCCGGCAACCCCACCGGCGCCGTCCTCACCCATGAGGAGCAGCGCCTCCTGCTGGACATCTGCAAGGAGCACGGCCTGTTTCTCATCAGCGACGAGGTCTACCGGGAGATCATCTACTCCGGGAAGAAGCTCAGCTCCCTGCTGGAGTTCCAGGACGGGGCGGAGAACGTCATCGTCACCGACTCCATCTCCAAACGCTTCTCCTCCTGCGGCGCCCGGGTGGGGGCCCTGATCTCAAAAAACAGGCACTTCATGGAGCTGGCCATGAAGATCTGCCAAGGCCGGCTCTGCGCCGCCACCCTGGACCAGATCGGCGCCGCCGCCCTGTACCGGACAATGACGCCGGAGTACCTCCGCTCCGTCCGGGACGAGTACGGACGGCGGAAGGACGCGTTGGTTGCGGCCCTGTCCAAGCTCCCCGGCGTCACCCACAGCTCCCCGGAGGGCGCGTTCTACGTCATGGCCACCCTGCCGGTGGACGACGCGGAGAAGCTCCAGTACTTCCTCCTCCAGGAGTTTGAGGACCGGGGCGAAACCGTCATGTACGCCCCCGGCGAGGGCTTCTACGGCACCCCCGGCAAGGGGAAGAACGAGGTCCGCATCGCCTACGTCACCAACCCGGCGGAGTTGACCCGGGCCATCGAGTTGCTGGGACTGGGCATTGAGGCCTACAACCGGAAGTACGGGAAATAAGGAGGAAGACCTGTGATTCGCCATATCGTCATGTGGAAGTTCCGCCCCGGCACGGAGGCGGAGCAGGAGAAATTCCTCAGCGGCCTGCGGGCCCTCCAGGGGGTTGTCCCCCAGCTGCTCTCCAGCGAGGTGGCCCGGAACATCGGGCCCGGAAACTACGACGCCGTGCTGGTCAGCGAGTTCAACAGCCTGGAGGACCTGGAGGCCTACAAGAACGATCCCCGGCACAAGGCGGTGTCCCAGCTGTGCAAGTCCATCCGGGAGGACCGGACGGCCGTGGACTATGAGGTTTTATAAAGTACCACTATAAGTTTTCAAACGATGAAACGGACGCGCTGTGCTTGCCCAGCGCGTCCGTTTTTGTTCCGCCGGAGGAGTTCAGCGGCTCCGCCGCAGGGCCTCCAGGTCTCCCGCCTGGATGGCCCGGAGGCTTCCGGAGAGCTTTTCCAGGGGCCAGTCCCACCAGCGCAGCTCCGAAAGCGCGTCGATGGTCTCCTGGTCGAACCGCCGCCGGATGGGCTTGGCGGGGGCCCCGCCCACGATGGTGTAGGGCGGCACGTCCCTGGTCACCACGGACCGGGCGGCGATGATGGCCCCGTCCCCGATGGCGACGCCGGAGAGAATCACCGCCTCATAGCCGATCCACACGTCGTTTCCTATCACGATGTCCCCCCGGTGGTCCCAGGCCTCCGTCACTTCCATCCCGTGGCCCCACTCCTCGTAAAAGATGGGGAACACATAAGTGGACAGAGAGCCCAGGGCGTGGTTGGCGCTGTTCATCAAAAACCGCGCTCCGCAGGCGATGGAGCAGAATTTCCCAATCACCAGCCGGTCGCCGTTGACGGGATAGTGGTACAGTACGTTGTTCCTCTGAAAGTCCCGGGGATCGTGGACAAAATCGTTGTAGATGGTGAAGTCGCCCACCTCAATACAAGGGCCCTGGACGGCGTTTTTCAGATAGATGGTCTGGCTGTCCCCCGTCCTGGGGTACAGCTTCGTGGAAGCCGGAATCGTCATGGAATCTTCTCCTTTTTCATTTGACATTAGTTTGGACGATTCCGGCTCAGGCAATGCAGCGCCTCACTCCCTCAACTCCCCTCATTTCCTGGACAATCCATTTTATAGCGTTATTATAAATCTATTTTAGTTCGATCAGCCCCGCAGCAGGGCCGTCCTGGCGTCCAACCTGCCGTTCTCCAGGGTCACGACGCCGTAGGTGGGCCGGGAGTAGTCCCCGATGCTGCCGGGGTTCAGGAACAGGGTCTTCCCCCGCATGTCCACCAGGGGCTTGTGGGTGTGGCCGAAGAGGAAGAGGTCCAGGTCCTTCTCCTCCGCCGCCAGCCCCGCCGCCAGCAGGGACTGCTTCACGCCGTAGGTATGCCCGTGGCACATCAGCACCCGCTTGTCCCCCAGGTAGATCAGCTTCTCCGCCTCCCGGGAGCCTCCCCGGAAATAGTCGCAGTTGCCGTACACCTGCTCCATGGGCAGGTCCGGGAAGCGGTCCCGGAGCCGTTCCCCGTCCCGCCAGCAGTCCCCCAGGTGGAGGATCATCCGGGGGGACTCCCGCTCCACGGCCCGGATCATATTGGAGATGTTCCCATGGGAGTCCGAGAGGACCAGAACCTTCATGGCGGCGCCCCTTTCCCGCCTGGACGGCGGTTTATTGTAGTAAACATCAGTATAGGAGCTTCCTCCCCGCTTTGCAATCCCCTGCCGGAGAAATTCAGAAAAATTTTTCAAAAACCTCTTGACAACGCTGGTTAGTCGTGCTAAACTCCAAGACCGTAAAGGCGGTTAGGAAGTACTAACCATCAGCTTGAAACGGAAGGGGGCCGCGGGATGATGCCGCTGACAATGGCGAGGGCGGGAGAGACCGCCGTCATCCGCAGGATCACCGGGAAGGACGAGGTCCGCCAGCATCTGGCGGAGCTGGGCTTCGTGGTGGGGGCCGAGGCCACCGTGGTCAGCGAGATCGCGGGAAACATGATCCTGCAGGTGAAGGACAGCCGCGTCGCGTTGGACCGGGGTATGGCCGGCCGGATCATGATTTGAAGGAGGAGATCGGATGAAAACGCTGAAGGACGCCAGGGTGGGCGAAACCGTCACCGTGGCCAGGCTCCACGGGGAGGGCCCCGTGAAGCGCCGCATCATGGACATGGGCATCACCAAGGGGGTGGAAATCCTCGTGCGGAAGGTGGCCCCCCTGGGGGATCCCATGGAGCTGAACGTGCGGGGGTACGAATTGTCCCTGCGAAAGGCCGACGCGGAAAGCATCGAAGTCACTTGAAGAGGGGACTTCGTCCCCCTTTCCACCTTTGGGGTGCTTTTTTAAAGGCTTCGAGTTAGCTATAAATAACTGCTTTGAGAAGGGAGAATCAGCCATCATGGACATCAAAATCGCCCTGGCGGGCAATCCGAACTGCGGGAAGACCACCCTGTTCAACCAGCTCACCGGGTCCAATCAATACGTGGGCAACTGGCCCGGCGTCACCGTGGAGAAAAAGGAGGGCAGGCTGAAAGGACACAAGGACGTGGTAATCCAAGACCTACCGGGCATCTACTCTCTGTCTCCCTACACCCTGGAGGAGGTGGTGGCCCGGAGCTATCTGGTCAACGAGAAGCCGGACGCCATCCTCAACATCGTGGACGGCACCAATATCGAGCGGAACCTCTACCTCACCACCCAACTGATCGAGCTGGGCCTGCCCGTGGTGGTGGCGGTGAACATGATCGACCTTGTTCGGAAGAACGGCGACACCATCAACCTCAATAAGCTGGGTGAGGCCCTGGGCTGTGAGGTTGTGGAGATGAGCGCCCTCAAGGGGGAGGGCGGCATGGCGGCGGCGGAAAAGGCCGTGGCTCTGGCCCAGAGGAAGCAGGCTGGGGAACTGCCCCATGTGTTCACCGGCAGCGTGGAACACGCCCTGGCCCACATTGAGGAATCCATCCAGGGCAGGGTGTCGGAAGGCTATCTGCGCTGGTACGCCATCAAGATTTTTGAACGGGATGAAAAGGTCCTGGAGGAACTGGACCTCTCCGCCGACCTGAAAGCCCATCTGGAACAGCACATTGCCGACTGTGAGAAGGAACTGGACGATGACGCCGAGAGCATTATCACCAACCAGCGGTACTCCTACATCAGCTCCGTTGTGACAAAGGCCGTGAAGAAGAAAGCGGCCAAGGGCAGTCTGTCCGTCTCCGACAAGATCGACCAGATCGTCACCAACCGCATCCTGGCCCTGCCCATTTTTGCCGCCGTCATGTTCTGCATCTATGCCATTGCCATGGGCGGTTGGGCCATCTCCATCGGAACCATGGGTACAGATTGGGCCAACGATGTACTCTTTGGCGAAATGGTCCCCGATCTGTTTGACACCATCCTGGGCGCTTTGGGTGTGGCCGAGGGCGGCTGGCTCTACGGCTTGATCCAGGACGGCATCGTGGCCGGCGTGGGGGCGGTGCTGGGCTTCGTGCCCCAGATGCTGGTGCTGTTTTTGCTGCTGGCCATTCTGGAGGACGTGGGCTACATGGCCCGGGTGGCCTTCATCATGGACCGCATCTTCCGCCGCTTCGGCCTCTCCGGCAAGAGCTTCATCCCTATGCTGGTGGCCACCGGCTGCGGCGTGCCGGGCATCATGGCCTCCCGGACCATCGAGCGGGAGCGGGACCGGAAGATGACCATCATGACCACCGGCTTCATCCCCTGCGGGGCCAAGCTGCCTATCATCGGCCTCTTCGCCGGGGCGGTGTTCGGGGGCTCCGCCTGGGTGGCGGTATCCGCTTTCTTCATCGGCGTCGCCGCCGTGGTCGTCTCCGGCATCATGCTGAAAAAATGCCGGGCCTTCGCCGGGGATCCCGCTCCCTTCGTCATGGAGCTCCCGGCCTATCACGCGCCGTCGGCCTCCAATGTCCTCCGGGCCACCTGGGAGCGGGGCTGGAGCTTCATCAAGCGGGCGGGCACCGTCATCCTGCTGAGCTCCGTCATCCTCTGGTTCCTCCAGGGCTACGGCTTCGTGGACGGGGTCTTCCAGGCGGTGGAGGACAACAACGCCTCCCTGCTGGCCGGGCTGGGCCGCGCCGCCGCCTGGGTCTTCGCCCCCATCGGCTGGGCGGGGGACATGGCCTGGAAGGCCGCGGTGGCCACCGTCACCGGCCTCATCGCCAAGGAGGAGGTGGTCTCCACCTTCGGCGTGCTCTACAGCTTCGCCGGGGAGGAGCTGGGGGACAACGGCGAGGCCATCTGGGCCCTCATCGCCGGGGACTTCGGCCCCATGGCCGCATACTCCTTCATGATCTTCAACCTCCTCTGCGCCCCCTGCTTCGCCGCCATGGGCGCCATCAAGCGGGAGATGAACAACGCCAGATGGACGGCGGCGGCCATCGGCTACATGTGCGCTTTCGCCTATGTGGTGAGCCTGATCGTCTTCCAGCTGGGCGGACTTGTCACCGGAGAAGCCGCCTTCGGCCCGGGCACCATCGCCGCCCTGGTTTTGCTGGCGGGCATGGTCTACATGCTGGTCCGCAAGGGCTGCAGAGCCGAGGCCGGGCAGCGGCCCCGGGTGGAGCTGGGGTGCGGAAACTGCGCCTCCTGCGGCGGGTGCCATTGAATCCATTACGCTTGCCAGAGACACCTCTTTCAGAATACGGAAGGGCCCCGGGGAACAGGCAGTCCCGGGGCCCTTCCGTATCATTCTTCCACATGGTAAAGGTACAGCAGCTCCCCTAACGGCTTGCCGCCCACGGCTTGCTCCATGCGCTCCCCGCTGAAGCGGAAGCCCCGCTTCTCATAGAACGCCCTGGCCCGGTGGTTCTCCTCCAGCACCCAGAGGAGGATGTCCCGGAAGCCCTGCCTGGCCAGTACCTCCACCGCCGCCGCCAGCAGAGCTTTTCCATAGCCCCTGCCCATGGACTCCGGCAGCAGGTAGAGGGCCACGACCTCCCCGTAATCCGGCCGGTCCGGCCAGCGGGAGGGGCTGACACAGGCGGTTCCAACCAGCCTCCCGCCCTCCTCCAGCACAAGGCTCCGGCGGCCCCCCTGGTCCAGGTTCGCCGCCCAGAGTCCGGAGGGAATGGCGTCCAGGTACGCCTGGGGGACGATGCCCCGATAGGCGGACTTCCAGCTCTCCTCGTAGATCCGGCTGACCTCCAGGCGGTCGTCCGTCTCCCGCAGGGGCCTGATCTCCATGGGGCGCTTCCCCTTCCCCTCGATGAGCGCCAGCTTCTCCCGGCGGCTCAGGCGCTTGATGGCGATCTCCCGGCGGAGGGCGGCGGACTTGTCCGGGACCTCCTCCCGGTAGGCCAGCGCCACCGGCGGGCGGCTCCGGGTGTACCTGGCCCCCCTGCCCGTTTGATGGGCCTTCAGCCGCCGGGGGAGATCGTTTGTAACACCGGTGTAGAGCGTCCCGTCCCCGCAGCGGAGAATGTAGACCGTCCAGCCCATGCCGCCGCCTCCCTTCGTGTTTTGGGACCAGTATACCACGCCCGTCCGCCAAAGGCAAAGGCCGCATAGGGACTTCCCTGGGTTTCATAGGCTGAAAGCGGGGACGCTCCGTCCCTGAATACGGTCCGCCGCCAGCCGGGAAAGCGGCGCCCGGAGCCCCGCGCTCCGGCAAGGAGGTCTTATGCTGTCCGCCGCCCTGCTGCTGTTCGCCAATACGCTGCTGCTGTCCCTTCGCCTCTCCGGCGGCGGGTCCTTCCCCAAGCCCCTCACCGCCGCCGAGGAGCGGGAATGGCTGGAGCGGTACGCCCGAGGGGATCCGGAGGCCCGGCAGGTGCTCATTGAGCGGAATCTGCGGCTGGTGGCGCATATCATCAAGAAAGGATGAAGCGGAAGGAGGCGAAGCCCTTGATTCCTGGCGGCAAATCCAGTATACTGTGCTGGAATGGAGGAACTGCTCATGAAGAAAAGAACGCTCATACTTTCAGGAATCCTGATGCTGTCGCTGGCTCTGCTGGGCGGCTGCGGCGGGAAAGCCAGTGAACCGTCAGCTGAAACCGCTCCCGAAGCGGAACCGCCCGCGCAGGAGGAACCGTCTTCCGAGGAGGAGGCCGCCCCCATCCATATCACCTTCGAGGGGACCGATCTGGAGGGAAACACCATTTCACAGGACATTTTCACCCGGTCCAGGCTCACCATGGTCAACGTGTGGGCCACCTTCTGCAACCCCTGCCTGCGGGAGATGCCGGGGCTGGGAGAGCTGGCGGCGGAGTACGACCCGGCGGAATTCCAGCTCATCGGCATTGTCAGCGATGTGCGGGAAGGGGAGGACCAGTCCCTTGTGGAAAGTCTGGTCCAGGAGACCGGGGCGGACTACCCCCACCTGCTGGCCAACGATTCCCTGGACCAGGCGCTGCTGTCCGGCGTCAGCGGCGTGCCCACCACCTTCTTCTTCGACGGGGAGGGGGCGTACCTGGGCGGTGTCGTGGGCTCGGCGGAGAAATCAGATTGGGAGGAGCTGATCCATGAACTTCTGGAAGAACAATAGCCGCCATGCCTGGGCATGGGGCGCTTTGGCCGGGGGCCTCTTCCTCGGGCTGGGGGCCATGCAGGGGCAGTTTTCCGTGATCTGGAAAAAAGCGGTGATGATCTGCCTGGAGTGCATCGGGTTGGGGTGAGCCATGAGGAACAGATTTCGACTGACGGTACAGCTGCTGTTCACCATCGTGACCAACGGATACCTGTACGGCTTCCTGAATGGGAAAATCTACCGGGGCGGCCTGAAATACGTCTGCGTGCCGGGATTGAACTGCTACTCCTGTCCCGGGGCCGTGGCCGCGTGCCCCATCGGCGCGCTCCAGGCCCTGCTGAACCAGAGGGGGTTTCAGGTGCCTTTCGCCGCGCTGGGCTTTTTCTTCGTGTTCGGCAGCGTATTGGGCCGCTTTGTCTGCGGCTGGCTGTGCCCCTTCGGGCTGGCGCAGGACCTTCTGCACAGGATTCCCCTGTTCAAAAAGAGAAAGCGCCTGCCCGGCCACCGGGTCCTGAAATACGGAAAATACGTGGTCCTGGTTCTCCTGGTGTGCGTGGGATCCATGTTCCTGTTCGGGGGCTTCGCCAAGGTACCGGCTTTCTGCAAATATCTCTGCCCCTCCGGCACGCTGCTGGGGGCGCTCCCCCTGCTGAGCGCCAACGAGGCGCTGAGCGGACAGGCCGGCGGGCTGTTCCTCTGGAAGCTGGGAATTCTGCTGGCCATCGTCCTGCTCTCCGTGAAGGTGTTCCGGCCCTTCTGTCAGTACCTGTGCCCCCTGGGGGCCATTTACGGCTTATTCAACCGCTTCAGCCTCGTGCAGATTCAGTGGGACCAGGAACGGTGCGTCGGCTGCGGGGCCTGTGAAAAAGCCTGTCCGGTGGAGCTGTCCCGGCGGGAGATTTCCCGCTCCCCGGAGTGCATCCGCTGCGGAAAGTGCGCGGACGCCTGTCCGCTGGAGTGTCTGCGGTTCACTGGCCGCCCCGGGCGTCGTTCCGCAAAATCACCGTCATCCTGATTCCAGTCAGAACCTCCGGCTTGGCCGGAGGTTCTGATTTTCGCCGGAGGGAGAAGCCGGGCATTTTTCCGCCCTCCAAGCATATCCATGGACTGAGGTGATGCAGCTTGGAAAGCGCGCAGCGGGAACTGGCCGGCGTTCTGCTGGGCCGTATTCATTCCCTTGGCCTGATATCGGATTTCACCTGTTCCAGGGCTATGGATCTGGTACATTCCGCGGCGGACTTCCCGGAGCTTTTCCAGTATCCTGTGTGCCTGACAAAGGAGGCGGAGATTCGTGAACGTGCTCAGGATCCGAAATGAAATGCGAAGCGGAAAGACCATCTTCGACCTGCCCCTCCGTGTGACCTTCTACGCCAGGGTTTCCACGGACAAGGACGAGCAGCTCAACAGCCTGGAAAACCAGGTGCAGTATTACACCCGGTTCATACAGGAAAAGCGGAATTGGACCTACGTCCCTGGCTACGTGGACGAGGGCATCTCCGGCACCGGCACGAAAAAGCGGGACAGCTTCTTACGGATGATAGAGGACGCCAAAGCGGGGCGCTTCGACTTCATCATCACGAAGGAGATATCCCGCTTTTCCCGTTCCACCCTGGACAGCATTCAGTACACCCAGGAGCTGCTGGAGCACGACGTGGGGGTGCTGTTTCAGAATGACAACATCAACACCCTGGACTCCGACAGCGAGTTCCGGCTGGTGATCATGGCCGGGGTTGCCCAGGACGAGGTGCGCAAGCTCTCCGAGCGGCTGAAATTCGGCTTCCGGCAGGCCATCAAAAACGGCCATGTGCTGGGCAATGACCAACTGTGGGGATACGACAAAAAAGACTGCGTGCTGACCATCAATGAGGCGGAGGCCCAGGTGGTGCGGCGCATTTTTGACCTATACGCCAACCGGCAGATGGGCATCCGCCGCATTTCTCAGGTGCTGTACGGCGAGGGCTTCACCAGCCGGAAGGGCGGACCCTTCAATGTCCTGACCATCCGGCATATTTTGTGCAACCCCAAATACAAGGGCTGGTACTGCGCGGGCAAATCCCAAACCGTAGACTACCGCAGCAAACGGAAGGTTTTCCTGGATGAAGACGAGTGGGTCATGTACCCCGACCCGTCCGTCCCGGCCATCGTCTCGGAGGAGCTGTGGGACCGGGCCAACGCCCTGTACAAGCGGCGGAGCGAGGAGATGAGACAGCACCAGAGCGGGGCGGCGTTTCACAACCGCTACCCCTACAGCGGAAAGATCGTCTGCGAGGAGCACGGAACCAGCTTCCACCGGCAGGTACTGAAAAGCGCCAAGGGGAATCAGGAGGTCTGGCAGTGCCGGGTATACCGGGACAAGGGCCGGGCGGCCTGTTCCGCGCCCCAGCTCAGGACAGCGGAGCTGGATCAAATCATGGCGGACATCTTCAATCAGCTTACCCAGAACAAACAGGCCATCATTGACGCGGTCGTAACGGTCCTCCAGTCCGTCCCCGATGAGCACGACTATGCCCAGGACATCCGCCGGATCGAGGCGGACCTGTCCGCCGTTCAGGCAAAAAAAGACCGCCTGCTGGAGATGAGCATTGAGGACGTCATCTCTACGGCGGAGTTCAAGCAGCGCAACGACGGCTTCAACCAACAGGCCCAGGCCCTGGAGGAGCGGCTGGACGCCCTCCGGGCGGAGGCGGAAAAGGGGCAGCGGACCACGGCGCAGTCGGGGGAGATCAGGGCCGCCCTGGAGCGGGAGCTCTCCTTCCAAAACGGCGTCAATTCCGCCCTGGTCACCACGATCCTGGACAAAATCGTGGTCAAAAAAACCAGCACCAGGGAGGAGATACACCTGGACATCCACCTGAAATCCGGCGGCCCGTGGGAGGCCGCTTTGAACCGGGCCAATCCCTCCCTTTGCTTCACCCGTCCAAGAAATACTACACCCAAAGCGCCGACCAGGAGGACCTGATCTCCATCGGCACCATCGGCCTCATCAAGGGTATTTCCAGCTTCAACCCCGCCAAGGGGGCGCGTCTTGCCACCTACGCCGCCCGGTGCATTGAAAATGAAATCCTCATGTACTTCCGGGGCCAGAAAAAGCTCCAGGGAGAGGTCTCCCTCTCCGACTCCATCGACACGGACAAGGACGGCAACGCCCTCCAGCTCATGGACATCGTGGGGGTGGACGACACCATGCTGGAGGACCTCCACGACCGGGACAACGCCCTGCGGCTCCACCGGCTGGTCCGGGAGCGCCTGACCGCCCGGGAGGCGGAGATCGTCCGCCTGCGCTACGGCCTGGGGGGCACCGTGCCCCTGACCCAGCGGGAGATCGCCGCCTCCTTCGGTATCTCCCGGAGCTATGTCTCCCGCATCGAAAAGCGCGCCCTGGAAAAGCTCCGGGAGGCCCTTCAGGAGGGCCCGGGGGTCTGACCGCCAGGAAGCCGCCCCGAAGGGCGGCTTCTCGTCTCAGTCTCTCAGGCGATGGGGAACTCCGGGATGCCCGCCGCGCCGGCGGCGATGCTGTACTCGGGGAAGCACACCACCACGGTCCCGTCCTCCCGGACATAGAAGCCGGTGGTCTCGTCCACAGTGGTGAAGCCCCCCTGGTCCGCCGGGAAGAAGAGGGTGAAGCCCTCCTCGTCCACGCTCGCGTCAATCTGCTTTTGGATGGAGGCGTTGCAGGTTTCCACCCAATCCTCCCCCAGGTAATCCCGGAGGGTCAGGTCCCGGTCCTCGCTGAGGTCCAGGTTGTAGTAGTACCGCTCCTCCATGGAGGACACCCAGCCCTCGGCAAAGGTCACCACAAAGGAAACCCGGGACTCCGACTGGCTCTTGATCTCATAGTCCACGATGACGTCCATCTCCCGGTCCGCCCACTCCTCTTCGGTGCCGCCGGTGGCGAAGAAGGCCTCCCGGTAGTCGTCCCAGTCCTGCTGGGCCTTGGCCAGGTGGGCGTCCACCTTCTCCTGGATGACGGCGTTGACCTTCCCGGCCAGGTCCCCTTCCGCCTCCAGCTGGGGAACGGTCACGTCGTAGTGGATGCCGTCCTCCGTCTTGTCGTAGTCCACGAAAGTCAGCACCTGGAACAGCCCGCCCAGAACGGGCACCTCCGCAGCCGCCTTGGCGATGGTAGGGGACAGGTTCAGCCCCGCCAGCACCACCACGAAGCAGGCGGCCGCCGCCGTCCAGCGCCGGAACGTCCGGCCCCGGCGGGCCCGGTACCGGGCCTTGCCCTCCTCAATGCCCGCCTGGACCCGCTCGCTGAGCTCGGCGGGGATGGGGGTGTTGTCGTATTCCTCTTTCGCGTTCTTAAATTCGTTCATGAAACTTCCGCTCCTTCCATGGCGACGCGCAGCCGTTTCAGCCCCGCGTACAGGCGGCTCTTCACCGTGTTGATGTTCTGCCCGGTGACCTCGCCGATCTCCTTCAGGGTCAATTCCTCATAAAACCGCAGCTTGATGACGGTCCCCACCTCCCTGGGCAGGGCGTCCACCTGCCGGGCCAGGGAGTCGTCGGCGGGCTCCGGGTCCTCCCTTCCCGGCTCCGGTCCCTCCTCCGGGAAGGGGACCACCCGGCCCCGCTGGCGCAGGGTGTCCGTACAGGCGTTCATCAAAATCCGGGTGAACCAGGTCTTCACGGCCCCGATGTCCCGCAGCCCGTCCTGGCGCTCCAGCGCCCGGCAGACGGCGGTCTGCACCGCGTCCAGGGCCTCCTCCCGGTCGTGGAGGACGCTGTAGGCCAGCCGGTAGGACCGGTCCTGGGTCTCAATGAGGAACTCCGTCAATTTCTCTTCCTTTGTCACAACGATGCTCCTTTCCTGGGTACGCCGCCCCGCCCGGCGCCTGGGCCCCTGAGCGGCTTCCA
Organism: uncultured Oscillibacter sp.; assembly: GCA_910576865.1. Lineage (GTDB taxonomy): Bacteria > Bacillota > Clostridia > Oscillospirales > Oscillospiraceae > Oscillibacter. Next base: position 217,541 of record CAJTKE010000001.1, read on the forward strand.
TAGTATAGACGGAGAAGGGAGGCGGAAAGTTTGAGGGTGGGGGAAAATTTTTTTCGGCGGTACAAACGAGGACGGCCGGAAACGGGCCGCCTGTCAGAAGCGGGGCGGGAAAGTCATTTTGCGTTTTCCTGGAGGTAACGGTCAAAGCGCTGCATGATTACCACGAACTGCGCCCGGGTGACATAGCCATGGGAGTTCAGGCGTCCGTCAGAGGTGCCGCTGATGAGGCCATTACCCAAAGCCCAAGCCATGGCCTTGTTCTCAAATGAGCTCTTGGGACTGTCGGGGAAATCCTTCAAGTCCGCCCGCCTCGCGGTCGGTCATGTTCTTGACTGCTTCGATGATTTTCGCGGCTTTCTCGTCCTGCATGTCTGGCACCTCCTTTCTTTTCCAAGATAATTTTATCATTTCCAAGAAAAGATGTCAACGCCTTTTTTCTTGACTAAGAAAAGTTTTTGTGCTATGCTGTCCAGGAGGTGATCAAATGGAACTGAAGGATCGGATTCGGCTGATTCTTGACGAGAAGCACATCAAGCAGAAGGACCTGGCCGGCGCGATCAAGGTTTCCGAAAGCTATATCTCAAACCTGCTGAATGGCAAGCGCCGCAACATCTCCGAGGCGCTGGCCCTGCTGATCGAGCAGTCCTGCGGCTACTCCGCCCAATGGGTCCAGACCGGAGAGGGGGAGCCCCACGTCTCCCTGTCCGCCGCCTCCGGCCTCTCCCCCGCCAAAAAACGCCTGATCGCCGAGATCGAGAAAATGTCCGAGCCGGAGCTGGACGCGGTCAAGGTGTTCATCGACTCCCTGGACGGATACAAGCGGGCCTTCGGCCTGTCCGATAAAGAGTAAAAAAGAGAGGGCCCGCCGTGACGGCGGGCCCCCTTCTCACTCCGTATAAGCCCGGACGGCGTCCCGCAGAAACGCGGCGCAGCCGGGGACCTCCTTGTCATAGTAAGCGGTGAAGCGCTCGTCCGCCGTGTACAGCTCCGCCACGCCCCGGTGGGCCTGGGGCGTGTACGCCGTCCAGGTGCAGGACAGCCAGCGGCGGTGGAGCTCCGCGATTCTCCGTCCCTCCGGCCCCGCCGGGTCCTCCCGGTCGCGGACGGCGGCGGCCAGGGCGGAGAGAATCTCCGCCTCCAGGGCCCTCCACTGTCCGTGCTCCTCCTCCGTCATGGAGAGGAGCTTGGTGTTGGCGCCCTCCACGGCCTCCGGGCCGTACTTCCGCCGGATTTCCTCGCCGTATCGCTCCTCGTTGGCCTCCACGGCCCGGCGCTTGAACGCCTCGAATTTTTCCTTGTCGGTCATGGGTCGTCCTCCTTTTGCCTCGTCGATGGTTTTTTCCACCGTCAGGATCAGGGCGTCCAGCCGTTCCCGCCGGGCCTCCAGCTCCGTCAGGTGGCTCTGCAGCGCCGCCAGACGGTCAAAGCCCGGGGCGTCCAGAAGCTCCCGGACGGCCTCCAGTCCCAGTCCCAGCTCCTTGTAAAACAGGATATCCTGGAGCCGGTCCACCTCCTCGGGGCCATAGAGCCGGTAGCCCGCCTCCGTGGTCCGCCGGGGCCTGAGCAGGCCCTTTTGGTCATACCAGCGCAGGGTCCGGGGCGTGACCCCGGCCAGCTCCGCCAGGGCCTTTACAGTGTATTCCATGGGACATCCCTCCTGACAGATGAGAGTATAAGGGCTGACGCCGCGTCAAGGTCAAGGGGCAATCCGAAATTTCTCCGAAAAATTTTCGTTGCCATCCCGGCGAAAGTCCGGTACTATATTCATAACCAATTCCACCCAACAAGGAGGACCCCGCCATGGACCGCTTTTCCATCCTCGTGGGAGACATCACGAAATCCGACGCCCAGGCCATCGTCAACGCCGCCAACACCACCCTTCTGGGGGGCAGCGGGGTGGACGGGGCCATCCACCGGGCCGCCGGGCCGGACCTCCTGGCGGAGTGCCGGACCCTGGGGGGCTGCGAGACCGGGCAGGCCAAGCTGACCCGGGGCTACAACCTCCCCGCCCGGTACGTCCTCCACACCCCCGGCCCCATCTGGCGGGGCGGGACTCACGGCGAGGCGGCGGCGCTGGCCTCCTGCTACCGCTCCTGCCTCCTGCTGGCGGAGGAACACGGCATTGAAACCGTGGACTTCCCCTCCATCTCCACCGGGGTCTACGGCTACCCCATGGCTCAGGCGGCGGCGGTCGCCCTGAAGGCCGTCATGGACTTCCTCCGGGACCACGCCCTCCCCCGCCGGGTGCGGATGGTGTGCCACACGGAAAAGGCGGCGGAGATCTTCCGGCAGACCTATAACATGCTCTACGCCGGGGAGAAGGCGGAGAGGCTGTGAAAAGGAGAGGGGCGGACCTATGTGTCCGCCCTTTTCCCGGAACCTCCGGCGCTTCTCTATTCCTCCCGGGGCCCCGGTAAATACTCCTCCCCCGCCGGGATCATGGTCAGCTGCCCCGCCGACAGCTCCGTCAGCCGCCGGGCGAAGGCCTCCGCCCCGGACCCCGTAAAGGCCGTGTGGAGGGTCACCTCCGCCCCGTAGTCCGCGTCCCGGAGGACGCCCCCCTGGGCGGCGATCTCCAGCTTCACCCGCTCCAGAAGCGGATAGGGGCAGGGCACGTCCCAGAGGGTCCAGAGGCTCACCCAGGCGGTGCCCGCCGCCTCCAGGCCGTCCCGGGCCCCCCGGCCATAGGCCCGGGTCAGCCCCCCGGCCCCCAGCAGCACGCCGCCGAAGTACCGGGTGACCACACAGCAGACGTTGGTGACCTCCTGGCGCTGGAAGACGTTCAGCATGGGCTGGCCCGCGGTGCCCTGGGGTTCCCCGTCGTCGGAGTAGCGGACCACGCCGCCCTCCCGAATCAAATAGCACCAGCAGTGGTGCCGGGCGTCGTAGTGCCTTTTGCGGACCTCCTCCAGCTTCGCCCGGGCCTCCGCCTCGGTTTCAACGCGCCAGAGGTTCGTGATGAAGCGGGAGCGCTTTTCCGTGAATTCGGTCTCCACGTCTGCGAAGGGGACACGGTAGCCGGACATGGGCGACGCCTCCTTTCAAAGGTGATTTCAGGGCACATAATTCTATCGGGAAACATACCTCCCGGGGGAAGGGCGGACACGCAGGTCCGCCCCTACACGGTGTTCTGCCGGTAAACGGACCGTAGGGGCGGACCTATGTGTCCGCCCTTTTCCCGCAATCCTCCGCATCATCGGTAAACCGGTTTCAAATTTCCTCCGTCTTCTCAAGGGACGGCGGCAGCATGTCCCGCACGTCGGTCCTCCCGGCCAGGTAATCCAGGTTCACCTGGAAGTGGTCCGCCAGGGCGCAGAAGACCTCATAGCTGGGAAAGCCCTCCCCAAGTTCAAACCTCTGATAGTTCCGCACAGCAAGATTGATTGCCTTTGCGGTTTGTGCCTGCGTCTCTTTTCTCTCCTTGCGGAGAATTTTTAATCTTTTTCCAATTTCCATATAGCCACCACTTGACACGCTAATATTAACGTGTTATACTAACGTCAATATTAGCATATTAGGAGAGATTTTCAATGTCAGATTTTCTGCTCTGGCTTCATGCCAACTACATCAAGCCCCAGATGAGCGCACCCGCCAAGGGGAGCGACTACGCCCTCCGCCTGGAGCTGCTGCAAAGCCAGCTGGAGGAAAACGGCCTGGAGGACCTGGACAAGGCCCTGGAGTTCACGGCCATCCAGGCCTTCCTCCTGGGCCTCCGCACCGGGGAGGGGCTGACTCTCAGCTGTCAATGAACTCGGTCACCCTCCCCAGGGTCCGGGGGGCGCACACCGCCGTCACGTCGATGGTTTCGCCATACTCCACCTTTTCCACCTTGGCCTCCTTGTAAAGGAGGTCCAGCAGGCCCCCCTGGTCATAGGGCAGGTGAACCGTCACCCGGCGGGACCCCTTGTCCAGCCGCCGGGCGATCAGCTCCAGCAGCCTGTCCACGCCCTCGCCGCTCCTGGCGGAGATGGCGCAGATGTCCTCCCCGTGGGGCATGATCTCCCCCGGAGGCAGGAGGTCCGCCTTGTTGAACACGTCGATCCGGGGCAGCTCCCCCGCCCCCAGCTCCAGAATCAGGTCCTCCACCACCCGGGCCTGGCCCTGCCAGTCCTCGCTGGACACGTCGATGACGTGGAGCAGCAGGTCCGCGTACTCCAGCTCCTCCAGCGTGGCCTTGAAGGCCTCCACCAGCTGGTGGGGGAGCTTGCGGATGAAGCCCACGGTGTCGCTGAGGACCACGTCTTGTGTGTCGCTGACGTGGAGCAGGCGGCTGGTGGTGTCCAGGGTGTCGAACAGCCGGTTGTTGGCGGGGATGCCCGCCCCGGTGAGGCGGTTCAGGAGGGTGGACTTCCCGGCGTTGGTGTAGCCCACCAGGGCCACCACCGGGATTTCGTTCTTCCGCCGCTGGCGGCGCTGGGTGTTCCGCACCCGGCGCACGTCCTCCAGGTCCTCCCGGAGCTTGTCAATTTTCCGATGGATGTGCCGCCGGTCGGTCTCCAGCTGGGTCTCGCCGGGGCCCTTGGAGCCGATGGGCCCGCTGCCGCTGGTGCCCGCTTGGCGCTCCAGGTGGGTCCACATGCCGGTCAGGCGGGGCAGCAGGTACTGGTACTGGGCCAGCTCCACCTGGAGGCGGCCCTCCCGGGTCCGGGCCCGCTGGGCGAAGATGTCCAGGATGAGGCCGCAACGGTCCAGGACCTGGACCCCCAGCAGCTCCGTCAGCACCCGGAGCTGGGAAGGGGACAGGTCGTTGTCGAAGATGACCATGGTGGCCTCGGTGTTTTCGCAGTAGAGCTTCACCTCGGCGCACTTGCCCTCGCCGATGAAGGTCCTGGGGTCCGGGCTGTTCCGGTTCTGGAGGACGATGCCCACGGTCTCGCCCCCGGCGGTCTCCACCAGGGCGGAGAGCTCCTCCAGGGTGTCCTCGTCCGCCGTTTCCTCCCGCCCCAGGACGGGGGAGTTCAGGCCCACCAGGACCACCTTGTCTCGAATCTTGTCTGTCTCTCGCATAGTACTTCCTTACTTGTTATTTGGCGGACCAAGCCTCCACGATCTCGCCGGTATAGGCCCGGTGCCAGCCGCCCTTGGCCCCGTAATTGGGGGAGATCTTCTCCTCCCCGGCGGGGAGGACGCAGGCGGGGTCCAGGTCCTGGGCGTAGAGCTTCCGGCAGACCAGCACCAGCTCCGCCTCCTCGAAGAAGGGGGCGCCGTGCTCCCCGGTCCGGACCGTCAGGCCGCAGGCCTTGATCTTGTCCATGTCCCGGCCGCTCTTCGTGCCGCAGAGGGCCATGGCGTCCTTCCGGTCCTTCGGGAGGACGGAGACGGTGAAATATTCCCGCTCCTCCATGAATGACCAGGTGTGCCGCTCGGGCCGCACGTAGACGGTGCAGGCCTGGAGGCCCCACAGCCGTCCCGCCTGGCACCAGCCGATGGTCATGGTGTTGCAGCGGTCCGCCGTCCCGGCGGTGAGGAGGGCGTTTTCCGCCCCCAGGGCCGGGAGGAGGTCCCGAACAACCTTCTGGGGGTCGGTGAGATGTAAGCGCATGGCGGACGTCTCCTTTCAAATGTTCACTGTTTCCAGTATATGCGTTTTTGGGAAAAACGCAACCTTCTTTTTCTCGCGGGGAATGCCCTGCCTCGTAGGGGCCGCCGCCCTCGGCGGCCCGTTCCTCCGAACCTGCCGGGGGTTACAGGAAACCGGGCGGCCCAGAGAACCGGGCGCAGCCCAGGAAACCGGGCGGCCCAGGGGGGCCGCCCCTACCACAAGATTACGGATTCAGCCCCCAAATCTCCTCCTGGAGGTTCTCCAGAAACCTCGCGGCGTGGCCGCCGTCCATCTGGGTGTGGTGGAACTGGAAGGAGATGGGCAGCGCAGCCCGGAGGAGCTTCTTCCGGACCCTCCCCCAGACGAGGAAGGGGTTGTTGTAGAACCCGGCGTAGATGTTCACCGCCCCGTCGATCTCCGTCCGGGGCAGGGCGGAGGTGCCGATGACCATATAATCCCCGTCCAGGTCATAGGGCTCCCCGGTCTCCCGCACCCGGGCGGTCAGGGTCAGGTAGTCCCGCCGGAACCGGTCCAGGCTTTCGGAAAAGGGAACGTCGCAGGTGGCGATGCCGCCGTCCTCCAGAGCTACTACCGTGTTGACGGCCAGATTCTCGTAGCGGATCAGCCTCTCCCCCACCGGGAGGGTGTGAAACTCCTCCACCCGGGAGGCGGCTTTTCCGATGCACCAGCACAGCAGCATGTTGAATTTCATGCCCCGCTTCCGGCTGAGCCGCGCCAGCCGGGTGACGTCCAGAGTCTTGAACAGCGTCACCATGGGCATGGGGGCCTTCATCCAAAGCTCGAAGGCGGCGGCGCGGGGCGTTTGTTTCGGGTCCAGTTCTTCCATGGTTCCTCCTCTCTTCTCCAGGGCGGAAGCGCGAAAAGAGCGCGCCGCAGCTACGGCGCGCTCTTTTGAATGTGACAGTGTCGGACTTACTTGTCCAGGCCGAACCTCTTGTTGAACTTCGCGACCCGGCCGCCGGTGTCCACCAGCTTCTGCTTGCCGGTGAAGAAGGGGTGACACTTAGAGCAGACTTCCACCTTGATATCCTTCTTGGTAGAACCTGTCTCAATCACATTACCGCAGGCGCATGTAATCGTAGTCTGCTGATAATTGGGATGGATTCCTTCCTTCATTGCTCTGTTCACCCCTTTCTGAAACGAATTCCGCCGCATGGCTTTCACCACAACAGCAACTGTCAGTATAGCACGGCGTAATTCAAATTGCAAGTGTTTTCTTTGATTCGGGGAAGTTTATTTTTTCAAGTTCCTCTTGCAAATCACAGCCGGCTGTGATACTATAATCATACCGTCAGGTATACAGAGCTGACATGCTTCCACGCAAAAAGCGGACCCCCGGAGAGGTGCTTTCTCTCCGGGGGTCCCTTTACGCTCAGCTGCCCTTGCGGCGGCGGTCGAACCACTTGCAGATGTAGTGGCCCACAATGCTCGCGGTAACCGACGCCAGGAAATTATACAGAGCGTCCATGCCTTCCACCTCCTCCCTGTTGCCAGTTTGGATCGGGCAGCATGACGATTATAGCAGGTTTCGACAAATCCCGCAACGCCCTTTTCCGGCCCTCACTCCAGCGGCGCCTCCGGCAGGATGTCTGTCTCCATATGAATCTCCTCCACCTTCTCCGACGCGCGGAGCAGGATCTGCATGGCGGAAATCACGCGCCCGCTCTGCAGGTCCCTCAGGGCGTCCGTCACGGCGGCGAAAAGCTGTAAGTGCAGTTCTTTATAAGACAAAATCATCACCTCGTCTCCCATTATAGAACAATCTATTCAAAACGTAAATAGAATATATTGTTCTCGTATATGCTGATCCCAGGTGATGCCGATGTACCGAAGAATCCGGGACCTTCGTGAGGACCGCGATCTGACGCAAAAGCAAATGGGAGAAGCGATTGATGTCTCTCAGAGGACTTATGCCTATTATGAAAGCGGTCAGAGAATGGTGACGCCTCAGGTTCTCTGTGCTTTGGCAAGATTTCACAACACCAGCGTGGACTATCTCCTGGAGCTGACGGACGATCCCAGGCCCTATCCCCGCAAACGCTGAACGGCCCGCTTTCGCGGGCCGTTTCGTATTTACCGGCGCTTCAGCGCCCCCAGTCCGCAGGCCAGCAGGAACAGCGCCAGATTCGCCGCCACCACCGTGGCCCCCACCGGCGTGGACCAGACGAAGGACACGATCAGCCCCGCGCAGAAGCAGCCCACCGACGTGACGGCGGCGCAGAGGGTCACCCCCAGGAAGCTCCGGAACAGCCGCATGGCCGTCAGCGCCGGGAAGATCACCAGGGAGGAGATCAGCATGGCCCCCATCATCCGCATGCCTAAGACGATGGTCAGGGCCGTCAGGATGGCCAGCAGCGCGTTGTACCGCTCCACCTTCAAGCCCGTGGCCCGGGAGAAGCTCTCGTCGAAGGTGACGGCGAAAATGCGGTGATAGAACAGGATAAACAGAGCCAGCACGGCGGCGCAGAGGACCACCGAGAGGCCCACGTCCCCCTTGCTCATGGCCAGGACGCTGCCGAACATGTAGTTGTCCACGTCCGCGGTCATGCCGGAGGTCTTGGAAATCACCAGCACCCCCAGAGCCAGGGAGGAGGCGCTGACCACGGCGATGGCGGCGTCGCTGTTCCACCGGGGGCTGTCCGCCACCCGGAGAAGGAGAAAGGCCGCCGCCACCACCACGGGAATGGAGAAATACAGCGGCGTGAACCCCAGGGCCACCGCCATGGCCAGGGCCCCGAAGGACACATGGCTCAGGCCGTCGCCGATCATGGAGTACCGTTTCAAGACCAGGGGCACCCCCAGCAGGGCGGCGCACAGGCTCACCAGCACCCCGGCGACCAGGGCCCGCTGGATGAAGGGGAAGGAGAACATATCCAACAAGCTCATTCCGCCGCCTCCTTGAAGCGCTTCCCCCAGGGGGAGGCCAGATATTCCTCCGGGGTCCCCAGGAAGGTCCCGCCGTGGCCGATGTGGAGGACGGTCCCCGCGTCCCGGAGGGCGGGGCGGAGATCGTGGGTCACCATGACCACGGCCATGCCCTCCTTCCGGTTCAAATAGTTCAGGGTCTTGTAAAGGTCCTGGGCGGCGGCGGGGTCCAGGCCGGTGACGGGCTCGTCCAGGATCAAAAGGCGGCTGGCGGCGCACAGGGCCCGGGCCAGGAGGACCCGCTGCTGCTGGCCCCCGGAGAGGTCCCGGTAGCTCTTGCCCCGGAGCTCCAGAACCCCCAGCTTCCCCATGTTCATCAGCGCCCGGGACCGCTGGGCGGCGGTGTAGAAAAACCGCAGTCCCTTCCGGTTCAGGCAGCCGGAGAGGACCACCTCCTCCACCGTGGCGGGGAAGTCCCGCTGGGCCCTGGTCTGCTGGGGCAGGTAGCCCACGGCCCCCCGTTCCAGCTCCGCCGCCCGCTGAATGGTCCCGGAAAGGGGCGGCAGGAGGCCCAGGAGGCCCCGGAGCAGGGTGGACTTCCCGGAGCCGTTGTCCCCCACCACGCAGAGGTAGTCCCCGCTCCGGACCTGGAGATTCAAATGGCTCAGGACGCTGTACCCCTCATAACCCAGGGACAGGTCCCGGCAGACAATCAAATCGGTGTGCTCCATCACGCGCCTCCTGGCATATGCTTGTAAATCTCCACCATATTACAGCCCCGGCGGGGGGAAGTCAAGGGACAGGCAGCTCCATTTCATCGTTCATCCTCACGAAGCCGTATTTCTCATACAGGGGACGGCCCATGGCGGTGGCCTCCAGGGAGATCGCCGTGATGCCCCGGTTTTTCGCCTCCCGGACCAGCAGGTCCAGGGTCCTGTACGCGATCCCTTTTCGCCTGTAAGCGGGGCGGGTATACATATTCATAATATAGGCCTTCTCCCCGCTGGGGTTGTGGTACGTGGGCATGACCTGAAAGAAGCTGACGCCCCCCGCCCCGGCCACACGGTCCCCGTCCAGCGCCAGATACGCGATGTGCACGCCCTCCGGCAGGGCCCTCTGATAATAGCGGCGGGTTTGTTCCCGCACCTCGTCCATGTCCGTGTCCTCCGGCAGGCCGTTGGCCGCCAGCAGCACCTCGATTCGCACTTCCGTCAAAAGCTCCAGGTCCTCCAGCGACGCCCTCTTGCAAGTCAGGTCCACGCGCTTCCCTCCCCTGTCGGTGAATGGCTCTGATTATACCGCCGTCCCGCCGCCGCGTCAACGGGGCGTTTCCCTCCTTGCGCCGCCGGGGGCGCCGTGATAGAATCAGAGCGATGGACATCACCTGTTTTGGGAGAGGAGGCGGACACATGGACCGCTTGGAATGGAAAGCCCTCTGGAAGGAGGAGGAGGCCCGGGCCCACATCCACGGCTGGGACTTCTCCCACATCCAGGGCCGGTTTGAGGAGGAGCACGACCTGCCCTGGAGCTATCGCCGCCTGGTCCGGGAGTATCTGCGGGAGGACATGGACCTCCTGGACTATGACACCGGGGGCGGGGAGTTCCTCCGCTCCCTGGGCCACCCGGCGGGCCGGACCGCCGCCACGGAGGGTTATCCCCCCAATGTCCGGCTCTGCCGGGAGGTCCTGGCCCCCCTGGGCGTCGACTTCCGGGCCTGCGCCGACCCCTCGGCCATCCCCTTCCCGGACGAATCCTTTGACATCATCCTCAACCGCCACGGGGCCTTCGACCCGGCGGAGCTCTTTCGGCTGCTGAAGCCCGGCGGCGTCTTCCTCACGGAGCAGGTGGGGGAGGACAACGAGCGGGATCTGGTGGAGCGGGTCCTTCCCGGGACTCCCAAGCCCTTCCCCCACATGAACCTCCGGGAACAGCGGGCGGCTTTTGAAAAGGTGGGGTTCCAAATCCTCCGGGGAGAGGAGGCCTTCCGGCCCATTTTCTTTTACGACACGGGGGCCTTCGTCTGGTTCGCCCGGGTCATCGAGTGGGAGTTTCCGGGCTTCTCCGTGGACCGCTGCTTCGACCGCCTCCTCGCCATGCAGGAGGAGATCGACCGGGAGGGGCAGGTCCGGGGGACCATCCACCGCTATCTGCTCATCGCGAAAAAGTGAGAAACAGGAGGCCCGTCCCATGGACAAGCTGACCCTTTTGAAGCAATATTTCGGCCACGGCGGCTTCCGCCCCGGGCAGGAGCCCCTGATGGACGCCCTGCTCTCGGGCCGGGACGCCCTGGGCGTCATGCCCACCGGGGCGGGGAAGTCCGTCTGCTATCAGCTCCCCGCCCTGCTGCTGCCGGGGCTGACTCTGGTCATCTCCCCTCTCATCTCTTTGATGAAGGATCAGGTGGCCGCCCTGGCCCAGGCGGGGATACCCGCCGCCTTTCTCAACTCCTCCCTGGACGCGGAGGCGTTCCGGGAGGTCTACCGTCGGGTTCGCCGGGGGGACTGCAAGCTCCTGTACATCGCCCCGGAGCGCCTTCAGGCGGAGGGCTTCCGCCGCCTGCTGGCGGAGCTGCCCGTCTCCCTGGTGGCGGTGGACGAGGCCCACTGCGTCTCCCAGTGGGGCCAGGACTTCCGGCCCAGTTATCTGGAAATCGCGGAGCTGGTCCGCTCCCTGCCCGTCCGGCCTCCCGTGGGGGCCTTCACCGCCACCGCCACGGCGGCGGTGCGCCGGGACATCGAGGCCCTGCTGGAGCTCCGGGACCCTCTTCGCATCACCACGGGCTTCGACCGGCCCAACCTCTTCTTCGAGGTGGTCCGGGCGAGGGACAAGGACCGGTGGCTCCGCCGCTTTCTGGCGGAGCGGCCGGAGCAGAGCGGCATCGTCTACTGCGCCACAAGGAAGACCGTGGACGCCGTCACCGCCTCCCTGCTGGCCCAGGGCGTCCCCGCCGCCCGGTATCACGCCGGCATGGAGGATCAGGAGCGCCGGCAGAGCCAGGAGGGCTTCGTCTACGATCAGGTCCGGGTCATGGTGGCCACCAACGCCTTCGGCATGGGGATCGACAAATCCAACGTCAGCTTCGTGGTCCATTACAACATGCCCAAGGACCTGGAGAGCTACTACCAGGAGGCGGGCCGGGCCGGGCGGGACGGAAGCCCCGCCCGCTGCGTGCTGCTCTACGCCCCCGGAGACGTGCAGACCGCCAAGTTCCTCATCACCCACTCCCAGGAAACGCGGGAGGGGGACTCGGAGCGCCTCCGCCGGGACCTCAGCCGCCTGGACCGGATGGTGGGCTACTGCAAGACCACCGGCTGTCTCCGGGCGGAGCTGCTGGACTACTTCGGGGAAATCCATGGCGGGCGCTGCGGAAACTGCGGCAGCTGCACCGGGGATTTCGTGGACCGGGACATCACCGTGGAGGCCCAGAAGATTCTCTCCGCCGTGGCCCGGGTGGAGAAGCTCCACCCCTGTGGCCTGGGGGCCGCCGCCGTGGTCAAGCTCCTCCGGGGCGGCCGGGACCGGCGGACGGTCCAGCTGGGTCTGGACCGGCTTCCCACGCACGGGGCCCTGAAGGACGTGGACCAGGAGCGGGTCCGGCGGTACATCGACTTTCTGTTGGAAGCGGGCTATCTCCGCAGTGACGGGGAGGAGTACCCCGTCCTGCGGCTGACGAGTCGGGCGGGAGACGTACTCTTCCGGGGGGAGAAGGTCCTCTTCCGGGACCGGGCCCCCGAGGCGGCGGCTCCCGCTCCCCGGCCCGCGATTCCGGCGGCCGCCGCCGGGGCGGCGGACGAGGGCCTGCTGGCGGCATTGAAAGCCCTCCGCTCCCGGCTGGCCCAGGAGGCGGGGGTCCCCGCCTACATCGTCTTTTCCAATGCCTCCCTGGCGGACATGGCGGCGCTGCGGCCCCTGGACATGGAGGAGTTTCTGCAGGTCTCCGGCGTGGGAAAAGTCAAGGCCGAGCGCTATGGAGAGGCCTTCCTGAAGGCCATTCGGGACTGGCGGACCGGGGTGGGGGATTGAGCCCCTTTTCCGAAGCGGGGGCCCTGTCGAAAAGTTGGGCATCCCTGGAAAAAATCGTTTGCTTCCCTTAGATACTATCCACAAAAATCCCCGCGCATTTCTTCGGAACTGTACAAATATCGTATACTCTTATTGACTGGCGGCGGACCTCTGTGCTAAAATACGCACGTATTTACCGAAGGGTACAACGGCTTTCTCCTCAGGGGATTTTGGAAAGGGAGTACTCCCTTTCCCCGCCCTTTTCAAGGGCGGGGACCAGAGTTTTTTGGGGAGGCGTCGCACTTTTCGGGGAAACAATTAGTAAAGGAGAAAAGAAGTATGAAGAAGTTTCTTGCGCTGATCCTCACCCTTGCCATGGCCCTGTCCCTGGCCGCCTGCGGCGGCGGCGACAAGCCCGCCGACTCCGCCCCCGCGGACAACGGCGGAGACCAGCAGCAGTCCCAGCCCGCCGACTCCGGCTCCTCCGGCGGCGGCGACGAAAGCTACAACATCTCCGTCATCCTGAAGACCACCGCCTCCGAGTACTGGAGCTACGTGGTGGCCGGCGCCGAGGCCTATGGCAAGGACCATCCCAACGTGACGGTCAAGGTCAAGGGCGCCACCTCCGAAACCGCCTATGACGAGCAGCTGAACATGATCGAAACCGACATGAACAACGCCGACATCGACGGCTACGTCATCGCCCCCCTGCAGGCGGACATGGTGACCACCATCATCGCCGGACAGACCAAGCCCATCGTGGCGGTGGACACCGACATTGACGCTCCCGAGGTCCTCTCCTTCGTCGGCACCGGCAACGAGGCCGCCGCGAAGCTGGGCGGCGAGGCCGCCGCGAAGCTGGCCAAGGAGCGCGGCTGGGAAGAGATCAAGTGCATCGAGATCTGCGGCGTTCAGGGCGACTCCACCAACGAGGCCCGGAAGGCCGGCTACAAGGCGGGCATCGAAGCCGCCGGCGGCACCTTCCTGGAGGACGAGACCCAGTACGCCAACGCCGAGGCCAACCAGGCCGTGGCCTGCATGGAAGCCATCATGCAGAACCACCCCGAGGGAATCGCCGTGATCTGCGCCAACAACGACGACATGGCCATGGCCGCCGCCCGGACCGCCGCCGGTAACGCCGCCTATGAGAACACCGTGTTCCTGGGCTTCGACGGCATCCAGTCCGCCTGCAACTCCATCCTCGCCGGTGAGGAGACCATGTCCGTCTGCCAGGAAGGCTACAACATGGGTTATGAGTCCGTCGCCTCCGTGGTCCGCGCCCTCCAGGGCGAGACCCTGGACGAGTTCGTGGACGCCGGCGCCAGCATCGTCGACCCCGACACCGCTCAGGCCCGTCTGGAGCAGCTCCAGGGCTACCTGGCCTAATACGCGAATAAGCCGTACATCCCTTTTGAAGTGAGTGGAAGGGGCCCCGTTCCGGCTCCGCCGGAGCGGGGCCCCTTTTCTCTTCCTCCTGTCACATATTTCCAGAACCCAGTGTGTCGCGAAACCCTTGATTTCCAAGAGAATGAGGTGATTATTAGGTGGGCGAATACGTAGTTGAGCTGAGAAACGTAACCAAGCGCTTCCCCGGCGTGGTGGCCCTGCACAACATGCAGCTGGCCGTGAAGCCGGGCGAGATCCACGGGCTGATCGGTGAGAACGGCGCGGGCAAATCCACGCTGATCAAGGTCCTCACCGGCGTCCACATGGCGGACGAGGGCGAGATCTATGTCCACGGAGAGCGGAAGGTCTTCAAAAACCCCAACGAGTCCGCCGCCGCGGGCATCGCCTGCGTGTATCAGGAGCTGAACATCGAAAAACTCCTCAGCGTCACGGACAACATTTTCATCAACAAGTGGACCAAAAAGGGCCTCCTTCTGGACTACGAGGGCATGCACAAGAAGGCCGCCGAGGTCATGCAGTCCCTGGGTCAGGACATCGACCCCCGGAAAGCGGCGGGCACCTTCGGCATGGGCGTCCAGCAGATGATCGAAATCGCGAAGGCCGTGCTCATCGACGCGAAAATGATCATCATGGACGAGCCGACCTCCTCCCTGGGCGAAAAAGAGGTCCAGCAGCTGATGCAGACCTGCCGGGAGCTGAAGGCCCGGGGCGTGGGCATCCTCTTCGTCTCCCACAAGCTGGAAGAGCTCTTCGAGCTCTGCGACCGGGTGACCGTCATCCGGGACGGCGAGTACATCGAGACCCGGGACATTCAGGACTGGACCAACGACTCCCTGATCGCCTCCATGGTGGGCCGGACTCTGGACAACCTGTTCCCCAAGGAGTTCGGCAAGAAGGGCGAGTGCATGCTGAAGGTGGAGAACCTCTCCATCGGCGGCGTGCTGCGGAACGTCAGCTTCGAGGCTTACGGCGGGCAGGTCCTGGGCCTCAGCGGCCTTGTGGGCGCGGGACGGACGGAGACCGTCCGGGCCGTCTTCGGCGCGGACCCCATCGACGGGGGAAGCATCCATGTCAAGGGCAAAGAAGTTCACATCAAGAGCCCCAAGCAGGCCATCGCGGCGGGCATCGCCCTGCTGACCGAGGACCGGAAGGGCCAGGGCCTGGTGCTGGCCCAGACCATCCGCACCAATCTGATCCTTTCCAGCTTCAAACGGCACTCCACCGGCATCTTCCTGGACGAGAAAAAGATTGAAGAGAGCGGCCAGGGGCACATTCAGGCCCTGCGCATCAAAACCCCCTCCATTGACGAAATCGTGGGCCAGCTCTCCGGCGGCAACCAGCAAAAGGTCGTCATCGGCAAATGGATCAACAACGACGCCGATATCTACATCTTCGACGAACCCACCCGAGGCATCGACGTGGGCGCCAAGGTCGAGGTTTACAATGTTATGAACAGCCTGGTGAAGGCTGGAAAATGCGTCATCATGATCTCCTCCGAAATGCCGGAAATCCTGGGCATGAGCGACCGGGTGGTCGTCATGCGGGGTGGCCGGGTCATGGCCACCGTGGACCGGGACAGCAAGCATTTCAACCAGGAGGACATCATGAAAGCGGCTTGGGGAGGTAGTTTAGATGACTAAGAAAAAAAGCGGCGCGGGCGTACAGCTCGGTACGGTCCTGGCGCTGGTGGTAATGTGCGCGTTCCTTGCCATCGCGGATAAGAACTTCTACAGCTACAGCAACATCATGAGCATCTTCAAGCAGACGGCCTTCAACGCCTTCCTGGCCGTGGGCATGCTGCTCTGCCTGATCACCGCGGGCATCGACCTGTCCGTGGGCGCCAACGCCATCTTCTGCGCCTGCCTCATGGGCGCGCTGAAAAACGCCGGGCTGACCAACGGCATCCTGCTGATGATCATCGCCGTCCTGGCGGGCGGACTGATGGGCCTCATCAACGGCACCCTGCTGACCCGGCTGCACCTGCCCCATCCCTTCGTGTCCACCCTGGGCATGAAGAACGTCCTCTGGGGCCTGGCCCTGGTGGTCACCGGAAACCAGATGATCAACAACTTCCCGGACTCCGTCACCTTCCTGGGCTACCGCACCGTGGGCGGCTCCACCCCCAACAACGGCTTCCCGGTGAGCTTCATCGTGGTGTTCGTCCTGTACATCATCATGCACGTCTTCCTGACCCGGACGGCCCTGGGCCGCTCCATCTACTGCGCCGGCGGCAACATCGAGGCCACCCGCCTCTCCGGCATCAACACGGCCAACGTCCTGACCTTCTGCTACACCCTCTCCGGCATCACCGCCGCCCTGGGCGGCATCGTCTCCGTGGGCCGGTCCGGCATCTGCAACGGCTCCATGGCGAACTACGCCTATGATACGGACGCCATCGCGGCCTGCATCATCGGCGGCGCCTCCTTCACCGGAGGCAAGGGCACCATGGCGGGCACCATGGTGGGCTGCCTGATCATCGCGGTGCTCCGCAACGGCTTCACCCTGCTGTCCATCGACTCCTCCGTCCAGAACATCGTCCTGGGCCTGGTCATCATCCTGGCGGTCTTCATGGACGTGGTCCGTGCCGGCCTGGAGGCCAAGAACCGCCGCATGGCCGCCGCCGCCAAACAGGAGGCCGAGGAGAAGGAAAAGGTCGCGAAGTAATGGAGAGAGTAAAAGTCGGCATTGTGGGCCTTGGCCGCCTGGGCAAGGTCCACGCGCAGAACCTTCGCTATAAAATTCCCGGCGCGGAGCTGACCGCGGCCTGCTCCATCGTCCCCGCCGAGCTGGAGTACGCAAAAAACGAGCTGGGCGTCACCGACGTCTACACGGACTACAAGGAGATGCTGGCGAAAGCCGACATTGACGCCGTGGTCATCGTCACCACCTCCTCCGAGCACTGCTGGCAGATTGAAGCCGCCCTGGACGCGGGGAAGCACGTCTTCTCCGAAAAGCCCCTGGGGGTGGACGTGGCCCAGTGCAAGCAGGCGGAGGCCGCCGTGGAGCGGCACCCGGAGCTCACGTTCATGCTGGGCTTCATGCGGCGCTACGACAAGTCCTATTCCTACGCCAAAAAGAAGATTGAGGAAGGGGCCATCGGCACGCCCTATCTGGTGAAGGCCACGGGCATCGACCCGGAGGCTTTCGTGGAAGGGGCCATCCGCTTCGCCAAAAACTCCGGCGGCATCTTCCTGGACATGGCCATCCACGACATCGACCTGATGCGCTGGTTTCTGGGCTGCGAGGCCACGGAGGTCTACGCCATGGGCGCCACCTTCAAGCACCCGGAGTTCCAGGAAGCCGGGGACGACGAGACCGGCGTTGCGGTCTACAAGTTCGAGAACGGCGCCATGGGCATGATCCATGTGGGCCGGACGGCCCCCTATGGCTACCACGTGGAAACCGAGATCGTGGGCACCGAGGGCACCATCCGCATCTCCGCCGTGCCGGAGAAGAATCAGGCCCGGCTGTACAACACCAACGGCGTGTGCGCCGAGTGCGTGGGCTCCTTCCCGGAGCGGTTCGAGGAGGCCTATCTCATCGAGGTTCAGGAGTTTGTGGACTGCGTGCTCCAGGGGAAGACCCCCGGGGTCAGCGTCTACGACGGGACCAAATCCACCGCCATCGGCTACGCCACCACGGAGGCGTGGAGAACGGGCAAGGCCGTCAAGCTGAACTGACCCATATGAAAAATCCCCGCTGTCTCTCGACAGCGGGGATTTTCGCGCTTCTCAAGCTGATTGAATGACATCCTTGTTCTTCACGAAATACTCCACCCCGGAATACAGGGTGGTCAGGGTAATCACCCAGCAGCAGACCGGGTCAACCCACGCGATACAGGCAGGCGGGAAAGGGGCGGAGAAAGAGGTCAGGGCCTGGGTGTAGGACTCCAGGACGGGCCCCATCAGCAGCATCACCACGATGCAGACCATGGTGGAGGCGGTTTTCACCTTCCCGGACCACCCGGCGGCGATGACCCGGCCGTTGTCCGAGGCGATCATCCGGAGGCCGCTGACGGCGAACTCCCGGGTGATGACGATCATCACCATCCAGGCGGGCATCCGGCCCCGCTCCACGAACCACAGCATGGCCGCCACCACCAGGATCTTGTCCGCCAGGGGGTCGGCGAACTTGCCGAAGTCCGTCACCAGATTGTACTTCCGGGCGATCTTCCCGTCCAGCAGGTCCGTGACGCTGGCGATGATGAAGATGGCCAGGGCCGCGTAGTCCGCGCCGGGGAAGCCCCAGTACAGCACCGCCAGAAAAACGGGCGTCAGGATGATGCGGAGCATGGTCAGTTTGTTGGGCAGATTCATAGGTCCTCCTCCTCCGGATAAGGTTTGTCCTTCCAGTACCACCAGTTCAGCTTCTCGGGGGCCCGGACCTCATGGTCCGCGTAGTACACCGCCGCCCGCCAGACGTACAGGGCGCAGCGGTCCTCCTGGTATCCCTTCATCGCGCACTCCCGGAGATACAGCTCCTCCGGGTCCCGGCCCCGGAGGTCCGAGACGGCCCGGACGCCCAGGGCCTCCATGACGGCGGCGATGCGGTCCCCCACGCCGGGAATCTCCGTCAGGGGGCTTCTCATATCCGCTCCCCGGTGAGCTCGCCGTCCATGACCCCGGTGAGGCGGACGGTCACGAAGTCCCCCGGCTCCGGCTCCTCCCCGGCGGAGAACCAGATGCGCCCGTCGATCTCCGGGGACTCGGCACAGCTCCGTCCATAGAACAGCCAGGCCTGCCCGTCGAAGCCCTCACAGAGGACCTCCCGCTCCTCTCCCAGGATGGACGCGTTGTATTCGTCGATGATGTCGGACTGCACGTCCACGGCGATTTCCGCCCGGCGGGCGGCCTCCTCGGCGTCCACGTGGTCCATCTGGGCCGCCCGGGTCCCCTCCTCCGGGGAGAAGGGAAACACCCCGGCCCGCTCAATCTTCTGCTCCCGGAGGAATTCGCACAGCTCCTCGAACTCCGCCTCCCCCTCACCGGGCAGGCCGGTGATGAGGCTGGTCCGGAGGACCAGCCCGGAGACCCGCTCCCGGAGGGTCCGGAACAGGGAGCGGATGGACTCCTTGGTATCCCGGCGGTTCATGGCCCTCAGAATGCCGTCGTTGCAGTGCTGGATGGGGATGTCCAGGTAGGGGAGAATCTTTTCCTCGGAGGCGATGACGTCAATGAGTTCCGGCGTGATTTCATCCGGGTAGAGGTAGTGAAGGCGAATCCAGTGGAAGTCCAGCCCGCAGAGCTCCCGCAGGAGGGCGGCAAGCTGGTGCTCCCCGTTCAGGTCCGTGCCGTACCGGGTGATGTCCTGGGCGATGACCAGCAGCTCCTTGACCCCGGCGGAGGCAAGCTCCGCCGCCTCGTCCAGCAGCTCCCCCATGGGGCGGCTCCGATACCTGCCCCGGAGGGAGGGGATGACGCAGTAGGCGCAGTGGTTGTCACAGCCCTCGGCGATGCGGAGGTAGGCGTACCAGGGCGGGGTGGAGAGGATGCGGGGCCCGTTCTGGGGGGCCGTGTGGATGTTCCCCAGACGGCAGGGCCGGAGGCCGGCCTCCATGACCTCGTCGATGGCGGCGGCGACGTCGCCGTAGCTTCCGGTGCCAAGAATCCCGTCCACCTCCGGCAGCTCCACCAGCACGTCGGCCTTGTAGCGCTGGGCCATGCAGCCGGTGACCAGGATCTTTTTCAGACTCCCGGCCCGTTTCAGCTCCGCCAGCTCCAGGATGTTGTCGATGGCCTCCTCACAGGCGGAGGCCAGGAAGCCGCAGGTGTTGACCACGGCCACGTCCGCCCCGGCGGGGTCCGGGACGATCTCGTGGCCCGCGGCCTGCACCAGGGACATCATCTGCTCGCAGTTCACCTGGTTCTTGGCGCAGCCGAGGGAGAGGAAATAGATTTTATATGACATGAAAATACCTTTCTCTTGCGGTAGCCGCCTTACACGGCCGTATCGCATGCGCACTTGTAGGTCGGCCAATCCGGCTTGTAGTCCTGATTCGCCTGATTTCCCCAGAGCATCCAGCCGTCACGGGTGCCGCGGGCAAACAATTCCAGATAAGGTCCGGGACTGCATTGCTCAATCAAGGTGATCATCTCTTCCGGCTTGCGGGAATGCTCCCGCTTCTGACTCCGGATCAAGTTCACTTGCACCCGGCCAGGCGCCAAGGTTCTGGCTTTGCTGCCGCGAACTCCAAAAAGCAGCAGCTCCGTTACATTTCGAAAATAAAAACCCACGCCGCGACCATCCGGGCCGCCATCCTTCCGGACCTTTTCCCAGACGATATTTGTTTTATACTGGAATCCCCAGGCATTCAATACTTCCAGTCCTTGGGGAAGGAGAGCGTTTGGAACCCAGAGATACAAATGGCTGGTTTCGTCGGCAACCTCAGCAACCGGAATCCGTTTGATCTCTTCCAACGGCATAGTGGGATAGCGATTCAGCCGTTTGTTTTCCGGCGCCATTTTTCCCGTTCGGTTTTGAAACTGCCACGGCGGATCCGCAAGTATCGTTTTAAATTTCTGGCCCTGGCAGAATTCCACAAGGTCATGTTCCATGTGATATTGGACATTTTGAACCGCCATGGTCATTCCCCTTTCCAGTCGGAAATCGTCTCCGGTGTGATGCCCACCACAAGCAGGGGGCATCCGCCATGCCGCCTGGCATGGATACGAGGCAGGAGCTTCCCCATCCAAGTCGTGCTTGCACCGTACTTTTTCTTCACTTCGTATCCCAAAAAATCAAATACGGTATTCAGCCTTTCGCTTCGTGTGATTAAAACGCCGCAGGAAATAACGCCACATTCAAAGAATGTGCGAAACGCATACAAATCACGGTCAAAGGTTTGGTCCTTGCTGTTCCATTCCAAATCGACAGCAACTTCACCCTTGACATAATCAATTTTGTGCCCGCTGATAAAGTCACTCAGCTGGAACTCCCGGCTGGGAGCTTTTCGTGATTTTCCCTCTAAAAGCCGAACCACCAAGTCACCGGCAATCTCTGTTTCGTTCCAGCCAAGGGGCCTCAGCAGCGCGCTCAGCTTTTTGGGGACGTTTGACTCATTTCCGCCCTTTTCTGAAATATCAGACAGCTCCATTTGAAACCGGTCCAGGGTATCCATGATTTCCGCAAAGGCATTCACATGCGTCTGACTCAAGATTTCAACGGCACTGTTAAAGTTATACAAGTCGTACCGGCTTCTGATAGTCTCAGGAATCAACTCCATCCATCTATCCATAACATAATCCCTCATACATCCGCCATATTCCCATCCGCAAGCTCCTCTCCCATCCGCCGCCAAGCCGCCTTGACCTCCCCCCAGGGAAACCCCCGGCGGAGCAGCGCGTTGGTCAGCCGCCGCTTCTCCTTCTCGTCCGGCGCGCGCCCCCGGAGCTTGCTCCGCAAAAAGGCATCCACCTGCCCGCCGTCCTCGGGGAGCTCCTCCAGGGCGTCGTCCCAGAGTTCCCGGGGAACGCCCTTCTCATAGAGCTTCTCCCGGACCCGGGCGGGGCCGTAGCCCATGCCGCCATAGTGCCGGACCAGGGCGGCGGCGTACTCCGCGTCGTTCAACGCCCCGATGGCCTCCAGCCACTCGGCGGCGTAGCGGGCCTCCGCCTCGCCGGCCCCCTTCTCCCGGAGCTTCCGCTCCAGGTCCCGCCGGCTCATAGCCCGCTTGCCGATGAGGTCCGCCGCCGCCGCCCGGGCGTTGGAGACCCCGGCGGCCTCCTTCAGCCGGCCCAGGGCCTCCCCGTCCAGCTCATCTCCGGAGCGGAGGCGGAAGTCCAGCAGCTCCTGCTCCGTGATTTTCAGGCAGGACCCGTCCTCCAGGAAGACCAGGACCCGTCCCTTCTTGTGCTTCGATGCCTCGATCCGCTCGATCCGCATGGTCAGTCGGAGGCACCGGAGTCGTCAAAGTCGTCGGCGCTGACGTCCACGGCCCGACCCGCCGCCTTCGCCGCCGCCCGGGACTGGCTGCTCATGAGCTTGTCGAAGTTCTTCCGGATATCCGCCTCCAGCTGGTCCCGAATCTCCGGATTCTCCTGGAGATAGCGCTTGGCGGCGTCCCGGCCCTGGCCGATGCGGGTCTCCCCCATGGAGAACCAGGAGCCCGCTTTCTGCACGAAGTCCAGCTTCACGCCCAGGTCGATGAGCTCACCCTCCCGGACGATGCCCTCGCCGTACATGATGTCAAACTCCGCCTCCCGGAACGGGGGAGCCATTTTGTTCTTCACCACCT
This sequence comes from uncultured Oscillibacter sp., assembly GCA_910576865.1. GTDB lineage: Bacteria > Bacillota > Clostridia > Oscillospirales > Oscillospiraceae > Oscillibacter. The sequence goes on from CAJTKE010000001.1 coordinate 239,611, forward strand.
TGGCCCGGGTCCGGTTGCCGATGATCTCGCTGCCGTTTTTCAGGCCCTCCACCCGCCGTACGTCGATGCGGACGGAGGCATAGAACTTCAGCGCCCGGCCTCCGGTGGTGACCTCCGGGTTGCCGTACATGACGCCCACCTTCTCCCGGAGCTGGTTGATGAAGATGACGATGGTGTTGGTCTTCCCGATGGCTCCCGTCAGCTTCCGCAGGGCCTGGCTCATCAGCCGGGCGTGGAGGCCCACGTAGCTGTCCCCCATCTCGCCCTCGATCTCCGCCCGGGGCACCAGGGCCGCCACGGAGTCCACCACGATGACGTCGATGGCCCCGGAGCGGACCAGGGCCTCGGTGATCTCCAGGGCCTGCTCGCCGGTGTCCGGCTGGGAGATCAGCATGTCCTCCACCTTCACGCCCAGGGCGTGGGCATAGGTGGGGTCCAGGGCGTGCTCCGCGTCCACGAAGGCCACCTCGCCCCCCTGCTTCTGGGCCTCGGCCACCACGTGGAGGGCCAGGGTCGTCTTGCCGGAGGACTCCGGCCCGTAGATCTCGATGATGCGCCCCTTGGGGAGCCCGCCGATGCCCAGGGCCACGTCCAGGGCCAGGGACCCCGTGGGGATGACCTCCACATTCAGAGCCGACTGGTCCCCCAGGCGCATGATGGACCCTTTGCCGTAGGTCTTCTCAATCAGACTCACCGCGTTGGCGATGGCCTTTTTCTTGTCCGCCGCCGGAGCCGCGGTGGGCAGGGGCGCTTTCTCTTTTGCCATGCTGGTTTCCTCCTGACAGTTCTATAGATAATTTATAAAATACTTTTTAAATGGCTTTACGTCTCTGCCGGCTCCCGGGGGATGATGGCGGCGCAGAGGATATAGGCGATGATGCCGCTGCAGCCCATGGCGGAGAAGATGATCCAGGCCAGCCGCACCAGCGTGGGGTCCAGCCCGAAGTATTCGGCGATGCCGCCGCAGACGCCGTCCACCATTTTGCCCTGGTTGATCTTGTAGAGTCTCTTTTCCATGACGTTTCTCCTTTTCAAATCTCCTGGCAGAGGGTGCCCAGCACCACTCTGGGGATCTTGTGATGGTCCTTGATGACCTGCAGGTCGCCGAAGCCCTGGCTCCGCATCAGCCGGAGCACCGGGTCCGCCTGACCCAGCCCTACCTCGAAGTACAGCCGCCCGCCGGGGACCAGGGCCTCCCGCCAGTCCCGGGTGATGGAGCGGTAGAAGTCCAGCCCGTCCGCCCCGCCGTCCAGGGCCATGTGGGGCTCATAGTCCCGGACCGAGGGCTCCAGCCCGGCGATGTCCCCGGTGGGGATGTAGGGCGGGTTGCTGACGATGCACTGAAACTCTCCCAGGGACCGGGCGGGCTTCTCCCGGGCGTCCGCCTGGACGGGCATGACCCGGGCGGAGAGATTGTTCCGCCGGATGTTCTGGCGGCAGATTTTCAGGGCGCTGTCGTTGATGTCCCCCAGCACCACCCGGGCCTGGGGGCACCGGGAGGCGATGGCCAGCCCCAGACAGCCGCTGCCCGCGCAGAGGTCCAGCACCCGGCAGTCCCCCAGCGTCTGTATGTAGGCGATGGCCTGCTCGGCCAGCACCTCGGTGTCCGCCCTGGGGATCAGCACGTCCTGGGAGATGTCCAGGGGGAGGCCGTAGAACTCCCACTCGCCGATGAGATAGGCCACCGGCTCCCCGGCCATGCGCCGCTCCACCAGCCGCCGGACCTGGGCCTCCCGCTCCGGGGAGGCGTACAGGCGGCTGTCCCGGGCCAGCTCCTCCCGGCTCTTGCCGGTGCCGAAGCAGACCAGCTCCCGGGCCTCCAGGGTGGAGGCCTCCACCCCGCTCTCCCGCAGCTGCCGCCGGACGTCCAAATATAGGTCGTTGTAGGTTATGGCCAAAGAAGCTCACCCCTTTACCATGCGTCTTTTCCTTTTTCAGAGGGTAATACCAATTCCAAAGACCGGATGGCGCACTCGATCATGCCGTCGTCCGGCTCGTTGGTGGTGAAATTCTGCATCCAGAGGCCCGGGGCCGTCAGGATCCTCGCCAGGATGCTCTCCTGGACGTGCCGCCCCACCCAGCGGTTGAACTCGTAGGTCACCCCCACCACCAGGGGCAGCAGCAGCAGATGGACCGCCGTCCGCAGCCAGGCGTTGGTGATGGGCCAGATGCCGAAGAAGATGCTGGAGAAAATGATGGACACGCAGATGACCACAAAGAGGAAGCTGGTGCCGCAGCGGGGGTGGTGCCGGGGCTGGACCCGGACGTTCTCCACCGTCAGGGGCAGGCCCGCCTCATAGCAGAAGATGGTCTTGTGTTCCGCCCCGTGGTACTGGAAGACCCGGTAGATGTCCTTCTGCCGGGAACAGAGGATGAGGTAGGCCATGAAGATGACCACCTTCAAAAGCCCCTCCACCAGATTCCGCCCCCAGAGGGGGAAGCCGGGGAAAAAGTGGAGGATCGCCCCCGTCAGCAGCGTGGGCAGGACCATGAAAAGAAACACGGACATGCCCACCCCCAGCACCACCGCCAGGGCCACCACGGCGCTCTCCAGCTTTTTGCTGCTGAGATGCTTCTCCAGCCACAGCTCGAATCTGGAGGGCTTCGCCGCCTCCTCCTCGGGGTAGAAGTCGGCGGAGTACATCAGGGCCTTGACTCCGTTCACCATGGAGTCCAGGAAGTTCACCGTCCCCCGGATCAGGGGGACTCCCAGGATGGGATAGCGGTCCTTGATGAAGCGGAGGGTCTCCACCTTCTCCACCAGCTTCCCCTCCTGGTCCCGGACCACGATGGCCTGCTTCTCCGGGCCCCGCATGAGGATGCCCTCGATGAGCGCCTGTCCCCCGATGCTGGTGCGGAAGGCGCTGGATTTCTTTTCTTCTGCCATGGAGTTTCCTTTCTGTTGGGTTGGTATAGAGTCTAACATAGGTTCGCGGAAAAATCAAACTTCCGTTTGATTTAAAATTATTTTTGCGACGACATGCGCGTCGCAAAAATTCCGATACTCCAGCCGCCTTGGGCGGCGTCACCAGTCCGCAGACTGGTGGGGGGAATCTAAAGGGGGGACGAAGTCCCCTCTTTAAGCCCGGACCGGCAGTTTGATGGTCACCACCGCCCCGCCCCCGTCGGCGTTGCCGATGGAGAAGGTCCCACCGTGGAGGCCGACAATCTCGTCGCAGACCGCCAGGCCGATGCCGCTGCCCCTGGCCCGGGAGGTGCCTTTGTAAAACTTCTGCTTCACGAAGGGCAGTTCCTCCTCCGGGATGCCGGGGCCGTAGTCCCGGATGCGGACCACCTGATGACTCCCCTCCTGGTGGATGGAGGCCGTGATCCGCCGGCCCGCGCCGCCGTGCTTGGCGGCGTTGTCCAGCACGTTGCAGAACACCTGCTTCAGCCGCTCGGAGTCCCCCCGGATGGGGGGCAGCAGGTCCCCGTCGCCGGGGTGGTACTCCAGGGCGATGCCGTCCTGGCGGAACAGCTCCTGATAGGTGAAGATGGCGTCCTCCAGCTCCGCCTGAAGGTCCACGTCCTCGATCTGGAGGGTGAAGCGGCCGTCCTCCATCTTGGAGAAGTCCAGCAGCTCCTCCACCATGGTGGAAAGGCGCCTGGACTCGTTGACGATGACCCGGATGCCCCGGCGGAGCTGCTCGGGGTCGTCGGTGAGGCCGTCGTCCAGGATGGTCTCCCCCCAGCCGTTGATGGCGGTGAGGGGGGTCCGGAGCTCGTGGGAGACGGAGGAGATGAACTCGCTCTTCATCTTCTCGTTCTGGCTGATTTTCAGGGACATGTCGTTGATGTTGTCCACCAGCTCCCCCAGCTCGTCGGAGTATTTGTTCTCGATCCGGGCGCCGTAGCTCCCGGCGGAAATGCGCTTTGCCGCCTCCGACACCACCGCCACGGGCTCCACCACGTTGTTGATGAAGAGCAGGTTGGAAAACACCACCAGCAGCATGCAGAGTAGGGCGATGAGGAAAATGGCCAGCACGGCGATCATCACCTGCCGGTCCACCTCCCGCAGGGAGGTCACCAGCCGCATGGCCCCCACCACCCGGCCGTTCACCGTCAGGGGGCAGGACACCGCCAGGATCTCCTCCTCCGTCTCCAGGTCCCGGCCGTGGTAGGGGGCCATCCGGTTTTCCTGGAGGGCCTGGAGGATGTCGTCGGTGCCCGGGAAGGAGCCCGCCGTCAGGCCGGAGGTGGACACCTGAATCCGCCCGCTGGAGCCGATGAACTGGAGCTCGATCAGGTTCTTGTCCTCGAAGCTCTCGGCGGACTGGACGGCCTTCTGGTAGTAGCTGGAAAAGCCGTTGTCCATGAAATACTCATTGAAGGAGTTGGCCAGGGCCTGGGCCCGGGTTTCCAAACCCTTCTGCATGGTGCCGTAATAGTAATTGGAGACGCCGGCGGAGAACAGCGCCACCACCAGCACCAGCAGGGCCCCGATGGGGAGAATGGAGTTGAAGATCCACCGCTGCCGCAGGCCCCGGAGCCGGAGGGACTTCCACCGCTGCTCCTTTTCCATCACCCGCTCTTCCATCCCGTCACAGCCCCCACTTGTAGCCGTAGCCCCAGACCGTGGTGATATAGGCGGGGTTCTGGACGTTGTCCTCGATCTTCAGCCGGAGGCGGCGGATGTTCACGTCCACGATCTTCAGCTCCCCGAAGTAGTCCCGGCCCCAGACCATGTCCAGAATCTCCTCCCGGGACAGGGCCTTGCCGGGGTTCTCCATGAAGACCCGCATGATGGAGTACTCCACCTGGGTCAGCTTGATCCGCTGGCCGTTCTTCTCCAGAGTCCGGTTCCGGGTGTTCAGCAGGAAGGGGGGCTGGCTCAGCTCCCCGGCGGCCTGAGGGGGCTCCTCGCCGCCGGAGCGGCGGACCAGGGCATCCACCCGGGCGGTGAGCTCCGCCGGGGAGAAGGGTTTGGTCACGTAGTCGTCCGCCCCGGTCATCAGTCCCGTCACCTTGTCCATCTCCTGGGACCGGGCGGTGAGCATGATGATGCCGATGCGGCTGTTGGTGGCCCGGATGCGGCGGCAGACCTCGAAGCCGTCGATGCCCGGCAGCATGATGTCCAGCAAAGCCACCCGGGCGTCCGGGTTCTCCTTGAGGAGCTCCAGCGCCCGCTCGCCGTTGTCCGCCTCGATGACGTCGTAGCCGGCCCGGCGCAGATTGATGACGATAAAGCCGCGGATGCTGGCCTCGTCCTCCAAAACCAAGACTTTTTTCATGGCGTCTGTTCCTTTCTCAAGCGTGGGCCTCAGTTCTCGCCGGGGATCCACTCCCGGGCGATGAGGCTGAAGGCCGCCCGGACCTCCTCCGCCGTCATCCCCTGGTCCCAGGGCGGATTCTCCGGCAGCTCGGCGGTGTAAATGACGTCGGACTGGCGGCTGAGGGGGAAGCGGTTCCCCCGGGTGGCCCGGACCTCCCGGCCCGTGCCGGTGAGCGTGGTGATCCGCAGAATGGCGGCGCCCCGGACCATCTCCTCGTTCAGCACGTAGAAGGTGACGCCGGCGTCGCTGCCCGTGACGCTGCGCTCCGCCTCCACCCGGCCGGTCCAGGCCTCGGGGAGCTGGAGGTACCAGCCGTCCTCCATGTTGTGGTAGGTCCGCAGGACCGCCTCCGCCTCTCCCGCGCCGTTGTAGCTCATCCAGTCCACCCGCTGGTCGTACTCGCCGCCGGGGGCCGCGGCGGGGCTGGGCACCTCGATGGCGCCGTCTCCGTTGATGTCCGCGGGATAGAGCCCCCGAAAGGCGTTCACCGCGCTGGTGACGCCGGTGGTGCTGGAGAGGGCCGCGTTGGACAGCTCCCCCTCCGGGGCGGTCAGGATGTCGGTGACCGCCGCCGCCACGGACTCGGCGGACACCGGCGTGGTGACGCCGGTGACGAACACCGCCGGCAGCCCGTCCCGCAGCAGCCCGGACACCACCCGGCCCTGGTTCAGCTCCGCCATGGTGGCGGAGAGGCGGGCGGAGGACACGCTCTGGAGGGTCCCGCCCTTCTGCCAGTCGTAGTAATCCGCCTCGCCGCCGCCCTCCTCGTCGGCGTGGAAGACCACCAGCTCCTGGAGGCCGTCCCCGTCCAGGTCGGCGCTGGCGTAGCGGACGTAGCTGACACTGCGCAGCAGCTCCTGGGGCCCGGCGGGGCCCAGGGCGTAAACGGAGAGGGCCTGAAGCTCCGCGTTGACCCGCCAGCCCACGATGAGCTCCGTCCGCCCGTCCCCGTCCAGGTCGCTGTACACCACGCTGTAGACCGAGGCGCCGCTGCCCTCGATGACGGCGGACTGCTCATAGCTGTCCCCCCTGGCGGAAAAAATATGGATTTTCAGGGGCTTTTCGTCCTCCGCCTTCCGGAAGAAGGCCACGGCCTCCTGCTGCCCGTCGCCGTCCAGGTCCGTCAGCTGCACGGGCTGGATGTTGGTGCCGGCGGCCGGGGCGGCGTACTCCGCGCCGTCCTCCAGGATGGCGTTCAGCCGGGCGTTCAGCTCCGTGTACTTGGCGGGCAGCTCCGGCAGGGCGTACAGCGCCTCGGGGTTGAACTCCAGGGCGAAACCCCCGCACCCGCTGAGGGCCAGGGCCAGGGCCAGCGCCGCCGCCAGGGCGGAAATTCGTCTCTTCACAGGTGATTCCCTCCTCCGGGACCGTCTTCTTGAACCTTAATATCATAACACGTTTTTTCCCCGATTCCAAGCCCGTATCTTACAAAACTGTAAGCCTGGGCGAAAAACTGTAAGGCAAATCCATGGCAACCCGGCCCCGGACCTGCTACAATAGGGCCATAACCCAAGAGGAGGAACCCGATATGTCATTACTGGAAGTACAGCACCTTCAAAAAATCTACACCACCCGCTTCGGCGGCAATCAGGTCACGGCCCTGGCGGACGTGAACTTCTCCGTGGAGCCCGGGGAGTACGTGGCCATCATGGGCGAGTCCGGCTCCGGCAAGACCACCTTGTTGAATATCCTGGCGGCCCTGGACCGCCCCACCGCCGGGGAGGTGTTCCTCAACGGCCGGGCCCTCTCGGATATCCGGGAGCGGGATCTGGCGGCCTTCCGCCGGTCCCACCTGGGCTTCGTGTTCCAGGACTTCAACCTCCTGGACACCTTCTCCCTCCAGGACAACATCTTCCTGCCCCTGGTCCTGGCGGGGAAGGACTACCGGGACATGAAAAAGAAAATCCAGCCCATCGCGGAGCAGCTGGGCATCGCCGGTATTCTGCCCAAGTACCCCTATGAGGTTTCCGGCGGGCAGAAGCAGCGCTGCGCCGTGGCCCGGGCCCTCATCACGGACCCCCAGATCGTCCTGGCCGACGAGCCCACCGGGGCGCTGGACTCCCGGGCCGCCGACAACCTGCTGGAGCTCTTCGGAGAAATTAACAAAGGGGGCCAGACCATCCTCATGGTCACCCACTCCGTCAAGGCCGCCAGCCACGCCGGGCGGGTGCTCTTCCTCCGGGACGGGCAGGTCTACCACCAGCTCTACCGGGGGACCCAGAGCGCCGAGGCCCAGTTCGCCAAGATCTCCGACACCCTGACGGTGCTGACGCAAGGCGGTGAGCCCCGTGCGTAAGTCCGGCTTCTTCCCCCGCCTGGCCCTGGTGAATCTGGCCAGAAACGGGCGGTTTTACGGCCCCTACCTCCTCTCCTGCGTGGTGACGGCGGCTATGTACTACATTTTGCTGTTTCTGGCCTATAACGAGGGGCTGGACAGTGTCCGGGGGGCCATGTACCTCAAGAGCTTCGCCGGGGTGGGCTGCTTCGTGGCGGCGGGGCTCTCGGCGGTGATTCTGCTCTACGCCAACAGCTTTGTCATGAAGCGCCGCCAGCGGGAGCTGGGGCTCTACAACATCTTAGGGCTGGAAAAGAGGCACATCGCCCGGATGTGCTTCTGGGAGACCGTGTTCTGCGCCGCCGTCACCCTGGCGGGGGGCCTTCTCCTGGGCATCCTGTTTTCCAAGGCGGTCATCCTGCTCCTTTTAAAGCTGGCCCGCGTCCCCGCCCAGTTCGGCATGGAAATTTCCACCCGGGGCATTTGGGAAACCGCGGCGCTCTTCGGCGCGCTGTTCCTGTTCACCCTTGCGCGAAATCTTTGGAGCGTCAGCCGGGCCAAGCCGGTGGACCTGCTCCACAGCGCCTCCGCCGGGGAGCGGGAGCCGAAAACGAAATGGCTGCTGGTCATCCTGGGGGTGCTGACCCTGGGAGGCGGATACTTCATCGCCATCGCCACCCAGAACCCCATTGAGGCCATGCTGTTCTTTTTCGGGGCGGTGTTCCTGGTCATCATTGGCACGTACTGTCTGTTCACCGCCGGGTCCATCGCCATTTTAAAGCGCCTCCGGGCCAACCCGAAATTTTACTACCAGACCCGGCATTTCACCGCGGTCTCCGGCCTTCTCTACCGGATGAAGCAGAACGCCGTGGGCCTGGCCAGCATCTGCATCCTCTCCACCATGGTGCTGGTGACGGTCTCCACCACCATCGCCATGAACATCGGCCTGGAGAACTCCCTGAATGAGATGTACCCTTATGACATCGAATTCCTCCAGGACCTGGAAAACCAGCCGGGGGACCCCATGGACCGCTTGCGGGAGGTGGAGGCTGCCGCCAACGCCTCCGGGGGCTTTACCGATTCCCGGTACTACACCCGCTATTGGGTCTACTGCGGCGTTCGGGGCAGTGAGATTTCCCTGAACCTGGATCAGAACTGCCTGCGGACGGAGGTGGAGGTGGTGACGGCGGAGGACTACAGCCGCCTCACCGGAAAGAACGTCATTCTGGCTCCGGACGAGGTGCTGGCCTGTTCGAAGGGCCCGGCGGATTTCCCGGCGGACTTCACCGTCTCCGCGAACTTTGGCGAGGCGGGCCTGTCCTTCCACGTCCGGGAGGAAATCACGGAGGTCATCCGCCACGCGACCAACACGCTGCTGGGCCCTGAGGAATCGTCGCTGTTCCTGGTGGTGGCGGACCGGGAGACGGCGGAGGCGCTCATGGACCTGGATACCTCCCGCAGCGCCCGGCAGTTCCGGGTGCAGATGAATCTGGCGGGGGAGGATTATGAGGAAAAGCTGGCCCAGACGGAGCGGCTTGTGTTCGAGCTGAGCAAGCGGGACGGCGGCGTGAGCTTCACCAGCAAGCAGGACAATGCCCAGGAGTTCTACGCCATGTACGGCGGGTTCCTGTTCCTGGGAGTCTTCCTGGGGCTCCTCTTCCTGCTGGCTACCGTCCTTATCATCTACTATAAGCAGATCTCCGAGGGCTGCGAGGACCAGCGCCGCTTTTTAATCCTCCGCCAGGTGGGCATGAGCGAAAAGGAGATCAACGCCTCCATCCACAGCCAGATTCTGCTGGTGTTCTTTCTGCCCCTGGGGGCGGCGGCGCTCCATGTGTTCATGGCCTTTCCCATGCTCTCCAGAATGTTGGAGCTGTTCAACCTCCACGACGGGAAGCTCTTCGTCCTCTGCACGGCGGGAACCCTGGCGGTGTTCTGCCTGATCTACGCCCTGGTCTTCGCCTGGACGGCCCGGGCCTACGGCAAAATCGTGGGCGGGAATCACTGAGCCCCTCTCTTCGGGCCCTGCCGGCGGCTGCGCCCGCCGGCGGGGCCCGGTTTTCAATCTGTCAAAACCGTCAGATTTCGGAAAGAAGCTGGACAGATTCTCGTGCTACAGTACTTGCAGGCCCGGAACCTGAAAAAATTCTTCCGCCCCCTCTTGACAAGCTGTATTAACTGTATTATTATTGCTAATACGGTAGTACAATAACACAAGCGGGAAATTTTTCAAGAGCTTTTGAAGAATCCCGCCCGGCTGTCCCGTAATATACATGAAACAGGAAAAGCGAGGTCTGCCATGAAAATCTTGATTACATCCGACTGGTACATTCCCGCCGTCAACGGCGTGGTCACCTCGGTGAAGAATCTCCGCCGGGAGCTGGAGGCCCGGGGCCACGAGGTCCGGGTCCTGACCCTCTCCCAGAACCACCGCTCCTGTGAGCGGGACGGCGTGACGTATCTCGGCTCCGTGGCGGCGGGGCTCATCTACCCCGGGGCGAGGCTCCGGACGGCTCTCGCGGGAAAGTGGGTCCGGGAGCTGGTGGAGTGGGGCCCCGACGTGGTCCACTCCCAGTGCGAGTTCTCCACCTTCTTCCTGGCCCGGCGCATCGCCGAGGAATTGGAGATCCCCCTGGTCCACACCTACCACACGGTGTACGAGGACTACACCCACTACTTCTCCCCCAACGTCCGCTTCGGCAAGAAGGCCGCCGCCGTCTTCACCCGCTGGGCCGCGTCCCACACGGACTGCCTCATCGCCCCCACGGGGAAGGTGCGGCTCCTGCTCCAGGGCTACGGCGTTCAGAAGCCCGTCTTCGTGGTGCCCTCCGGCATCGACCTGCGGCGCTTCCGGAGCGAGCCGGACCCCCTCCGGCAGAATGTCCTCAAGGCCAGCCTGGACATCCCCCGGGACCGGACGGTGCTGGTCTTCGTGGGGCGTCTGGCCGAGGAGAAGCGGGTGGAGGAGCTCCTCCGCTTCCGGGCCGATATGGGCCCCGGGGGCGTGACGCTGCTCCTGGTGGGCGACGGGCCGGACCGGCAGCGGCTGGAGGGCGCGGCGGCGGGCCTGGGCCTCAGCGCCCCGGACGTGGTCTTCGCCGGCATGGTGCCGGCGGAGCAGGTGGCGGACTGGTACCAGCTGGGGGACCTGTTCGTCAGCGCCTCCACCAGCGAGACCCAGGGCCTCACCTACGCCGAGGCCCTGGCGGCGGGGGTGCCGGTGCTGTGCCGGGCGGACCCCTGCCTGCTGGGCGTGGTCCGGGACGGGGAGAATGGCTGGCAGTATCACGACGAGGCCGAGTTCCGGACCCGTCTGGAGGACTTCCTGGCCCATCCCCTGGAGCGGGAGGCCCTGCGCCGGGCCGCCCGGGAGACCGGAGAGGAGTACTCCGCCCAGCGCTTCGCGGAGCGGGTGGAGGCCATTTACCTGGAGCAGATCGAACGGGGTTCATTGCGGAGGATACCGGCATGAAGCAGCAAACGGTTCCCATTGAAAAGCGGGCCCTTCAGGCGGCGTCCCTCATCGGCTTCGCCGTCTGCGTGGCGGTGGCGGTCTGGGGCTGGCAGACGGGAGTACTGACCTCCCAGGAGAAGCTCCAGGAGCTGGTGGGCAAATGGGGCCCCGCCGGGGCCCTGCTGTTCACCGTCTTCCAGGCGGTGCAGGTGGTGGTGCCCGTCCTGCCGGGAGGCCTGGGGTGCCTGGTGGGGGTAGTCCTCTTCGGGCCCGTCTGGGGCTTTACGTACAACTACGTGGGCATCTGTATCGGCTCCCTGCTGGCCTTCGCCGTGGCGAAGAACTGCGGCCGGCCCCTGCTGTACCTGCTGTTCTCCGAGAAGACCATTGAGAAGTACGACGCCTGGACCGAGAAGCGGGACCGCTTCGCCAAGCTCTTCTTCTGGTCCATCTTCCTGCCCATCGCCCCGGATGACTTCCTCTGCTATCTGGCGGGCACCACCAGCATGACCTGGCGGCGCTACACCGCCATCATCCTCCTGGGGAAGCCCTTCAACATCGCCTTGTACAGCATGGGGCTGGTGGCCCTGTGGAAAGTGCTGTTCCCGGGCTTTTGAAAAATGAAAAAACATTCTTCGCGCGGGAAGCGCCGCGCCGTGTTCGCCGGGCTGCTTTTCGCGGCCGTCCTGACCGGCGGGGCGATGCTCCTGTCCCTCGCGGCCAAAGACCTGTATTGGAAAGCGCCCCATCTGGAAAACGCCCTGTCGGACCTCTCGGAATACGAGGCGCGCGTCACGGAAAACGACTCCGGCCTTGATGAGATCGAAGAGACCGTGCACGCGTGCAACGAAGCGGCGGCTCCCGTCAGGCCGGAATTCGCCCCGTTTTTTGAGGGCTGCGATCAGATGATCCGGGCTTGTTTCCAGGATGTCTTCCAGGTCGACGTCACGGACCGGCTCAACGCGCTCCAGGTGATGGAGTCCTCCTACCCGGAGGAGGTCTCCCAGATGGTGGGCGGGTCCCATTCCAGCGACTTCCCCGGGAAGCTGTTCATCAACGCGGCAGTCCTTGAGGACGCGCGTTCGGAGCTGGGTGAGGGAGAGCTCCCGGAAGCCGCCGGAACCCGGTTCTCCACAAAATTGCTCCGCAACGTGTACATCCACGAGGTGACGCACTATCTGGGGGTGAACAGCGACACGGGCTTCCACCATTTCACAGAGGCCCTCGCCGAATTTCTCTGCCAGGAAGTCATGGAGCACAGCGGCGTCAGATATGAGAGTATCACCGGCTACGCCCCGATTCAGGGCTTCGCGGCGCAGATTGCGTCATGTGACCCGGCGCTTGTCCGGGAGGCCCTGACAAGCGGCCATTTTGACATGAAAGCGTATTTCAACCGCAAACTGGGCGGCGATTCCGGCGTCGACTACGGGAAGGTCTATGACGGATTGATCGGCCTGCTTCAAAAGGGAGACGATTCCGGCGGCGTCCGGTACCACACGCAGTATTTGACATACGAATACTGCAAGGCGGCAAACGGCGGCGCCCGGGAAATCCTGAACGCGGCCGGCGCGGCCGCCGGGGGCGCGTTTGAATTGAAATGGCTGCTCGGCATCCATGGAAGCCGCCCGGAACTGAAAAATTTGCCGTCATAGACTGACGGTTCACGAGGAAAACTGAGCTTGCGAAAAAAGCGGACAACCCGTCCGCTTGGATTTGTGTGCCCAAAATCGGGAAATCACCATCAAAACAGGCGGGCCGCGGGCCGGAAAAACGCGGAGGCCACAGCGAGGCAACCCACTGCGGCAAGGAGGCTGTATGCGCATCTACATTTATAGCGGCGGCGAGAAGCTCGTGGGCAGGAGCGGCGTGGGACAGGCCATCCGGCACCAGCGGGAGTGCCTGCGGCGCTCCGGCGTGGACACCACGGACCGCTGGACGGCGGACGCCGCCGCCGTCCACGTCAACACCATTCTGCCGGACTCCGTCCTCGCCGCCCTGGGGGCGAAGCTCCGGGGGCGGAAGGTGGTCTGGTACGGCCACTCCACCATGGAGGACTTCCGCTCCTCCTTCAAGGGCTCCAACGCCCTGGCCCCTCTGTTCAAGCGCTGGATCACCTTCTGCTACGGCCTGGGGGACGTGGTGCTGACCCCCACGGAGTACTCCCGGAAACTGCTGGAGGGCTATGGCCTGAAGAAGCCGGTGTACAGCATCTCCAACGGCGTGGACACGGACTTCTTCCACCCGGACCCCGCCGCCCGGTCCGCCCTCCGGGCCCGGTACGGCCTGGGAGAGAATGAAAAGGTCGTGGTCTCCGTGGGCCACATGATCGCCCGGAAGGGCCTGCCCGAGTTCCTGGAGCTGGCCCGGCGCGTCCCGGAGGCGAAGTTCCTCTGGTTCGGCTGGACGAACCCCAAGCTGATTCCCCAGGAGATCGTCCGGGATATGGAAAACGCCCCGGAGAACGTGCTCTTCCCCGGCTTCGTGGGGCCGGAGGAGCTGCGGGAGGCCTATCAGGGGGCGGACGTCTTCGCCTTCCTCAGCCACGAGGAGACGGAGGGCATCGTGGTGCTGGAGGCCCTGGCCTGCGGCGCGCCCACGGTGCTCCGGGACATCCCGGTCTATGATGGCTGGCTGGAGGACGGGAAAAACGTCTGCAAGGCGGCGTCGGACGGCGAATTTCAGCGAATCGTATCGGGCCTGCTGGACGGGACCCTGCCGGACCTCACCGCCGCCGGGCGGGCCGTGGCGGAGTCCCGGAGTCTGGAGCAGGTGGGCCGGCGGCTGAGGGACATCTATCTGGAGCAGCGGATTCTCCCGCCCCTGCCCCGTGCCCTGCCCCAGAAGCAGGTCCGGGCGTGACGGGGGACGAAAGGTCGCGGAGAGGGCTGCCGGTTTCCGGCAGCCCGGGAAAGTTTTTCTTGACTTTTCCCCAGTTTCCGATATAATAAATAGGCTTGCAGTCGCAGGCATATCCTTGCCCTCATCGGAGAATGAGGGCCATTTGTCCAAAAGGAGGTGCAAACATGGCAAAGGTTTCTGCCAATTACGAGGTCGTGTATATCATCGACCCTGCACAGGGGGAGGAGAACATCGCCGCTTTGGTCGCGAAGTTCAAGACCCTGGCTGAGCAGAACGGCTCCGCCGTCGAGGTGGAGGAGTGGGGCGCCCGGCGTCTCGCCTATCCCATCGACTACAAAAACGACGGCTATTACGTGCTGATGAGCTTCACCAGCGAGCCGTCCTTCCCCAAGGAGCTGGACCGCGTTCTCGGTATCACCGACGGCATCATGCGTTCCCTGATCGTCTGCAAGGGCGAGTGAGGAGGAACCCCGGATGCTGAACAAGATCATTCTCATGGGCCGTCTGACCCGTGACCCGGAGCTCCGCCGCACCCAGAGCGGCACCGCCGTCACGTCCTTCTCCATCGCCTGTGACCGGGACTTCAAGTCCCAGAGCGGCGAGAAGGAGACGGATTTCATCGACGTGGTGGCCTGGAGGAACACGGCGGAATTCGTCAGCAAGTACTTCGCCAAGGGCCGGATGGCCGTGGTGGAAGGCCGCTTGCAGATCCGCGACTGGACCGACCGGGAGGGCGGCAAGCGCCGTAGCGCCGAGGTCGTGGCGGACAACGTCTACTTCGGGGACTCCAAGCGGGACAGCGGCGGAGAGTACGGCGGCTCCTCTTACGGAGCGCCCCCCGCCTACGGCGCCCCCGCCGCGCCCGGCAGGGCCCCTGCCGCCGGCTTCGGGGGAGGGTCTGACTTCGCCGAGATCGGCGAGGAGGACGGCGAGCTGCCGTTTTGAATTTGGAAGGAGGAAAACTCATGGCTTTTGATCGTGAATCCCGGCCCGCCCGCCCGACGCGGGGCAAGCGCCGCAAGGTCTGCCAGTTCTGCGCCGAGAAGTGCGAGCACATTGACTATAAGGACGCGGCCAAGCTGCGCCGCTTCATCTCCGAGCGGGCCAAGATCCTGCCCCGCCGGACCACGGGCACCTGCGCCATGCATCAGCGCCAGCTGACCGAGGCTATCAAGCGGGCCCGTCAGATCGCCCTGCTGCCCTACGTCACCGACTGACGGAGGAACGAGGAACTGAAAACGTCCGGTCCGTCCCCTGAGGGGCGGGCCGGGCCTTTCCGGAGGCGAAAATTTCGTTTCCCGGCAGAAAAGGGCTTGATTTTTTCCTCCGGTTCGTTTATAATGACAGCGTTGTGAAAATTGAACAGGCAGGGTTAGTACATCGGTAGTACAACGGCTTCCCAAGCCGTGGAGGCGGGTTCGATTCCCGTACCCTGCTCCAAAAGGAAGAGCACCGCAAAGCGGTGCTCTTCCTTTTGGAGCAGGGTACTCCGGTTTGCTCCGCAAACCGGCCGCTGCGGCGGGCTTATTGAAATCGTGCAGGAAAAACCCGCAAAGGTTTTTCCCGCACACACCCTTTTCCTTGCGACCCCAAGGGCAGAGGCTGTCGAAGAATAGGGCGGACACACAGGTCCGCCCCTACAGGGTGTTCTACCGACAGAAGGATAAGCCCTGAAGAATGGCCTGATCTGGGGATCAGGCCCCACAGGGTGGGCTATCGATAGAAAGGCAGACCCGGAGGAGCAGGCGGCAGATTGCCGCCTGCTCTTCTACAGGGTGTCCTGCCGATAGAAAGATAAGCCCTGAAGAATGGCCCGGTCAGGGGTCCGAGCCACAGGTCAGCACCAAGTCAGCGGCAGCGAGGAGGACCGGACAGGCCTTACATCAACCTCCAAACCCCCCGCTTGCACAACGCCGCGGACTGGAGACTTGCGTTTCAAACAGTCGGCACCGTGCCGCGCCCCCGTTTTCTCTCTTCCACCGTGCACGGCGCATTCGTCTCCGGCCTAAGAGCCGCCACTTTGCGGCGGTTGGCCTCCGACACGCGTCTGCGGACGCAGTCTCTTTTCGCAAAAGAGGGGCCCCCGCCGCGCCCCGCGCGGTGGGGAGAGGAGGAAGGAACGGAGCAGAGCGGAGACCTCGCCGTCAGGCAGGGGCGGAGCGGGCGGAGTTTCTTCCGACGACATGGGGGGTGCATTGGACCAGCCATCGCTGATCGCCAATCCACCCCGCCCGCAAGGGCGAGCCTCAGCCCTCCTCCGCCTCCGGCGGCTTGTCCAAATCCAGGACAAACCTCTCATACGCGTTGATGATGGTCGTCTCCCCCCGCCGGAGCACCCGGGGGATATGGGCCCCGTAGTTGGCGTGCACATGCCCGTGAACCAGGTACCGGGGCTGGTACTTGTCCACCAGCTCCAGCAGGCTCTCGAATCCCTGGTGGGCGTAGTCCTCCCCGTCCCCGTAGCCCAGGATGGGCGAGTGGGTCACCACCACGTCCACGCCCCCCGCCTTCCAGATCCGGTACCGGAGGCGGCGGACGCGGCGGGCCATCTGGGCCTCCGTGTACTGGTGGGGCCCGCCGCTGTACGCGATGCTCCCCCCCAGCCCCAGGACCCGGAGGCCCCGGATGTTCACCAGCCGGTCCTCGATGCAGTCGCAACCCTCCGGCGGGTTTTGTTCATAGGTCCTGTCGTGATTTCCGTGGACGTACAGCAGGGGCTTCCCCGCCATGGTCACCAGGAAGGTCAGGTATTTGGAGCTCAGGTCCCCGCAGGAGATGATCAGGTCGATGTCCTTCAGCCGGCCCGGCTGATAGTAGTCCCAGAGATAGGGGCTCTCCTGATCGGACAGCAGCAGCAGCTTCACAGGATCGGGTCCTCCTTCTCCGGCGGAATGGCGTCCCGGTAAACGCCCTGGAGCCGGACCAGGGGCCGGGCCATGGGCAGCAGGTCCTCGTACCTGGGCAGCTGGCCGTGGACGCAGTCCAGAAGCGTGTCCATGTGGAGGATCTTCTCCGGCGTGGCCTCCGGGAAGGGCTGAAGGGACCCGTCGATGATCCCCCGGCGGAGGATGCCCGCCAGCTGGCGGACCCCGGCGGGCAGGTCGTCCCCCAGCAGGATGTCCACCGCCCGGCTGTTCAGGCCCCACCAGTAGTTCACCGCTTGGCCCTCCGGCGCGGCCAGAGCCTCCCAGCCGCCCTCCAGCACGCTGCGGACCAGATTCGTGTAGACGTTGCCCCAGTGCCAGTAGGGGGAGGCCAGAGAGTGGAACTTCCCGTTTTCGATGCGGCACAGGCCCCAGGGCTCCCGGATGCGGTCCGGCGTGGGGATGTCCCGGTTGGAGATCAGGGAGACCCCCTCCCAGGCCAGAGCGTCCATGGCGTTCTCCTCCACGCAGGACCAGCGGAGGGTGATCTCCGCCCGGGGGTTCGTCAGCCGGGCCCCCAGGGCGAAGGCGTTGATGCTGGCCGGGACGCCGAAGATGGGGTTGCTGGCCACATACCCGATGCGGCCGCTGCGGCTCAGGGCCCCGGCGATGGCCCCGGCGATATACTTCGCCTCGTAGATGCGGCTGTAATACGTGCGGACCCCGGCGTAGGGCATGGAGACGGAGCAGTTCAGAATGCGTACCTCAGGGTGCTTCGCCGCCGTCTTCCGGCAGGCCCCGATGAGAGGCGGCGTGATGGCGAAAATGATGTGGGCCCCGTTTTCGATGGCCTCCTCCATGGCGGCCTCCGCCTCCTCCCCGGGGTGGACGCCGTAGAAGACCTCCGTCTCCACCCGGTCCTCCAGAACGGTCTCCAGGTACTCCCGGCCCAGGTCGTGGGCCCGGGCCCAGTCGCTCTGGTCCGGCAGCTGGTCGCTGACGAAGGCCACCCGCAGCCGGTCCGGCTGCTTGGGCTTGAAGATGCGGCCCAGGAGGTTGCCCTCCTCCCTGGCCTCCGGCGTGTCCGTGCGGACGGCGATGGGCTCCGGCATGGCCTTGATGTCCGCCCAGACCGCCTTGACGCTTTTCAGAAGCTCCGCCGAGGGCAGCTTGATGAGGTCGTCGAAGCTGTAGACCTTCAGCCACACCAGCATGGCGTCCGCCACGGTGATGGGCAGCTCCCCGCCTCCCAGCTTCAAAAAGGGCTCCTGAAAGTAGGTGTAGCCCGCGGCGAAGCGGCGGCGCTCGTCCTCCGTCCAGACGTGGTCCGGCTCATGGCCCAGGGCCTTCTGGAGCTTGACGAAGCTCCCCGACCGGGTGAACCGGGTCCGGTACAGCCTGGTCAGGGGGAAGGACTGCATGAACTCATAATAGGCCGCCACCTCCGGGCCCTCCGTCCAGACGGGGATCATGCGGATGACATAGGCGGAGATGGTGGGCGCGCCGTAGCTCCTGAGGACGCTGACCCGCTTGTTCCCCTCCTGGACGTAAAAGCGGCCGAAATACTCATAGCACCGGATGGGGTCCCGGATGCCCTCGTCCCCCAGGTGGGCCTCGCACAGGGCCACCCACTTCCCGGCGAACTCCGTGTCCGGGTCCAGCAGGGGCAGGAAGTCCGCCGAGAAGGCGGAGCGGCGCCCGGCGGTCTTGGTGCCCACGATCTGGTCAATGGGAATCTCCATGACCCCCAGCTCCGTCTGGCCCGCCACCATGGAGTCGCTGATGATCTCGTCCAGCACCTGGGGATAGGGATAGCGGCCCCGGACCAGAGCCTCTTTATAGGCCTTGCGCCCCTGCTTCAGGGCGCTGGCATACTGTGACGACGCTTCCTGACGGTTCATGTGGGCGTCCTCCTTTTCCGCGTTGTCCTTGTGGTTTCAGGCACTCATTGTACCCTGACGGACCGGAAAATACAATGGCATTTTCGCCGAAAGCCCGGTCCCCGCGCCGGAAAGGTCCGGGCCTTTTTCCAAAAAAAGACGGTCCGGGGGGTGTGCCGCCGCGCTGAAGGCGCGCCTGCAGGGGAATGTCAAAAGCGCCGGAGGCCAAAGCCTCCGGCGCTCTGCCGTCTTATGATGCTCAGTCCTGGGACTCCTTGCTCAGGTCCAGACTGCGGATCAGCTTCCGCAGGGGCAGGACGGAGGCGGGGGACACGCTCAGCTCGTCCACGCCGTAGCGGAGGAAGGTCTCCGTCAGCGTGGGGTCCGCGCCCAGCTCGCCGCAGATGCCCACCCAGCAGCCGTGGCGGTGGCCCGCCTCGATGGTGTGCCGGATCATGCGCAGCACCGCCGGGTGGTGGGCGTCGTAGAAGTTGTCCAGCTTGGGGTTCTGCCGGTCGATGGCCAGGGTGTACTGGGTCAGATCGTTGGTGCCCAGGGAGAAGAACTCCACCTCCTCGGCCAGCTCGTCGGCCATCAGGACGGCGGCGGGGGTCTCCACCATGATGCCGATCTCCACGCTGCCCATGGCCACGCCCCGCTCCTCCAGCTCGGCCCGGCACTCCTCCAGGATCTCCTTGGCGTCCCGGACCTCCCGGACGGAGATGATCATGGGGAACATGATGGACACGGTGCCGAAGGCGCTGGCCCGGAGGATGGCCCGGAGCTGGGTCTTGAAGACCTCTTTCCGCGTCAGGCAGATGCGGATGGCCCGGTAGCCCAGGGCGGGATTCTCCTCCTTGTCCAGCTCGAAGTAGTCCGCCTGCTTGTCCGCGCCGATGTCCAGGGTCCGGATGATGATCTTCTTCCCGGCCATGGTCTCCACCACCCGCTTGTACAGCATGAACTGCTGGTCCTCGCTGGGGTAGTCCTGGGAGTCCAGGTAGATGAACTCACTGCGGAACAATCCGATGCCCTGGGCGTCGTTCTGGAGGACCAGCCCCACGTCCCCGGCGTTTCCGATGTTGGCGTAGACCTTGATCTCCTTCCCGTCCAGGGTGACGTTGGGCTTTTTCTTCAGGCTCTGGAGCAGGGCCTCCTGCTTCAGGTCGTTGGCCCGCTTCTCCTCCATGGAGGTCAAAAGCTCCTGGGCGGGCTCGATGTACACGCAGTGGTTGTAGCCGTCGATGATGGCCAGCTTCCCGTCCCAGTCGTCCTGGAAGTCCACCCCCACAAGGGCGGGGATGTTCATGGTCCGGGCCAGGATGGCGGTGTGGCTGTTGGAGGAGCCGTGGCGGGTGATGAAGCCCAGGAGCTTGCTCTTGTCCAGCTGCACCGTCTCGCTGGGGGTCAGGTCGTCGGCCACCAGGATGGCGGGCTGGTCGCTCATCATCTCCGCGTCGCCCACGCCCAGCAGGACGTTGACCACCCGGCGGGAGATGTCCTTCACGTCGGCGGCCCGGGCCCGCATGTACTCATCCTCCATGGCGGCGAAGGCGGCGGCGAAGTTCTCCCCGGTGGCGGAGACGGCGTATTCCGCCGTGGCTCCCTGGGTCTCGATGATGCCCTTGACGGCGTCCAGATAGTCGTCGTCGTCCAGCATCATCTGGTGGATTTCAAAAATGGCGGCGTTGTCCTCCCCCACCTCGTCCAGGGCCTTTTCGTACAGGGCCCCCAGCTGCTCCTGGGCCTTGACCCGGGCGGCGTCGAAGCGGGCGTACTCCTCCTCGGGGGTGAGGGTGGAGGTGACGGCGGTCTGGGTCTCCGCCTTCTTGTAGATGCGCAGAGGTCCGATGGCAATGCCGTTCAGAATGGATTTTCCGGTCGCAACTTGCATAGCGGTTTCCTCCCAGCGGTCTTACATGTTGTCCTTGCAGAACTGCTCCATGGCGGCGGCGCTGGCCTCCTCGTCTCCGCCCTCGATGGTGAAGGTGATGGTTTCGCCGGTCTTGACGCCCAGGCCCATGACGGCCATCAGCTTGGTGGCGGCGGCGGATTTCTCTCCCTTGGTGATGGTGACGGTGCTGTCCAGGGCCTTGGCGGCCTTGGCCAGCAGGCCGGCGGGACGGGCGTGGATGCCCACGGGATCGGTGATGGTATAAGTGAACTGTTTCATGAGACTGCTTCCTTTCTGATCGTGGTGGCCGGAGCGCCCGGCGTCTTGCCTATAGGATAGCACTTCTTTGGTGTTTTTGCAAATGTTATTTAATCGTTTACCTAGATTTTTATGAAAAGAGCCCACTCCCATTGAGAGTGGACTCTTCAGGCTGTCAAAAAACGATGGAGACTCCTTCGCCGGGAAGGAGAGGTGTGTGCGGGGAACCCTTCCCGGGTTCCCCGCACCTTTTCAATCAGAAGTTTTCGGAACTGTGTTCCGAAAACTTGCTCAGGTTGTCGGACATATGTCCGACAACCTGGGCATCGCAGGGATGGCCCCGCTGCGGGAGCAGGTCAGCGCCGCCGCCCGGTTGGCGAAGGTCAGGATGTCCTCCAGCTCCGCCCGGGTGAGACCCTCCAGAGGCGCCTCCCCCCGGAGGCACAGGCGGCTGAGGACGGCCCCCAGGAAGGTGTCCCCCGCGCCGTTGGTGTCCGCCACCTTGACGGGGACGCCGGGCTGGCGCCAGCTCTCCCCCCGCCAGCGGCAGAAGCAGCCCTCGCTCCCCAGTGTGATCATGATCAGGGAGACGCCCCGCTCCTCCAGGATGCGGGTCCCCTCCTCCAGGTCGGACACGCCGGTCAGCAGGGGCAGCTCCTCCTCCGACGCCTTGAGGATGTCCACCAGGGGCAGGGGGATCGTCATCCACTCCGACGCCTCCTCCTGGCTCTTCCAGAGGGCGGCGCGGTAGTTGGGGTCATAGCTGACCAGCCCGCCCCGGCGGTGGGCCGTCCGGGCGGCGAAGATGGTGGCGTTGCGGCTCAGCCCCGCCGTCAGGCTGACGGAGCCGAAGTGGAGGATTTTGCTCCCCAGGACCTCATCCTCGTCCACGCCCTCCGGCGGCAGCTCCCGGTCGGCCCCCCGGACGAAGCGGAAGCTCCGTTCCCCCGTCTCGTCCACGGAGACGATGGCCATGCTGGTGAACAGGTCCCCGGAGCGCAGGCCCCGGCTGTCCACGCCGTTGTCCGCCAGCACCCGGCGGAGGTAGGCGCCGAAAGCGTCGCTGCCCACCTTGCCCAGAAAGGCGGTCTTCGCCCCCAGCCGGGCGGCGGCCACCGCCACGTTGGCGGGCGCGCCCCCGGGGTTGGCGGAAAATTGAGGCACGCCGGCCTCATTGACCCCAGTTTGGGTCAGGTCAATCAAGATCTCACCGATTGCTGTCACGTCCATGAAAACGGCCTCCTGTTCATTGGATTTTTATTTTTGAGCGAAACGTCTGGCGTTCCTTTTTTTGCCATTCGTCCGCTGCGTAATCGATTTTTTCGGATTATATCAAACATTTTTCCCCTTGTCCAGTACTTTGTTGATACTAACCCTCAAATTTTTTCACGCAAATCCGGTCAAGACCGCAAATGTCCGAAACGGACCGCCGGAAGGATGCCGCCGCGCCGTGACCGGCGGGGCGCGTCCCTTCGAGCCGCAATTTTTCACGAACTGCACAAAAAAAGACTGGACTCCCCCCTGTCCTTATGGTATAATTCGAATTTAACTAACACCGTCTTCCCAGCGTATGGGGAAGGCGTCAGGGAGGTGCTTTGCCATGCGGGAGGAAATGCGCGCCTTCGGCTATCTCTGCCCCAAGTGCGGGAAGACCGTTCTGAAAGCCCGCTCCGTCTTCGCCCTGGAGGCCTCCGGCGCGGAGGTGGAATGCGACTGCGGCGGCTCCGCGCTGACCGTCTCCTTCGACGGGGAGCGCTACCGGCTCACCGTCCCCTGCGGCCTCTGCGGGGAGACCCACACCGCCGTCTGTTCCCCCGAGCAGGTGCTGGAGAAGGCCACCGCCCTGGCCTGCGCCGGGACGAAACAGTTCTGCTGCTTCATCGGCCCCGAGGGGACCGTGGAAAAGCAGCTCCGGGAGCTGGCCATCCTGGCGGAGAAGGAGAAGCGGCAGGGGGAGAACGAGGCCTTCCTGGACAATGTCATCATGTACGAGGTCCTCTCGGAGCTCCGGGACATCGCCGCCCGGGGCGGCATCTCCTGCGCCTGCGGAAGCCGGCGCTACGGCATGGAGGTCCGGCGGTCCGCCGTGGACCTGATCTGCCGGGACTGCGGGGCCAGACTCCGGGTTCCCGCCGCCACGGACCGGGACCTGGACGACCTGTGCTGTCACATGAAACTGGTGCTGCCGGGGAAGAGATAAGGAGAGAAGAGCGGTATCAAATGCCGCTCCTCCGCATATCCTGTAACATTTGGTAGTTTCTGGAAGGGAGCTGATCGCGTGATCTCCATTCTGGCCCGCCTGTTCCTCAAGCCCGAGGGAAAGCCGGAGGCCCAGGTCCGGAAGGGCTATGGCGTCCTCTGCGGCGCGGTGGGCGTGTTTTTGAATCTGCTGCTGTTTCTGGGCAAGCTGCTGGCGGGCCTGGCCTCCGGGTCCATCGCCGTGGTGGCCGACGCGGTGAACAACCTCTCCGACGCCGGGTCCTCCGTGGTCACCCTGCTGGGCTTCCGCCTGGCGGAGCAGAAGCCGGACCACCAGCACCCCTTCGGCCACGGGCGGATGGAGTACCTCTCCGGTCTGGTGGTGGCCATGCTGATCCTGCTGATGGGCTTCGAGCTGGCCCAGTCCTCCGTGGGGAAGATTCTCCACCCCGTCCCGGCGGAGACGGGCCCCTGGCTGACGGCGGTTCTCTGCGCCGCCATCGCCGTGAAGCTCTACATGGCCTTCTACAACCGCCGGATCGGGAAGCGCATCGGCTCCACCGCCATGGAGGCCGCCGCCCTGGACTCCCTCAGCGACTGCGCCGCCACGGCGGCGGTGCTGATCGCCTCCCTGATCGAGCGGTACACGAGCCTGATCCTGGACGGCTGGGGGGGATTGCTGGTGGCCCTGTTCATCCTCTGGTCCGGCATCCAGGCCGTCAAGACCACCATGGACCCCCTGCTGGGCACGCCGCCCTCTCCGGAGTTCGTGGAGGAGATCCGCTCCCTGGTCCTCTCCCACCAGCCCATCCTGGGAGTCCACGACATCATCGTCCACGACTACGGTCCCGGGCGGCGGATGATCTCCCTCCACGCCGAGGTCCCCGCCAGCGGGGAGCTGCTGGAGCTCCACAGCCGCATCGACCACGTGGAGCGGGAGCTGCGGGAGCGCCTGGGCTGCGAGGCGGTGATTCACATGGACCCGGTCTGCACCGACGACGGCGTCACCCAGGAAACCCGGAAGCGGGTGGAGGCCCTGGTCCGCTGCATCGACGGCGGCATCACCGTCCACGACTTCCGTGTGGTGCCCCGGAAGGGCCACGCCCATCTGGTCTTCGACGCGGCGGTGCCCTTCGACTTCCGCCTCACGGACCAGGAGGTGGAGGAGAAGATCAAAACCGCCGTCCAGGTGCTGGACAGCGGCTTCCAGGCCAAGGTTCACGTGGAGCGGTCCTACACCTGAGCGGAAGAGCGTCCCGGGGGGCGCTCTTCTTTTCTCTTGACAAGCCTCGATCTCCGATGTATACTGAGCATAGATGACCAAGGTATCATTCTCTTGTGAGGAGGCGCGCCATGAAGATCGACAAGAGCCTGATGAGCGGCAGCACGACGCTGCTGATCCTCTCCCTGCTGTCGGGGGAGGAGATGTACGGCTACCAGATGATCACGGAGCTGGCCCGGCGGTCCAACCAGGTCTTCGAGCTGAAGGAGGGGACCCTCTACCCCATCCTCCACGGCCTGGAGGCGGAGGGTCTGGTCAGCGTCCGGGAGCGGAAGTCCCCGGAGGGCCGTACCCGGAAGTACTACCGCATCACCCGGAAGGGCCGCCGGGCCCTGGACCAGCGTCAGGAGGAGTGGGTGACCTTCCGGGAGCAGGTGGACGCGGTGGTCAACAGCGCCGCCCCGGCGTGAGGGGACTGCCATGCGAAGCAAGTTTGAAATCTGGGTGGACGCCGTCTGCGAGCAGGTCCGCTTCTGGCCGGACCGGAAGGCCATCGCCAGGGAGCTCCGGGTCCACTACGACGACCACGTCCGGGACCTCCTCCGCCTGGGCCGGCCCCGGGAGCTGGCGGAGGAGCGGGCCCTGGAGGCCATGGGGAACGCCCAGGAGGTGGGCTGGGCCCTGGACCGGGTACATAAGCCCTGGCTTGGGTGGCTGTGGGAGGCCAGCCGGGCGCTGGTCCTGCTGCTGGCGGTCCTGGTGGTGGTGACCCCCCGGGAGTACACCACCCTCTCCACCCTGAGGGACCGCACCCGGGCGGAGCTGGACTGGGAGGAGCCCCCGGCCTCCGCCGCCCGGGTGGAGCTGGAGCACGGCACCCTTTACGTCCTGCCGGGGGAGATCCGGGAGCAGAACGGCCATACGGCGGCGGAGGTCCACCTGTGGATTCAGATGCGGGACCCCCTGGCGGCAAACGGCGGCGTGAACACCTGGTTCTTCTCCTGGCGGGACGACCAGGGGGACCTGCCCCGCCGGACCTATGACGAGCGGACCAGGACCTGGACGGAGGGCCGCTGCTGGGACCACGGTCCCCCCTGGTCCCAGGGCTGGACCCGCTTCCGCCAGACCATGGTGCTGCTCCTGGACCGGCCGCCCCAATGGGCGGAGCTGTCCTATCCCCCCGGCGGGGACTGGACGGTGCGGGTGGAATGGGAGGCGGCGTCATGAGGCTGAACCGGGCGCGAAAGACCATCCGCAACCTGATTCTCTGCGCCCTGCTGTGGGCGCTGGTGTACACGATGCTGGGCTTCCCGCCCTACACGGTCCGGGGGATGCTGGACCGGGTGGAGCGGCAGTACCTCCTCTCGGACCTGGAGCCTCTGCTGACGGTGCGGGAATCCCAGAAGCCCCGTTTCCAGTTCTTCGGCCGGCACACCATCTGTCTGCTGGCCCGGACCGGGGACACCTACGTCTTCACGGAGTGGAACCGGCACTTCCTGGAGACGGTTCACGAGAGCCGCCGGGAGCTGAAAATGGGCCAGGGCGTCCTCTGCGCCGCCTGGAAGGGGACCATCTACGCGGCGGGCCCCTTTGAGAACGCCGCCTCCGCCGTGCTGGAGGTGACGCCGGAGCTGTGGAAGCGGGAGAAGCTGGTCAAGTCCAAAACCTTCCCCCTCCAGGGGGAGCGGCTGGGGGATCAGGTCTTCGGCTTCTCCTACCCCCTGGGCTACCATAGCTGGACGTTTGAGGAATACGACCCGGAGGACCTGCCGGAGGAGGAGCTGACCCTGTACGGCGCCTGCTATGCGTGGTATCATGAGTCCTTCGACGGCGGGGGCAGCCTCCGCCACGGGGAGGTGCCCTGCGTCCTGACGCTGTACGACGCCGCCGGGGCGGAGCTGGCCCGCTACGACCTGAGCCTGGACAACTACGAGATCACATGGTGGTGAAAAAGAGGACGGTATCTTTCGATACCGCCCTCTTTTGTTTTACTGCTTCAGCCCGGAGATATAAGCGTCGATGAGCTTTTCCAGCTCCTCATAGGTGTATGACTTTCCGGGCGATTCTTTGAGAATCCGCAGTAAATCATAGGCCATGGCTTTCTGAACGTCTTTCCGCTCGTTCTCAGTAGGCATAATGTCACACTCCTTTCAAAGCAAACCAGCCTCTTATCCCTTGAACTCCACAAACAGCTCCCGCACGGCGTTGGGGTCCGCCGGCTTCTTCGCCGGGGCAGGGGCGGCGGGCTCGTCGTGAGGGCCGTCCCGCCAGGCCAGGAACTTGGGGGCCACCTGGGGGAACAGGGCCAGGGAGAGCACGTCCTCGTCGCTCTTGGCCACGCCCTTGAACTCCTCCCGGTACTTCTCCACCTCCGGCTCCAGCTGGTCCGCCGGGCGGCAGGTGATGACCTCCTCGGGCTTGATGCCCGCCAGGGCCCGGACCTCCTCGCTGACCTCGCCGGGGAGCTTGCCGTACTCGCCCTTCAGCAGGGCCTTGGACTCCTTGGGGAAGGTCTTGTACTTGCCCACCACCACGTTCATGACGGCCTGGGTGCCGACGATCTGGCTGGTGGGCGTGACCAGCGGGGGATAGCCGAAGTCCTTCCGGACACGGGGAATCTCCGCCAGCACGTCGTAGTACTTCTCCTCCTTGTTGGCCTGCTTGAGCTGGGAAATCAGGTTGGACAGCATGCCGCCGGGCACCTGATAGAGGAGGGTGTTGGTGTCCACGTTCAGGACCTTGGGGTCCAGGCTTCCCTGCTCCTTGAGCTTCTGGGCCACCTTGCGGAAGTGGGCGGCGGCCTCGCTCATCTTGTTCAGGTCCAGCTTGGTGTCCCGGACGGTGCCCTGGAGGGTCGCCACCAAAGACTCCGTGGCGGGCTGAGCCGTGCCGTTGGCCAGGGGGCTCAGGGCCGTGTCCACGATGTCCACGCCGGCATAGGCCGCCATGAGATACACCATGTCTCCCGTGCCCGTGGTGTTGTGGGTGTGGAGGTGGATGGGGATCTTCACGGTTTCCTTCAGCTTCTTGATGAGGGAATAGGCGTCCATGGGCAGCAGCAGGTTCGCCATGTCCTTGACGCAGATCACGTCCGCGCCCATCTGCTCAAGCTCCTTGGCCAGCTTCACGAAGTACTCCTCGCTGTGAATGGGGGAGATGGTGTAGCTGAGGGTCGCCTCCACCATGCCGCCGTATTTCTTGGTGGACTTGATGGCCTGTTCCAGGTTCCGCACGTCGTTCAGGGCGTCGAAAATCCGGATGATGTCGATGCCGTTTTCAATGGACTTCCGGCAGAAGGCGTCCACCACGTCGTCGGCGTAGTGCTTGTAGCCCAGGATGTTCTGGCCCCGGAAGAGCATCTGCAGCTTCGTGTTGGGCAGGGCCTTGCGGAGTTTTCTCAAACGCTCCCAGGGGTCCTCGTTGAGGAAGCGCATGCAGGAGTCGAAGGTGGCGCCGCCCCAGCACTCCAGGGACCAATAGCCGATGGAGTCCAGCACCTCGCAGGCGGGGAGCATGTCCTCCACCCGCATCCGGGTGGCCGCCTGGGACTGGTGGGCGTCCCGGAGGATGGTGTCGGTGATATACAGGGGCTTCTTAGACAAAAATTCCATAGCCATTACAATACCTCCTATCTATCAGCCGAACAGGGAGATCATCACGCCCGCCGCGATGGCGGAGCCGATGACGCCGGCCACGTTGGGGCCCATGGCGTGCATCAAGAGGAAGTTGCTGGGATTGGCCTTCTGGCCCTCCACCTGGGAGACCCGGGCGGCCATGGGCACCGCGGACACGCCCGCGGAGCCGATGAGGGGATTGATCTTCTCTTTCAGGAACAGGTTCATGATCTTGGCCAGGACCACGCCGCCGGCGGTGCCGAAGCCGAAGGCCACGATGCCCATGGCCATGATGGCCAGCGTCTGAACGCTCAGGAAGGTCCGGCCCGTGGCCGTGCAGCCCACGGACACGCCCAGGAAGATGGTCACGATGTTGATGAGCTCGTTCTGGACGGTCTTGCTCAGGCGCTCCACCACGCCGCACTCCTTGAAGAGGTTGCCCAGCATCAGGCAGGCAATCAGGGGAGCGGCGGAGGGCACCAGCAAGGCCACGAAGATGGCAACCATGATGGGGAAGATGATCTTTTCCTTCTTGGAGACCTCCCGAAGGGGCTTCATGACGATCTTGCGCTCTTCCTCTGTAGTCAAAAGCCGCATAATGGGGGGCTGGATGACGGGCACCAGGGCCATGTAGCTGTACGCCGCCACTGCAATGGGACCCAGCAGCTGGGGGGCCAGCAGGGTGGAGACGAAGATGGCCGTGGGGCCGTCCGCGCCGCCGATGATGCCGATGGAACCGGCCTCAGCAGAGGTGAAGAGCCCAGACATCCGGCAGCCCACGAAGGTGACGAAGATGCCCAGCTGGGCGGCCGCGCCCAGGAGCAGGCTCTTGGGGTTGGCAATCAGGGGACCGAAGTCCGTCATGGCGCCCACGCCCATGAAGATCAGGCAGGGGTAAATGCCCAGCTTGACGCCCAGATACAGGATGTCTACCAGGCCCGGTGTGATGGACTGGCCCACCGTGGCTGTTGCAAGCACGGCGTCCGAGACGTCCGCCGCCGCCAGCTCCGCCAGGAACTCCGCCGTGACGGGGGTCCCGCCGATGAGGTCCCAGTGGATGTGCCCCCCGGCGAAGAAAATCTCGTGATACATGTTCGCGCCGGGGAGGTTGGTGATGAGCATGCCGAAGGCGATGGGCACCAGCAGCAGGGGCTCAAATTTTTTCACGATACCCAGGTACAGAAGGCCGCATGCGATGACCAGCATAATCAGGCACTTCCAGTTGTCCCCCTGGGTAAACAGCGCGAATCCCGAGCTGTTTACAAAATCCAGTATAGCTTCCATTCCAGTCCCTCCAGCGCCTTACTGGATGACGCACAGCAGCGTGCCGGACTCCACCGCGGTGCCCTTGGCGGCGTTGATGGAGGCCACCTTGCCGTCGCAGGGGCACATGATTTCGTTTTCCATCTTCATGGCCTCCAAAATCATCAGCACGTCGCCCTTCTTCACGGAAGCGCCCTGGCTGACCTTCACGTCCAGGATGGTGCCGGGCATGGGGCTTGTGACCTGCTCGCCTCCGGCGGGAGCGGCGGCCGCGGGGGCGGGAGCCGCGGCGGGGGCTGCGGCAGGCGCGGGGGCGGCCCCGGTCAGCTCCTCCAGCTCGATCTCATAGGCCGTGCCGTTGACGTTGACTCTGTACTTTTTCATAACAATACGCTCTCCTTCTTCGTTTCCTTTCGGTTTTGTCTTACAGCTTCTTCATGGACAGGATGCGGATGCCGGTGATGTCCGTGCCCAGCTCCTCCGCGATGGCGGCGGCCACGGCGGCGGCGATCTCCTGGCGGTTCCCCTCGGTCGCGGCGGCGGGGGCCGCGGCCACAGGGACCGGGGCGGCGGCAGGGGCCGCGTGACCGCCCACCAGCTTGCCCATGATCATCGTCAGGACGATGAGGCAGATGAGCCCGAAGAACACGGTGCCCATACCCATCAGGCAGACAAACAGACTTGAAGGTTCCATATACTCCCTCCCAAAAAATTGATAGCGGGTTTATTGTACCAACTTCCGCCGGAAAAAACAATGACTTTGGCAAAATTTTATCAGGGTTTTTTGCGTTCTTTTTTGCGTGAGCGCCGGAGGGTGGACGTGAGGAGTAAAACGTGGTACAATTTTACGAATTCGGGGCGGGAGGCGGCGGATTTGTCCGTTAAGAAACCGATAAAGATTCCCCCGCTCCGCCGGAAAGGAGCCCGCTATGCAGTACGAAACCGTGGTCCCAGGCCGCTTCCTGGCCCGCCCGAACCGCTTCATCGCCCGGGTGGAGGCGGAGGGAGGCGTGCAGACCGTCCACGTGAAAAACACGGGCCGCTGCCGGGAGCTGCTGGTCCCCGGAGCGGCCGTGTATCTGGAAAAAAGCGGAAACCCCAGGCGGAAGACCGCCTATGACCTCATCGCCGTCCAAAAGGGGGACCTGCTCATCAACATGGACGCCCAGGCCCCCAACCGGGTGTTCGCCGAGTGGTTGATCCCCCGGCTTCCCCAGGGGGCGGTGCTCCGGCGGGAGTACGCCTATGGGGATTCCCGGCTGGACTTCTGCGTGGAGGGGCCCCGGGGCCGGTTCCTCATCGAGGTCAAGGGGGTCACCCTGGAGGAGGGCGGCGCGGCCCGCTTCCCCGACGCGCCCACGGAGCGGGGGGTGAAGCACCTCCGGGAGCTCCGGAAGGCGGCGGAGGCCGGGCTGGGGGCGGCGCTGTTCTTCGTGGTGCAGATGGAGGGCATGAGGAGCGTGACCCCCAACGACGAGACCCACCCGGCCTTCGGCGCGGCCCTGCGGGAGGCCGCCGCCGCGGGCGTGCGGGTGTGCGCGTACGACTGCGCCGTCACGCCGGGGAGCCTGGCGATTCGGAACGAGGTGCCGGTGCTGCTGTGAGGCCTCCTCCGCCCGGCGCAAACGAAAATGAAGATATTTTACAAGCCGGCGGGAGGCCGGGCTGGTATAATAGGCGTCGTCAAGGGGGGAAGGCCGCATGAAAAAAGAAGCGCGGACAGTGGTCCGCGACGGCGGGCTGCGCGTTGAGGCTTACCGGTTTGAGGGAATCGCGCGGCCCTTTCCAAACCACTTCCACGAGCACTATGTGATCGGATTGGTGGAGGACGGGGCGCGCGCGCTGTCCTGCAAAAATCAAGCGTACACCATAAAAAAGGGAGACGTGCTCCTGTTCAATCCGGGCGACAGCCACGGCTGTGTCCAGAGCGGCGGCGGCACGCTGGACTACCGGGGACTCAGCGTCTCCATGGAGGTCATGCTGGATCTGGCGGAGGAAGTCACCGGCAGACGGAAGCTGCCCGGCTTTTCCCGCAGTGTCATCTCCGATGAGGAGGCCGCCTGCTGCCTGCACTCCTTCCACGAGCTGGTGATGCGGGGTTCCGGCGGGCTTGAAAAAGAGGAGGCCCTTCTGCTGCTGGTCTCCCTGCTGATCCGGCGGTACGGCCAGCCCTTTGAGGACTGCGTGCCGGAGTGCCGGGAGGAAATCGAGAAAGCCTGCGCCTTTATGGAAGAGCACTACGCCGAGCGGATTTATCTGGATCAGATCTGCCGCCGCGCCGGCTTGAGCAAGTCCGCCCTGCTCAGGGCCTTCACGAGGGCGAAGGGCGTCACGCCGTACCGATACCTGGAAAACATCCGCGTCGGCAGGGCCAGGAAGCTGCTGGAGCAGGGGGTTCCCCCCGTGGAGGCGGCGCTGCGGACCGGCTTTTCCGACCAGAGCCATTTCACCAACTACTGGAGCCGGCTGATCGGTCTGCCTCCCGGCGCTTATGGGGAAATCTTCAAACACACGGAGGGGAAGGAACATGCAAAATGAAAAGTGCGTCATGGTGATCGACGAGACCCTGCCCGCGGGCATGATCGCGAACACAGCGGCCATCCTGGGCATCACCCTGGGGAAGAAACTGCCGGAGATGGTGGGGGCCGACGTCACCGATCAGTCCGGCGGCGAGCATCTCGGCATCGTTTCGTTTCCCGTGCCCATCCTGGGGGGAACCCGGCCGGTCATCAAGCGGCTGCGGGAAACCCTCTGCCAGCCCGATTTTCAGGATTTGACGGTGGTGGATTTCTCCGACCTGGCCCAGGGCTGCAGGACCTATGACGAATTCATCGAGAAGATGGGCCAAGCCCCCGAAAGCGCCCTGCAATATATTGGCGTCGCCGTCTGCGGCCCGAAGAAAAAGGTCAACAAGCTCACCGGCAGCATGTCCTTGCTGCGGTAAAGGGAATGGAACGCCGGAGGCGGCTGCTTTGATTTCTCAAAGCCGCCGCCTCACCGGTTCCGCCTCAAAGACCCGGGCGTGGCGGCGCCTCAGCTCCTCCATGGCCCCGGCGGTCTCCGCCTCCGGCGCGAAGAGGCCGAACACCGCCGGGCCGGAGCCCGACATGGCGGCGGCCAGGGCCCCGCGGCGGAGCAGGGTTTCCTTGACGGACTCGATCTCCCGCCGCTCCGACCGCTCCAGGACGGCCTCGAAGACGTTGCCCACATGCTGGGCCAGACCCTCCAGGTCTCCCCTCTTCAGGGCGGAGGCCATCCCGTCCGCATCGACGGGCGGGAGGCTTCCGTCAAAGCGGAGCCGGGCGAACATGGGTCCCGTCGGCAGGTCGAAGTCCGGCTTGCAGATGACAAAGCGGCAGTCCGGCAGGGGCGGGAGGTCCGTCAGCCGCTCCCCCCGGCCCTCCGCCAGGGCCGTGCCCCCCCGGACGCAGAAGGGCATGTCGCTGCCGATCCGTCCGCCCACGGCCTCCAGCGCCTCCCGGGGCATGTCCGGGGCGTACCGCTCCCGCAGCAGACGCAGAAGCGCCGCCACGTCGGCGCTGCCGCCCCCCAGGCCCGCGTAGGCCGGGGTTTTCTTTTCCAGCGTCACCCGGAGGGGCGGCAGGGGCCGTCCCAGGGCGGCGAAAAACGCCTCCGCCGCCCGCTGCTCCAGGGTCTTCCCCTCCGGGAGAGTCAGGCCCCGGGCGATGAGGGCGAAGCCCTCCCCCGCCTCCTCCAGCGTGACGGTGTCGCAAAGGCTCACCGTCTGCATGACCATGCGCATCTCGTGATAGCCGTCCGGGCGCCGGCCCAGGATGTCCAGAGCCAGATTGACCTTCGCCGGGGCGGCCTGGGTGCATCGTTCCATGTCGTTCTCCTTAAAATCCCATCTCCGCCAGCTCCCGCACCAGGCGGATGTAGAACTCCCCGGCGTCAAAGCCGGGGCGCTTTCGCCCCCCCACGGCGTCCTGGTGGGACACGCCCTCCAGCGTCCCCCGCCAGTGTCCCCAGACGGCGGAGTCCGGGGAGACCAGCCCGTCGGTGGGGCCGTCGGCCTTGGTCAGCCAGAGCTGGACGCGGTCCATGGGGTCCCGGACCGGCCTGTCCAGCCGGGCCCCCCAGCTCTGGTAATGGACCAGGGGGCTGTCCGGGTTTTCGGCGTTGAAGCGCTCCATGGCCTCCGGCGTCAGGGCGGATACCGCCGCCCGGAAATCCGGCTCCCGGTCCCCCCGGGCCCGCCAGAAGCCCTCCAGGGCCGGGCCGAAAAGGCGGCAGGCCTTCTCCCGCCCCAGCCACTCCGCCGCCGCCTTTGAACCCCGGTGGGGTGTGCAGATGGTGGTGAGGGAGGCGGTTTTTTCGGCGAAGCCCAGAGTGGAAATGAGATACCGGGCCTCCAGCCCGCCCTTGGAGTGGGCGATGAGGTTCAGCTTTTCGCTGCCCGTCTCCGCCAGGATGTCCGATCCCCGGCGGAGGAGGGCCCGGGCGTTGCCGGGGACGCTTCCCCAGGCGTCCTGGCCGCTGAGATAAACGGCGGCCCCGCGGCCGCGGAGGAGCTCCGTCAGGGGGCCCCAGTAGGAGAAGATCCAGTCGTCCCGGCAGTTCAGGCCGTGGATGAGCAGGAGGGGGTATCGGGTCCGGCAGTCTTCCATGGGGGCCTCCTTTCCGGCCTTGTTTTTTGTCGAAAGCCGTGTTATGCTGTCAACGATGAACATAGCGTGGATGCCGTACAAGGCAACCGGCGGGCGGTTGGTCTCTCTCTGAAAAGGGGGTGACAAGATGCCGATTACATTGACGTTCCATATCCTTCGTTGGACAGTAACGATCAAGGTAAAAAGCGGAAACCGCCACTCTGCCAAGTGACGGTTTCATAGGCTTTCGCTTGTGACACTTTAACCTGTACTCAGACGAACCGCTTGCCGCAGTCATCTTTCACTGTGTTCATTATAGGCCATCCCGGCCTGTGTGTCAAGCCCCGGCTTCCGCCGGGGCTTGCATTTTCCCGCCCGCTTTCGCCCACGAAAGGATTGACTTTTGGGAAAAAGGCGGTTATCATACTAGAGAATCTGCCACGGACGGTCTTCCCGCCTGTGGATTTTGCAATGAAACATATGAGAGAGGAACGAGTAACTTATGAAACGGGAGCGTTTTCAATCCCGCCTGGGCTTTCTGCTGGTAAGCGCGGGCTGCGCCATCGGCATCGGCAACGTGTGGAAATTCCCCTATGTCACCGGGGAGAACGGCGGCGGCGTGTTCGTGCTGTTCTACCTGCTGTTCCTGGCCGTCATGGGCGTGCCGGTGCTGACCATGGAGCTGGCCGTGGGCCGGGCCAGCCGCAAGAGCGCCGTCCAGGGCTATCAGGCCCTGCAAAGGCCGGGCGGCAAATGGCACATCCACGGCTGGTTCTGCGTGGCGGGCTGCTGTCTTCTGATGATGTACTACACCACCGTCTCCGGCTGGATGCTGGGCTACTTCTTCAAGTTCGCCGGCGGGGCCTTTGACGGGCTGAGCACCGAGGCGGTGGAGGGTGTTTTCCCCGCCATGCTGGGCAACCCCGTGGAGATGACCGCCTGGATGGTCCTCACCGTGCTGGCGGGCTTCCTGGTGGTGAGCTTCGGCCTCCAGAAGGGCTTGGAGCGGATCACCAAGTGGATGATGCTGGGGCTGCTGACCCTCATCGTGGTGCTGGCCGTCCACAGCCTGATCCTCCCCGGCGGCATGGAGGGCGTGAAGTTCTATCTCCTGCCCGACTTCCAGCGGGCCGCGGAGGCGGGCCTGGGCCACGTCATCACCGCCGCCATGAACCAAGCCTTCTTCACCCTGAGCCTCGGCATCGCCGCCATGGAGATCTTCGGCAGCTACATGAGCCGGGACAACACCCTCACCAGTGAGGCGGTGCGCATCTGCCTGCTGGACACCTTCGTGGCTCTCATGGCGGGCCTCATCATCTTCCCCGCCTGCTTCTCCTTCAACGTGGAGCCGGGGCAGGGCCCGGCGCTGATCTTCATCATCCTGCCCAAGGTCTTCGTGAACATGGCGGGGGGCCGCCTGTGGGGCGCCCTGTTCTTCCTGTTCATGACCTTCGCCAGCTTCTCCACGGTCATCGCCGTCTTTGAGAACCTCCAGGCCAACGCCATCGACAACTTCGGCTGGACCCGGAAGAAGGCGGCCCTGGTGAACTGCGTGTTCATCCTGATCGCCAGCATGCCCTGCGTCCTGGGGTACAACGTCTGGAGCAATGTCCACCTCATCGGGGGACGGGACGTGCTGGACAGCGAGGACTTCCTGGTCAGCAACCTCCTCCTGCCCCTGGGGTCCCTGGTGTACCTGCTGTTCTGCGTCAGCAAAAGCGGCTGGGGCTATGACCGGTATCTGGAGGAGGCCAACGCCGGGGAGGGCCTGAAGATGCCCCGGTGGCTCCGGCCCTACTTCCAGTTCGTCCTGCCGGTGCTGATTCTGATCATTCTGGTGCAGGGGCTGCTGTAAATCAGATTGAAAATGAAAGCGGCGGCAACGAGGTTAAACCTCGTTGCCGCCGCTTCAGCTTTGTCAATATCCAAGCAAGCAGAGCGCGTCAGCTTTCTTTTGCCAGCGTTTCTTTTTTGAAAGAAACATCAGAACGCCACCTTCATGCACAGCGCCACCAGGCACAGGATCACGGCGCAGGGCACGTAGACATACCGCCCGATGTGGTACCACCAGGCCCCGGGGGCCTTGTCCGCCCCCTTGTCCACCTCGTCCATCAGGTCCTCCCGGCGCATGATCCAGAACCAGCTCACCGCCCCCAGGGTGGCCCCGATGGGGATGATGTAGATGGACACGATGTCCATCCAGGGGCCCCACTTGAAAATGGGCTCCATGTGGAGGCCGATGCCAAGGCACACCACGCACAGCAGCACCAGCATGGCCTTCCGGCTGAGCCTGGGGAACTTGTGGAGCAGGGACTCCCCCACCGCCTCGAACAT
Source organism: uncultured Oscillibacter sp. (assembly GCA_910576865.1). Lineage (GTDB taxonomy): Bacteria > Bacillota > Clostridia > Oscillospirales > Oscillospiraceae > Oscillibacter. The sequence continues at coordinate 275,607 of CAJTKE010000001.1, forward strand.
GTTCTGAAGGGAGCTGACCCCGGCGAAGATCATGGCCACATATAAAATAATGGCGAACAGCCGCCCCAGGGGGATGTCCTGCAAGATCCGGGGCAGGGTGACGAAGAGCAGGGAGGGCCCCGCCCCGATGTCCAGCCCGTAAGCGAAGCAGGCGGGGATCATCACCAGGGCGGCCACCAGCGCCGCGATGGTGTCGAAGAGGGCCGTCCGCTTGGCCAGCTTGGCCACGTCCTCCGCCGTGTCCAGGTAGGCCCCGTAGACGATCATGCCGCTGCCGGTGATGGACAGCGAGAAGAAGGCCTGTCCCATGGCCCAGATCCAGACCATGGGGTCCAGCAGCTCCTCCCACCGGGGGGAGAACATGTAGCGGTAGCCCTCCGCCGCCCCGGGGAGAAAGGCCACCCGCACCGCCAGGACCAGGAAGATCAGGAAGAACAGGGGCATCATGACCTTGTTGCTCTTTTCGATGCTCTTGGCCCCCAGGAGGAGGGTCAGCAGGGTGCCCACCACCACGACGGCGTGGAAGGGAATGACGGAGTAGTCCGCCAGGGAGAAGCTCTCGAACCAGGCGGCGGTGTCCGCCGTCATCAGCTCCCCGGTGAGGGAGCTGGCGAAGGCCTTCAGCACGTAGGCGATGATGACCGCGTAGCCGATGGCGATGCACATGGACCCCGCCAGGGGCAGCCAGCCCAGAAGGCCCCCGGCCTTTCCAAGCTCTTTTTTCCGGGTGCCCCAGGCCATCTCATAGGCCCCCAGGGTCCCCGTCCGGGCCCGGCGGCCCACGGCGTACTCCGCCGCGAGGCCCACGGTGCCGAACAGGGCGATGAAAATCAGATAGGCGACAAGGAAGGCCCCGCCGCCGTAGCTGCCCATTTTCGCCGGAAAGCCCCACACGTTGGCCATGCCCACGGCGGACCCCACCGCCGAGAGGACGAAGCCCCACCGGCTGCTGAACTGCCGCTTCTTGTGCTCGTGGCTCATGCCGTGCCCCCTTCCCGCTCCTCCTGAATCAGGGCCTCCAGCAGCTCCACCGCCGTGACGATCATGTTGTCGCAGTGGGCGGTGACGCCCAGGCGTTGAGAGGCGGGGTTCCTGTCCGTCACGCCGGGTTTGGCCCGGAGGAGGTCGCCGCAGCGGGAGTGGCCGAAGGTCTCCAGGAAGCGGCGGCGGTACTCTTTCGTGATGCGGTAGACGTTCCGCTTGGCCTCCTGGTCCCCCTGTTTGTCAAAGGGGAAGCAGAGGCTGAGAATCAGCGCGCCGCCGCTGACGGCGCCGCAGACCTCCTCATGGCTGCCGCCCATGCCGCCGCCGAAGCCGCCCATCAGGGGCAGGACCTCCTCCGGCGTCCGGCCGGCGAGGTCCGCGCAGGCCGCCGCCACGGACTGGGCGCAGTTCCAGCCCTCCTTGTGATATTGATACGCCATCGCGCAGCGATCCATAAAACCCTCTCCTCTCTGTTTTACAAACGTTTCGGCCCCACGGGCCGCTTGTTCCAAGGGTATTATACCAAGTCCGGATGGAAATGGCAACCAGGAAAAATCCGGGGCCCGGGACAGAAAAAAGCGGAGCGAATGCTCCGCTTTCGTCTTTCAGGCCGCCCTCACCGCTTCTCGGCGGTGAAGAACACGAAGAAGGTGTCCCCCTCGCTGTCGTCGCTGAAGAGCTCCATGTGGGAGATGGAAAAGTCCTTCTCGTCCTCGGGCACGTCGAAGACCAGGGTGCCGGTCCGGGTCTCGTTCACCTTGAGCTCGTACTCGGCGGGGAGCTGCTCCTCCGCCACGGTGTCCAGATCCCCGTCCTCCCCCTCGGTGATGGGCCAGGCGAACTCGTCGGTCTCGGTGCTGGCGCTCCACTGGCCCTGGAAGTCGTCGTCGTACATGGGCAGGCTCTCTTTGAAGGTGTTTTTGATGGTCATCTCCACCACCAGCACCTGTTTCCCCTCCGGCGCGGAATGCCCGTGGTAGGCGGAGGTGGTGTAGGCGCTGTTCACGGTGAAGTCCATGAAGCGGGAGTGGACCAGATCCCCGATCCGGGCCTCGCCGAAGCCGTCCTCGGCGTAAATCTCGTTTCCTCCCCCGCTCTCTTCGCCGCCGGAGCCGCCCACGTACGCGCTGAAGCCGCAGGCGGGCAGGGTCAGGAGCAGCAAAAGGGCCAGGGTCAAAGGAAGCAGTCTTCTCATCGCGGAATATCCCCCATTCTCTGTTCTCTGAGAAAATCATACTACGAACCGTCCCGCAAGTCAATATCCCCCTCCGTCACCCGGAGGGCCGGCGCCGCATAGGCTGGAAAAAGACGGGAGGGACGCGGGTGGAAAAGACGGTGTACATATGGGGAAACCCGGGGCGCTTCGCCAATTACCGGCGCTGGGCGGCGTCCGCCGGGGGCCGTGCGGTCTTCGGCGCGAAGAGCGAGGGGCAGGCGGCGCTCTGGGACGCCCTGCTCCTCCCCGGCGGCGGGGACCTGGAACCCTGGCGCTACGGCCGGGAGAACACGGCCTCCCGGAGCCTGGAGCCGGAGCGGGACGAGGCGGAGCTCCGGCTGCTCCAGGACTTCACCGCCGCGGGGAAGCCGGTGCTGGGCGTCTGCCGGGGGCTTCAGGTCATCAACGTCTTCTTCGGCGGCACCCTGGTCCAGGACATCCCCGGCCACGCCGCCTGGTCGGAGGGGGACCGGCTCCACGGCACGCGGGCCGCCCCCTCGCCCCTGCGGCCCCTTCTGGGGGAGGGGCTGGCGGTGAACAGCGCCCACCATCAGGCGGCGGACCGGCTGGGCGCCGGCCTCCGGGCGGTCCAGTGGGCGGAGGACGGCGTGGCGGAGGCCCTGTGCCACGCGCGTCTGCCGGTGTGGGCGGTGCAGTGGCACCCGGAGCGGCTGGGGGACCCGGGTCCCGGGCGGCGGCTGATGGGGGCTTTCCTGGCGCTGGCGCGGTGAAACAATTCCGGGATTCCCGGCAAAAAATTCCCCGGGAACGCTTGACAGGCGGTGCGTTTCATGGTATGATGTCCAAGCTGACGATTTCCAGGGTGGGGCCTCCGCCAGACTCTTCGCAGGTGTAGCACAATGGTCAGGGCACCAGCCTTCCAAGCTGGGGATGCGAGTTCGATTCTCGTCACCTGCTCCATCCAAAAAATTTGCGCCAGTAGCTCAGCCGGATAGAGCAACTGCCTTCTAAGCAGTAGGCCAGGGGTTCGAGTCCCTTCTGGCGTACCAGGTTTTTCTCCGGGCGTCCGCAGGCGGCTTCCAGATCGTTTGATATGTGGTGGGTGTAGCTCAGTTGGTTAGAGCACCGGATTGTGGTTCCGGGTGTCGTGGGTTCGAGTCCCATCTCCCACCCCACAAGAGCAGGGGATCGGGGCGTTTCCCCGGTCCCCGCGCTTATTTTTCGGTACGGGGACGTAGCCAAGCGGTAAGGCAAGGGACTTTGACTCCCTCATGCGCTGGTTCGAGTCCAGCCGTCCCTGCCAGATCGTCGGGGCGAAATCCGCTCTGCTCCGTTGCCGCCAACAGTCTGCGGACTGTAGGCGAAAACTGCGCTCCGCTCCTTTGCCCCTCCTCTTTCAAGGGGGAGCGGGCTCCATCTCCGGCCTAAGAGCCGCCCTTCGGGCGGTTGGCCTCCGAAACGCGCCTGCGGGCGCAGCCTTGAGCAACCCCCACCCCCCGGGGGACGAGAGACGAAGGACGAAAGACGGGGGAAAATAAAACCAGCAACCCATACGCCAGCGCGGCAAAGCCGCGCGCGGCGTCCGTCTCGCGAACCCCTTCAAAATCCGCAGATTTTGAAGGGAGAGGAAGAACAAACGGAACGACGTGAAGCCTGCCCATAGGGCGGGATTCATGAAGTGCAAACCAGGGGCCCCCGCCGGAGCCCAGCGCAAGCGGGTCCGGTGGGGAGAGGAAGAACAAACGGAACGGCGTGAAGCCTGCCCATAGGGCGGGATTCATGAAGTGCAAACCAGGGGCCCCCGCCGGAGCCCAGCGCAAGCGGGTCCGGTGGGGAGAGGAAGAACAAACGGAACGGCGTGAAGCCTGCCCATAGGGCGGGATTCATGAAGTGCAGTTTGTTCTGACGACGACCCGGTAGCTCAGTCGGCAGAGCAACTGCCTTTTAAGCAGTGGGTCCGGGGTTCGAATCCCCGCCGGGTCACCAAGGAAAATCCCTTGTAGTCATTGCGGTGCAATGGTTACAGGGGGTTTCTTTTTGCGTGCTCTTGGAAAACGCGCTCCAAAATGGCCCCAAAAACCGATGTTTTTTTAATGCGTGCAAGTCAAGATGCAAGTCACCGCTGTTCGCCTAAGTAAGAATATCCACAACCGATTCCGTCTTGCAGACCCGGCAGTACACCGCCAAATTTTCGGCCCTGGTTCCTGGGCGGAGCTTGAGGACCTTCCCCCGGCGGCAGACCGGGCAAAACACCCAATTGTCCTTTATGCGGGGCTCCCCCGCCTCACATATAACGGTCATTATACCGGATCGCTCTCCAGCGCTGCCGCCAGTTCCATCAGGTCAGCCTCCGTGTGCTCCCCATAGAACGTCTCCAGGCTCAGGCTCAGAGCGTCCGCCGGGGGCCGGTTGATGATGTCCAGCCGTACCCGCTCCAGCCGCGCCGCAAGTTCATAAACCTTATTCACTCTCAGAACCTCCGCAAATCAAAAATATTTCTTTCCATCCACTTCCAGCTCCTTAATTGCTCTCTCCAGCTCGTTGAGCTTGGCCTGTTGGTCGTCAACCCGGATCGCGCCCAGACAGACGTTACAGCCGTACAGCAGCGCGTTCGCCGTCTTGGCGTCCACTTCGCCGTTCAAGAGCATATTGTTGATTTTGTTCACAGCCCGCCGTACCTCCGTTGACGTGCCCATTCTCAAGCGTTTTTTGCCCATATCATCACCTATGATGCGGGGCGCACAGGCTATATTGCCCACGCGCCCCATTGGGTCAGCCCTTGCTTGCCGTCTTGCTGGCGACGGCGGGCAGAGCTTGGTAATAAATGGCCTTCGTCTTGTTCTCCAGGACAAACGCGCCATAGCAGATGCGGCCCTCCACCAGAGAACCGGAGATGCCGGGCGGGTCCTGGTGGATGCGGAAGTCCTCCAGCTTCGTCGGGGCCACGGTGGCGACCGGGTGGGCCAGCATGAAGCCAAAATCAGCAGGAAGGCGCACGGCGGGCACCTTCACCACGGCAGCGCCGTCCAGGTTGGCAATGACGCCTTTGAGGCGCATTTCCTGGCCCACGTCGCTGTCAAGGGTGATGTCCGGGGACTTCTTCATCAGGGCATAGGTGGCGGGAGTCACCACCAGCACACGGCCCGTCTCGGGAACTTCGGCGTCATCCAGGGCCAAGGAGGCTTTGGTGATCTCCTCGTAGACGTTGGAGGCCGTCAGGGCCACGGCGGCGGGCTTGTGCCCGGCGTTGGAGGCCATGACGCCATAGGTGTAGCTGTCCACCTCGGGGATCACCACTTCCCGGTTCTGCCGTGCCAGGGCGGAGGCGGCTGCAAGCTGCTGGGCGGTTTCGTCCGCGTCCAACTTGTCAATGGCGAAGGTGAAGGAGCGGTCCTTGTTCAGGGCAAAGTCCTCGGTGGTGGCGTCCAGGTCCTTGACGGGGCCGAACCGGCTCCACTGGCCATCGGTAACGGGTCCGTTCCGCTGGTAGTCGTTCATCTCCGACGTACTGACTTTGTAGACCCTGACGGTATGTGCCCCGGTCCAGTCAAAATCCTGGTTGGTCAGGAGAGACTTTTTGCTCTCCGTGGTAAACTGTTCATCGGTGTAAGGTGCAAATTTGGTGACTAAATCAATAGCCAATTAAGGAAACGCTGATTTAATCCCCCGAAATGATAAAAGATGTGATAAAATAAGGGAAAGGGGGCGCGGAGTATGAAACAGGAAAGTTTTAGCGATATGGAATATAGATGCCGGAAAAAGAAAACAAAACGGGAAGAATTTCTGGAAATCATGGACGAAATCATCCCATGGGAAGAATGGGTATCGCTGGTTGTCCCCCACTATCCAACCGGGAAACGCGGGCGTCCGCCGATTGAGATAGAAACCATGCTGCGGATGTATCTGCTGCAATGCTGGTTCAGCTTATCCGATGAAGGAGTAGAGGACGCAATTTATGACAGCTATGCCATGCGCAAATTTATGGGGATCAACTTTTTCGAGCAGGATGTCCCGGACGCCACGACCCTGCTGCACTTTCGGCATCTGTTGGAGGAGAAGGGCATCGGCAAGCTGTTTTTTGACGCAATCAACCGCTGCCTGGAAGGGGCTGGACGGATGATGCGGGGCGGCAGCATCGTAGACGCCACGCTGATCAGCGCACCCAGCTCTACAAAAAACGCGGAGAAAAAACGGGATCCGGAAATGCACTCGGTGAAGAAGGGAAACCAGTGGCATTTTGGTATGAAGTGCCACACCGGCGTGGATGCCGGGAGCGGCTTTGTCCACACAGTGGAGGCCACCGCCGCCAATGTCCACGACGTCACTGTAGCGGCAAGGCTTCTGCGGGAAGATGACAAGGCGGTCTACGGGGACAGCGCTTACCTTGGGATAGAGAAACGGGAAGAAATCAAAAGCAATCCGCAGCTTTCTGCCATTGAATACCGCATCAACCGCAGGCCGGGCCGGTTCCCCAGGGTTTCAGACAATGCCATTGACTGGGAGCGGCATATTGAAAACCGAAAATCTGCTGTACGCTGCAAGGTGGAGCATCCCTACAGGATTGTGAAGAACATTTTCGGTTTTCGAAAAGCCGTTTACCGGGGTCTGAGAAAAAATCTTAACCGATTACACGTTCTCTTTGCCAGCGCAAATCTGTACATGCTTGCCAGGGCGGGCGGTTCCCTATGCCCCGCCTAAGGTTTTTGCGCCCTTCGACCGGGCTGGGACTGGAAAAGCGAGGAATTCATCCCCCAATATGGCCCTTTATTGGTCGTTTTTATTACCTTCGTTTGTTTGCCTGGCTTTTATTTGCTTTAATCAGTGCTTCCTTAGCTCTGCGGGACGCCCCGCATGGACTAGGTGATATAGCCCCAAAAAAATTCAGGAGGACAAATGATGAAGATGAAAAGAACATGGAACAGGTTCCTGGCGCTGGCCCTCGCGGCCATGATGGCCATCTCCCTGGTGGGCTGCGGCGGCGGAAACGGAGGCGGCGCCTCCGGCGGAAGCAGTGACTCCGGCAGCTCCGCCCCGGCTGACGGCGGCAGCTCCGCCCCGGCCGAGAGCGGCGGAGACGCCCGGAAAATCGTGTACCTCGTCAACGGCAACCTGGGAGACAAGGGCTTCTATGACTCCGCGGCCAGCGGCATCCAGATGATGGCCGACAACCTGGGAGCGGAGACGAAGATCATCGAGATGGGCCGGGACGAGACCAGCTATGAGAGCAACTTCCTGGACGTCTCCGAGCAGGACTGGGACCTGATCGTCTGCGGCACCTTCTCCGTTTCGGAGCTGGCCCAGGAGGTCGCCCCCCAGTACCCCGACAAGAACTACCTGATCTTCGACGTCACGGTGGACTTTGACAAGGTCACCACCGGGAACATGATCGGCGTCAGCTACTACTCCAACCAGGGCGCGTTCCTCTCCGGCGTGCTGGCGGCGAAAATGCTGCTCCAGTCCGGCGACGCGCGGATCGACGCCTCCAGGAAGATTCTGGGCTTCGTGGGCTCCATGGACACCAGCGGCATCAACGACTTCCTGGTGGGCTATCTGGAGGGCGTGAAGTACGTCGACCCCGACATCCAGGTCCTGACCTCCTACGTGGGCTCCTTCGAGGACGTCACCAAGTGCATGGAGATGACCACCCAGCTCTATAACCAGGGCGCCCAGATCGTCTACGCCCCCGCCTCCCAGAGCATTCTCGGCGCCGCCACCGCCGCCTCCGACTGCGGCAAGTACCTGATCGCCTGCGACCAGGACCTGTACGCCCAGCTGGCGGAGACCGATCCCAAGCTGGCGGAGACCATCCTGACCACCAGCCTGAAGAACGTGGGCGACTCCCTCTTCACCGCGGTGCAGGGTCTGGCGGACGGCACGATGACCTATGGCAACAACTACATCCTGGGCCTGGACAGCGGCGCCGTGGGCCTGGCGAAAAACGAGAACTACACCTCCATCGTCCCCTCGGACATCCAGAGCGAAATCGACGAGGTGGAAGCCAAGATCATCAGCGGCGAGGTGGAAGTGGCCTCCGCGTTCAGCATGTCCACGGAAGAGGTCGTGGCTCTGCGGGACAGCATGAAGTAACCGGCGGAAGCCGGCCGGCATCGCTGTAAGCGCGCCGTAACAAATACGCTCCAAACGGCAGGGCTTTATGCATCGTGACGGAACCGTGCATAAAGCCCTGCCTGCCGTTAGAGGAGCGGGAATGGAGAGGAACCATGGCGGAAGCGTTACACATGAAAAACATCGTAAAGGTATATTCCAACGGGGTCATGGCCAACAAGGACGTCACCCTCTGCGTGGACCAGGGGGAAATCCACGCGCTGTCCGGGGAGAACGGCGCGGGGAAATCCACGCTGATGAAGATTCTCTTCGGGGAGGAGCAGGCCACCTCGGGGGAGATTTACGTCAACGGGAAAAAGGAGAACATCACCTCCCCCCAGATGGCCATCGGCCTTGGCATCGGCATGGTGCACCAGCACTTCATGCTGGTCCCCTCCCTCAGCGTCACGGAGAACGTCATCATGGGCACCGAGCCCAGGAGGGGCCTGTTCATCGACCTGAAGCACGCCCGGCGGCAGGTGGAGGAGCTGGGGAAGAAGTACAACCTCTACATCGACCCGGACAAGAAGATCTGCGACCTGACCGTGGGGCAGAAGCAGAAGGTGGAGATTCTGAAGGCCCTGTTCCGGGGCGCGAAGATTCTGATCCTGGACGAGCCCACCGCCGTCCTGACCCCCCAGGAGACGGCGGAGCTGTTCGAGGAGCTGAAGCACCTGAAAAAGAGCGGCTACACCATCATCTTCATCTCTCATAAACTCAATGAGATCAAGGAGATCTGCGACCGGATCACCATCATCCGCCGGGGCGTGACCATGGGGGTCCACAACGTGGCGGACGTGACGGAGGAGGACATCTCCCGCCTGATGGTGGGCCGGGACGTGGTGCTGAAAATCGAGAAGAAGGCGGCGAAGCCCGGGAAGCCTCTGCTGAAGGTGCGGGACCTGAAGGTGGCGGACGAGACCGGCGCCGTCCACCTCAACGGCGTCTCCTTCACCCTGCGGGAGGGGGAGATCCTGGGCATCGCCGGCGTGGAGGGCAACGGCCAGAGCCAGATGATCGACGCCATCACCGGCATGGGGCACGTCTCCTCCGGCACGGTGGAGCTGGCCGGAAACGACGTCACCGGGGCCAGCGTGCGGAAGATTCGGGGATTGAAGCTGGCCCACATTCCGGAGGACCGCATGACCACCGGCGTGGCGGCGGGCCTCTCCATCCGGGAAAACGTCATCGCGGACAAGCTGGGCTGGAAGCGCTTTTCCAAGGGGGGCCTTCTGGACCGGAAGGAAATCCGGGCCTATGGCGAGGAGATGGTCCGGGATTACCAGATTCTCTGCAAGAGCCAGGACGTGGAGATCGGCAGCCTCTCCGGCGGCAACATCCAGAAGGGCGTGGTGGCCCGGGAGCTCTCGGCGGACCCGGTGGTGGTGGTGGCGAACCAGCCCACCCGGGGCGTGGACGTGGGCGCCAGCGAGTTCATCCGCCAGCGGCTGATCGACATGCGGGACCAGGGGAAGGGCGTGCTGCTGATCACCTCCGACCTCAACGAGGTCCTGGGCCTGTCCGACAGCCTGATCGTCATGTACGAGGGGCGGATCGTGGCCTATATCTCGGACGTCCCGTCCATGACGGAGGCGGAGCTGGGCACCTACATGCTGGGCATCCAGACGCAGCCGGAGGATCAGATCAAGGAGGCGCTTCATGAAACTGAACAGTAACAAGAAAATCCACCTGCTGGTGGACAGCGTGAAGATGGCTCTGATCATCGCCATCGCCTGCGGCCTGGTGTCCCTGATCGTCTTCGCGGTGAGCGAGGAGCCCGGGGCCGCGATCTACAACTTCTTCATCGGGCCCTTCACGTCCCTGCGGCGGATCGGCAACATCGTCGAGGTGGCCTCCCCGCTGATGTTCACGGCCCTGGCGGTCATCATCATCTTCGGCTGCGGCCAGTTTTCCATGATCGCGGAGGGCTCGTTCTTCATCGGCACCGCCGGAGCCATGATCGTGGCCATCTCCTGCCCGCTGCCCGCCGGCATCCACCCCATTGCCGCGATCGCCTTCGCGGGAGTGCTGGGGGCCCTGGCGGCGCTGATTCCGGCGCTTTTGAAGATGAAGTGGAACGTCAGCGAGCTGGTGACCTCCATCATGCTGAACTACGTGATCCAGTTCTTCGCCATTTATCTCGTGACCTATTACTTCCGGGAGATGGAGTCCTCCAGCCTCTGCTCCGTGCAGTTCCAGGAGACCGCCACGCTGCCGGTGCTCATCGCCGGGACGCGGATCCACGCCGGCGTGGTGCTGGCCCTGGCGGCCTGCGCGGCGGTGTGGCTGTGCATGTACCGGACCTCCTTCGGCACCCAGCTGCGCATCACCGGCGACAACGCCCTCTTCGCCAAATACTCCGGCCTGAAGGTGACCGGGGTGATGGTGGCCGCCCAGGTCATCGCCGGGGCCATCGCCGGCATCGGCGGCGGCGCGGAGCTCCTGGGCATGTACAACCGGTTCAAGTGGACCGCCACGCCGGGCTACGGCTGGACGGGCATCGTGGTGGCCCTGCTGGCCCGGAACAACCCCATTCTGGTGCCCCTGGCGGCGGCGTTCATCGCCTATCTGAACGTGGGCGCGGACATCATGGCCCGGAGCTCCGACGTGGGCCGGGAGATGGTGGACATCATCCAGGGCGTCATGATGTTCCTGATCGCGGCGGAGGCGCTGCTCCAGGGCTGGAGGCAGCGGATGATCGTGAAGGCCGCGAAGGCGGAAGAGGAGGCGCGGGCATGAATCTGTTACAGTATATTTGCAGCACGGAATTCCTCTACATGTGGATCCGCGTGGCCACGCCCATCCTCCTGGCGGCGCTGGGAGCGGCGGTGTGCAACAAGGCGGGAGTCGTGAACCTGGGCCTGGAGGGCATCATGCTGATCGCGGCGCTGTTCGGCGTCCTGGGCGGCGCCATGGGGGGAAACCTCTTCTGGGGTCTTCTGACCGGCGTGGGCTCGGCCCTGATCGTCAGCGCCATCTTCGCATATTTCCACCTGATTTTAAAGGCCAACGCCACCCTCTGCGGCACGGCCATCAACACGGCGGCCACGGGGCTGACGGTCTTTGTGCTCCAGCTGGCCACCGGGGAGAAGGGCAACTCCTCCTCTCTGCGGAGCTTCTCCTTCCCGGAGGTGGAGATTCCCCTGATCAAGGACATCCCCGTGGTGGGGGACATCCTCTCCGGCCACAACGCCCTGACCTACGTGGCGATTCTGATGGTGGTGCTGGTGTACATCCTGCTGTACAAGACCCCTCTGGGCCTCCGGATGCGGGCGGTGGGGGAGAATCCCAACGCCGCCTCCAGCGTGGGCCAGGACGTGGTGAAGGTCCGCTTCATCGCCATCATCATCTGCGGCGTGCTGACGGGCCTGGGCGGCATGTACCTGTCCATGGGATATCTGGACATGTTCGTCCGGGACATGGTGGCGGGCCGGGGCTTCATCGCCCTCGCGGCCTGCTCCATGGGGCAGTCGACGCCGGTGGGGGCGCTGATCTCCTCCCTGGTCTTCGCCTTCTTTGACGGCCTGTCCAACATCCTCCAGGTCCTCCAGATTCCCTCCCAGTTCGTCCAGATGCTGCCGTATCTGGCCACCATCGCCGGACTGACCATCTTCTCCATCCAGCAGTCCATGCGGGCGAAGCGGAAGATGAACCGGCTGTGAGTTTCGGACAGGGGGGTTGAAGAATGGAAGTCAGGATTCTGAACTTCGGTTCGCTGAACATCGACTATGTCTACTCCCTGGACCACATTGTCCGGGAGGGGGAGACGGAGGCCTCGGCGGACTATCAGGTGTTCGCGGGGGGCAAGGGCCTGAACCAGTCCGTGGCCCTGGCCCGGGCCGGGGGCCGGGTGTTCCACGCGGGCCGCATCGGCAAAGAGGGGGCCTTTCTGAAAAAGGCCCTGGAGGACAGCGGCGTGGACTGCCGCTTCCTCCTCACCGACGGCGGAGCCAACGGCCACGCCATCATCCAGCGGTCCGCGGCGGGGGAGAACAGCATCATCCTGTACCCCGGCGCGAACCACAAAAACACGAGAGAGGACATGGACCGGGTGCTGGCCCGATTTGAGGAGGGCGACATCCTGGCCTGTCAGAACGAGATCAGCGAGACGGCCTATCTCATCGAGGCGGCGCACCGCCGGGGGCTGCGGGTGGCCTGGAATCCCTCTCCGGTGACGGACGTCATCAAAGACGTGGATTTCAGCATGGTCTCCTGGCTGATCATCAACGAGATCGAGGGGGAGGCCATCACCGGAGAGGCCGATCCCGAGGCCATGCTGGAGGCCCTGCGGCGGCGGTACCCGGACCTCCGGGTGGTGCTGACCCTGGGGGCCGGCGGCTCCGTCTGTCAGGACGGCGAGCTGGTCCTGCGGCAGGAGCGCTATACCGTCCCCGTCAGGGACACCACGGCGGCGGGGGACACCTTCCTGGGCTATTTCATCCGGGAGGCGTCCCAGGCCGGACGGGATCCGGAGGCCCTGGGCCGGGCGCTGAAAATGGCCTCCATGGCGGCGGCGCTGGCGGTGTCCAGAGAGGGCGCCATGCCCTCCGTCCCCCTGCGGGACGAGGTGGAGGCGGAGCTTGCGAAACGGGAGAAGGAGAGTGTCTGAAATGGAAAAAAAGATGATGCACCTGGCCGTCACGGCCAGCCAGGTGGGCAAATACGTGTTCCTGCCGGGCAGCGTGGAACGGGCCGCGCTGATCGCCGGGTATTTTGACGAGCCGGTGAAGATCGCCCACCACCGGGAGTTTCTGACCTACACCGGCAAGCTGGAGGGCGTGCCGGTGACGGTGACCAGCACCGGCATCGGCGGACCCTCCGCCACCATCGCCATAGAGGAGCTCCACGAGTGCGGGGCCCACACCATGATGCGGATCGGCTCCTGCGCCTCCACCTCTCCGGAGGTCCATGTGGGCGACGTGGTGATTCCCAACGGCGCCGTCCGCATGGAGGGGACGGGGAACCACTACCTGCCCATGGAGTTCCCGGCGGTGCCGGACTTCGGCATGGTCAAGGAGCTGGAGGCGGCGGCGGTGGAGCTGGGCTTCCCTTACAACATCGGCGTCACCATCACAAAGGACTCCTTCTACACGGAGGTCTCCCCGGAGACCAAGCCGGTGTACCCCATGCTGAAGGCCAGATGGGAGGCCTACCGCAAGGGCGGCGCGACCAACACCAGCATGGAGTGCGCCGTGCTGTTCCTGGTGGGGGCGTCCCTGGGGATCCGGACGTCCAGCGTGATGATCAACGCCACGGAATACGCCTCTTACACCAACGACGACAAGGACTATCCCCGGGACTGGGAGCACCGCGCCATCAAGGTGGGCATCGAGGGGATGCGGCGCGTGATTCTGAAGGACAAGGAGCGGGCGAAATGAGACGGATTCTGATTGACGCGGACACGGGGATCGACGACTCCATCGCGATTCTCTACGCCCTGAAATCCCGGAACCTCCATGTGGAGGGCATCACCACCTGTTTTGGAAACTCCGGCGCGGCCCAGTCCGCGGACAACTGCCTGCGCCTGATCCGGCTGTCCCGGTGCGGCTATGAGGTGCCCGTGGTGGTCGGCGCGGAGTGCACCCTGGACGGCCAGGTCGAGACGGCCCCGGCCCACATCCACGGGGAGAACGGGATCGGCAACGTCATCCTGCCGGAGAGCGCCCGGAAGCCCCTGGAGATGGACGCGGCGGACTTCATCCTCCGCAAGGCGGAGGAGCTGGACGGCGAGCTGGTCATCGTGACGACGGGCCGCCTGACCAATCTGGCCAGGGCCCTGGAGAAGGACCCCCGGCTTCCCGGGAAGGTCAAGCGGGTGGTGACGATGGGGGGCTGCATGGACGTGCCCGGCAACGTCTCGCCGGTGGCGGAGGCGAACATCTACGGCGACGCCCGGGCGGCGGACATGGTGTTCCGGGCGGGCTTCCACATGATCCTGGTGGGTCTGGACGTGACCACGAAGACCTTCATCACGGAGAAGGAGCTGGACGACGCGGAGCGTTATTGCTCGGAGGAGAGCCGTGACGCGGTGGCCTACATCCGGGAGGCGCTGAAGCTGTACTTCGAGTACCACCGCCTGTCCGAGGGCATGGTCCACCGGAGCTTCGTCCACGATCCCCTGGCGCTTCTGATCGCGGAGGACGCCTCTCTGGGTGAGTACAAGATGCTGCGGGCCGGCGTGGAGTATCAGGCTCCCGCCTTCCGGGGCATGATTCTGACCGACGGCAGGTTCCGCGGTGAGATGGATCACGACGAGATCGCCGTGTGCGTCCGGGTGGACGCCGACAGGGCGGTCCGGCGGCTGTTCTCGGTGTTTCACTGAGCGGCGCGGAACAGGCGGGGCCCGGAAAACCTCCGGGCCCCGCCTGTTCCGTTTTCATATGGACCGGTCCCCCTCCTCGCCGAAGACGGCGTGACAGGTCTCCAGGGCCCCGTCCAGCTTCCGGCGCAGGGCGTCCCCGGTCTCCCCGGATTCCAGGGCGGCGTGGATGTCCAGCAGCTCGAAGCGGGGGGAGGTCCCCTCCGGCCGGTGGAGCATGTACATGGGGCGGTAGGCGTAATCCGTGACCCGGGCCTCCCCGGTCTCGTTGTCCCGGGTGAGCTCCAGAGTCAGCACCGCCGTGACGTCCGTGTCGGGCTTGGTCTGGGAGGAGATGAAGTTCCCCAGGGAGTAGCAGACGAAGCCCTGCCGCCCGTCGGGGAGGGTCCGGAGCTCCATGGGCTGGGGCACGTGGGAGTGGCCCCCCAGGATGATGTCCGCCCCGTGCTCGAACAGGAAGTCCGCCAGCTCCTCCTGGTATCGGTTCTGGGTCAGCCTGTACTCCAGGCCCCAGTGGATCATCACGGCGATCAGGTCCGTGTCCAGGGCTCTGGCGGCCTCCAGGTCCCCGGCCAGACGGTCCCGGTCCGGCTTGGAGAGGGTGGTCAGGTAGTCGGTGTTGAAGACGTTGAGGGCGTAGGGGTGCTGTTTGGGCAGGGGGATGCCGTTGGTGCCGTAGGTGTAGCCCAGGAAGGCCACGGAGACGCCACCCACGTCCGCCACGACGGTATTGCGGTCGAATTCCTCCTGAGTCCGGCTGGACCCCACGTGGCGGAGACCCGCCTCGTCCAGCACGTCCAGGGTCCGGCTGAGGCCGGAGAAGCCCCGGTCCAGGCTGTGGTTGTTGGCGGTGAGGCAGAGGTCGAAACCCAGGGCCTTCAGGTCATGGGCCATGTCGTCGGGGGAGTTGAAGGCGGGATAGCCGGAGTAGGGAGGCCCGCCGGAGAGGGTGGTCTCCAGGTTGACCACGGCGTAGTCCGCCGCCTCCACCCAAGGCCCGGCGCCGGCCATGATCCGGGCGTAGTCATACCGTTCCCCGTTCCAGGCGTCGTTGGTGACGGGCATGTGGCTCATGGCGTCCCCGCAGACCGCCAGGGTGGCCGTGGTGGGTTCCGGCGGCGGGGGTTCCTCCGGCGCGGCGGGCTCCGCCGGGGCCGAGGGGGGAGGGGAGTCCTGAATTTCCCGGACCGGGTCCGCCGCCGGAGCGGCCGCGGGGCCGCCGCCGCCGGCGCTCAGCAGGAGCAGCAGGCACAGCGGGAGGAGAAAAAACCGGAGTTTCATGGAAAGACCTCCTTGGGCCCCTGTTTTGGGGGCTTCCGCCCCGATTATAAACCGGCGCCCGGGGCCTGTCAACGAAAACGGCGGAAAGACGCGAAATGGGGGGAAGCCCTTGACAAGAGGGCTTCCGGGCTCCTATAATGAAATGGAAGTCTGTGGGCCCGGTGGGGCCCGATCAATCAGAAACAGGGGTGGAGAGATGAAGAGTATTCGAAAGAAGATCACGGTATGCCTGATGGCGACGGTTCTCGCCGCGCTGTTCGCGGTGGGCGCCTCCAGCATCGTCCTGAGCTACAGGAACACCATCGCCACGGTGGACCAGCTGATGAGCCAGACCGCCGTTTTGGCGGCCGAACGGGTGAAACAGGAGCTGAACGCGTATAAGAACGTGGCCATGGACACGGGCCGCATCTCCCAGCTGAGCAGCCCCCTCACCTCCGTGGAGGACAAAAAGGCCATCATTGACGAGCGGGTCAGCCTTCACGGCTTCCAGCGGGGAAACGTCATCGGCACGGACGGGATCAGCGTCTTTGACGGGAAGGACT
Source organism: uncultured Oscillibacter sp. (assembly GCA_910576865.1). Lineage (GTDB taxonomy): Bacteria > Bacillota > Clostridia > Oscillospirales > Oscillospiraceae > Oscillibacter. The sequence continues at coordinate 292,015 of CAJTKE010000001.1, forward strand.
ACTCCGACCGGGAGTACGTCCAGCAGGCCATGGCCGGGAACGTCTATGTCTCCGAGCCCCTGGTCAGCAAGATCACCGGGGAGCTGTCCATCATGGTGGCCGCGCCCCTGTACTCCTCCCGGGGGGCCATCTCGGGCGTGGTCTATTTCGTGCCGCCGGAGACCTTCCTGAACGACATCGTCTCCTCTATTAAAATAGGGGAAAACTGCCGGGCCTACATGATCGACAAGGACGGGGACACCATCGCGGATATCACCCTGGACACCATCACCACCCAGAATGTGGAGCGGGAGGCCCAGACGGACTCTTCCCTGAAGAGCCGGGCGGCCCTTCACGAGGCCATGCGCCGGGGTGAGAACGGCTTCGGGTCCATCCGCGCCAGCGACGGCCCCCGCTTCCTGGCCTATGCCCCCGTGGGCGGCACCGACGGGTGGAGCATCGCCGTCGCCACGCCGAAATCCAACTACCTGGCGGATACATACTTCGGCATCGCCATCAATATCCTGGTCATTGTCGCCTCGATCCTGGCGTCCATCGTTGTGGCGCTGAAGCTGTCCGGCAACATCAGCAATCCCATGCGGGCCTGCGCCGCCCGGATGAAGCTGCTGGTGGAGGGCGACCTGAACTCCCCCGTTCCCGAGACCACGGGCCAGGATGAGACGGCGGAGCTGACCCGCTCCACGGCGGAGATGGTGACGGGACTGAACACCATCATCAAGGACATCAGCTACCTGCTCACGGAAATGGCCAACCAGAACCTGGACATCCAGTCCGCTCACCGGGACGCCTATGTGGGCGATTTCCAGAACATTCTGCTGTCCATGAGGACGCTGAAGGTCGAGCTCAGCAACACCATGCGCCAGATCAACGCCTCCGCCGGGCAGGTCTCCTCCGCCAGCAATCAGGTGTCCATGGGCGCTCAGACCCTGAGCCAGGGCTCCATGACCCAGGCCAGCTCCATCCAGGAGCTGGCGGCCACCATCACCGAGATTTCCGACAGCGCCAAGCGGACCTCCGCCGCCGCCGAGGAGGCGGGCCGCTTCGTGGGCCAGGCCGGCGGGCAGCTGGGCGTCAGCGTGGAGCACGTCAAGGAGCTCAACGCCGCCATGGAGAAGATCTCCAGCTCCTCCGAGGAGATTTCCAAGATCATCGCCACCATTGAGAACATCGCGTTCCAGACCAACATCCTGGCGCTGAACGCCGCCGTGGAGGCCGCCCGGGCGGGCACCGCCGGCAAGGGCTTCGCCGTGGTGGCCGACGAGGTGCGGAATCTGGCCACCAAGTCCGATCAGGCCGCCAAGGCCACCAAGGAGCTGATCGAAAGCTCCATCGTCGCCGTGAACGAGGGCAGCCGGGCGGTGGACCTGGTCACCGAGTCCCTGGAGCAGACCAGCGAGAGCGCCGGCCATGTGACCACCCAGATGGACGTGGTGGTGGAGGCGGTGGAGCGGCAGACCTCCGCCATCACCCAGGTCACCGAGGGCATCGACCAGATTTCCTCCGTGGTTCAGACCAACAGCGCCACCGCCCAGGAATCCGCCGCCGCCAGCGAGGAGCTGTCCGCCGAGGCGGCCAGCCTGAAACAGCTGGTGGACCGCTTCACCCTGGCCAGGGACTGAGCGGACCTTCCGGGACGGTATCACCAATAAAAGGGGGCCCCGCGGCGCCGCGGGGCCCCCTTTTTTGTGGAGCATTCCCGAAAAAATGGCAAATAAAGAAAATGAGGTTGACAAAATCAGGATTTTTGTTACAATAGAAACGTTCAAAAGGCGTACGCCTTTTTTTCATGGTTTGGAAACAAACCATGAAAAGGAGGAATGCGCGCCGGAGGACACTAAATTTTTTGGAGGTTTGCAATGAAGAAGTTTTTCAGCATGCTGCTGGCGCTCGTGATGCTTCTGGCTCTCGCGGGCTGCGGCGGCGACAGCAAGGCCCCCGCGCAGGATCAGGGCGGCTCCTCTGACGCCGGCCAGACCCAGCAGGGCGGGGAGCCCACCGACACCGGAGATGCCGGAGACGCCGGCGCTGTCGAGGATTATCACATCGGTATCGTGACCGGCTCCGTCTCCCAGTCCGAGGACGACCGCCGGGGCGCCGAGGCCTTCCAGGCCAAGTACGGCGAGGACAAGGTCACCCTGGCCATCTACCCCGACAACTTCACCGAGGAGCTGGAGACCACGATCCAGACCATCGTGAACATGTCCGATGACCCCCTGATGAAGGCCGTCATCGTCAACCAGTCCATTCCCGGCACCACCGAGGCCTTCCGCCAGATCAAGGAGCGCCGGCCCGACATCCTCTGCATCGCCGGCGAGGCCCACGAGGACCTGCCTGAGATCGGCTCCGCCGCCGACCTGGTGTGCAACAACGACTTCGTGTCCCGCGGCTACCTGATCATCCGCACCGCCCACGAGCTGGGCGCGGACACCTTCGTCCACATCTCCTTCCCCCGCCACATGGCCTATGAGACCATGAGCCGCCGTGTGGCCGTCATGCGGGAGGCCTGCAAGGAGTTCAACATGGAGTTCGTCCTGGAGACCGCTCCCGACCCGACCTCCGACGTGGGCATCCCCGGCGCTCAGGCCTATATCCTGGAGAACGTCCCCGCCTGGGTTCAGAAATACGGTGAGAACGCCGCCTACTTCTGCACCAACGACGCCCACACCGAGCCCCTGCTGAAGCAGCTGGTCGAGTACGGCGGCTACTTCATCGAGGCCGACCTGCCCTCTCCTCTGATGGGCTATCCCGGCGCTCTGGGCCTGGACCTCACCGAGGAGGCCGGCGACTTTGAGAAGATCCTGGCCAAGGTCGAGTCCGCCCTGGTGGAGAAGGGCGCCGCCGACCGCTTCGGCACCTGGGCCTACTCCTATGGCTACACCCTGTCCGCCGGCCTTGCCGAGCACGCCAAGAACGTCATCGAGGGCAAGTGCGAGATCACCGACATGGACGCCGTGGCGGAAGCCCTGAACGTCTACTCTCCCAAGGCCCAGTGGAACGGCGCGGGATACACCAACGCCACCACCGGAGTCAAGAGCGACAATGTGTTCCTGATCTACCAGGATACCTATATCATGGGTGATCCCGGCCGGTTCATGGGCAACGCCGACGTGGAGATTCCCGAGAAGTACTTCACCGTCAGCTGATTCAATTCAAAAATTGTCTGCCGCACGGGGAGGAGGACCTGTCCTTCTCCCCGCGCTGGCTTTGACCGGGGCGGCAAGAGTCCCCGCCCGGCGCCGGGGCCCGGCGCGCGGAACAAATGAGATAGGGTGGATGTATGACAAACAACGTGAACCCCTTGCTGCGAATGCAGAACATCAAAAAGGACTTCTTCGGCAACCAGGTCCTCACCGACATCAATTTTACCCTGGGTGAGGGCGAGGTATTGGGCCTGTGCGGCGAGAACGGCGCGGGCAAAAGCACATTGATGAAAATTCTCTTCGGCATGGACGTCATCCGGGAGACCGGCGGCTACAGCGGCGACATCCTGCTGAACGGTCAAAAGGTGGAGTTCAACACTCCCTTTGACGCGCTGGAGGCGGGCATTGGCATGGTGCATCAGGAGTTTTCCCTGATCCCCGGCTTCACCGCCACGGAAAATATCCTCCTGAATCGGGAGCCCTGCAAAAAGAATATTGTTTCAGAGGTGTTCGGCGACCGCCTGAACACTCTGGATTATAAGGAGATGGACCGGCGCTCCGCCGCCGCCATCGAAAAGATGGGCGTCGCCATTGACGCCGAAATGGTCATCAGCGACATGCCCGTGGGACACAAGCAGTTCACGGAAATCGCCCGGGAGCTGAGCAAGGACCAGCTGAAGCTCCTCATCCTGGACGAGCCCACCGCCGTGCTGACGGAAAAGGAGGCCGAGGCCCTGCTGGAGTCCATCCGGGGCATGGCCGCCCGGGGCATCTCCGTCATCTTCATCACCCACCGCCTCCACGAGATTCTGGCGGTGTGCGACAAGGTGGTGGTCATGCGGGACGGTTATGTGGTCCGGGACGTCTCCGCGAAAGAGACCAGCGTGGAGGACATCACCAAGTGGATGGTGGGCCGGGACGTGCAGAGCGCCGTCGTGACCGAGGCCCGGACCAACGAGGGGGCCCGGACCATCATGTCCATTCAGAACCTCTGGGTGGACATGCCCGGCGAGACGGTGCGGGACGTCTCCCTTGACATCAGGGAGGGGGAGATCCTGGGCATCGGCGGCCTTGCGGGACAGGGCAAGCTGGGCATCCCCAACGGCGTCATGGGCCTCTACGAGGCCGGGGGCAAGGTGACCTTCAACGGCGGGGAGATTCCCCTGAACAACCCCCGGAAGTGCCTGGACTCCTCCCTGGCCTTCGTGTCCGAGGACCGGCGGGAGGTGGGCCTCCTGCTGGACGAGAGCCTGGAGTGGAACGTGGCCTTCCCCGCCATGCAGATTCAGGAGAAGTTCCTGAGGAAACTGCTGGGCGGCCTTGTCAAATGGCGGGACGAGAAGGGCATCCACGAGGTGACCCAGAAATATATCGACGAGCTGCAGATCAAATGCACCAGCTCCAAGCAGAAGGCCAAAGAGCTCTCCGGCGGCAACCAGCAGAAGGTGTGCCTTGCCAAGGCCTTCGCCCTGGAGCCCAAGTTCCTCTTCGTGTCGGAGCCCACCCGGGGCATCGACGTGGGCGCCAAGGCCCTGGTGCTGGAGGCGCTGAAGAAGTTCAACCGGGACAGCGGCGTTACCGTCGTCATGATCTCCTCCGAGCTGGAGGAGCTGCGGCAGACCTGTGACCGCATCGCCATCGTCTCCGGCGGACAGGTGGCGGGCATCCTGCCCGCGTCGGCGTCCTCCGAGGAGTTCGGCCTGCTGATGGTCAGCAAGGTCATATAAGGAGGCGGGTCAAAATGAGTGAGAAGAAAGACTATAATTATAACAGTCCATCCAAATTCAACGACGAGATGAAAACCATTCAGCCGGCGCGTTGGCCTACAAAGCTGGAAAGGGCGCAGCTGGGCTCCATGACGGCAATGGTCTCCTCTTTCGGCCTGCCCCGGATCATCATCTCCGGGTTCCTGCTGGTCCTCTTTATTCTGACCCCCTTCGTCGGGGTCGACCTGCCCACCCAGATCACCAACATCATCAACCGCTTCAGCTGGAACGCGGTGCTGGTGCTGGCCATGGTGCCCATGATCCACGCGGGCTGCGGCTTGAACTTCGGCCTGCCCCTGGCCATCATCTGCGGCCTGCTGGGCGGCACGCTGTCCATCCAGCTGGGCTTCACCGGGGCCATGAGCTTTGTCATGGCGATTGTGATCGCCACGCCCTTCGCGGTGCTCCTGGGCGGGGGCTATGGCCTGCTGCTGAACCGGATCAAGGGCGGCGAGATGATGATCGCCACCTATGTGGGCTTCTCCGTCATGTCCTTTTTCTGCATGATGTGGCTGCTGCTGCCCTATTCCAGCCCCACCATGGTGTACGGCCTCTCGGGCAACGGCCTGCGGCCCACCATCTCCCTGGACGGCTTCTACAATCAGGTGCTGGCAAAGGTCCTGCACATCAAGATCGGGAACATTGAGATTCCCACGGGCTCTTTGATTGTGTTCGCCCTGCTGGCCTTTTTGATGTGGGCGTTCCTCCACACCAAGACCGGCACCGCCATGACGGCGGTGGGCTCCAACGCCGCCTTCGCCCGGGCGGCGGGCATCAACGTGGACCGGACCCGGATGCTCTCCGTCATCATGTCCACCTGGCTGGGGGCCATGGGCATCCTGATGTATCAGCAGGGCTTCGGCTTCATCCAGCTGTACAACGCCCCCAACAACCTGACCATGCCCACGGTGGCGGCCATCCTGATCGGAGGCGCCTCGGTGAACAAGGCCAGCATCCCGAATGTCATCATCGGAACGATTCTCTTCCAGGGCATCGTGACCATGACCCCCACGGTCATGAACTCCGCGATCCATATGGACATGAGCGAGGTCATCCGGATCATCGTCTCCCAGGGCATGATCCTGTACGCCCTGACCAGAAAGACGGAGGGTGCGAAATGAACGAGAAAAAGAACATCCCCGCCGGGAAGAGGCTTCTGGAGCTGGCGCGGAACAACGCCGTGCCCATCATGTTCATCATCATCTGCGCCGTCTTCATCCCCATGGCGGGCTTCTCCCCCAGCTATCTGCTGAACGAGATCGTCACCCGCATGGGCCGGAACCTGTTCCTGGTGCTCTGCCTGCTGTTCCCCATCATGGCGGGCATGGGATTGAACTTCGCCATGACCCTGGGGGCCATGGGCGCGGAGATCGCCGTCATCCTGGTGGCGGACTGGCAGATCTGGGGCATCCCCGGCGTGGTGCTGGCGATGATCCTGTCCATCCCCTTCTCCGCCCTGCTGGGCTTCATCTGCGGCACGCTGCAGAATATGGCCAAGGGCCGGGAGATGATCACCAGCTATATCATCAACTTCTTCATCAACGGCTGGTATCAGTTCATCGTGCTGTATATCATGGGAGCCATCGTCCCGATCATCCACTCCAGCATCATGCTGCCCCGGGGCTATGGCATCCGCAACACCGTGAGCCTTTTGAACATGCGCCAGTGCCTGGACGACCTGCTGGCCATCCGGGTGGCGGGCGTGAAGATTCCCGTGTTCACCTTTATCCTGGTGGCCCTGCTGTGCCTGTTCATCGTCTGGTTCCGGCGGACCAAGCTGGGCCAGGACATGCGGGCCGTGGGCCAGGACATGGAGGTGGCCAAGGCCGCGGGCATCAACGTGGACCGGACCCGGATCATCTCCGTGGTCATGTCCACCGTCTGCGCCGGCTTCGGCATGGTCATCTATCTCCAGAACATCGGCAACCTGCCCACCTACACCGGACACTCCCAGATCGGCATGTTCTGCATCGCGGCCCTGCTGGTGGGCGGCGCGTCGGTGGACAAGGCCGGGATCGGCAACGCCTTCCTGGGCGTCATCCTGTTCCACATGATGTTCATCGTGGCCCCCGGCGCGGGCGCGTTCATCACCGGGGACTCCATGGTGGGCGAGTACTTCCGCGTGTTCCTGTCCTACGGCGTCATCACCCTGGCCCTGATCATGTATGAGGCCAAGAAGCGCATGGCGAAGAGCAGGGCGGGCCGGGAATTGGCCGAGGCCCAGGTGAAAAAGGAGGACGCGTGATGAAAGCGAAGACGAGAAGAATCCTCTTTTCCCTCCTGCTGGTGCTGGTGCTGGCCGCCGTCGCCGCCGTCATGATGGTCATCGGCCGGGGACACACCGTCTACTTCGACAACAAGACCCTGGAGGACTACCAGGGCCAGGAGTACAAGGCTTTTGAGAAGGTCATCGTCACCGTCAAGGACGAGCAGGTGGCCAAGCTGGCCAAGCGCGACCGGGGCATGTCTATTTGGATCGGGCAGAATTTCAAGATGATTCTGGAGGTCACCCGGGAGAAGGGCGGAGAGTCCGAGATCCATGAGATTGATTTGAAGCTGCCCTACAGCGTGGACGGCATTGTCATCAATCTCCCGGCTCTGCTGGCGGGACTGCCGGAGGAAGCATGGTATTCCGAGTTCGTCCCCGCCGTGACGGAGGAGCCCGAGGAGGAGGTCCCCGGCGCGGGCGACGAGTTCGGCCTGGGCCTGGAGGGCGAGCTGGGCCTGGAAGACGGCCTGGGCGATATCTGAGCGCTGAACGCCGCTGTATTGGGAAACCATAGGACCGCCCCGTCTTTGGCGGGGCGGTCTTTCGTGATGGATTAGAAGGAGGAACCTTGATATGGCAGTATTGTCCGGCCTGGAGCCGAAAGCGGTATTTGAGTACTTTGAAAAGCTGTGCGCCGTGCCCCACGGCAGCGGCAACACCAAGCAAATCAGCGATCTGTGCGTGGGCTTCGCCAGGGAGCTGGGCCTCCGGTGGAGGCAGGACGAGTCCAACAACGTAGTTGTCTGGAAGGACGCCAGCCCCGGCTGTGAGGACGCGCCCCCCGTCATCCTCCAGGGACACATCGACATGGTCTGCGTGAAAACCGAGGACTGCCCCAAGGACATGGCGAAGGAGGGCCTGGATCTGCGTACCGACGGGGAGTGGGTCTGGGCGGACAAAACCTCTCTCGGCGGGGACAACGGCATCGCCGTGGCCATGATCCTGGCCATCCTGGCGGACGACAGCCTGCCCCATCCGCCCCTGGAGGCGGTGTTCACCGTGGACGAGGAGGTGGGCCTGGAGGGGGCTTTCGCCCTGGACTGCTCCGACCTGAAGGGCCGGAAGCTGGTGAACCTGGACTCGGAGGAGGAGGGGGTTTTCACCGTCTCCTGCGCCGGGGGCGTGCGGCTGGACTGCTTCCTCCCCGGGAGGCGGGCGCCGCTGGAGCGGGGAAGCCGGGCTTACGCCGTCACCCTGAGCGGCCTGCTGGGGGGCCACTCCGGCGCGGAGATCCACAAGGGCCGGGCCTCCGCCAATCAGGTCATGGGCCGGGTGCTGTACAGCGCCATGGAGCGCTGCCCCGGCCTGCGTCTGGCGGACATCCGGGGCGGGAAGTTCGACAATGTGATCTGCTCCGAGAACCGGGCCCTGGCGGCGGTGCCCCAGGAGCAGGGGGAGGCCCTCGAGGCCTTCGTCCGGGAGTTTGACGCCGCGCTGAAAAACGAGTATGCGGGCTGCGACGGGGGCATCACCCTGACCTGTGAGCGGGCGGACCTGGACGCCGCGCTGACTCGGGAGGACACGGAGAACATCCTCCGCACCCTGCTGGCGGTGCCCCAGGGGGTCCAGGCCATGAACGTGGACTTCCCCGGGCTGGTGCAGACCTCCCTGAACATGGGCGTGATGGAGGCCCGGGAGGACGGGGTTTATTTCGGCATCTCCGTCCGCTCCTGCATCGCCACCCAGAAGTCCATGATGATCCAGCGGGTCAAGGCCATTCTGGACCTGGGCGGGGGGACGGTCTCCCAGCGGGGGAACTACCCCGGCTGGCAGTACGACCGGAATTCCGCCCTGCGGGAGGAGGTCCTGGAGGCTTACCGGACGGTCTGCGGCAAGGAGGGAACCATCGAGGCCACCCACGGCGGACTGGAATGCGGTCTGTTCGTGGAGAAGCTGCCGGGGCTGGACGCGGTGTCCTTCGGCCCGGAGCTCCACGACGTCCACTCCGTCAAGGAACGGCTGAGCGTGGCCTCCACCGGCCGGGTGTACGAGGTGACCCGGGAGCTGCTGAAGCGCCTGAGCGCCGCCCGGGGATGAGAGAGAATATGGGTCAAGGGCCGTTCCTTTGGGAATGGCCCTTGACTTTTGCGGGATAAGGTGTATCATTTCAGTAGAGTTTACTTGCGGGGAACGGGGTGTGGATCACGAGACGGAATCGATATGGACGGCGTTGCGGGGGCCGGAGGACCCATACCCGGCGGACCCGGGGACAGACCCAGCGGCTGGTCAGGCTCTGGACGGCGGCGGCCATCATCCTGCTGGCCCTGGCGGCGGCGTTCCTCCTTCTCCGGGGGGGCGCGCGCCCCGGTTTCAAGGAGGGGGACCTGCTGGCCACAGTGAACAGCGGCGGAGACGTGGAGCTGCATTGGCCTGAAAGCGACAATCCCTCGGCCCTGTATGAGGTGGAGTTTACCTGCGGGGGGACCCAGGGGACCCGCTTATGCTCCCTGCCCTCGCTTCGGCTCTCCGGCCTCCCGGAAGGGGAGGCGCTGGAGGTCCAGGTCCGGGCTCTGGTGAACCGAAAGGGGTTTTTGGGCAGGTCTCGGCGCGTGGCCGGCTGGAAGACCCTTCGAACGGCGCTGGTCCTGCCCAAGGAGCCGGAGGTCCCGGCGGAGGCGGCGGACCTGCCCGACGGCGGGGACCTGGCCCTTACATATCAGGAGACCGCCCCCCGGCTGTGCGCCCTGGAGTGGAACGGAATCCAATGCCACCACTTCGAGGTCCAGAGGCGGACGGGGGAGGACTGGGAGACCGTGGCCCGCCTGACGCCGGGGGAGCATATGCGCCACGACCTGGGGCGGCTGGTCTCCGGGTCCTGGAACCGCTACCGGGTCGCCGCCGTGGAGGCGGACGGCGGAATCTCCCGGGCGGAGGAGGTTTCCTTCTGGGCCTCCGTGGACCCGCTGTATGCCACCGTCTGGCCCATTGAGAACATGAACTTCTGGGAGAACCCCGGCGGCGGGGAGAAACTGGGCTCCATCCCCGGGGGAACGGCCCTGTGCGTCCTGGCGGAGGAGGGAAAGTGGTTCCGGGTCCGGCATGAGGAGGAGTACGGCTGGATCGACAGCCGGTACTGCATGATCAATCTGCCGGAGTATGTGGGGGACCACTGCGCCTACGACATCACCAACAGCTATGACTCCCTGTTCGCGGTCCACGGGACCGCCATCCGGCAGGTCACCCATCAGGTGATCCCGGGCTATGAGCAGGTCCGCACGGCGGACGGGCGCTTCCTGGTGCCCTACCTCTACCCCTGCGCCCAAAAGCTGCTCACCGCCGCCCTGGCGGTGGAGGAGGACGGCCTCCGGCTGAAGATTTACGAGGCCTTCCGCCCCCGGGAGGCCACCCGCTTCTGCTATGACACCACGGAGAAGCAGATGAACGACCCCGTGGAGTCCGGCGGGACGCTGTCCCGGCTCATGACGGACAACGGGCGTTTCCACCTGGGCAGCTTCCTGGCCAGGACCATCTCCTCCCACAACCGGGGCATCGCCCTGGACCTGACCCTGGAGAACAGCGGCGGGGAGCTGGAGATGCAGAGCGTCATCCACGATCTGAGCTGGTACTCGGAGACCTACCGGAACACCCCCAACGCCAAGCTGCTGGCGGGCTACATGACCGCCGTGGGGATGACGGGCCTCAGCTCCGAGTGGTGGCACTTCCAGGACGACGAGACCCGGAAAGCCATCAAATTGAACAGCGCCCTGGACAAGGGCGTCAGCCCCGAGGGCTGGACCCAGGACGACGGCGGCTGGCGCTACCGGGACGCCGCCGGGCGTTATGTCCGCTCCACCGCCATGACGGTGGACGGCAGGACCTATACCTTTGACAAAGAGGGCTACGCGGCGGGCTGACCGCCGCGCTCAATCCACAGGAAAGGCGTGCTTCCCATGAAACAGATCGCAACCCTGCTGCTGGCCATGGCGCTCCTTCTGAGCGCCTGCGGAACAGACCGGGAGCCGGCCCGAGAGGAGGCCCCCGGCCCTGAGACCGTGGAGCTGACCGTCTGGAGCGCGGCGGAGGACGAGGCGCTGATGGAGGAGATGATCGCCTCCTTCCAGGCCCGCTACGCCGGCGAGGCGTCCTTCCGCATCACCTGTCAGGCCCAGAGTGAGTCCAGCTGCAAGGACGCGCTGCTGGCGGACCTGGAGGGCGGGGCGGACGTGTTCGCCTTCGCCGACGATCAGGTGGCCGCCTTGGCGGCCGCCGGGGGGCTGGACCCCATTGAAAACGCGGAGGCGGTCGGCGGTGCCAGCCTCTCCGCCGCGGTGGAGGCCGCCAGCGTGGACGGCACTCTCTACGCCTATCCCCTGACGGCGGACAACGGCTATTTCCTGTACTACAACCGGGCGTATTTTTCCGACGAGGACCTGGAGAGCCTGAACCGCATGGTGGACGCCGCCGCCCGGGCCGGGCGGGTGGTGGCCATGGACTGGAGCTCCGCCTGGTATGTCTACGCCTTCTTCGGCAACACCGGGCTGGAGGTGGGGCGGAACGAGGACGGCCTCACCAACTACTGCACCTGGAACAGCGCCGAGGGCCCCATCCGCGGCGTGGACGTGGCCCGGGCCATGCTGGACATCGCCGCCAGCCCCGGCTTTGCCAGCCGGACGGACGAGGAGTTCCTGGCCGGCGTGCGGGACGGTTCCGTCATCGCGGGAATCAGCGGCGTATGGAACGCCGTGGCCATTCAGGAGGCCTGGGGGGAGAACGCCGGAGCCGCCAAGCTGCCCGCCTTCACCTGCGCGGGACAGGAGGTGCAGATGGCCTCCTTCTCCGGCTGCAAGCTCATCGGGGTGAACGCCTATTCCAGGCACCCCCAGTGGGCCGCGCGGCTGGCGGAGTGGATCACCAGCGGGGAGAACCAGACCCTCCGCTTCCGGATGCGGGGCCAGGGCCCCGCCAACGCCGCCGCGGCCGCCTCTCCGGAGGTGCAGGCCTCTCCGGCCATCGCGGCGCTGCTGGCCCAGTCGGAGTTCTCCCAGCTCCAGCGGGTGGGCGGGAAGTTCTGGGAGCCGGTGGCGGAGTTCGCCGGAAACATGGCCCGGGGGAACCCCTCCGGCGCGGACCTCCAGGCCCAGCTGGACCATCTGGTGGAGGGCGTGACGGCCCGCTGACGGCGGATATGTACATCACATCGGAGGAGATCGCATGAAGGGAAAGCTGACCTTGCAGCAGCGCCTGATCCTGCCCATCGTTCTGCTGGGTCTGGTGACGCTGCTGAGCAACCTGCTGGCAGTGTTCAGCATCAACAACGTCAACGCCAGGGCCGGGGTGATCGTGGACGAGTACATGTCCAGCGAGGCCCGGCTGGAGGAGATCCGCCGTTCCATGATGGACATCCACCGTCTGGCGCTCAGCCACATCGTGGCGGCGGACCACGGGACCATGATCCGGCTGGTCCGGGAGATCAAGGAGGAGGAGGCGGGCCTGGACCAGCTCCTGGCGGACTACACCGCCTCCGCCGCCCAGGACGAGCTGGAGACCTGCCGGGCCCTGGCGGAGGACTACGAGGCGTTCAAGCACTCCCTGGTGTCCCTGGTCTGCGCCAGCGCGGACAGCAAAACCCAGGAGGCCTACGCCATGGCCAACGGAGACGTGGCCCGTTGGAGCGAACAGGTGGACAGCGGCGTGGACACCCTCTACACCGCCGTCAGCGCCAAGGCCGAGGAGGCCCGGGGACAGCTCCTGGCGGTCTACATCATCGCCCTGGTGACCAGCGCCGTGACCCTGGCGCTGGGGGTGGTCCTGGTCATCGCGGCCTTCCGCATCATCCGCCGGTATGTCGTCGCCCCCATCCGGGACGCCATGGCCACGCTCCAGACCAGCTCCGAGCGCATCGGCGGCGTGGTGGACGAGGTGCGGGACCGGACCCAGCGCTCCGGCGACAGCATCCAGGACCTCTCCGGCCTCACCGCCCAGCTCTCCGCCGCCCTGGAGGAAATCTCCGGCAGCGCGGCGGCCATCCGGGCCACCGCCTCCGGGACCCAGGGGGACGCGGCGGACATGGCGGAGGAGTGCCGGAGCATCACCGCCTACGCCGGGGAGATCCGGGGCCGGGCGGAGGAGCTGGAGCGCTCCACCCAGGAGAGGATGGAGGCCGTCCGGGGCAAGACGGAGGAAATCACCGCCCTGCTGAACGAGGCCATTGAAAAGAGCAAGAGCGTGAACCGGATCCGGGCCCTGACCCAGGATATCCTCTCCATCTCCTCCTCCACGGACCTGATCGCCATCAACGCCTCCGTGGAGGCCGCCCGGGCGGGGGAGGCCGGCAGGGGCTTCGCCATGGTGGCCCGGGAGGTCCGGCGGCTGGCGGACTCCTGCTCCGACACCGCCGGGCACATCCAGGAGGTCAGCGTCGTGGTCACCAGCGCGGTGGACTACCTGACCCGCAGCGCCCAGGAGCTGGTGGAGTACCTCAGCGGGGCGGTGCTGTCCCAGTCTCAGCAGTCGGTCCAGGCCGGGCGGCAGTACCGGGACGACGCCGCGTATATCGAGAGCTGCATCGAGGCCTTCAGCAGCCGGGTGGAGCGCCTCCGGGGAGCCATGGACGAAATCGCCGGGTCCATCGCCAACATCTCCGGGGCCATCGACGGCGCGGCCACCGGCGTCAGCGGAGCCGCCGGAAGCACCCAGGAGCTGGTGGACGACATGGCGGGCATCACCCGGCGGATGCGGACGAACCAGGAGATCGTGGGGGAGCTCCGGCGGCAGGTGGACGTGTTCGCCAACCTGTGACCCCGCTCAAAAGACGCAATCAGACCGCCGCCGGCACTGCCGGCGGCGGTCTGTCTTGTCATTCAGGGGGGAAGGAGGGGAGAGGGCTCACGCCTCTCTCGCAAGCAGGCAGTACTGATAGGGCTCCAGGACGGGGGGAAGCCCCGTTTGGCCGGAGACCAGATCGGTGAAGGGACCCTCCGGGCCGTCCAGCCGCACCTCCTGAGTCTGCCCGGAGAAGTTGAACAGGCAGGCCAGGGTGTCCTCCTCCGTCCGCCGGACGATGACCAGCACGGCCCGGCTGTGGGCGTCCCAGGTGCTGACCCGCGCCCCCGGACCGAAGACGGGAAGCCGGGCCCGCAGCTGCTCCAGCTGCCGCAGGCCGTCCCAGATGCGCTGCTGCACGGTGCCCGCCCGGGTGCGCAGGGCGGCGCTGTCCCAGTCGAACCGGGTGCGGTGGAGGTTCCGGCTGTCCTCCCGGAGGTCCGGGTCGTCGTGGTAGCCATAGCCGTTGAGCTGGCCGATCTCGTCCCCGCTGGAGAGCATGGGGAAGCCCCCCATGCACATCATGGCGGCGTGCATCATCAGGTCCCGCCGGATGCCCATGGCCGTCTGCGCCTCGTCTCCCTCGGACAGGCCCTTCTCAATTCCGCACAGGCTGGCGGCGGTGCCGCAGGTCCGGGCGTCCTGGGTGGCGGGGTTGTAGTTGTACCGCTCGCCCCGGGCGAAGCTGCCGGGGAAGCTGCCCTCGAAGAACTCGTAGAGATAGCGCTTGTGGGCCACCGGGTCGATGCCGATGGACCGGCCGTATTCCTCGTTCAGCCCCCAGCCGATGTCGTCGTGGCAGCGGAGGTAGTTGACGAAGCAGCAGTGCCCGGGCAGGCTGTGCAGGTCGTCCAGCTGGCGCTTCAGCTGCCGGGCGTCCCCGGAGGCCAGGGCGCTCCACTGGGTGGCCATGGTGGAGGCGTTGTAGAGCAGGTGGCACTCCGGCTTTTCCGCCGTGCCGAAGTAGGGGGCCAGCTCCCGGGGGGCCATGACCACCTCGCCCTTCAGGATGACCGCCGGGCAGACGCACTCGGTGATCAGGCGGATCATCCGCATGATGGTGTGAACCTGGGGGAGGTTCCGGCAGGAGGTGCCCACCTCTTTCCACAGATAGGGCACCGCGTCGATGCGCAGCACCTCCACCCCCAGGTTGGCCAGATGGAGCATGCTCTCCACCATGTCGTTGAACACCGCCGGGTTGCGGTAGTTCAGGTCCCACTGATAGGGGTGGAAGGAGGAGCAGACGTATTTTCCCATCTCCTCCACATAGAGGAAGCTGCCCGGGGCGGTCTCCGGGAACACGTCGGGAATGGTCTTCTCCATTTCCCGGGGAATGTCAGGGCTGTCAAAGCAGATGTAGCGGTCCATGTACTCCCGCTCTCCCGCCTTGGCCCGCCTGGCCCATTCGTGGGTGTCGGCGGTGTGGTTGATGACGAAGTCCAGGCAGAGGCTCATTCCCCGGCGGCGCATGGCGGCGGTGAGATGGCTCAGGTCCTCGTTGCTGCCCAGGGAGGGGTCCACCCGGTTGAAATCCTCCACGGCGTAGCCGCCGTCGTTGTCCGGGTGGGGCATTTTCAGAAGGGGCATGAGGTGCAGGTAGGTGATTCCCTGCTCCTGGAGATAGCCCAGCCGCTCCTCCACGCCCCGGAGGGTCCCGGCAAACAGGCCCGGGTACATGGTGACGCCCAGCATCCCGCCGGAGCGGAACCAGTCCGGGTCCGCCTCCCGCTTCCGGTCCAGGCGGCGCAGCGCCTGACTCCGCCGGGTGCGGGTCCGGGCCATCATGGCCTTCAGCTCCTCCAGGCGGGGGCGGTCGTCGTACAACTCCATGTAGAGCCAGTCCAGCTCGTCCTGCCGGGCGGCCAGACGGCGCTCGAATTCGTTCATAGCCGGTTCCTCCTTATTTCCGGTTGGTTTGGGGGGAGTTTTGTGGTATAGTGAAAGGGATCAGAAATCTCGCGGCGAGAAAGGACGTGCCCGGACATGAAAGAGTTCTCCTTCTCCGTGTTTCCCAACGAAAACTTCCTGGACCTGCGGCTGTTCCAATACGGCTGGGAGCAGTGTGCCCCCCTTCACTCCTTCGGCCCCTTCGTGCGCAATCACTTTCTGTTCCATTACGTGATTTCCGGCAGGGGACAGCTGAACGCCGACGGGCCGGACGGCGTCACCCGGTACTATGAGCTGGAGGCCGGCCAGGGCTTCCTGATCTGCCCGGGTCTGGTCAACACCTATTTCGCCGACCAGCACGACCCGTGGAAGTACACGTGGCTGGAATTCGGCGGCCTGCGGGCGGAGGAGTTCCTCAGCGCCGCGGGACTGGGTCCGTCCCAGCCCATCTACCGGCCGAAGAGCGCCGCCCTGGCCGAGCCGGTGCGGGACGCCATGCTCTACATCGCGGACCACTCCAGCGCGTCCACCCTGTGCCTCATCGGGCATCTGTGCCTGTTTCTGGACGCGCTGATCCAGTCCTCCTCCACCCGCCGGGGCGTCCGGACCTCCCGGCTTCAGGATTTCTACATCCAGGAGGCCGTGACCTTTATGGAGCACAACTACCAGCGGGAGCTGTCCGTGGAGGAGATCGCCGACGTGTGCAAGCTCAACCGCAGCTATTTCAGCAAGCTCTTCCGGGAGACCATGGGCTGTCCGCCCCAGGAGTTCCTGATCCGCCTGCGGCTGTCCCGGGCGGCAGAGCTGATGAAGACCACCAAGTCCTCCATCGGGGATATCTCCGCGGCCTGCGGATACCCCAACCAGCTCCATTTTTCCCGGGCGTTCAAAAAGCGGTACGGCGTCCCGCCCCGGGAGTGGCGGCTGCAGAACAAGGCGGGGTCCGGCGGGGCGGCGGAGTGAGCCCCCTCAGGCCTCCGCCGCCTCCAGGTGCAGCTGGAGGGACTGGTAATCCCCCCACATGGGCGGAACGGGATAGCCCGCGTACATCAGCACGTCCCCCCGCCAGAGGGTCTCGCCGCCGTTGACGCGGTAGCGCGCCTCCGGGTCCAGGCCCTTGAGCCTGAGGGTGACGAAGGGCTGGGCCGCCCAAGTGGAGCCGGTCACCAGACTGACCAGCGCCTCCCGGCGGTCCGGGGCGACGTGGGCCCAGGCGGTGTAGCCGGGGTCCTGGAAGGGAACGGAGAGCCGGTAGTAATCCCCCTCGTGAATCAGGCGGGCGTACCGCTTGAAGTCCTCCGTCTGGCGGCGGATGATTTCCTTCTCCTCCGGCGTGCATTTGCAGGGGTCCATCTCATAACCGAAGGTGCCGCTCATGGCCACCACGCCCCGGGTCTCCAGGGGCGTGACGCGGCCGTTCTGCTCGTTGGGCGAGGCGGAGACGTGGGCCCCCACGCAGGCCGACGGGTAGCAGAAGGAGGTCCCGTACTGGATGCGCAGGCGGTCGATGGCGTCGCTGTTGTCGCTGCACCAGATCTGGGGGGTGTAGTACAGCATGCCCAGGTCGAAGCGCCCGCCGCCGCCGCTGCAGCCCTCGATGAGCAGCGCGGGGTACGCCCGCCGCAGCCGCTCCAGCAGCTCGTAGAGCCCCAGGATGTAGCGGTGGGGAACCTCTCCCTGCCGGTCCGGGGGCAGGGCGGCGGACCACATGTCCGTGAAGGACCGGTTCATGTCCCATTTGACATAGGCGATTTCCGCGCTGTCCAGCACGCTTCGCAGGGCGGCGAAGAGGTGGTCCCGGACCTCCGCCCGGGACAGGTCCAGGACGAACTGGCTCCGTCCCCGGGCGCCGGGGCGGCCGGGAGCGCGGAGCGCCCAGTCCGGGTGCTCCTGATACAGCGCGCTGTCCTCGCTGACCATTTCCGGCTCCACCCACAGGCCGAATCGCATCCCCAGCCCCCGGACCCGGGGGACCAGCGCCTCCAGGCCGCCGGGGAGCTTGCCCCGGTTGACGTTCCAGTCGCCCAGGCCCCCGAAATCGTCGTTCCGCCGGCCGAACCAGCCGTCGTCCATGACCAGAAGCTGTATGCCCAGGGGCGCGGACGCCTCCGCGATCTCCAGCAGCTTTTCCGCGGTGAAGTCGAAATAGGTGGCCTCCCAGTTGTTGATCAGCACGGGCCTTTGAAGGCCCCCGCGGGGGCTTCGCAGCAGCCGCTCCCGGATGGCCCGGTGGAACCGGTGGGTCATGGGCGTGAAGCCATTGGGGGAGCAGATCATCGCCGCCTCCGGGGTGGTGAAGGCCTCGCCGGGGCCCAGAAGCCAGAAGAAGCCCTGGGGCTGGAGCCCCAGCACCAGCCGGATGTCCCCGAACTGGCTCAGCTCCGCCTCCGCCAGGAAGCCCCCGCTGTACAGCAGCGCCGCGCCGTAGCACAGCCCGTGGTCCTCTCCGGCGTCCCGGCCGCAGAGCATCACGAAGGGGTTGTGCTGGTGGCTGGAGGTTCCCCGGGTGCTTCCCACGGACTGGACGCCGGGACGCAGGGCGGCGCGGTGCATTCCACGCTCCCGGGCGTGGCCGCCGTCGAAGGTGATGAAGTCCATTCCGGCGGGGGGGAGGTCCAGGCAGAGGCTCGCCGCCTGGGCCAGCCGGACCGGGCGCTCCCCCCGGTTGCGAATCCGGACGGCCCGGGTGATCAGATCGTACTCCTCGAACACACCGTACAGCAGCTCCGCCTCCACGGAGGAGGACGGGTCCCGCAGCAGGACGGACAGAGTCTCGCCGCCCTCTCCGTGAAAGGCGGGCAGGCCCTCCAGCGCGTACTTCCCCGGGCGGACCTCATGGGACACATACCGCAGGTCCAGAAGGCGGCTTCCGTCCGGCTGCTCCACCTGGGCGGAGGAGAGGCGGAAGTCCCCCACGCCGCAGGTGGAGTACTCCTGAGGCAGGGTGTCCAGGGAGTAGTCCCGGCGCCGCCCCACCTGATTGGGATTGGGACAGAAGCCCCGGTCGGCGTACTGAATCAGGCGGGAGAGGTCGCCGCCGCCCACCCGGGGGCCGTAATAGGTGTGGAGCAGGACGCTGTTTTCGTCCGCCTTCATCTGATAGGTCGTGTTTTGGGTGTGCAGGGTGAATACGCGGTTTTCCTTGTCCAGTACAATCATAGGGCATCCTCTCGTTTCGTCACGGTTGTCAACTGCTGCCGCCCCCGTACAGGGGCGGCGGCATGTTCGCGGGAGCTGAAAACGCTTAGAACTCCAGGTTCTTTCCGTCCTGGCCGAAGACGTGGCAGACGCTGCCGCCGAAGGTCAGGTTCAGTTTGTCCCCGGTATGGAAGGTGTCAATGTGCTCTCCGGTGGCGTCCATGGTGGGCACGATGACCACCACGTCCCGCCCTTCGGCGTTGGCGTGGAAATGGACCTCGCTGCCCATCATCTCGGCCACCTCCACGGTGGCGCTCAGGGTGTTCCCCGGCTCCTTGGCCAGTACCATGTGGCTGGGCCGGACGCCCAGGGTGATGGCCTGGGCGGGCACCTTCCGGGCCGCCAGAGCCGCCTGCTTCTCCTGGGACAGCTCCACCTTGCAGCCGCCGACGCTGACGAGGTACCTGCCGCCCTCCTGGGTGAGCCTGGCGTCGAAGAAGTTCATCTGGGGCATGCCGATGAAGCCGGCCACGAAGATGTTGGCGGGATGGTCGAAGACCTCCTGGGGCGTGCCGATCTGCTGAATCCAGCCGTCCTTCATGATGACGATCCGGTCGCCCAGGGTCATGGCCTCCGTCTGGTCGTGGGTGACATAGATGAAGGTCGTGTTGATTTTCTGCCGGAGCTTGATGATCTCCGCCCGCATCTGGTTGCGGAGCTTGGCGTCCAGGTTGGAGAGGGGTTCATCCATCAAAAGGACCTTGGGCTCCCGGACGATGGCCCGGCCGATGGCCACCCGCTGGCGCTGGCCGCCGGACAGGGCCTTGGGCTTGCGGTCCAGGAACTGGGTGATGTCCAGAATGGCGGCGGCCTCCTTGACTCGCTTGTCGATCTCGTCCTTGGCCACCTTGCGGAGCTTCAGGGGGAAGGCCATGTTTTCGTAGACGGTCATGTGAGGGTACAGGGCGTAGGACTGGAAGACCATGGCGATGTCCCGGTTTTTGGGTTCCACGTCGTTCATGAGCTTCCCGTCGATGTACAGCTCGCCGCCGGAGATTTCCTCCAGGCCGGCCACCATGCGCAGGGTGGTGGACTTGCCGCAGCCGGAGGGGCCCACCAGGACGATGAACTCCTTGTCCGCGATGTTCAGGTCGAAGGACTGGACGGCGATGACGCCCTTGTCCGTCACCTGGAGGTTGGTCTTCTTTTCGGGCTCACCGGCCTTTTTCCGGGCTTTCTTCTGATCCCCGCTGTGGGGGTAGATTTTCGTGATGCCTTTCAGGTTCAAAGCAGCCATCTGTATATTCCTCCATTTGAATCAAAATGTCAAGACACAAATCACTTTCCGCCGGTGGACGCGATGCCCTCGATGAACTGGCGCTGGAAGATCAGGTACAGGATCACCATGGGCAGCATGGCCAGCAGGGAGCCCGCCATCAGCACGGGGAAATTGGTGGAGAACTGGCCCCGCAGAGTGGCAAGGCCGGAGCTGAGGGTCATCATGTTCAGGTCGGAGTTGACCACCAGGGGCCACATCAGGTCGCTGTAGGCGAACACGGCGGTGAAGATGGTCAGGGCGGCCACGCTGGTGCCGGTGAGGGGGA
>CAJTKE010000002.1 GCA_910576865.1 uncultured Oscillibacter sp.
AGGTTCAGGATGGTGTCCATCATGCCGGGCATGGAGGCCCGGGCGCCGGAGCGGACGGAGACCAGCAGGGGGTTCTCCAGGTCACCGAACTTCTTGCCGGTGATTCCCTCCATTTTGGTGATATACTCCATGATTTCGGCGAAGATTTCGTCATTGATCTTCTGGCCGTCCTCATAGTACTGGGTGCAGGCCTCGGTGGTGATGGTGAAGCCCTGGGGGACGGGCAGGCCGATGTTGGTCATCTCGGCCAGGTTGGCGCCCTTGCCGCCCAGCAGCTCCCGCATGTTGGCGTTGCCTTCGGTGAACAGGTAGCAGTACTTTTTGCTCATTTTCATTCCTCCGTTTTTCTTTGCGTTCGCTGGGCGGCGGTTCCCGCCGTCCGCTTGGCAAACGTTTGCCTAAATGCCTTACCATTATAATCGTTCATTTTCTGGAAAGCAATACATAAATAGCATAAGAAATGGCTGGACATTTGAAACAATCTGCCCAAAATGGATAAGAGGAGGGCGGAGGGCCCGGTTGACATTTCCTCCTCCATGCCCCATAATGGCGGGGAGAACACAACAGGAGGACGCGCCATGAAAACCATCCTCGGCATCGATATCGGGGGCACCACGACGAAAATCGTGGGCCTTGACCGCACGGGAACCCTCCTCTCCACCCTTCGGGTCCAGGCGGAGGACCCCATCACCAGCCTCTACGGCGCTTTCGGCAGCTATCTCACCGGCAACCGCCTGACCCTGGCGGACGTGGAGCGGGTGGTGCTCACCGGCGTGGGGGCCTCCTTCGTGGAGGGGGACATCTACGGCCTGCCCACCTGCAAGGTGGACGAGTTCTCCGCCAGCGGCACGGGGGCCCTGGCCATGAGCGGGCAGGAAAAGGCCGTGGTGGCCACCATGGGCACCGGCACCGCCTTCCTCTTCGCCCAGCGGGGCATGGGCGTCCGGCACCTCTGCGGCAGCGGCATCGGCGGGGGCACCCTGGGGGGCCTCTGCCGGAAGCTGGTGGACATGGAGCGCTTCGGCCAGATCAAGAAGCTGGCGGAGCAGGGGGACCTGGGGAAGGTGGACCTGACCATCCGGGACATCACGCCGGACCCCGCCGCCACCCTGGACCCCACCCTCACCGCCGCCAACTTCGGCAACCTCTCCGAGGACGCCGCCCCCGCGGACCTCGCCGCCGGGGCCGTCAATCTGGTGCTCCAGGCCATCGGCACCATGACGGTGCTGGCCTGCCAGTGCTGTGAGACGGACACGGTGGTCCTGACGGGCTCCGTCACCACGTTGTCCCAGGCGAAGCCCAACTTCGAGAACTTCCAGCGGCTCTACGGCATCCGCTACATCATCCCGGAGCGGGCCACCTTCGCCACCGCCATCGGCGCGGGCCTCTGCAGCCTGGAACAGAAGGCGGCGGGCTGATGGCGGACCTGGAAGCCCTGCGCCTGGCTGAGGCGTTTTTCGCCCGGAAGCCGGAGGCCCTGCCCTCCGTCCGGGCCTTCCTCCTGGGGGCCCTGGAGCGCTGGCCCGAGGCGGAGATTGTCACGCAAAAGTCCCAGGTGGGCCTCCGGGACCCCAGGCCCTTCTGCGCCCTGACGGCGCCGGGGAAGCATGTCAGGGGCCGGGCCACGCCCGGGGCGCTGCTGTCCCTGTTCCTGCCCCGGCCCCTGGAGGCGGACTGCCTGCTTCTGGCGGTGGAGGCCTGGCCCGGGCGGTTCACCAACCACCTGATTCTCCCGGCAGACCCGGCGGAGTTCCCGGAGGACCTCTGGGACTGGACCGCCGAGGCCCGGCGGTTCCGCTGCGGAAAAAATTGAGGCCCCCGTCTTGCAAAAGCGGGGAAACTGGAGTATCATAAAAAGAAAAGATCACCGGGCGGCTGGGCCCGGAGAAAGGGCAGGGGAACTGGAGCATGAAACTCTCCCTGGTCATCATGGCGGCGGGCCTGGGGTCCCGCTATGGCGGAAACAAGCAGGTGGACGGCATCGGCCCCCACGGGGAGATTCTGATGGATTACGCCATCTACGACGCCCTCCGGGCGGGCTTCGGCAAGGTGGTGTTCATCATCAAGCCGGAGATGCGGGAGATGATGGAACGCCGCTGCGCCTGCCTGACCGGGAGGACCGGGCCGGACGGCGGTCCGGTGGAGGTCCGCCATGTTTACCAGGACTTCTCCTCCATCCCCGGCTTTTACAAAATCCCGGAGGGCCGGACCCGGCCCTTCGGCACGGTCCACGCCCTGCTCTGTGCCGCTAGAGCGGTGGAGGAGCCCTGCTGTGTCATCAACGCCGACGACTTCTATGGCCCGGACGCCTACCGGACCATGGCGCAGGCCCTCCGGAGCCTGCCCGAGGCGGGGCACGCCGCCATGGTGGGATATCTTCTGAAAAACACCGCCAGCCTCCACGGCACCGTCACCCGGGGCCTGTGCGTCCGGCGGGAGGGCTTCCTGGACAGCGTCCAGGAGACCCGGAACATCCAGCTCTATCCCGACGGGACCCTGCGGGATCTGGGCAATGACCGGCTTCTGGACCCGGACGCTCTGGTGTCCATGAATTTCTGGGGCTTCATGCCCTCGATTTTCCCCGTTCTCCGGCGGGACTTCGAGGAGTTCCTCCGCTCCGCCGGGGATGATCCCCGGGCCGAGCGCCTGCTGCCCGAGATGGTGGACGACCAGATCCGGCGGGGCGGGCTGAAGGTCTCCGTTCTCTCCTCCGCCGGCCAGTGGTTCGGCATGACCTACCGGGAGGACCGGGAGGCCGTGGCCCGGGCCCTGAGGGAGCTCCACGAGAGCGGGGAATATCCGGAGCGCCTCTGGGAGGCATAAGCGCCGGCGGGGCCGCATAGGCTGGACAAGGCGGGGGACGGGAGGCCGTTCTCCCGCGTCCGTCCGCCCGGGGCTTCGACAAAAACCGGCAGGTTTCGACAGGATGATTTCCGGCCCCAGGTGGCCGGGTGGACGATAGATGAGGAAGGGATCGTTTATGGAAAAACCGCGCGAGGGCGGCGGACGCCGCCGTCTGCCCGCCGTCATGGCTCTGGCCGCGGCGCTGCTGCTGGCCACCGGAGCGCCCGGCGGGGCGGTGATGGGCTCTCCCCTGGCGGAGGCGGCGGAGCCCGTGCTTTACAAGGCCGCTCCCGCCGCCGCGAGAAACAAGGCCGAGCCGGTGGTGAAGACCAAGGCCCTGCCGGAGCGGGAGGAGGAGACGGCGCCCTGCCCCCTGCCGGAGACGGCGGCGGTGGAGGATACATATTTTGACGGCGCGCTGTTCCTGGGGGACTCCAGGACGGAGGGGCTCTCCCTGTACAGCGGGCTGAAAACCGGGCACTTCTACACCACGGTGGGGGCCACGGTGGAGTCCGTGTTCTCCAAGAAGAATTTCCCCGCCGGGAGCGGGGAGAAGGTCCCCCTGCTGGACGCCGCGGCGGAGCAGGACTGTGACAAGATCTATGTCATGCTGGGCATCAACGAGCTGGGCTGGTCCAAAACCAAGACCTATCACGACCAGTACGCCAAGCTCATCGACCGGCTTCGGGAGGACCACCCGGAGGCCAAGATCGTCCTCCAGTCCATCCCCCCCGTCAGCGCCAAACAGGAGGCCAAAAAGACCTATGTGAACAACGGCCGGATCGCCGACTACAACGAGGTGATCAAAACCCTGGCGGAGGAGAAGGGATGTTACTTCCTGGACGTGGCGGCCTGCCTCACCGGGGAGGGCGGCGTGCTGCCAGTGAAGCAGACCACCGACGGCATCCACTTCAACGTCTCCGGGTGCAGGACCTGGCTGGACTACCTTCGGACCCACAGCCTGGAGGACGACGCCATCGCCGCCGCCCTGGAGAAGGGCTGAGGCGGGACATCAGAAAAACAAAAGGCAGAGACGAAAGTCTCTGCCTTTTTCGCGGTCTTACACTACGGCCTTGGCCCTGGAGCGCAGGCGCTCCGGGGCGGGGCGCTCCGCCGCCGTCCGGCGGGGGGTCTCCGGCAGCTCCGCCGCCCGCTCCGACAGGCGCTCCCGGGCCACCGCCAGCATCAGCTTGATGCGGTTTTCCTGGTTCACCCGGGTGGCGCTGGGGTCGTAGTCAATGGGGGTGATGTTGGCCTGGGGGTACAGCTCCCGGATTTTGTTGATCATGCCCTTGCCGCAGATGTGGTTGGGCAGGCAGCCGAAGGGCTGGGCGCAGACGATGTTCTCATACCCCGCCCGGACCAGCTCGATCATCTCGGCGGTGAGGAGCCAGCCCTCGCCCATCTTGTCCCCGGTGCTGATGACGCCCTCCGTGAGGCGGATCAGCTCCCGGAAGGGGAGGGGGGCATGGAAGCCGTTGTCCTTCAGGACCTTGATGACCACGCTCTCCATGCCCTCAATGTAGCCCAGGACCAGATCGGACATGTGCTTTTCCAGGAAGGTGCCGCCGTAGAGCCGGGCGGTCTCCGAGGGGTTGTAGGCGCAGTACTGCACGAAGCCCATCAGCCCCGGCAGGTTCACCTCGCAGTCCTGGGTTCGGAGGAAATTCTCCAAATCGTTGTTCCCCAGGGGGGAGTACTTCACGTAGATCTCGCCCACGACGCCCACCTTGACCTTGGGGACCCGGCGGACGGGAAGGCCGGCGAATTCCCGGGCGATGACGGGCATGGCCCCCTTCATCTCCCGGTTGGTCCAGCCCTTGTTCTCGTGGATCCAGCCGCAGATGGTGTCCAGCCACTTCTCCTGGAGGCGCTCCGCGTCCCCCTTCCGGACCTCATAGGGCTCCGTCTGGGCCCGGAGGGCCACCAGCAGGTCGCCGTAGTAGATCACCGCCAGCAGCTTGCGCAGCAGGTCCAGGGTCATGGGGAAGCCGGAGTCCTTCTCCAAGCCCGAGAAGTTCAGGCTCACCACCGGCACCTGGGGATAACCCGCCTTCACCAGGGCCTTGCGCAGAAGGTGGATGTAGTTGGAGGCCCGGCAGCCGCCGCCGGTCTGGGTGATGATGAGGGCGGTGTGGTCCAGGTCGTACTTCCCGGAGGCCAGGGCGTCCAGGAACTGGCCGATGACAAGCAAAGCCGGGTAGCAGGTGTCGTTATGTACGTACTTCAGCCCCAGCTCGCTGACCTGACTGCCGCAGTTCTCCAGCAGCTCGCAGGTGTATCCCGCCTGCTCTATGACCGCCGCCAGGATGCGGAACTGCACCGGGGCCATGTTGGGGATGAGGATCTTGTGGGTCCTCTTCATCTCCGGCGTGAATTTGGGATAGTTCAAGGCTTCCATAAGCTCACTCCTTCTCATCCAAAGCGGCGAAGAGGCTCCGCAGGCGGATGCGCACCGCGCCCAGGTTGGTGATTTCGTCAATTTTCAATTCCGTGTACAGCTTTCCTCCGGCCTGGAGAATGGCCTGGGTCTCGTCCGTCGTGATGGCGTCCACGCCGCAGCCGAAGCTGACCAGCTGCACCAGATCACAGTCCCGGTGCTCCACGCAGTACCGGGCGGCGGCGTAGAGCCGGGAGTGGTAGGTCCACTGGTTCAGCACCGTGGTGGGGAATTTGTCCACCAGACCGGAGACGGAGTCCTCCGTCACCACCGCCGCGCCGAAGCGGGTGATCAGGGTGTCGATGCCGTGGTTGACCTCCGGGTCCACGTGGTAGGGCCGGCCCGCCAGGACGATGATGCGCCGCCCCTCGGCCCGGGCCTGCTCCATGATGCGGACGCCCTCCCGGCGGACCTGGGCCATGTGGTGGGCGTACTCGGCGTAGGCGGCGTCGCTGGCCTCCCGGACCTCGGTCTTGGAGATGTCCGGAAAGTGCCGCCGGAGGATTTCGGTGATCTTCCTGGTGAAGTCCTTGGGCCGGTGGAGGCCCACGTAGTCGTAGATGAATTTGGTGTCTTTGATTTCGGGGCAGTTCCCGGCGATGACCTCCGGGTAGTAGGCCACCACGGGGCAGTTGTAGTGGTTGTCCCCCAGGCCCTCGTCAATGTTGTAGGTCATGCAGGGGTAAAAGATGGTGTCCAGGCCCAGCTTGCTGAGAAACTGGATGTGTCCGTGGGCCAGTTTGGCCGGAAAACAGGCGGTGTCGCTGGGAATGGTGGCCTGGCCCTTCAGATACAGGTCCCGGCTGGACAGGGGGCTGTGGTACACGGCGAAGCCCAGCTTCGTGAAAAAGGCGTGCCAGAAGGGGAGGAGCTCCCACATGTTCAGGCACAGGGGGATGCCGATCTTCCCCCGTTTCCCGGGCACGGGCTTGTAGCTCAGGATCAGCTTCCGCTTGCAGGCGTACAGGTTCCGCTCCCCGCTGTCGGCCTTGCCGGTGACGGGGCGGTCGCAGCGGTTTCCGCTGATGAAGGTCTCCCCTCCCGCGAAGGTGTTGACCGTCAGCTGGCAGTTGTTGCCGCACAGGCCGCAGACCCGGCTCTCCGTCTCCTGGGAGAAGTTCGCCAGGGCCTCCCGGTCCAGCAGGGCGCTGGACTGCCCGGGGACGGCCCTGCCCCGGCCGTAGAGGGCGGCGCCGAAGGCCCCCATCAGCCCGGCGATGTCCGGGCGGATGACCTCCACGCCCATCTCCTTCTCAAAGGCCCGGAGGACGGCCTCGTTGTAAAAGGTGCCCCCCTGGACCACCACGTTCCGCCCCAGCTCCTCGGGGCTGGCGGCCCGGATGACCTTGTAGATGGCGTTTTTCACCACGGAGATGGAGAGGCCCGCGGAGATGTTCTCCACGCTGGCCCCGTCCTTCTGGGCCTGTTTCACGCTGGAGTTCATGAAGACGGTGCAGCGGCTCCCCAGGTCCACGGGCCGGTCCGCGAAGAGGCCCAGCCTGGCGAAGTCCTTCACGTCATGGCCCAGGGCCTGGGCGAAGGTCTGGAGGAAGCTGCCGCAGCCGGAGGAGCAGGCCTCGTTGAGGAAGATGTTGCTGATGGCCCCGTCCTCGATTTTGAAGCATTTCATGTCCTGCCCGCCGATGTCGATGATGAAGTCCACATTGGGCAGGAAGTGCCGGGCGGCGGTGAAGTGGGCCACGGTCTCCACCACGCCGTAGTCGGCGTGAAAGGCGTTTTTCGCCAAGTCCTCGCCGTAGCCGGTGGTGGTGACGGAGGCCACCTGAAGGGCCGGATGTTCGTCATAGAGCTGTTGGAGCACGCCCCGGATCAGCGGCACGGGGCTGCCCAGGTTGGGCCGGTAGTCCGTGAACAGCAGCCGGGCCTCCTGGTCGATGACCGCCACCTTCACGGTGGTGGACCCGGAGTCGATGCCGATGTGGACCGGGGCGGCGTAGTCCGGGCCGAAGGGGGCCCGGTCCACCCTGGCTTTGGCGTGGCGGGCCTGGAAGGTCTCGTACTCCTCCTGATTCTGGAACAGCGGCGGCTGGCTCCGGTAGGTCTCGGAGGCCCCCCGCTGCCGGAGGCGGTCCGCCACGTCCTGCAGGTCAAAGCTCTGGTCGGCGTAGAACGCCGCCCCCAGGGCCACGAACAGCAGGCTGTTCTCCGGGCAGGTCCCGGTGACGCCCAGGGTCTTGTCAAAGCTCTCCCGGAGGCACCGGGAGAAGGTCAGCGGCCCGCCCAGATACAGGACGTTCCCCTTGATGGGCCGCCCCTGGGCAAGGCCCGCGATGGTCTGGTTCACCACCGCCTGATAGATGCTGGCGGCGATGTCCGTGGCTTTCGCCCCCTGGTTGATGAGGGGCTGGACGTCGCTCTTGGCGAAGACGCCGCAGCGGGAGGCGATGGTGTAGGTCTTTTCCGCCTCCAATGCGGCGGTGTCCATCTCGTCGGCGGTCATTTTCAGCAGGGTCGCCATCTGGTCGATGAAGGCCCCGGTGCCCCCGGCGCAGGAGCCGTTCATCCGGACCTCCATGCCGCCGGTGAGGAAGAGGATCTTGGCGTCCTCGCCCCCCAGCTCGATGACCACGTCGGTGCCCGGGGCCAGCCGGTTCGCGGCCACCCGGGTGGCGAAGACCTCCTGGACGAAGGGCACGCCCACGCTCTCCGCCATGCCCATGCCGGCGGAGCCGGAGATGGCCAGCTCGGCCCTGCGGCCGGGGACAAACTGCCCGGCCACCCGGCGGAGCAGCTCCTCGGACTTCTCCAGGATGTGGCTGAAGTGCCGCTCGTAGGTGCTGTATACGATGTTGTCCGCGCCGTCCAGCACCACGCATTTGATGGTGGTGGACCCCACGTCAAGGCCGATCTTCAAACAGTGCTCCTCCTTTGGGAAAACGATTGCCCGCCGCATTTCCGGCAGGAACCACAAGATATCATATCGTTGGTATCATACACGCTTTCGACGGATTTTTCAATCGGAAATGCCTTGCAAAACTGTAAAGAACCCGTTAAACTTTTTACTTTCACACCAGTTTCGTCCGATGGCCTTGGACGCCTAGAGTCGCAAAGGATATATACCTATCACCCTATGCAAAACAGCGTGTGTTTATGTAATTCGCCGTCATATAAACCGACACAGAATCTACACAGGAAATGACCGGGGATTCACTGCACCGCCGCCAAATGAGCGGCCAGCTTTTCAGCTCCGGTGGCCCTTCTGGTCTCTCTCAGATGCGTGTAGACCTTTTCCAGCACCTCCGGCGTGTCGCCGCAGATTTCCGCCGCTTGACGGATATCCAGACCAGCCTCATAGCAGAGCGTGGCGAAGGAGTGCCGAAGGCAGTGCGGAGTAATGGGGCATACCTCCTTTTCCTCGCCGCCGTCGTAATGGATGACATCCACAAAGCCGACGCTCCGGCAGTACTCCCGCCAGCGTCTTTGGAGCTCCCCCTGCTTCATGAATTCTCCGTCCTTGCCAGGGAAGATGATCCCAACCCGATCCCTGGGCAGCGCCTCCGCCAGAGGGGCCAGCAGGGGAACCTCCCGGATGCCGTTCTCGCTCTTGGTGAAATAATCCATGTGGGGCCGGTTGCAGTAGGCATAGCTCAATTTCTTCTCCACCCGGATCACGCCCCGTTCCCGGTCAATGTCGGAATAGGAGAGGGCCAGAGCCTCGCCACGGCGAAGGCCGGTATAGAGGAGGAAATAGGCAAACAGCCCGAAAGGTGCCTTATCCCAATTGGCACGGACAACGGCCTCCTGTTCCTCCGTGAGGGCGGTCCGCTCCTTCCTGGGGAGCCCCCTGGACTTCTTCACCTCCGTGGCCGGGTTGACGTCGATGTCCCCCTGGAGCACGGCGTGGGAGAAGATCATCTTGAGGACGGAAAGCTCCGTCTGGACGCTGGCCCCGGCCCGTCCCTGCTTCTCAAAGGCCACAATGTACCGTTTGACATCCAGGGGCCTGATCTCGCGCACAGGGCCCTGGAAATGGCCCTTGAGCCGGTTGACAACCATACGGTAGACCCGTCGGGTGCTCTCCCGAATGACGGCCTCGTGTTCCCGCTCCCACTCGTCGGCGACGACGGAGAAGGACCGGCCCACACTCACCTCCTCCCGGTACTCCAGCATCTTCCGGTCCACCTCCCGGCAGGTCTTGCCCCGAAAGGCCACGCGCTTGCCGTTGATGGTGCGGATGGCCTCAAACAAACCGTCCGGCCTTTGATAGTATTTCTGCTTTTTCACCATGATTGGCCTCCTTTTCTTCTTGCGAATCCCCGGAGGCTGTGCTATAATGTGTGCACTACCCCCTGGGCTTCTTGACTGGGTGCTTTGGGCTGGTACGTCGTCCCTGGGAGGGGTAGGAGCCTCCCAGGGACTTTTTATTATACGATTTCTACAAAGCTCACGATTTGATCCACCGCTTCCATCACAAAATCGACCGGCGCTTTCTCCCAAAACTCGCCATTCCGCGCCGCCACGTCCAGGGCGCGGACCTGATCGCACATGATGACCCCTGTAGTTTTCGTCCTTTCATCCAACGGGATATGGAAGGGGAATCCCCGGTTTGTGTTTGTGATAGGGCAAACCAGCAGCAAATTATGGAAACGGTTATAGACGTTATTGGAGACCACCAAAGCCGGGCGGCGTCCCTTCTGCTCGTGGCCGGACTGGGGGTCGAAATCCAGATAGATGATGTCACCCTGGTCAAAAACCGCTCTCATACCTCGTCTCCCTTCGCCGAGCCCCAATCTTCCTCCCGCTGGGAGACGGGTTCAATCTTATCAATGGGTTTTCCGTAAAAGGTGGTCAGGCGCTCCTCCAGGCTCCGGTGGGAGAAGGGGGCCTTGCGGATCGTGATGGTGTCATCCTGGCAGGAAATTTCAATATGGTCATTTTCATGAAGGCCAATCGCCCGCAAAAGAGTTTCAGGGAAGCGGAAACCCAGGTCCCGCCCGGTCAACTGCAAAATATGCGTAAACGCCATCAGAGGGTTCTCCTTTCATCCTGCCGCCATAAGGCGGCTTATTTGCTGTTCAGGGGGCCGAACCAGGGTCTCAGCCCGCGCCGGACCCGCTCGCAGACGAGGCTGGTGTGTCCGGTCCTTTTTCGGAAAGAAGATTGTGATAGTAAGTCTCCGCATCGCACCGGGCCTTTTCCTCATCTGCCACCAGCCGAACTACTTGTTTCCCGTGGCTGTCCAGGCTGTCGTAATCTTTGGCCAGTGTCATTGCCTCACCAGATATAAGCGGGGCTTTTTGTTCTCTGGTCATTCCCAAAGATTTCAAATTACCTGTTTGTATACTTTCAATGTCCAAATCCAGTGCACTAAATATTTTGATTGCTTTTGAGACGCCTACTTTGTGTAGTCCCCCTCGCTTTAATGCGGAATCCAACGTTGAATATGGGATATCAATTGCAGAAGTAAAGGCTCGAAGACTTTTATATCTATCTAAAATAACCTCTTTAAGCTGATCCTCTATTTCCACAGACCTACCTCCAATCTTCTTTATTGATTGATATTTTACGCTAAAGGGAAAAGTTTGTCAACATAAATTTACGCTATAGAGGAAATTTTTCCGTATCCCCTATTGACATTTCACGTTATAGCGTGTATTATCGGCATATAAATTAACGCTATGGCGTGAAAGGAGGTCAACATGAAGACAGAATTGTCTCCAGCCGAACTGCTCTTCGCGGAGCAAAACATGGCAGAGCCGCGCAAAAAAGAAGCAGCCCGCCGGATTATTGAAATATCCGGCGAACTGCACATTAGTATTTCAGAACTGGAGCGTGTAATGGAGTATGTCAAGCACTATGCAGGACTAATCTTGTTGGATTAACGGTTGAATTGATTGTAGATCGGTCCGAGCTGATTATATGCTTCATTGAAAAAATTAAGAAGGGACTGCACATCCTGTTCGTATCCGGCATTTTTATGTTCCTCCTTCATGTACTTTTTAAATTTTTCACGAGCGTAAATCAAGGCAAGGTCATAAGCAGTATTCATCAAAATACCTCCCATACAAGATAGAACAAGTATATCACAAATTTCCTTATAAGGCAATAGAAAGGAGTATATATGAAAAATCTTTCCGCAGAGATGCGGCGGTATGGAGTGACTAATGCCGACATCCAGAATGCGATTGGTTGTTCCTTGAAAACTGTTGTAAACAAGCTGAATGAATCTACCGAATTTTCCGTTTCAGAGGCACTTAGCATCCGGGACAAGTTTTTCCCCAGTCTTCGTATTGCGTACCTTTTTGCCAGTGACGGCGAGCGGACAGAAACAAACCGCATTAGTCCAAATGCCCGGGATCAGGAGCGGGAGGAGAAGGAACCGGCATGAAAGCGAAAGCCAGCGGGGGGGCCGGTCGACCCCGCCACGAAGCTAAATTCCACCAGGATTCAACAAAAAAGAGCCGGGATATTCCCGGCTCAGAAAGGAGGCATGGAAGATGCTTGAGTTTATCTGGTGTATTTTTCGTATTTCGTGCATCCTCACAGTTCTTTTCGCATTTGTCATGGGCCTGAGTATTCCCTTTGATGGCGGTTCTGGCATTTTGCACTTTCTGGACAAGCTGGAAGAGCGCCGTGAGCAAAAACGGGATTGGAAACAGTAGTCATTCAAACACGAATTTCCGGCAGTTGTGCATGTCTTCTCTAAAAACCATGACTGCATCGTCATACACAGCGCCGAAAGAGATTAAGTCCATCGGGTCATCCGGGTTTTCCATACACATAAAAGCGTGCTTAACTTCTTCAACCTTCTGAAATGCTTTCCCGGAGCAGTATAATTTTGCTTTCATTTGAGCCGCGACCACTTTCTTGATTCCGTTTGGGTCATCGCCCTGAATCTCATTTGACACCGCATCTATAAATTCGGAATATGCCTTTACTTTTTCGGCAAAAAAGGTTTCGTAGAATTTCAGCCGCTTTGCCTTGCAGTAAGTCCACCCGGCAACGCCAAGAGAGCACAAAATAGACCCCGCAACTGTCACTCCGCAAACAATTAAGTCCGTATTCCAAGTAGAAATCCAGGCTGCAAAGCGATTTAGCAAATCCATAATTTCACCCCCTTTCCCCAGCAAAATTCTACCACATGCCGGGGAGAGGGGCAAGAGACAAGAAGAAAGGAGGCATCCAGAAATGAGCGAAAAAGAGAAAACCATAGGCGAGAAGCTGGCGGAGGCATGGCGCCTTTTGCCGGAGGATAAGCGCGGTTACCTTGTCGGTTACGCAGACGGCGCGATCGCCGCCAGCGCGCTTACTACCCAAGAGCGGGAGGAGGAGAAGGAACCGGCATGAAAAGGCAGTCATTGTATCCGAGTATTGAAGCCGAACGAGTACGAAAGGGCCTTACTCATAGCACTTCACCCCCGTACCATCATACCCCAAATACCACCAGGATTCAACAGAAAAGAGCTGGGGAGGACCCCGGCGCTGGAAAGAAAAGAGATGAACAGCTTGGAGAAATCCACCCTCGAATTAAGCCCGAAGGGCGTCGCCTTGCTGGCGGCAGCTAGAAGCGGGTTGTTACCACGACAAGCGGAGGGGTTTGACGAGGAAGCCTTTGATAGGTTTTGGGAACAGTTTTCATCCGAAATGGAAAAACGCACAAAAGCCCCTAACTATCGCAAGATTGTGTTCCGCAATCATTCCAAGAATAAAGCCAAGGGACCCGGAAATAACCGCCGCCGCTATAGCGACCTTATTCTGGCCTCTGTATCGTCGTTCAGCGTCTGCTTTATCCTCTCGTCGCTCCTGAAGGCGGACGGCTTCGGCAGTTTCTTCCTTGCGCTTCTGCTCTGCGCGTTCACGGCGCTCCTGACGCTCAAGCTCAAGGACGCCTTTTCCTGATTCCGTCAGGCAGAGGAGATTGTGTTTTATATCTTCCCGCGCCTGGATGTAACCCATTGTGTCCCGCAGACAGATAAATTTTGAATCGGTTTCCGGGTCAATGTACCATTCCCACACAAGGCCGGGTTCTACCCGTTCCAGCAATTCGATTTGCTCGTCTCGCAACATAATTCTCACCCCCCATCCTCATCATACCCCAAATACCACCAGGATTCAAGGCCCCGCAGAGGGGGCCTTGGTCAGTGCACCCTAAACACGCCGCCCGGCGTCAAGAAAGGAGCTACCTATGATCGAGCTTTGGACCCACACTGGAAAGCGGAACTATCAGCGGCTTTACGGAAACCTGCCCGCCGCGCTGGAGACCGCCCGGAAGGAGCTGGAGGCGGGGAACGCCGTCCAGATCATCCCCGGCAGGGAGGAGCCGGGGTCCCAGGGCGACCCCTCCTGGGACGAATGAGCCGCCGGAAGAAGCGCGGGCGGGCCTATTCACCCGGCTACTCTCCTGCCAACGCCGCCGCATGGTGCGCGCTGCACAGCCGGGGGATGAACGCCCAGTACATGCGCGCCAAACACTGCATCAGCCGGACCGGGGCCTGCCAGCACCTCCGCTGGGAGGCCCCGGAGACGAATCACGAGCCGGAAAGGGGGTGAAGGAGTTGGAGCTTGCTTTTTATCGGGAGAACCTGGAAAGCATTTTGGCGTTCAGCGGAGGGAATCACACGCTGACGGTATCCGAGGTGGGCCGGTATACCGGCCTGAAGGACACCCGGACTATCAACCGGCATTTCCCCTATTTTGTGCGCGGCAGAATCTCGGCGGAGACACTGGCAAAATGCCTTTGCGCCCCGCCGCCCAAGGGGATGAAAAAGAAAGCGAGGGTATGACGGATATGATGCGCACAAAAAAAGACCGTCCCGAAGTTGCACCTTCGAGGCGGTCACGTCCAGGGCTTCAGCCGAGGAACTAGGTCTATGAATATTATATCATTTCCCGGCGGAAAATCAAGCCCAAATCCGGACGGGGGAGGAGGTTTTTCTCCCATGTCCTGGACGTTTACGATGACGGTCATCGGGGCCGGGTGGCTGGTGGGCCTCCTGGCCCGGCTGATTGACTGGATGGAAGGGAGCTGAGGCAATGCTGCAAATACTGACCTGCCGGATGGACATAGCCCAACGGTATGGATTGGACGCCGCCGTGTTCCTGCACAACATCGTCTACTGGACGCTGAAAAACAAGGCGGAGAACAAGCACTTCCACGAGGGCCGCTACTGGATGCAGGCCAGCATGAAAGGGCTGGCGGCTCTCTATCCCCTCTGGTCCGCGCCCCAGATCAAGCGGCTGATCGCCAAGCTCCGGGAGAACGGGGCGTTGCTGGTGGGGGACTTCAACGAGGACCGAATGGTCCGCACGAACTGGTATGCTCCCGGCGATGAAATTCTGGCCCTCTACGAGGTCGTTCCCATTGGACGAAATCGGAAAATGCAAGGGACGGAATCGTCCGAGGGTGGGACGAAATCGGAAAATGCAAATAAGGTAGAAGAAGAATCTAAAGAAGATAGACCCCCTGTAGTCCCCCGGGGGACGGACATGCTGTTTGACCGGTTCTGGAAGGCGTACCCCAAGAAGAAGGGCAAGGAATCGGCCCGGCGGGCCTGGAAGAAGTTGGCCCCGGACATGGCTCTGTGTCGGGTAATGGCGGAAGCGCTGGACCGGCAGAAGCGGTCCGTGGACTGGCGGCGGGATGGCGGGCAGTTCATCCCGTATCCCGCCACTTGGCTCAACGGTCGCCGGTGGGAGGATGATCCGGACGGGCCCGGCGGACAAGCCCCTTACGACGAGGAGGGCTACGATGGAATTTGAAAAAGCCCTGCGGCTGGCAGGGGAGTACCTGACCTTTGAGGAGCGGTTTCTGGACCCCAAGCTCCCCCAAGGCCTCTGGTTCTGCGACAACGCGGCGGAGGTCTCGGACATCCAGCTCAACGCCGTGTGCCTGGGCTCCGGCGTGGAGTGGGACGCCATCGTCAAGTGCCGTCCCTTCTTCGAGCTCTTCCCCTACGTGGTCATCGTCACCCCCAACGCCCTGGCCCGGGAGCGGCTGGTGAAGGAGCTGCCGCCCCGCTTGTCCACCAGCGTCGTCTACGTGATCGAGGACTCCGGCTTCCGGGGCTGCAAGACGCTCCGGGAGTACATAGACGCCTATGGCAGCGACCGACTTTTGGACATCTACAGCGGGGCGGTGGAACTGCCCGCCTATGGCCTCCTGGACCTGAGCGAGGTGGAGACCCGGGACCTGACCAAGGTACCCCGGACCCTCTCCGGCTTTGACCGGCTGGACAAGAGCATGGGCGGCTTCTTCGCCGGGGAGCTCAGCGTCTGGACCGGGAAGCGAGGCATCGGCAAGAGCACGATTCTGAGTCAGATGCTGCTTGGCGCCGTGGACCAGGGGCACAGGGTGTGCGCCTACTCCGGGGAGCTGGACAAGGCCCAGTTCCGGGAGTGGACGTACCTCCAGGCGGCGGGCCCGGACCATATCGGCTATCGGGACGACCCGCTGACGGGGAAGCGCCTGCCCACGGTGAACCCCCAGGTGGACAAGCTCATTTCGGAGTGGCTGCACGAGCGCTTCTGGCTGTTCGACCTGGAGCGGAACACCCGCCACGACCCGGAGGCCATCCTCAGCCAGTTCAGCTACGCCAAGATGCGTTACGGCGCGGACGTGTTCCTGGTGGACAACATCATGGCCGTGGATTTTCGCTGCGTGCGGGAGAGCGATTTCTACCGGGAACAGTCCAGGTTCACCCAGGCCCTGGCCTCCTTCGCCAAGCGCCAGCACGTCCACGTCCATCTGGTGGTGCATCCCCGGAAGAGCTCCAGCGGGGAGGCGGGGAAGACCACGGCGGACGACGTCCACGGCAGCGGGGACATCACGAACCGGGCGGACAACGTGTTTTTCCTGACGACCCACGTGGTGGGGGAGGACCGAAAGCCCATGCTGGTGACGCTGAAAAACCGGGACTTCGGGTCCAGGATCAACCAGTGGCTGGACTTTGACAAGAAGTCCCGGCGGTTCTTCCCCGACGGCGGGGAGGCGAAGAAGCCCCTGGGCTGGGAAATGGCGGCGCGGCAGATGGAGATCGCGGAGCTCAAGGGAGAACACAAGGATTTGCCGTTTTGAAAGTTTGAAAGGATTGAAAAACCATGAAAACCATCGCGATTATGAACAACAAAGGCGGCGTGGGGAAAACCGTCACCGCCATCAATCTGGCGGACATCCTGGTCCGCGATTACCACAAACGGGTGGTCCTGGCGGACTGCGACGGGCAGATGAATCTGACCCGGTTCTTCTTCCCCGAACTCAACCCGACGGACGGCGGCACCGTGGCGGAAGTCCTGACCGGAGAACACGAGCCTTATTGGCGCGAAAACGTGATTGCGGTCTTTGCGGGCTTGGACCTCCTCCCCGGCTCCCCGGCGCTGTACGACCTGGACCTGCTGGCCATCCGGGACGGTCTGGGGGACCCTCACGCCCTGGCACGCTTCTGCAGGGCCGCCGCCGAAGAGGGCGAGACGGATTATTTCATCTTCGACTGCCCGCCCGGCTACACCCTGGCCAGCGTGTCGGCGCTGATCGCCGCCGGCGAAGTGGTGATCCCCATGCTGGTGGACGGGTTCAGCTTCGCCGGCATGATGGACATGAAGGACCAGCTGGCGAGCCTCCAGCGGTCGGGGCCGCAGATCGCCGGGGTTTTGGTGACCCAGTGGCACAACAGCGACGTGGTGCGCCAGGGTGAATCTCTGGTCCGGGGCTTGGGCGTCCCCGTGTTCAAGACGGCCATCCGGCGGACGGACAAGGTGCCGGAGAGCACCTTCGACCGCCAGCCCATTGTCCGCTACAGCCCCGGCAGCGCCGCCGCCCAGGATTACCGGCGGTGGGTCCGGGAGTATTTGGGAGGTGAGCTTGATGCCGAAGGCGTTTGACATTTCCAAGTACGCCGCTACTCTGAACCAGTCCGCTCTGGCGGAGACGCGGGACATTGAGACCATCACCGCCGAGATCATCCAGTTGAAACATGATGCGGGAAACGCCATTATCGGTATTGGGCAACGGCTGATCGAGGCGAAAGCAATGCTTCCCCATGGAGAGTGGCTTCCCTGGCTGGAGGAACGAGTGGAGTATTCCGAGCGTGTTGCACAAAAATTTATGAAATTGGCTCGGGAATGGTCAAATCCGAATACGTTGTCGGATTTGGGCGCCTCGAAAGCCTTGGCTCTCTTAGCTTTGCCGCCGGAGGAACGGGAAACCTTCATGTCGGAAAATCATCTGGTTGATGGAGAAGAAAAGCCGGTGATTGATATGACCTACAAGGAGCTGGAAAAAGCTATCCGGGAGCGCGACGAGGCCCGGCAGGCGGCGGAGGCCGCCCAGGCGGACGCCCGGTCCGCCGAGGAGAGCCGGGCCAAGATGGAGGCGGATATGCGGGCGCTGAAGGAGATTCGCCAGTCCGCCCTGGAGGAGGCCGAACAGGCGGCGGAGGATTTGCTGGCCGCCGAGAAAGAGCTGGAAGAACTCCGGAACCGGCCTGTGGATGTGGCTATCGAAACCGTGGTGGACCGGGAGGCCGTGGAGAAGGCCCGGGCGGAGGCCGTGGCGGAGATGCAGGCCAAGGTGGACGCTGCCGAAAGGCAGCGCAAGGAGGCCGAACAAAGGCGGAAGGATGCCGAAAAGGCTCTTTCCGACGCGAAGAAGGAGGCCGGGGCCAACGCCGCCATCCTCGCCCGGGCGGAGAAGGCGGAGGCGGAGCTGGCGGAGGCCCGGCGGCAATTGGACGCCGCCGTCAAGGCGGAGAAAGCGTCCGTCGTGAATCAGAACGGAGACCTGGCCATGTTCAACGTCCTCTTTTCCCAGACCCAGGAGCAGGTGAACAAAATGCACGGCCTCCGGCTGAAGCTGGGGAAGGCCGACGGGGAGCTGGACGGGAAACTGAAAGCCGCCATCAACGCCCTGGCGGATGCGGTGAGGAGGTGCGCGGAATGACGGAAAGAGCCATTGCCATGCTGGAGGACCAGCAGTCCAAGGTCAAGGACCGCTCCCCCCAGTGGATGGTGGCGGAGCAGGTGAAGGATATCTGCCGCCGCGAGCCCCAGAGCGCCGAGCTGATCGCCCAGGACCTGGAAAACCCCGCCATGTCCATCATAGAGGCGGAGAAGAAAATCAAAGCCTTTGCCGACGGGCACAAGACCGGAGCCTTCTCCTGCGTCTCCCCGGTGGAGGCGGAAAACATCCTGCGGAAGTTCTACGGTCTGCCCGGCCCCCAGCTCATAGAGCTGGCGGACTTTTTGAGGTGACGCCATGGAACGAGTTGCAAAGCTGGTTTCCCGGAAGCCGCCGGAGGGCCTGACGGACTGGGCGCCGGTTCGGGATGCGTTGGAGCTTTGGGGCCTGGTTTATGAGGCCGTGTGGATACCGGATCGCGGGCTGGAACAGATACTGGACGAATGGGCCCCGCCTCGGAAGCGGAAAATGGTGGAAATCCGCTGCTCTTGCTGCGGGGAATCCCGAATCATGCCATGGGGCAAGACGGACGAACGGCACGGGGGCTATGGCTTCCTCCAGGAGGACAAAGAGACCTGCGAGACGGCGCTGGTCGGGTCCGGCGATAAATCCGTCTGCCCCATCTGCGGCGCGCCGGTGCGGGTGAGGAGGGCGGCGGAAGTCGGGAACGGTTATTTCGTGGCAGACGAGACCCGGGCCATGAGCGCGTCCGTGGAGGGGTTGGACCGGTATCTGGTTCTGACCGGCTGGACCATCCAGCGGCGGGTATACCGGAACGCCCGGGCGGAGCTGACGGTGCTCCCGGCGGAGGCTTACGTCTTCGCCCGGGAGTACTGCCGGAAGCTGATGGGCTGGCGGAATTCCTACAGCGGGAACGCCGGATACTTCATCACCTATCTCCGGGCCTGGAGCGAGCCGGAGAAATGGCATGAGTCCTGGGGCGGCGCCGGAGGTATTTTCGGCCTGACCCCCCAGCTGGTGGCGGAGAGCTGCCTCCCCAACTGCAAGCTGGACGTGTACATGGAGATGTTTCACAGCGAAAAGCCCAAGTACCCGGTTTTATACCTGCGTCTTTACCAGTGCCGCCCCAACGTGGAGAACCTGCTGCTGGGCGGTCTGCCCATGGTGCTGGACGATCTGCTGTACGAGGTTTATCACGGATACCGCTGGCCGGAAGCAAACATCCACGGAAATATTTCCATGGCGCTTGCGCCCATGACGGAGCTCCGTTGGAACACGCTGGCGCCGTCCAGAATGCTGGGGCTCACCAG
The DNA here is from genome assembly GCA_910576865.1 of uncultured Oscillibacter sp. Taxonomy (GTDB): domain Bacteria; phylum Bacillota; class Clostridia; order Oscillospirales; family Oscillospiraceae; genus Oscillibacter. The sequence continues at coordinate 19,469 of CAJTKE010000002.1, forward strand.
GGAGGAGCTGCGGCTGGGCCGGGAGCAGTGTTGGGGGCTATTCCTCTGGCGGCTGTTCGTCCGTACGAAAGCCCAGGGGGAACGCCTGACCGGAGAGGACATGCGGAACGCCGCCCTGCTGGGGGGCCAGAACCTGCTGGAGCTGATTGGACAGGGGCCGGTCCCGAAGAGCATCCGGTACCTGCTCAAACAGCAGGAATGCTATGATTGGGCTGACCCCTACGTGGCCGAAGAGGATTGCGAGGAACTTGGAGAGCCCGTCCCCGGCGCTTACGCCGATGTGACAACGCTGCTGGACTACTGGCGGGCTTGCCAGACGCTGGGACGGAATTTGGATGACGCCCAGGTCCGGTTTCCCAGGGACCTGATCGACGCCCACGACCGGGCGCTGGATCAGCTGCGGAAACAGGAAAACGCGGCCAAGGTCAAGACCCTGGCGGGCCGGTTCCGTATCCGGCGGCGCCAGCTGGCCAAGTACATCTTTGAGGCGGACGGGCTGAAAATCATTCCGGCGGGGAGCCAGCGGGAGCTTCAGGCGGAGGCGGACACCCTCCACCACTGCGTCTGGACCTACGGCCAGAGCCACGCAGAGGGCCGGACGGCGATCTTCTTTATTCGCCGGACCGTGGAACCGGGGAAGCCGTATTACACGCTGGAGCTGGATGAAAAGACGCTGACGGTGCGGCAGAACCGGGGCCTGCGGAACTGCGCCAAGACGGCGGCGGTCCAGGCGTTTGAGGACCTTTGGCTCTCCTGGGTCCGGGCCGGGGCCCGGAGGGATGAACGGGGCAGGCCCGTCCTGCCGGAGAAGAAGGAGGCAAGGAGTGCGTGACACTTGAAAAAGCGATTGACCTGTTGGAATCCTACGATTTCGAGGAGGGACACCCGGATTTGACCCAGGCGGCGTACATGGGCGCGGCGGCCCTGCGGGAGGAACTGGCCGGAAGCAAGCCTTTGACCCCGGAGCAGCTTCGGGAGATGGCAGAAAATGTGCCGGTATGGATTGGCGGCAAGGGCCTGAACGGATGGGATATTTTTGTCGGCATATCGACCGCCGGTCCCGCCTGCTTCCTGCGGGCGGCGCTGCCCATGGAAGGCTGCGGCAAGACTTGGGCGCCCTACCGCCGCAAGCCGGAGCCTCACCCCGTGGAAGGAGGAAAAACGTGTGAAGGAAACCAGCGCCCAGATTGACGCCTTTCTCTCCTTCCTGCGCGACTGCGAGCAGAAGTTCCACATGGCGGAGGAGGACGAACGGGAAGCCAACAACGAAACCCAGGATATCCTGCACAGCCTGGAACTGGAGCCCCACGATTACCGGCAGTTCGCGGCGCTGGGCCGTGAGCTGCGGGAGGTCCGCCAGCGCCGCCGCAAAGCCAAGAACACTCTCGGCGTCACGGAGCCGGTCCTCCGCTGGCTGGAAGAAAACCGCGCGGTGGTCAAGAGTATGGAACGGCTACTGGGCGATGTGCGCAAAATTGAGAGCCGCATGGAAAACCGCATTTATGTGCCAAGGACAAACCGGGGGAGCCGCCATGCGGAGTAAGCCTCTGTTCCTTGCCCTCGCCCTGGCGCTGCTCCTGGCCGTGACGGTCCGGCCGCCGCCCGGTCGGGAGGTCCTTCCTCCTCCCTCCCCCGCCGTCCAGGAGGCCCCGCCTCCCGCCGAGCCGCCGGACCCGGAGGAGCCGGAGACAACGCCCTCCGGCCCCGGCCCGCCCCCGGAGGCCCACGTGATCGAGGGCTGCACCGTCACTTGGTACACTGAGGCTACATGCGGAAAGGCCCCGGATCATCCGGCCTATGGCGTCACCGCCAGCGGGCTTCCCGTGGAGGAGGACGTCACCTGCGCCGTGGACCCGGAGGTCATACCCCTGTTCTCGGCGGTCTATGTGGAATACGCCGACGGGACCGTGGGAACCTTCCGGGCCACGGACACCGGGGTCGAGGGGGAATGGGTGGACATCTACACACCGGATTATGACTACGCCGTCCAATGCGGCCTGCAACGCCTGACCGTGTACTGGACGGGCCCAGAGGAGTGAACAGCCTCATGACTATGACAGAGGCCGAAATCTGCCGGGAATACAGTCAAGCGGCAAATCCCGCCGCCCAGATCGGCATATTGGCAGACCTGAACGTCACAACCAAGCAAGAGATCATTGGCGTCCTGGAGCGAAACGGTATGACTTTCCCGCAGGACGCTCGAAGAGAGCGAAAAGGAGGCGGCTTTGTAAAAAAGCGGGGTTGGGATACGTCCAAAGCAAAAGCGCTTTATGACGAAAAGAAGACAGACTCTGAAATCGCGGAGGCTGTAGGCGTCACTCGAAGCACTATCTGCGCATGGAGGAGAGGGCTTCAACTCCCGCCTAATCCGCCGTCCGAAGAAAACCACGAACCCAAAGCGGCGCCTCCCCCGCCCGTCTCCCCGCCGTCCCGGCCCCTGGCGCTTCCGGCAATGAAGGGCCCCATGGAGCTGTCGGTGGAAATGGACGGCCACGCCTTCGCCCTGCGGGGCCCGGACCTGGACGGCGCGGAGCGAATCCATGAATACGCCGGGTACCTGCTGAAGGGCATGGGACAGGCCGCCGCCAAGCTGAAGGAGGGAATTGACGATGCCTAAGAGGAAAGCGCCCCGGATGTGCTCCCGGTTCCACTGCGACAAGCGCGGGGACCGCTACTGCTGCGCCGACTGCGTGGAGCGGAAGCGGGACCGCTGCCGGAATCCCTGCCTCAATGATCCGGCCCGGTGCGGCCAGGAGGACAGGAGGCGGAAGACGTGAGCGGGCCGCTATGGTACTGCACAAGACAAAGGGCGGGCCCTTTGGTGAAGGAGTGCCGGGCGCTGCGGCCCAGGCTCAGCGCCAGTGACAGCCTCTATGAGCGGGCGGAGAAAAACAAAATCCTCCGCCCGCCCAGGGATTCCTCCGTCTGCCGGACCAGGGTGGACCGGCTGGAGGTGATGCTGGCGCTGTTCGGATACGCCGGCAGCTTCTACACGCTGACCTTCAAGGACGAATTCCTCCCCGCCTCCTTCCACGAGACGGAGAACGTCTGGCGGGCGTTCCTGCGGAAGCTGAAGCAGTGGCTGGGCCGTCCCTTCGATTACGTCTATAACATCGAGGGCAAGCACGGGGACCACCGCTACCACCTCCACCTTGTGGTCCGGGACGGGGATTTCGCGCCGGCGGAGCTCCAATACCTCTGGAGCCGGGGCTGGGTGGATGACGAGCCCCTGCTCCGGGGGCCGGGGGACAGTTTCCGGCGGACGGCCCGGTACATGCTGAAGGAGTCCACGGACGGCGTGGTCATTCCCACAAACAAGCGGGTATGCCGGTGGAGCCGGTCCTTGAACCGGGCCCTGCCGGAGCCGGAGCGCTTCGAGGCCCGGAACGGCGTCATCCGAATCCCGAGGGACGCCATGAGCCGGGGAGAGTATCAGACCGAAAACGCCTTCGGGGCTTACCGGTACGCGTGGTATATCAAGGCGAACAAAAAACAGGAACGGGAGGAGAAGCGGATTGACGAAGGATAAAAAGCAAAGCGTCCTTGTGAGGGGCGGCTGGGTCTACTGCCCGGTGTGCCGAAAAAACCACCGTTTGCTTCGGATCGACGAGGACACGGAGGCCACGGGTCTGCCGGTCTACTGCACGGACTGCAAAACGGAGATCATTCTGGATATCAGGAGAGGCCGGAGCGTTGAACGCCGGAGCCCGTGAACAGCCAGGAAAGGCTGGTCGCGCGGGTTCCGGCGTTTTGGGTTTTCGCACATTGTCCGGCCTCTCAGTGCTCCCAGGAGCGGCGGGAAACGTCTTTTCGCGCCGTTATCCCGGGGCGGGACCGCTTCAGTTCCTCATACCGGGAAATCGCCTCCCGGCGCTGGGGGCCGGTGTAGTGCTCCGTCAGCTCCGGGACCTCCGTCCCATCTTCGTACCGCCGGAGCAGACGGAGATCAAAGCTGACCCGGCCTCTGCTCCAGGCTGGATTCCGGGTCAGCTCCAGACAGAGCTTATAGGGCATCGTCTCCAGCGCGCCGTACCGCTCCGCCAGGGCCTGCCGGTAGGCAAGCAGGTCTTCGATCAGCTGCTTGGCCTCGTCCATCAGGTGGGCCGCGCTGCGGTCATGGGTGGGAATCTGCTCCGCCGTCAGCTCCTCCGGCGGACGGAAGTAGCCCCGAAGGGCCACTTCTCCGCTGTGCCAGGAGTCGAACCAATCTTGATAGGCCATGCCGCGCCTCCTTACGCCGGGAGGGTGTCGGCCTCACCGGCCCGGCGGAAGCTGGTGGAGCCGTATTTGCTCCGAATCTGGCTCATGGATTTGCTTCCACGGTGCCACTTGTCGCCGTCCTCGGCAAAGTGCCAGCTCCACAGCTTCTTGCTGCTGGACCAGCGGCACCCGGCGGCTTTCAGGGCCTCCTTGTGGGCCCGGGTGTTCCCGCCGATCCAGAGCCAGCGGCCGCACAATTCAATTTCCAGGCCGTCCAGGTTCAGGAGCGTCGTGACGATCTGGATGAAGTCCCCGGCGCTCTCCGTGGTGGCCCGGGTGCGGCCGGTGGTGTCTTCGGCGGCGGCGGTGTTCTGCGAACGCTTGAGGACTTCAAACCGTTCGGAGTACTCCGCGTTGATGGCCTGCATGACGGCGGTGTCTCCGCCTACGTCCGGGTGGTGCTTCTGGGCCAAGTGCTTGTACTGGTGCTTCAGTTCGTCCAGGGTGGCGGGATTGTTGAAATACTTCGTCATGATCTATCGTCCTTTCCGGCCTGTTGGCCTGTCGCGGTTTTGTTTGGTATGGCTGAAGCATAGCACGATATCGTGAACATGTCAAGCACGATATCGTGATTTTGTAGGATTGCACTATATCGTGTTCTCCGGTTTGTGAGAAATTCACTATATCGTGCCTCTCGCCTTTGTGGTACAATAGCTGAGAGGTGATGCAAATGGCCTATACTGCGGCAAAAGCAGCGTCCAATAAAAAATCAGACGAAAAGTATGGACAGATTCTGCTGAAACCCTACAAGGCGGAACGGGATCAGATCAGAGCCGCCGCCGCCGCTGCCGGGCAGAGCGTGCAGGGCTATATCCTGCAGGCCGTCCGGGAGCGGATGGAACGGGACGGCGAAAACGGTGCGTGATTGGCGCTTTATATTTAGATATAAGATATCAATATACTTGTAATATAGTGCGTTAATTCACCAACGGCAAAAAACAGGAGGCAAAGCCCTTGCAAAGGGGCCAAGAGTGTGGTACTCTGGTCTCAAAGGACGGATGGAATACCTGCCCAGCATACTGAAGAGGCCGGAGCGTTGAACGCCGGAGCCCATGAACAGCCAGACAAGGCTGTGTCGTGGACTCCGGCGTTTTTTGTTTTCCCTGGCGGAGGTGATAGCCCGCCGGGAAAGCGGTCCGGGACCGGCAGAAGAGGCATTCGCGGCGGCGAAAAAACGCGCGTGATTTGTTCTCTATCGCGGCGGGCGCGCGGTTGGCAATTCGCCTTCGAGGGCCTTTTTCGGGGGCTTTTCGGCGGGATTTAAAGGGGCATTAAGCCATGAGCCTTGCGGCACAATGGGTTTGGCGGTTTCTGTGTCGGTTTTGTGTTCCGAGGTGGCCAGGAGACGCAAGGAGGCTTTTCTCCGGAGCGCCGGGGGTCAGGAACCTGGGAAAGGCAATCAGGGCCTCTGGGGCCGGGCGGCTGGCTTTGCGGGGCAATCAAGAACCCTGGGGCCGGGGGCTGGCACCTCCGGGGAGGGACTGGACGCCCTGGCGGGGCTTTGGGGCCATTGGGCAAGGCCTGGGACCGGTAGGGGGGTGGCGGAAAAAGGGCCGGGGGGTTCGAGGACGGGTGTAGGTATATATACACGCGTCCCCAATGACCCGAGGCGGGTTGGAGGGGTGGCGGAAAAACGGGGGGCCATACTCCAGACTCCGGGCCTCGAAATTTCTGAGAACGGTTGTTTTGACTTTTGGCTTGAAGGGAGGCGGGATCATGCCGAGGACGAAGCTGGGCACCGCGCACCGCGAGAAGACGCGGGGTTATCGGACGGCGAAGGAATTGGAGGCCGTGCTTGACGGCTATTTTGCCGACTGCGACTTGGTCGGAGAGCTATACAGCGAGGCGGGAATCGCCCTGGCGCTGAACGTCCCGGTGGAGACACTGGCGGACTGGTGGGAGGGGAAGGGCCCAGACGGATACACGTGGCCGGTGAAGCGGGCGTACCTCCGGCTCCAGCACCAGATTGAAACCCATCCGGCGTACCGGGAGAAGGGCGGCATGGCGACGCGGGGGATTTTCGCGCTGAAGCAGAAACGCCTCGGTGGGTGGGTCGACCGCGTCGAGGCGAAGAGCGACATCAACGTCAACGTGAAAATGGGCGGGGGAATGGATGAAAGCGACTTCCAGTAAACGCCTGCCCGGCGAGGGCCAAAGAGGCTCCGCCTCTCTGGACTCTCCCGCAGGGGGGCGGGCCCCCTGCACCCCCCGTAAATATTTTTGGCGGAGGTTCCGCCGGTTTGGAGGATACCTATGGAGTTTTTGATTGTAGGACTGCTGGTGATTCAGCTGGCTGTGACGGTGGCGGGCTTTCAGCTTCTGGCGCGGGAAAACCGGCGGCGGTTTCATGACGCGCGGGAAATGTCCACAAACATCAGGGACGATGCCGCACTCGTTGCCGCCGTGACAAGAGAGTGTCTGCGGAATCCGGCGGCGCGGGAAGCATTGTACGGTTCTGGCACACAGCCTGATCGGGACCAGGAGAGGGGGCTTCAATCCAGCAAAGCGTTTGATGAAGGGCTCGCGAACATTATGTCTTACAGTGTGGGGAAGGTCCCCGGCGTGGAGTTTCCCTTATGAGTACCGTACAGAGCGTGTTCGACATCGCCATCCGGTTGATGGACGCGCAGAACGAGTCCACCGGGTCCACGGAGACGGCGGACACCAAGGAGTACCTGCTCCGGACCCCCTCTCTGCTGAACAGCATCCTGGACCGGGCCTACCCGGCAAGTGATAGTTGGCCGGAGGCGGTGGAGCACAAGAGGCCCATTTGTCCGAAGGTCACGGCCATGACAGACGAGATTGACCTGGATGAGCGAATCTGTACCGGCATCCTGCCTTATGGCCTCGCGGGGCTGCTGCTGACGGAGGAGAACCCGGCCCTGGCCAATTTCTTCTGGCAGACCTTTTTGGAGCAGCTGGAGGAGGCCAAGCGGGGCGTCCCCTCCGGGAACGACAGCGTGGAGGATGTGTACGGCTTCCTGTCCGACACTCTGGAATACGGGCAGTTTTCGAGATGGTAAACGGGGCCCCCGCCGGAGCCCAGCGGAGCGGGTCCGGTGGGGAGAGGAGGGGCAAAGGAGCGGAGCGAAGCCGTCGCCGGAGGCGGCTGCGGAGCGGAGCGGATTTCGCCCCGACGAGGAATTCGGGCAGTTTGCCCGGTGGTAAAAGCGCGGAGCGCGGAAAGGAACAACATGGACGAAGATCAGATCATGCAGCAGGAAACTCAGGAAGAGGGTACGGACGGCTTCCTGGAGGGCTGGGAGGAGACCGGTCCCGGAGGTGAAGAAACGGGCCCCGAGGTGGACGGCGAAGGTCAGGCCGAATCTCAGCCGGAGGGGCAGGAGCCCGCCGGTGACCAGGACGGGGGACCGGAAACTCCCACCGGCGACGCCCCCGTCGGAGGGGACCAGCCCACCGGGGAGCACGACGGACAGCCCTCCGAGGAAGCCCAGCCCGCTCAGCCGCCCAGGACATGGACGCTGAACCACTGGGGACAGCCTGTGACCATCTCCGAGGCGGATGTCCCGGCCCTGGCGCAGAAGGGACTGGATTACGACCGGGTTCGGACGGCCTACGAGGAGGCCCGGCCCGTGATGGAGCTCTTCCAGGGCTTCGCGAAACAGGCGGGTGTCACTGTCCAGGATTATGTCGCCCGGCTCAGGACCCAGGTGAAAGAGGCCCAGGGAATGGAACCGGAAGCCGCCCGCCGGGCGGTGGAGCTGGAGGACCGGGAGACCCGGATGAATATCCAGGAGGAGACGGAGCGCCAACGCCAGGAGGCCGGGAGACGGGCTCAGGCCATGCAGGCCCAGCGTCAGGCCCGGATTCAAAACGATATTCAGGAGTTTGCCACCGTGTTTCCGGACGCCGCCCTTGATTTCAAGAGCATCCCCCAGGAGGTCTGGGAGGCGGTGAACGGCGGAATGAGCTTGGTTGCCGCCTACGCCAGGTACAACAGCGCGCAGGCGAACGCTTCCGCCCAAAAGGCGGAGGAGGAACGGCGGAGACAGGAGGCGGTCCGGCAGCAGAACGACCGGAACGCCGCCGCCAGCACCGGCAGCATGAAGTCCGCTGGAAGCGACCATGGACCCAAGGACCCCTTCCTGGAGGGCTGGGACGAATAAGAAAGGAGATTTTTGTACATGGCAGTCAATTACACGATCAAATACGCGAATAAAATCGCGGAACGGTTCCACAAGAAAAGCATCACCGATTCCGCCTGCGGGCATGACTACGAATTTACCGGGGCCAAGACCATCCGGGTCTACAGCGTGGATACCGTGGACGAGGTCCAGTACGACCGGAACAAGGGCTCCAACCGCTTCGGAGACCCCGGCAACCTGGGAGACACCACCCAGGAGATGACCTGCACCCAGCAGCCCGCGTTCACCTTCGTCATCGAGCCCTTGGACAACAGCGACCAAGCCATTGAGAAGAGCGCCGGGAAGGCCCTGCGGCGGCAGTTGGACGAGCGGACCGTGCCCGGCATGGACAAGTACCGGCTGAAAAAGTGGGCCATGGAGTCCAACATCCAGCACAAGCTGGCCAAGGCTCCGGACAAGACCACCATCGTGGAGGCCATCATCGACGTGAACGCCCTGATGACCGACGCCCTGGTCCCCCTGGAGGGCCGGACCCTCTTCATCCCCACCCAGTACTACAAGCTCCTCAAGCAGAACCCGGACTTTTTGAACCTGGAGTCTCTGGGCAGGAAGGCCCTGTCCAAGGGCGAGGTCGGCGAGGTGGACGGGTGCGTGGTCAAGCCCGTGCCCAAGGGATACCTGCCCAAGGGGGTCTACTTCCTCATCAAGTACAAGGGCTCCACCGTGGACCCGGTGAAGCTCCAGCAGTACGACGTTTTGCGGAAGGTCCAGGGCTACGCCGGGCCGGTGGTCCAAGGCGTCACCTACTACGACGCCTTCGTGCTGGCGGCCAAGGGAGACGGCTGCGCCGTGTGCGGCGGGTCCGACTTCATCCTGGACTCCCCCACGATGTCCATCGCCAGCCACACCGTGACGGTGACGGCGGCGGAGGGCGTGGTGTTCCGCTACACCACCGACGGGTCCAACCCCCGGTACTCCTCCACGGCCCAGGTCTACACCGCCCCGGTGGAGCTGAAGGAGGGGGAGGTCTTCAAGTGCGTCGGCACCAAGGACGCGTGTGTGGGCAAGGAGGGCGTCCAGGCCTATGAGTGAGGTCTCCCTGGACCTGGGGGACCTGAATCCCAAGCAGAAGCGGTTTTGTCAGGCCCGGGCGAAGTACATCGCCTATGGTGGGGCCAGGGGAGGAGGCAAGACCCACGTGGCGCGGCTGAAGGCCCTTATGGGCTCCCTGGGCTACCCCGGCATCCGCGTTTTGATGGTCCGGCGGGAGTACCCGGAGCTGCAGCAGACCGTCATCATCCCCATGCGGCAGATGATCCCGGCGGAGCTGGCGGTCTACAACGGCACGATGCACATGTTCACCTTTGCCAACGGCTCTATCATCAAGTTCGGCCACTACGGCGCCGGGGATGACCTGGAGTACCAAGGCCAGGAGTATGACTGGATCTTCATGGAGGAGGCCACCCAGTTCACGGAGCGCCAATTCCGGACCCTGGGGGGCTGCCTCCGGGGCACGGCGAAGATTCCCAGGCGCATGTATCTCACCTGCAACCCCGGGGGAGTTGGCCATTTCTGGGTGAAGCGGCTGTTCATCACCCGGGCCTACCAAAAGGATGAGAGGGCGGAGGACTACGTCTTCATCCCCGCCACCGTGGAAGACAACCCCCAGCTGATGAAGGAGAGCCCGGACTACGTGCGGAGCCTGGACCTCCTCCCCGAGGACATCCGCCGGGCCCACCGCTACGGCGACTGGGACGCCCTGTCCGGGACCTTCTTCCCGGAGGTGACCCGGAATACCCATATGATTCCGGACTTCTGGAAAATTCCCCGGGAGTGGGTGAAGTACCGGGCCTTCGACTACGGCCTGGACATGTTCGCCTGTCTCTGGATCGCCGTGGACTTCGACGGGCGGAGCTACGTGTACCGGGAGCTCCGGCGCTCGGACCTCATCGTTTCCCAGGCGGCGGCGCTGATGCTGGATATGACGCCGGTCGAAGAGCAGATCACCGCCACCATCGCCCCGCCGGACATGTGGAACCGGCAGAAGGACACCGGCAAATCCATGGCGGACATCTTCATGGAAAACGGCGTGGGGCTCATCCCCGCCTCCAACAGCCGGGTCCAGGGCTGGATGGCCCTGAAGGAGGCCTTGAAGCCGCAGAAATCCCCGAAGGACCGGCCGGGTCTTCTGATCTGCGAGGCCTGCCGGGGGCTGTTCGACGATCTGACCAGCATCCAGCACGACGAGAAAAAGCCGGAGGACTGCGCTGTGGATCCCCATGACATCACCCACGCGCCGGACGCCCTCCGCTACTACGCCGTCACCCGGCTCATGGGGGCGGAGCGGCTCCCAGACCCCGAGCTCTCCGAGCCGGGGCAGGACCGTCTGACGGATTATGACGAAGAAATGACCGGCGGAGATATGGATGAGGGGTATTTGAACTACGGATAGGAGGCGGCATATGGCACAGCTGGCGGCGGGGAATGAAAATTCCATTTTGAAAATCCGGGAGTTCCTGGGGCTGAATGAAAACCCGGACGGGGACACCCACCTGAGACCTGGGGAGCTGTCCCAATGCCGGAACTTCCAGATCACCCGGGACAAGCACCTCCGGCTTCGGCCCGGGCAGAGGACCACCCTGGACCTCCGGGCCGCGTGGGACGCCCTTTCCTCCAGGCCCTCCGGTGTGTCCAGTCCGGAGTTCTCCGGCTGCTGGACCGGGACGCTTGACGGGGAGCGGCACACCGTCGCCTCCTTCGGCGGGGTGCTGTGGGACATCGACCCCGCCGGAGGCGCGCCGGTCCGAAAGGGGACTTGCACCCAGGCCCCCGCCTCCTTCTTCGGCTTCGGCAACAGGGTCTATCTCTTGAACGGCCACGAGTACCTGAGCTGGGACGGCGGGGCGGACTCCTCCTTCCAGACCGTGGAGGGCTATATTCCCACGGTGCGCACCGCCTCCACCCCCCAGGGGGGCGGGACGCTGCTGGAGAACGTGAACCGGCTGACGGGGAAGCGGAAGGTCAAATTCTCCCCCGACGGGAAGGCCGCGTCCTTCCTTCTGGAAAAGGACATCGACGAGGTGGTGTCGGTGACGGGGACCTCCCTCTCCTACACCGTGGACAAGGCCGCCGGAACCGTCACCTTCTCCGCCGCCCCGCCCGCCGGGGTCAACACCGTGGTCATCACCTACCGGAAGGGAAACGGGGCGCGGGAGGAGGTGGAGCGCATGCGCTTCGCCGAGTTCTACAACGGGGCCACGGACACCCGGGTCTTCCTCTACGGGGACGGCACCAACCGATGCCTTTACAGCGGCATGGACCTGGACAAGTCCGCCCCCACGGCGGAGTACTTCCCGGACCTCTTCGAGGCCAGGGTGGGGGACGAGAACACCCCCATCACCGCCATGGTCCGCCACTACGCCCGGATGATGGTTTTCAAGACCAATTCCGCCTGGAGCTGTGACTATTCCACCGCCACCAACGTTCTCGGGCAGGTGAATACCGTGTTTTTGGTGCTGCCCGTCAACCGGCAGCTTGGAAACGAGGCGCCCGGTCAGGCGCGGCTTCTGGAGAACAACCCCCTGTCCCTGGCGGAGCAGAACGTCTATCAGTGGAAGGCCTCCGCCATGGGCGGCAACATCACGGCGGACACCCGGAACGCAAGCCGCGTCTCCGACCGGGTGCGGTCCACCCTGGCGGGCTTTGACCTCTCCAGAACCGTCACCTTCAACCACTTGCGGGAGAGCGAATACTGGTTCCTCCATGGCGGGAAGGCCCTGATTCTGAACTACGCCGCCGACGCTTGGTATGTCTATGAGAACATGCCCTTTTGCTCCATGCTGGAGATCGAGGGGGAGGTCTACGGCTTCACGAAAGAGGGGCGGGTCCGGCACGTGTCCCGGCAGTACCGGAACGACGACGGGGCGGAGATATCCGCCTATGCCGAGACCGGGTCCATGGACTTCGACCGGGACTGGCTGCTGAAGTACTCCCCCATGATCTTCGTGGCCATCCGGCCCGAGAGCGGGGCCCGGGTCCATGTCACCGTGGAGACGAACCGGCGGAGCGACTACCCGAAAAAACTGGTGTCCGCCGGCCTCGCCGGGTTCAACCACGTGGACTTCGCCCACTTCTCCTTCGGGACGAACCGGAAGCCCAAGGTGAAGCGGGTGAAGCTGAAGGTGAAAAAAGCCACGTTTTACAAGCTGATTTTTGAGAGCGATTCCGCGTCGGCCACGGTGACGCTGCTGGAGACGGATATTCAGCTGAGATACGCGGGGAATGTGAAGTGAGGGATCATCAATGACAGACAGAACCATGAGCCCGGAGAGGGTTTCCAGGGAATACGAGGCGGGGCTGCGGTTCAACCAGGGGATCGGGCTCTATGACTGCGTGCGGACCAACGAGAACTTCTTCATCGGCAAGCAGTGGGAGGGCGTTCAGGCCAACGGACTGCCCACGCCGGTGTTCAACTTCCTCAAGCGGGTGGTGCTCTTCTCAGTGGCCAACGTCTCAACGGACAACCTGAAGCTCCACGCCAAGCCCCTGCCCTCCTCGGGAGAGCGGCCCGCCGCTGAGGTGGAGCTGCTGACGGACATTTTGAACGACCAGTTCACGTCCATCTTCGAGTTCAACAAGATGGGGGCGTGTATCCGGGAGTTCTGCCGGAACGCCGCCGTGGACGGGGACGGGTGCATGTACGTCTGGTGGGACCCGGACCAGGAGACCGGCCAGCTGGCCCGAGGCGGCATCCATGTGGAGGTGCTGCCCAACACACAGGTGCTGTTCGGCAACCCCAATGACCGGGAGCTCCAGAGCCAGCCCTATATCCTGGTTGAGAAGCGAATGCTGCTGGAGGACGCCCGGGCGCTGATGGTGAACGGGGACCCCGGCCTCGTGACGCCGGACGACAAGGAGTCCGGGGACCCGGGGCTGGACCAGCTGGGGGGCGAGAAGGTGACGGTGCTGACCCGTCTCTGGAAGAGCAAAAAGACCGGCACCATCCACGCATATCAGTGTACCCGGCAGGCGGAGCTCCGGAGGGAGTGGGACCTGCTGGTCAAGCGCTACCCCCTGACCTGGATGAGCTGGGACTTCATCCAGGACTGCTATCACGGGCAGGCCATGATTACCGGCCTGATCCCCAACCAGATTTTCGTCAACAAGCTCTTCGCCATGAGCATGATCTCCCTGATGACCCTGGCCTATCCCAAGGTCATCTATGACCGGACCCGGGTGTCCAAGTGGTCCAGCCGCGTCGGCGCGGCCATCGGGGTCAACGGGAACGTGGAGGGCGTGGCCAAGATCATGGACCCGGCCTCCATCTCCCCCCAGATCGGGCAGTTCATCGACCTCGCCGTGGGATACACCCAGAAGTTTCTGGGGGCCTCGGACGTGGCCCTGGGGGACACGAGGCCCGACAACACCAGCGCCATCATCGCCCTGCAAAGGGCGGCGGCCACGCCCATGGAGCTGACGAAGCAGGCCCTGCTCCAGTCCATCGAGGACCTGGGGAGAATCTTCATGGACTTCATGGGTGCGTACTATGGGGAGCGGTTTGTGGAGGTTCCCATTCCGCAAAACGCCATGCTCCAGCCGGTCTCCCCCGCCCTGCCGGGGCAGGAACCGGCCCGGTCGGTGGTGGTTCCTTTCGACTTCTCGGCTCTGCTGAGCATTCCGTGCTCCGTGGAACTGGACGTGGGGGCTTCTTCCTACTGGTCGGAAATCGCCAGTATGCAGACACTGGACAATCTGCTGATGCAGGGGAAGATCTCCACCGTGGAATACCTGAAGCGGCTCCCCGCCGGGCAGATCACCGACAGGGAGAGTCTGATTGCCCTGCTGGAGAGGCAGGAGGCTTTGGCGGCGGGAATCCCGGAAGACGGGCGGCAGGTTGCCGCCCCTACGGTAGGGGCGGATATCATCCGCCCGGACTCCGGGACCGCCGGCGGCGGCTATGGGACCCTTCAGAGGAAGATCAACGAGACCGGGGAAATTCCGAAAGAGAGGTAGTGCATGGCGCAAAAACTGGAACAGGATTTGAATATTGTCCAGCGGAGCGGGATTGAAATCCAGATCGACCCGCTGACGAGGGATTTGAACATCGTCCAGGCCCTGGACGACGAGCCCAACGACGTGGGAGGGCTGTCCGCCCAGGAGCTGAAGGCGAAGTTTGACGAGGCGGGGAATCTCATCAAGGAGTACATCAACGATACGCTGATTCCCCAGGTGCTGGGGTCGGACGCCACGGAGGCCCGGCGGGAGGCCAACGAAGAGGAGCGCCAAGCCAATGAGGCGGTCCGGCAGAGCAATGAGGCGGCCAGAGTTTCCGCCGAGGAGGCCCGGGAGGCGGCGGAGGCGGCCCGGGAGGTCTGGGAGGACTATGACCCCGCGAGGGCCTATGTTCCGGGGAACAAGGTCTACTATCTCGGGTCTTCCTACGTCAATGTCGCCGCCTGTACGGATGTGCTTCCCACCGTGGACGCGAATTGGCAGATGATTGCCAAGAAGGGCGCGGACAGCGACGAGGGGATGAGTCCGGAGGAGGGAGACCTGCGGTATCTGCGGCTGGAGGGCGGAAGAATGACGGGCCCGGTGACGGTTTTGGCCCCGAAAGAGGCCGCGAACCCCGCGACAAAGGGTTATGTGGACGGTCAGATTGACTCTGTGGATGAAGCTCTGGACGGCGTCAACACGGCGCTGGCCGGGAAGCAGGGGAAGCTGTCCGGCTCAAACGGAAAATTCTTGGGCTTCAATCCGTCCGGAACCCCGGTTCCGGAGGACGTGCCGTCTCACTTTCTCCGCATGATCGTTTTCAAGTCAAGCGGCTCCTTCTCCCCCTCCAGCTACGGTCTGGCCTCGGGAGACATCATCAATGTGACGGTGGTTGGCGGCGGCGGCAGCGGCTATGACGGACTCGGCGGCGGAAAGGACGGAAATTCGAGCGCTTCCAACGCGGGGAAGGCCGGAAAGGGGTACGGCGCCGGCGGCGGCGGCTTCCCGCAGTACGACGACGCCGCCGCCGGCGGGGGGAGCGGCATGGTGGTACGAAAAACCATACGTCTGAACTCCACCGCTTCCATTGCCGTTACCGTGGGAAAGGCCGGGGGAAGAAACAACTCCGGCGGGACAAGCTCCTTCGGGTCGTACTGCTCCGCGCCGGGCGGCACCGCCGCCGGATCTCAAAACACCCCGGGCACAGGAAACAGCCGCGGCGGGTATGGAGGCAGCGCTGTAAACTTGCGGAATCCGCCCTCCCCCGCCGGAGGCGCGGGGGGCGTCAATGAATCAAACGGCGGCGACGGCATGGCGGGCTATGGGGCTGTGAGCGCGGCTGACCTTACCATCCAGTCCGCCGCCGCCAGCGGAGGCGGCGGGGCGGGCGGGTTTGCCATCCCGTTCAGCGCGCTCACGGAAACCGTGATCGGAAGCGGAGAGGACGGCGACGGCGTCGTGGTTGTTGCGTGGTAAGGAGGCCTTATGTACATTTATCTGAGCGGACAGAACACCGTGGCGGAGATCATCCCCGACGAAGACCCGGTTTTCCCCGGGGTCCCCGTTGAGGAGCGCTACGCGCCGGACTTCGTCCGGAAGCTCCTCCGCGTCCCGGAGGGCACGGAGGTCCGGCCAAGCTGGGTTTATGACCCGGAAACGGGATCCTTTTCCCCGCCGCCCGCGCCCCCGGCGCCGGAGGTCCCGGACCCGCCGGCGCCGGAGGTCCCGGGACTGGAGGAGCGGGTGGAGGCTCTGGAACAGGAAAACGCCGCCCTGGCGGCGGCGGTGGAGAGGGGGCTGAGCCTGTGAATGAGAGGACGCTGGCGGCGCTCTCCAGCGCCATCTATGTCTCCCGGCTGGCCCTGAAGGGAGAGGCCGTGGATACCGACGACAAGCGGCTCCGGGCCTCCGGGCTCTATCCGGACTGGACGCCGGGGGCCCACGAGGCCGGGGACATCTACAACGCCGGGGGGCAGGTCTGGGAGTGCATTCAAAACTACGATACGGGGGTGCATCCCGATATCATTCCGGGCGGGCCCGCCTGGGGGACCTTCCACCGGCCCCTCCACGGGACGAGCCCCGAGACGGCCCGGGCGTTCGTGCCTGTGACGGGGGCGCATGATACCTACAAGGCCGGAGAATACGCCTGGTTCGACGGGGCGCTGTACCAGTGCCTTTCGGAGACGGCTTATTCCCCGGGGGAGTATCCGGGGGCCTGGGCCCTGGTTGCGGAGAAAAAGGAGGATATGACATGAATCAGGAAGCGGTTGTGATGAGATGGAAGCTGTGCGTTTCCGCTGTTCTGGGAACGCTGACGGCCCTGTGGGGCTGGTTCGGGTGGCTGGTTGTGGTATGGGCCGGGCTCATGCTGGCGGACTGGCTGATCGGTTCCGCCGTGGCGGCCAAGGACGGGAGGTGGAGCAGTGAGAAAATGCGCTCCGGGGCGTGGCACAAGGGCGGCATGATCTTGATTGTCTGTGTGGCGCTGGTGGCCGACTGGCTCATCGGGACCCTTCTGCACAATCTTCCCATGGTGGAACTGCCCTTCCAGTACGGGGTGCTGCTGGGGCCGCTGGTCATCGTGTGGTACGTCGTGGGGGAGCTGGGAAGCCTCGCCGAGCACGCCGTCGCCATGGGCGCGCCTTACCCCGCGTGGCTTCCGAGGATTCTGGAGGCCGGGAAGGATGCGGTGGACAAGGTGGGGGAGGGGCTGACGGAGGTCCGGGAGGAAAAGAAATGAGCTGTTCCTTGAAGGAGGTCGAGGCCGCACGGGAGAACTTTGGCGGCTCCAGAAGCGCGGAGAAGATCAAGTACTTGGTCATTCACTACACCGGAAACGACGGAGACACCGCCCTCGCCAACGCCAGATACTTCCGGGACAATGTGGTCAAGGCCAGCGCCCACTACTTCGTGGACGACGGCATGGTCTACCGCTCCGTGCCGGACCGCTTCATCGCCTGGGCCGTGGGCGGGAAGAAGTGGGCGGACTGCGAAAGGACCGGCGGCGGGAAACTGTACGGCGTGGTCACCAACACCAACAGCATCAGTATTGAGCTGTGCGACACCCGGAGGGATGGGGTATACGGCGCGTCCGAGGAGACGCTGGAGAACGCGGCGGGACTGGCCCGGATGCTGATGGACACGTACGACATCCCCCTGGAGAACGTCGTGCGGCACTTCGACGTCACCGGGAAGCACTGCCCGGCCTACATGATGGACGAGGGGGCCTGGAAGGCGTTCAAGGCCAGACTGGCTCTCCGGGGCATGGACAGCGTCCCCAGCCCCGCCCACAAGGAGGGCGTGGAGTGGGCCGTGAAAAACGGCATTTTGACCGGAGACAAGACGGGGGACCTGAAGCTCACGGAACCCGTCACCCGGCAGCAGCTTTGTACCATGCTGTTCCGGTACGCGAATCGGAAGGGCGGAAACTGATTACCCGGAGGGGCGGCGGACGCCGCCCCTTTTTCAGAAGGAGGAATCCCATGATCATCAATGGGAAAGAGTACAAATCGGAGCGGGACTTCAAGCGGGAGCAGAAGGCGGAGGTTCAGGCCAAGGTATCGTCCACCAAGAGCTCCGGCGGGTCCGCCGGAAGCCACTCCTCGTCTGTCCGTGACAGCGGCTCCAGCCGAAGCTCCGTCCCGGCGTCGCCCGGGCCCATAGCCTCGTCCACCAGCAGCACCCGGCCCGCCTCCGGCGGGTCCTCCTACACGCCGTCCGCGCCGCTGTCCAGCGGCTCCGCCGGCCGGGACTACCACCAGGAGGCCCAGGACGCCGCCGCCCGGGGAGACTGGAGCGCCGTGACCCGGGCCCTGGCGGCCCGGCAGGCCAAGATCGACGCCCAGGGCGGCAACGACCGGGGGACATCCAACGCTCAGATTCTCGCCAATCTTCAGAATCAGTACCGGACCAGCTATGACGCGCTGCCCTCCACCACCCGGGACACCCTGGGGATGGCGGCGTCCGGTCAGCTGAACGGCAGGGGCTGGGAGGACGGCGTGGACTATCTGGCCCAGGCCCAGGGCTACGCCAGGGCCGGGGACCTGGACGCCGCCTATGACGCGCTGCGGCGGCGGGGCTTCAAGATGGCGGACACCGGGTCTCTGGGGGGCGGCACCAGCCAGGATCAGGCCTACGCCATGATTCAGAATCTGTACGACCACTCCGGTGGTGCCGCTTCCAGCTATCAGGGGATGCTGGCGGAGAATGTCCGGCGGCTCCAGGACCACCCCACCATCTTCGGCACCGGGACCAACCCGGACCTCGCGGGGAAGCACTTCACCAGCGCGGACGGAAAGTACATCATCTACTACGACTCCAACGGAACCCCCTTCAAGGCCCAGCCCAACAACGGGCAATACGGCAGCACGAAGTACACGCCGGAGTACCGGGCCCTGATGGAGCGGTACATGAGCGGGGACGGCGACACGGCGGACCTGCGGCGGCAGGTGCACAATCTGGACGTTGCCTACAGCGGGAACGGGCGGCTCATTGACCAGGGCTGGAACTGGGCCAGCGGGGAGGCGCTGCCCACCCGGGACGCCTGGCAGTACTGGACGGACTTTGACAACGATGTGGACATGTACCGGAACACCGGGCAGGACAAGGACGTTCTGGCCAATATTCTGGCCAGGATCAACCAGGGGGAGAGCTTTTCCGCACCGGAACAGGTCCCCATTTCGAGGGCCTATATGGATGCCTTCGACGACCTCTCCGGCGCCGGGCGGGGCGGCTCCGGCGGAGGCGGCGGAAGTCCGTCCGGCGGCGGGGGGAACGGGCTGACGGCTTCTTCCGTGCAGTACGGAGCCTATGACGGGCAGGATCTGACGCAGTACATCCGGGACATGTACCAGCAGAGCCTCCAGGCCCAGCTGGCGGCCCTCCAGGCGGGCTATGAACAGAACGCGGCGGGCCTCCGCGCCCAAAACGATCAGATCGCCCAGACGTATCAGAACCAGCGCAATCAGGCGGCGGGACAGAGCGACCTTCAGCGGCTGTACATGGCGGAGCTGGGGAACTACCAGGGGCTGAACACCGGGGCGGCGGGGCAGATGGCCCTTGCCCAGAACATGGCCCTTCAGAACAACTTGGCCAGCCTGGGGGCGGCGGAGAACCAGGACCTCGCCGCCAACGATCTGGCCCTGAGCAATCTGGGCATCGGGTACCAGGGGGACGTCAATTCCGCCATTGCCCAGAACTATTCCCAGCTCTCCGGGGCGCTGTACGATGAGTATGTCCGGCAGGTTCAGGCGGCGGAGGCGGCCCGGCAGGCCGCCCAGGCACAGGCCAACTGGGAGGCTCAATTCAACTATCAGCGGGAGCAGGACGCCGCCGCCCTGCAGTCCCAGCAGCAGGCGGCGCAGTGGGAATATCTCCAGCAGCTTCAGCAGCTGGAGGCGGCGGCGGGCAAGCAGGGGGCCTCCAACGCCTGGGACTACGCGCAGCTTCTTTTGAAGAATGGCGTCATGCCTGACGAGGGGACGCTGTACGCCGCCGGGCTGGACGCCTCGTCCGCCCAGTCGCTGGCGGACAGCTACAAGTGGCAGCTGGCGCAGAAGTACGCGCCCAAAAGCTCCGGGGGAGGGTCCCGGAGCTCCGGGGGCGGCAATTCCAAGCCCCGGCTGACCTATTCTCAGGCGCTGAGCGCCATTGAGGACGGGATGGCGACGGAGGCCGCGATTCAGGCGTATGACTATTATATGGGAAACGGGGCCTATCAGCAGAATTACGGCGGCTCCGCCGGATACAGCGCCGGGTCCAACGGGAACAACGGATATGGGACGGATTACCGGGGCATTGTTCAGACTGTATACAATATGCAGAAAGCGGGCCGGTCCGATGCGGAAATTCGCGCGTTTCTGGACCGACAGGGGACAACGGGACTGACGGACAACGGGCTCGCGAACATTCTGCAAAATTACGGACTGCTTTAAGGGGGAAACGATATGGGACGCGTCAGCGAACTTTCCACGAAAATGAGGTCCGGAGAGGTAACGGTTCAGCCGCTCTCCGCCGTGTCCGGCCAAGGCCGGGCGGAGCGGATGCGCCAGCAGCTTTTGCGGGAGGGGAAACAGTCCAGGCAGACGGTCAGGCCGGTGGCGGAGACAACGCGGGCCGCTCCCGCCCCCTCTCTCACGAAGGCCAAGCGGGAAGCCCCCACGGCCACGCTGAACCGGGCACCGGTTCAGCGGTGGGAGAATCAGGTCCGGCAGGCCCAGGTGGACATGAACATGGAGGCCATTCTCCGGCTGAACAGGAAGCTGAAGGAGGAGCGGGCCCGGCAGGGGAAGCAGACCCTGGGGGACCGGGCGTCCGACGTGGCGTCCGCCGTCTTCGGCGGCAGCGGAAGCAGCTTTACAAACCTCGCCGGGTTCGCCTCGAATCTGGTGCAGAACCCGGAGGCGGACCGGCGGAATATCGCCCAGGCACGAAAAGCGCTTCAAACAGGCCGGACTTCCGACGGAAGGCCCATCAACGACGCGCAGCGCAAAACCCTTGAAGAGTCGATTTCCCGGCTGTCCGCTTCCGCGGAGAAGCTGGAGTCCCCGGACAGCTTCACCAACCGGGCCTACCGGGCGGCGGACCGCATGGCGGACACCGGGGCGGCGTTCCAGGAGAGCGCCAAGAGAGGCCTGGGGAAGGTGGGGTCCACCGTGGTCGACGCGGCGGTCTCCATGGGCCAGTCGACGCTTGACTCTGCCATTGGCGCGGCCACCGGGACGGGAATGCTGCCCTTTGTGGCCCGGTCCCTGGGCGGCGGGACCCAGGAGGCCCGGCGGGGCGGCGCGGACCTGGACCAGCAGCTGCTCTATGGCTCCGCCCAGGCGGCGAAGGAGTACGTGACGGAAAAGCTGTTCGGCCTGTCGGCCCCCCAGCGGCTGATCGGCGGCGGGTCCTTTGACGACGCCATTGAAAAAGGCATCCGCAAGGCGACGGAGCGTCTGGCCAAAACCCCCGGCGGGCAGAAGCTCGTCGGGGGCTTGATGACGTGGCTTGCCGGCGGCGCCACGGAGGGCCTGGAAGAGGGCATTGGCTCCGTCATTGAAAACGCGCTCATCAACCCGAACCTCCGGGACTGGGACCCGGACAAGCGGACCGTGGAGGAGAAGATTTCCGACGGCCTCTATGACATGCTGGTGGGCGGTGTCTCCGGTCTCATGGGCGTGACGAACCTGGGGCAGTATCAGGTCAGTCCGGCGGTGCGGGCACAGTATGCCGCCAATCGGGCGGAAGCGGCCCGAGAATCGACGCCAGCGGCAGAGCGGGACGTGGATGCCCCCTCCGCCCGGAAGCCCGCAGAAGCCCCGCAAACGGCCCCTAGGGACGTCCTCACGGAAGCAGGACAAGCCGCCGCTTCTCCGGGAGATGTGTCCAAGTTGGACACATCTCCCGTTCGGGCTGGCCGGGTGACCACCATCCAGCGGCCCTATCAGGGCGTCAAACCGGTTCAGGCGCAAAAAAGCGCCGCCGTGGTCCAGGTGGACCCCGGCAGCGTGAGAACGGCGCAGAACCGGATCAATGGAGCGCGGAAGCTGGCGGCGGACCCCATGTTCGCCGGGCAGGGGTTCAAGTCTATCTTGAAGCGAAATCTTCAAAATGCTTTCCGCTCCGCCAAGGGTGTTCCGGTGGAGGGCGTGACCTTTGAAGGGAAGCCGTATCTGGTTGATATCAACCGGTCAGCGCTGGGGAAGATCATAAGTGGTTCGGACTTGTCGGCGGAGAGACTTTCTCTGCTTGATATGCTTCCGGATATCGTTCGTAATGGTGAGTATATTGGAAGCGGGGAATACACGGCGCACGGCAGCAAGGCCAAACCTGTTTCCCGCTATGATTACTTTGAAACGCCGGTTACCATCAATGGACAGGATTACATAGCGAAGTTTGACGTTGAGGCGCTTCCTGATGTTAATAACTTCCGGACACACCAGATTGTAAAAATAGACCTGATTCAGCCGGAGGGTAGGTTAGCAAGAAAATCACATGCGCCAGCCTCCGGTGAGTCAGGTCCTTCCGGGAGGACGTCTTCTCCCGGACTTGATTCTACCATAACACAAGGGGCGGAAAATGTCAATCCCTTGGGCGGCGACGGGCTGGGGGCGGCGGACGCGGGCTTCACCACCCGGGGCATGGAGGGCCAAGAGCGGACAAGCCGGATGGCGCAGTCTCATCCCTACAACAAGGCCCAGGAAGTAGCCACGGCCATGACCAAGGAGGAATACAACCGCCTGTTCCGCTATCAGTCCCAGACGGAGGCCAAGACCACCCATTTGGCGGAGGAGCTGGTTTATGTCTTGCAGGATGGGAAGAAGACTTTCCTGAAGGACGTGAACGAGGCCCAGTACAACGCGCTGCTGGAAAGCCTCCGGGAGGCCACGGCCTGGAACGCTGAGCAGATGGAAGCCGCCCGTATGATTTTGAACGAGCTGGCCGGGAAATCTGTAAATATGGACATTGTATCCGAAGAATACACAAACTGGATGAAGGATGTTCGAGAGCATGAGACGGCAACCGGGCAGGGTATCCAGGCCCTTGCAAAATGGTCCAGAGAGAACAAGACCGGGTTTGCGTCGGAACGGGACGCACTCAGGAACCTGGAAAAGAGCGGCCTTTCCAAGGAGGAACAAGGCAAAATCTACAGCCGCATTGCGCAGATGGACGGCAGGATCAACGCCGTGGAGGCGGGAGACACCGCCGCCCTGAAATCCATCATCCTGGAGACAGCGGCGGACCGGGGCCTGATCCGGGGCAGACGGGGGGAGCTTCTCTCCCTGTGGGCCTCCAAGGCGCTGGACGCCATGACTTTCGACCAGATGAAGCAATTCGCGTTTTCCTCCACCGCCGCGATGTCCTCCGACGTGTCCAAGGCGGACCTTGGGCAGATGGTCAAAACCTGCCAAGTGCTTTCCATGCTCTCAAACAAGGCCACGGTGAACCGGAACCTTGTCGGAAACGCCTCATTTTACGGCGTGGACGCACTGGCGATGGATGGGGCCGCGCTGCTGGACATGGCGGTATCCAAGGCAACGGGTACCCGGAGCGTCGCCATGGAGCGCTTCGCCCTCAGCCCCCAGGCCCTGCAGGACGCTTTGCGGGCCGCGTGGATTTCCCAGGCCGAGGTGCTTCTGGACGTGGATATGGGTGGGGAGAAATCCCGGTATGGCACCGGCAGCAACCGGACCTTCAAGGCCGGAAGCAAGCACGCCACCGCCCGCTTCCTCTCCGCATTGGAGCGGAACCAAGCTCTTTTCCTCACCGTCCCGGACGAATTTTTCAAGGGTATGGCGCGGGGAAACGCCGCCGCCACGCAAAAGCTCATCGATCAGGGGAAGATCAAGACAGACAACGCCAATTATGCGGCGGAACAGGCGGACGCCCTGGCGAAATACCGGACCTTCCAGGATGACACGAAAATCGCAAACGCAATTCAGACCGTTCACGATATCTGCAATATGCTGGTAGGCTTCGGAGACAGTGGACGGACCATCGGCGGGCACAAGGTCCACTCCTTCGGCATGGGCGATTTCGTCGCCGCCTTTACCAAGGTGGCGGGAAACCTCGCCACCCGGGGTGTTGAGTATTCCCCTCACAACGCCGTGAAGGGGACGCTGGAGCTTGTCCAGCAGATTCATAACGCCAAAACCGGAAAGGCCGTGGACGCGGCGAAACAGGCCAGGGGCGTTTCCAACGTGGCCCGGGGCCTGACCGGCGCGGCAATTGCCTGTGTGTTCCGTGGGCTGATTCGGGCCGGGGTCCTCCGGTTGGCGGACGATGACGACGACAAGAACGTCGCCGCCTTGAACCGCAGCGAGGGCCTTGACGGCGTGCAATTGAACTTAAGCGCGGCGTATCGTTGGCTGAGGGGAGAGGAGAACACGGAGCCGCAGACCGGCGACACGCTGATCGACGCCTCCAGCCTGGAGCCGATCAATCAGCTGATGTACGCCGCCGCCTATCTGGAGGACGGCCTTTCCGAAGTGAGTGCCTATCCCGCCGCCGCGCTTTCCTCCGCCGCAGATTTGCCGGTGATGGATACCGTTGGGAATATCGGCAAGCGGGTGTATAAGTACGGGGAGAAGATCGCGGATGTGACGGCGGAGGAATTGGGACGGACGGCGATTTCCTCCGTAATACCCAACGCCATCCGGGCGGCGGCGCGGGGACTGGATGACCGGAGCCGTAACTCCTCCGTGAATTTCGACGACGTGGAAGAGGAAGACCCGGTCCGGCGCTTCCTGAATATCATGCTGGAGGCGGCGGGGAAACAGGCCATGACCAGCGTTCCCGTGCTGCGGGAGAAGCTGCCGGGCGGCGTTAGCCCCACCGGAGAGGATAAGACCTATCCTACCACCCAATTTTGGAACCTCATGAACGCCGCCGTGAACCCGCTGGGGGTGAATACATACACCCAGACAGAGCAGTCCAAGGAGTGGCAGCGCCTCCGCGAGGAAACCGGACGGACAGACTTCTATCCCTCCTCCACAATCCAGAAAACGATCCAGGGGGAAGGACTTGAGAAAAAGCTCTCCTATGAGGAGCGGCAGGACTTCCAGCGGGAGCGGGGAACGTGGATGATGCCCATTACCATACAGATGATGGGGAACCGGGGGTATCAGGCCGCCGACAGCGAACGGCAGAGCGATTTGATGGCGGACGTGCGCAGCTTCGCCCACAACGCAGCGAAGATCAGCGTACTGGGAGAAGACGGTGTCCCGAAGTGGGTCCGGGAAGCTGTCCGGGCGCAGAGGGAGACCGGCCTCAGCCCGGCGGCGGTCATTTATTACCGGGACATGCTGAAAAGGGAAGGGAAACACAAGACGTCCGGCGAGGCAAATTCCGCCGTCCGAAACGCCATTTTCAAAGATTCCTTCTTGAATACCGCCCAGAAAAACGCCCTGGACAATTTGATGATTACCGACGGGCTCTATATTGTCCAGAACAAGGATGTGGACTACTCCGACGAGGACAGCTTCTATGTAACTCAGCTGTCGGATTCCGCCGTGAAGCATTGGAGCCTTGTCCATGAGAAGATGCCGGGCCTCTCCGGAGAACAGTACGGGACCGCCTGGGAGATTTCCAACCGGAAGAAGCCGGACGGGAAGGCGTATCCCAAAGCGGAGAAGCTCCGGTTCCTTCGGGAGGAGCTGGACCTGACAGCGGTAGAGGCCAAGCGGCTTTATGGGTTGATGAAGGAGAGAATTGAGGACGAATAGGGAGAAAGGGGGGGAGGCCGGTCGTTTGACCGGCCTCCCTCCTTATCACACTTATAACACATGAGCCTGGGAAACGCTTGATAGTTTGGGGATTTTGGGTATGAACCCGTTAAAAATGGCCTGTCCGACGGGACTTGCGGATTCACCCGGGACGTGCTATACTCATCTTATTCACGACGGAAGCGAGGCATGACCATGAATACCGTTCTCCTCCACTGCTGCTGCGCTCCCTGCTCCCTGAGCTGCATCGACCCCCTCCGGGCCGAGGGAATCGAGCCCGTGGCTTTCTGGTACAACCCCAACATCCACCCCTGGAAGGAGTATCAGGCCCGGCGGGACTGCCTGCTGGAGTACGCCCCCACCATCGGCATGGAAATCAGGGTCCGGGAGGACTACGGCCTCCGGGACTTCGTCCGCCATGTGGCGGAGGACATTGACCACCGCTGCGCGTACTGCTATGAGCACCGGATCGAGGGAACGGCGCGGTACGCCGCCGAAAACGGCTTTTCCGCCTTCACCACCACGCTGCTGGCCAGCCTTTACCAGGACCACGAGGGCATCGCCCGGGCGGCGGAGAAGTACGCGGCGGAGTACGGCGTGGAGTTTTTGTACCGGGATTTCCGGCCGAACTTCCGGGCCGGGAACCAGCGGGCCCGGGAGCTGGGATTTTACATGCAGAAGTACTGCGGCTGCGTGTTCTCCGAGCAGGACCGGTACCAGAAGCAGATTGAACGGGACAGGGTGAGGTTCCAGTGCGCGCCTTGACATTGGACCGAACCCGCCGTATAATGAATTTGAGGTGATGGACATGCTGGACGAGAAAGACCTGCAGGCAATTGCGAAATTAATCAGCGATTCCGAATCCCGGATGACTTCCAGAATGACGGAGGAAATCGCCGCCTCGGAGGCCAGGATGACAGCTTCCATGGATGAAAAGCTCTCCGCCTCGGAGGCCAGGATGACAGCTTCCATGGATGAAAAGCTCTCCGCCTCGGAGGCCCGCCTGAAAACCTGTGTGGACGAAAAAGTCTCTGCTGCTCAAAGCCACACCCTGGCTTTGATGGAGGCGTACTTTGATCCCAAATTCAAGTTGATGGGAGAGAAGATCGACCTTCTGGAAGAGAAGATGGTCACCTTTGAGGACCTGGAGGATATCGAGTCCCGCCTGGATGTTCTGGAGGCGATCACTCGGAGGAACGTCCGGGAAATCGACAAGCTGAAAAAAGCGCAGTAACCCTGTTGTTCAGGGCGGCTCGGTATTCCGGACCGCCTTTTTCATATGAAGAGAGGACCGCCCCACAGGGCGGTCCTTTCTCGTTCCGTTTTTCAATTCCGCAGGCTGTGCAGCGGCGCGGGAATCCGTCCGCCCCGGCTGATGAATCCGGCGGAGGACTCCCGATGAACGGGCATCACCGGGGCGCTGCCCAGCAGCCCCCCCATCTCAATGGTGCCCCCCACGTCCTTCCCCGGGGCGGGGAGGATGCGGACCGCCGTGGTCTTGTTGTTCACCATGCCTATGGCCGCCTCGTCCGCGATGATCGCCGCGATGGTCTCCGCCGGGGTGTCCCCGGGGATGGCGATCATGTCCAGGCCCACGGAGCAGACGCAGGTCATGGCCTCCAGCTTGTCGATGCAGAGGGTCCCGGAGCGGGCGGCGGCGATCATGCCCTCGTCCTCGCTGACGGGGATGAAGGCCCCGGAGAGTCCCCCCACGCTGGAGGAGGCCATGACGCCGCCCTTTTTCACCGCGTCGTTCAGCATGGCCAGGGCCGCCGTGGTGCCGTGGGTGCCACAGACCTCCAGGCCCAGCTCCTCCAGAATCCTGGCCACGCTATCCCCGATGGCGGGGGTGGGGGCCAGACTCAAATCCACGATGCCGAAGGGCGTGTCCAGCCGCCGGCTGGCCTCCTGGGCCACCAGCTGGCCCATGCGGGTCACCCGGAAGGCGGTCTTCTTGATGGTCTCCGCCACCACGTCCAGAGGCTGACCCTTCACGGCCTGGAGGGCGTGGTACACGACGCCGGGACCGGAGACGCCCACGTTGATGACCTTCTCCGCCTCCCCCGCGCCGTGGAAGGCCCCGGCCATGAAGGGGTTGTCCTCCACGGCGTTGCAGAACACCACCAGCTTCGCGCAGCCAAGGCCGTCCCGGTCCGCCGTGCGGTCCGCGGTCTCCCGGATGACGCGGCCCATGAGGCTGACGGCGTCCATGTTGATGCCCGCCCGGGTGGAACCCACGTTGACGGAGGAGCAGACCAGCTCCGTCCGGGCCAGGGCCTCCGGGATGGAGCGGATGAGGCGCTCGTCCGCGCGGGTCAGCCCCTTCTGGACCAGGGCGGAGTACCCCCCGATGAAGTTCACCCCGCAGTTCTTCGCCGCACGGTCCAGGGCCATGGCGAAGGGGACGTGGTCCTCCGTCTCGCTGGCCCCGGCCACCAGGGCCATGGGGGTGACGGAGATGCGCTTGTTCACGATGGGAATGCCGAACTCGTCCTCGATGTCCTGGCCGGTTTTCACCAGGTTTTCGGCGCAGCGGCAGATCTTCTCATAGATCTTCTCACAGGCCCGCTTCGGGTCCGGGTCGCAGCAGGAGAGGAGGGAGATGCCCATGGTGATGGTGCGGATGTCCAGGTGCTGCTGGTCGATCATCTCGATGGTGGAGAGAATTTCCTTCTGATTCAGCATGAGGGCCCCTCCTTAAATGCTGTGCATGGCGTCGAAGATCTCTTCCCGCTGGATGCGGATGGAGAGGCCCATCTCCGCCCCCAGCTCGCCCAGGCCCTTCCCCAGCTCGCCGAAGCTGGCGGTGGACTTGCTGACGTCCACCGCCATGACCATGGTGAAAGCCCCCTGGAGGATGGTCTGGGAGATGTCCAGGATGTTGACGTTGTAATTTGCCAGGCGGTTGCAGACGGCGGCGATGATGCCCACCCGGTCCTGTCCCAGTACGGTGACGATGGCGTTCATGGTTGCTCCTCCTTGATTTTTATTTTCACTGTCCTGACGCCCTGTAGGGGCGGGCCTCCGTGCCCGCCCGTCCCAAAAACGGGAGAGCGGGCCGGGACAGAGCCCGGCCCCTACAGGTCCGCTGGACGCAAGATTTACATCTCGTCGAAGAACTTGTCGTGAATGGCCCGGACCGCCCGGTTCACGTCCTGCTCGTCCAGGAGGACGGAGACCCGGATCTCGGAGGTGTTGATCATCTGGATATTGATGCCCGCCTCATAGAGGGCCTCGAACATTTTGGCGGCCACGCCGCAGTTGCTCATCAATCCCACGCCCACGATGGAGACCTTCCCGATCTGGTCGTCGGACTCGATGTGGTCGAAGCGCAGGGCCTCCTTGTGCTCGTTGAGGATGGCCTCCACTTCCCGCTGGTCCTTTTTATGGATGGTGAAGGTGATGTCTTTGGTGTCCTCCCGGCCGATGGACTGGAGAATCACGTCCACATTGATGTTGTGCTTGCTCAGCAGGTCGAAGACCTGGAAGGCGACGCCGGGGTTGTGCTGGAGGCCCACCAGGGCCACCCGGGCGATGCTGGTGTCCTTGGCGACGCCGGCGATGTTGGTTTTTTCCACTTTCGTAACCTCCTTGACTTTCGTGCCGGGCTTCCGCTCCAGGCTGGAAAGCACTTCCAAATTCACTCTGAACTTTTTCGCCAGCTCCACGCTGCGGTTGTGGAGCACCTGGGCCCCCTGAGAGGCCAGCTCCAGCATCTCGTCGTAGGTGATCTCCTCCAGCTTCCGGGCCGTGGGAACCACCCGGGGGTCCGTGGTGTAGACGCCGTCCACGTCGGTGTAGATCTGGCAGAGGTCCGCCCGGAACGCCGCCGCCAGGGCCACGGCGCTGGTGTCGGACCCGCCCCGGCCCAGGGTGGTGATGTCGCCGTTCCGGTCCACACCCTGGAAGCCCGTGACGATGACGATGCGGTGCTGGTCCAGCTCCGCCCGGATGCGCTCGGAGTCGATGCGCTTGATGCGGGCGTCGGCGTGGACGGCGGTGGACTGAATGCCCACCTGCCACGCCGCCAGGGACACGCAGGGCAGGCCCATGGCCTCCAGCGCCATGGCGCACAGGGCCACGGAAATCTGCTCCCCGGTGGCCAGCAGCATATCCAGCTCCCGCTTGGAGGGATTGGGGTTGATTTCGCCGGCCTTTTCGATCAGGTCGTCGGTGGTGTCCCCCTGGGCGGAGAGAACCACGATGACGTCGTTCCCCTTGACATAGGTCTCCGCGATGATTCGGGCGACATTTTGGATGCGCTGGGCGTCCCTCACGGAGCTGCCGCCGAATTTCTGTACGATCAAACTCATGTATATCTTCCTTCTTCGCTTGAAATCAGGTTTCAGGGAGGGAGGGCCTTCTCCCCCGCTCTATCATATGCGGTCCCCGCCGGGTCAGCCCCCCAGCACCCGCATGTGGGCCAGCACGTTCAGGGACCGGGACTGCCGGTCCGCCTCCTCGCCGCTGAGGGGCTCCGTCAAAAAGGCGGTCTCGCCGTCCTCGCTGAGAACCTCCACCTCTCCGAAGGCCAGGGCCGCATCGGTAAGGCTGCCCTCGATGCGGAAGTAGTGCCGGGTCTTCAGGAGCTCCGGCCCCTCGAAGCCCTCCGTGTCCGGGGACCAGCCGGGCTCCTCCCGCTTGGGGCTCTGCTGGAGGCTCTCCATCACGTCCGCCACGCAGGCCGACGCCGTGGGCAGCTCTCCCGCCCCCCGGCCGTAGAACATCACCTCGCCGGTGGCGTTGCCCCGGACCATCACGGCGTTGAACACGTCCTCCACGTTGGCCATGGGGCTGTCCTCGGGAATCAGGTGGGGGGCCACGTAGGCCGTCCGCCCGCCGCCGGGGAGGCGCACCGCCCGGCCCAGCAGCTTGATCCGGTAGCCCGCCCGCTGGGCGATCTTCACGTCCCGGAGGCTCAGCTTGCTGATGCCCTCCATGGGCACCCGCTCCGGGTCGATCTGACTGCCGAAGGCCAGGTCCCCCAGAATGCAGATCTTCCGCCCGGCGTCGATGCCCTCCACGTCGGCGGTGGGGTCCGCCTCGGCGTAGCCCTTGGCCTGGGCCTCCCGGAGGGCGTCGGAGAAAAAGGCCCCGGTGCGGACCATCCGGGTGAGGATATAGTTGGTGGTCCCGTTCAGGATCCCGTAGACCTCGTCGATGCGGTTGGCCGCCATGCACTGGGTCAGGGGGTGGAGCACCGGGATGCCGCCGCCCACGCTGGCCTCGAAGAGGTAGCTGACGTTCTTCCGCCTCGCCAGGGCCAGCAGCTCACAGCCTCTCTCGGCCACCAGCTGCTTGTTGGCGGTGACCACGTGCTTCCCGGCGGAGAGGGCCCGTTTCGTGTATTCATAAGCCGCCTCCACGCCGCCGATGGTCTCCACCACCACCCGGATGGAGTCGTCCTCCTCGATCTTTTTGAAGTCGTCGGTCATCAGCTGGCGGTAGGGCCCGTCCTTGAAGCGCCGGACCAGCACGCGCTTCACCTGTAAGGGCTCCCCCAGCTTCCGCTCGATCTGCCGGGCGTTTTCCGCCACCACCTTGGCAACGCCGGTGCCCACGGTGCCCAGGCCCAGGATCGCAATCTGTATCATTCCAAAAACCTCTCTCTGTCAACCTGCCAGAATCTCGAATTTCAAAACGCCCTCCAGGGCGGTCACGTCCCCCATCAGCTGCTCCAGGGACTCCGAAAGGCCGCTGGTCTCGGCGGAGATGGTCACCGCCGCGCATCCGTTGGTGGGGATGCTCTGGTTGATGGTCAGGATATTGGCCCCGGAGGCGGCGAACACCGCCAGCACGCCGGAGAGCACCCCCGCCGTGTCCTTGAGCATGGCGTAGAAGGTGATGATGTGTTCCGCCTTCATGTCGTTGAAGGGCTGGACGGAGTCCTTGTATTTATAGAAGGCGCTCCGGCTGATGCCCGCCAGCTTCGTGGCCGCGCCCACGGTGTCCGCCTCTCCGGTCTGCATCATCCGCTTGGCCTCCGCCACCTTGACGAAAATCTCCGGCAGCGCGTCCGCCGCCACAATGTAGTATTTGATCGGTTTTGCCATCACGCCCTCCATGCGCGCCGTCTCCCGGCCCGCCGTCCGTCCGCCCGTTGCGGTCATTTGTCCTTCCAGCATGGTAGCATATTTTTTCCCGCTCCGCAACTGTCGGAATCGGGGAAACTGACCGGGAAATCCCCCCTCCCGGTGGGCAAAATGCCGGAAGCGGCTCCGCCGGGGCGTGGGAGGAGATGAATATTCATTCAATTATGCACCCGCGCCCACACGCCGCGCTTGAAAACTGCACAAAGACCCGGGGAGTTTCCGGTAATTTTCGGACAATCTGGAGAAATGCGCCAAATAAATATGCACACTCTCTGAAAGAGTATTGACAGCCGGGCGCGTCCGTGCTAAGGTAGCCACAGTTCAGGGGAGGGAACGCCTCCCGGAGCTTTGAGAACGGCGCCCGGTCCGCCGGGCAAAGACTTTTGGATGAAAAGGATGATTGTATCATGAAGAAGATTTTGACTCTGCTCCTGGCCATGGCCATGGTCCTGAGCCTCGCCGCCTGCGGCGGCGGAGACAAGCCCGCCGACAACGCCGGGACCTCCACCCCCGCCGATGCCTCCGCCCCCGCCGATACCTCCGCTCCCGCAGACACCGGATCCGACGCCCCGGCTTTCACCACCGTGGAGGAGGGCAAGCTCCACATGTCCACCAACGCGGCCTTCCCTCCGTATGAGATGACCACCGACGCCGGCGGCTTCGAGGGCATCGACGTGGAGGTGGCCGGGGCCATCGCCGAGAAGCTGGGCCTGGAGCTCGTCGTGGACGACATGGGCTTTGACGCCGCCCTGACCGCCGTCCAGACCGGACAGAGCGACATCGCCATGGCGGGCATCACCGTCAGCGAGGAGCGCCAGCAGGTCATGGACTTCTCCGACAGCTATGCCACCGGCGTGCAGGTGGTCATCGTCAAGGAGGACGGCCCCGTCCAGTCCCTGGATGACCTGGAGAGCGCCGAAATGATCGGCTGCCAGAAGGCCACCACCGGCTATATCTACTGCTCCGACACCCCGGAAAACGGCGGCTACGGAGAGGACCACGTCACCGCCTTTGACACCGGCGCCCTGGCCGTCATGGCCCTGGTGAACGGACAGGTGGACGCGGTGGTCATCGACAACGAGCCCGCCAAGAGCTTCGTGGCCGAAAACGACGGCCTGAAGATCCTGGACACCGAGTTCGCCGTGGAGGACTACGCCATCGGCTTTGCCAAGGGGAACACCGCCCTGCTGGAGGCCGTCAACGCCGCCATGGCGGAGCTGAAAGCCGACGGTACCTTCCAGGGCATCGTGGATAAGTATATCACCGCCGAATAAACGCGCCGAGAAGGGCGGCCTTCCGGGCCGCCCTTTTTCCCGCGCAACGAGAAAGGAGCCCCGCCATGAAACCTTCGCTCGCGCAGCGGTTCGTCACGGCCTTCTTGGAAGGCGGCCGCTGGAAGCTTTACCTCCAGGGACTGGGAACCACCATGGAGCTGACCGTCATCGCCCTGATTTTCGGCGTGCTGCTGGGGCTGGTGGTGGCCGTCATCCGCTCCGCCCACGACCAGCAGCGCATCGGCCGGCGGAACTTCGTGCTGGGCGTTCTGAACGTCCTCTGCCAGATCTACACCACCGTCATCCGGGGCACGCCCATGCTGGTGCAGCTGTTCATCTGGACCTTCGTCATCTTCCCCACCCAGCGGAACAAGGTTCTGGTGGCCTTCATCGGCCTGGGGGTCAACTCCGGGGCGTATGTGGCCGAGATCATCCGGGGCGGACTCATGAGCGTGGACGCGGGCCAGTCCGAGGCGGGCCGGTCCCTGGGCCTCAGCTACTTCGACACCATGCGCTTCATCGTCATCCCCCAGGCGTTCAAGAACATCCTGCCCTCTCTTGGCAACGAGTTCATCACCCTGTTCAAGGACACTTCCCTGGCCCAGGCCATCGGCGGCGCGGAAATGCTCTACTACGCCAGCACCATCGGCGGCAGGACCTTCGACTACATGCCGCCCCTGCTGGGCATCGCCGCCATGTACCTGGCCATTGTGATCGTCTTCACTTGGCTCCAGGGACGGCTTGAAAGGAGGCTGCGGGAAAGTGATCGACGTTAAAAACCTCTCCAAGTCCTTCGGGGACCATCTGGTGCTGGACGACATCTCCCAGCACATTCATCCCGGGGAGAAGGTGGTGGTCATCGGGCCCTCCGGCTCCGGCAAGTCCACCTTCCTCCGGTGCCTGAACCTGCTGGAGACCCCCAGCGCGGGGACCATCTCCTTCCAGGGCACCGTCATCACGGACCCCAAGGTGAAGATCGATCAGGTGCGCCAGCACATGGGCATGGTGTTCCAGCACTTCAACCTGTTTCCCAACATGACCATCCGGAAGAACATCACCCTGGCCCCGGTGCGGACGGGCCTCATGAAGCAGGAGGAGGCCGACGCCCAGGCGGACCAGCTTCTGGAGCGCGTGGGTCTGACGGACAAGGCGGACGCCTATCCCAGCCAGCTCTCCGGCGGACAGAAGCAACGGGTGGCCATCGTCCGGGCCCTGGCCATGAAGCCCCAGGTGATGCTGTTCGACGAGCCCACCTCCGCCCTGGACCCGGAGATGGTGGGCGAGGTGCTGGACGTGATGAAGGAGCTGGCCCGGGACGGCATGACCATGGTGGTGGTGACCCACGAGATGGGCTTCGCCCGGGAGGTGGGCAGCCGGGTGCTGTTCATGGCCGACGGGAAGGTCCTGGAGGAGGCCCCTCCGGCGGAGCTCTTCGGAAACCCCAAGCACCCCAGGCTCCGGGATTTCCTCAGCAAAGTATTGTAAATGACAAGCCCTCCGGCGGTCCGCCGGAGGGCCTGCTTTTATTTCGTTCCGAAGATGCGGTCCCCCGCGTCCCCCAGGCCGGGGACGATGTAGCCGTTTTCGTTGAGCTTTTCATCCACCGCGCCGCAGTAGATGTCCACGTCCGGGTGACTCTTCTGGATGCGCTCGATGCCCTCCGGCGCGGCCAGGAGGACCATCAGCTTGATGGTGGTGCAGCCGTATTCCTTCATGAACCCGATGGCGGCGTCGGCGCTGCCTCCCGTGGCCAGCATGGGGTCCACGATGAGCACGTCCCGCTCCGCCACGTCCTTGGGCATCTTGCAGAAATACTTCACCGGCTCCAGGGTCTCCTCGTTCCGGTAGAGGCCGATGTGCCCCACCCGGGCGGAGGGCACCATCCTCAGCACGCCGTCCACCAGACCCAGCCCCGCCCGGAGGATGGGCACCACGGCGAACTTCTTGCCCTTGAGCATGGGGGCGGTGGTTTTGCAGATGGGGGTCTCCACCTCGCAGGTGGTCAGGGGCAGGTCCCGGGTGGCCTCATAGGTGATGAGCATGCCGATTTCGGACACCAGCTCCCGGAAGTCCTTGACGCTGGTGTTCTTGTCCCGGAGGATGGTCAGCTTGTGGGCAACCAGGGGGTGGTCCATGACGTGTACTTTTCCGCTCATAAAAACGCTCCTTCTTATCTGTTGAATTGACAATTGAGAATTGACAATGGACAATGAGAGGTCAGGGGGACCGCTTCTCCAATCGCAGCCGCTCCGCCTGGGGAGGCCGCAGATAGACCGGGGCCAGCTCCTGGGCGGAGATCAGGCCGCCCGCCCGGGCGATGTCCTCCGCCTCCAGGGCGACGGAGACGGCGTTCTCCTTCACCAGATGGGCCGGGGCCAGGCGGCAGGGGACGCCCGCCGCCGTCAGGAACTCGTATGTCATCCGGCCTCCGTCTCCCAGGACGGTCTTGGGCCTGGGATCGCTCCGCAGTTCCTCCGCCAGATCGGAAAGGGCGACGGCCCGGTCCTCCGTCAGGCGGGTGAGGGCTCCGTCCTTCGCCTCAAAAAGGGCGTTGTAGACCTGCTGCCGCCGGGCGTCCATGGCGCAGACCACCAGCCCGTCCACGAACGCCGCATTCCGGGCCAGGGCCGCCAGGGTGGAGACCTGAACGCAGGGCTTGTCCGCCGCCCAGGCCAGTCCCTTGGCGGCGGAGACGCCGATGCGGACGCCGGTGAAGGACCCCGGCCCCGCCGAGACGGCGACGGCGTCCAGGTCCGCCGGGGTCATGTCCGTATTCTTCAAAAGAAGCTCCACCAGGGGCATCAGGGTCCGGCTGTGGGTCAGGCCCGTGTCCTGGTACGCGGAGGCCAGGACCTTCCCGTCCTCCGTGACGGCGGCGGAGACGGCTTTGGCGGCGGTCTCCAGCGCTAGAATCCTCATACCGGCCCCACTCCTTCCATGGCGATGACCCGCCAGTTCTCGTCCTCCGGGCAGCGGGAAAAGGAGACGGTGACCGCGTCCTCCGGCAGGGCCTCCTCCACCCGTTCGCTCCACTCCACGGCGCACACGCCCCCCCGGTCCAGGTAGTCCTCCCAGCCGATGTCGAAAAGGTCCTCCGCCCCCTCCAGGCGGTACATGTCGAAGTGGAACAGGGGCATGCCCGTCCCCTCGTACTCGTTGACGATGGTGAAGGTGGGGCTGGTCACCCGGCCCTGATACCCCAGGCCCTGGGCAAGGCCCCGGGTGAAGGCGGTTTTGCCCATGCCCAGGTCCCCCCGGTAGGCCACCACGGCCCCGGGGGAAAGGGCGGAGGCCAGACGCCGGCCCAGGGCCTCCGTCTCCGCCTCGCTGTGAGAGATGTAGTCCATGGCCGGGGCCTCCCTTCCGCGTCCTTCTGAAATCAATTCAGTATAACACAATTTGAACAGTGTGTAAAAACAAATTTCGATGGTTTACAGGTTTTTTTATTTGTGGTAAAATACCTTGTTCCTGTACATGCCTGAACTCCAAGGAGCGTATCATGCTGAACCGATTGAAAGCAGTCCTGACGGACTTCATCCAGCAGGCCGATCTGGTGCTGCTGGGTCTGTGCGTCACCGCCACGCTGTATGGCATCGCGCTGGTGTACAGCGCCACCCGGTACATGGCCCCCGACAAGGGCCTGCGGCGGATGATCATCCAATGCGCGGCCCTGGGACTTGGGATCTGCGTCTATATCTTCTTCTCCATGTTGGACCTGGAGTCCATCACCCGGAAGTGGAAGTGGATTCTGGCCTTTAATGTGGGCTTCATTCTCCTGCTGAAAACGCCCCTGGGCGTGGCGGGCAACACCGGCAACCGGGCCTGGCTGAAATTCCCCGGCATCCCCTTCCAGATCGGCCCGGCGGAGGTGGTGAAGATCACCTTTGTCCTCCTGCTGGCCAAGCAGATCGAGTGGCTCTGGGAGGAGAAGGAGGACCTGAAGTCCTTCGGCTCCGCCTTCTTCGTGGCGGGGCACACCCTGGGCATCTGCGGGCTGTACTTTGTGGTTTCCCACGACATGGGCAACGGGCTGGTCTTTGTCTTCATCTTCCTCTGCATGGCCTTTGTGGCGGGCTTTGCCCTGCGGTGGTTTTTCCTGCTGTTCGCCGGGGCCGGGGGGATCATTGCCGCCGTGCTGCTGCTGGATCTGGTGCCGAAGAACATGCAGTACATGCTCAAGCGCTTCATCGTCCTCTTCGACCACAGCTTCGAGCCCCTGGAAACGGGCTGGCAGCAGACCCGGAGTCTGCTGGCCATCGGCTCCGGCGGGCTGTACGGGAAGGGCTACCTCAGCGGCGGCCTCACCCAGGGCAGCAGCGAGTCCCTCCCCGCCAAGCAGACGGACCTGATTTTCTCCGCGGCGGGAGAGGAGCTGGGGCTTTTCGGCTGCGTCGCTATCATGGTTCTGCTGCTGGCCATCATCTTCCGTATCCTGCTGGTGGCCCGGCGGGCCCGGACGCCGTTTTACCGCTATGTCTGCGTGGGCATGGCCTCGATTCTGATCTTCCAGACGGTCATCAACATCGGCATGTGTCTCTTCGTCATGCCCACCATCGGGATTACGCTGCCCTTTTTCAGCTACGGCGGGTCCTCCATCGTCACGCTGTACATGGCCATGGGGGTGGTGTCGGGCATCAAGAAGCGTTCCCCGGAGATGCGCCGGGCGGCAAGGTCGCCGCTGCGGTGAGGAAGGAAATGGATATGGACATCATCGCCGGACTGCAGAACAAGGACAACAACGAGGCCTATCAGCTGCTTCTCCTGCTGGAACAGCGTTCTGCGGAATCGGATGAGCTCTACGGCTGTCTCACGGATTTCATCGGCCTTTTGAAAGGCAAGAGCGCCTTTGTCCAGGTTCGGGGGTTTCGTCTGGCCTGCGCCCAGGCCCGGTGGGATACGGAGGGCCGGCTTGCGCAAAACCTGGACGCTCTTTTTTCCATGCTTTACGCCGCGAAACCCACGGCGGTCCGGCAGTGCCTGACGGCGCTTCAAAATGTCCTCCGCTGGAGACCGGAGCTGGCCGGGAAAATAGAGGCCGGGCTGGATGAAATCGACCTGGGCAGGTACAAGGACACCATGCGGCCGCTGATCGAGAAGGACATCCAGGCTCTGCGCGGGCGTGGGCACACTTGATTTACAGGAGGAATTTTTATGGATGAAACCCGGCAGACGGTTGTGAAGAAAACCGTCAGAACCGGAGTCACCTTCGGAAGCGCCCTGGCCATGGTCATCAGCTATACCACTTGGCGGTCCGTGGGCTGGGCCATTTTCCACGGGCTTCTGAGCTGGGTCTACGTGATCTATTTCACGCTGAGATACTGACGGTTCGCCGCCCCGGTTTTCCGGGGCGGTGGTTTTTCGCATAATTTCAAGGAATGGGAAAACACTACTCCCGTACCAATTCATACAGGAGGATGATTTCCCATGAAAATCCATCTCATGAGAACCGCCGCCGTTCTGACGCTGGCGGCGATGCTGCTGACCGGCAGCGCCTCGGCGCTGTTCGGCAAAAAGACCGAAGAGGCTCCCCCGGAAGGCGCGCCCCAGGTCTGGGACCTGGAGATCAGGACCTACCGGGGCATCCCCGGACAGGGGCAGTTCCTGGCCTCGGACCCGGAGGGGGACGAGATGACTTTCGCCCTGGTGGAGGAGCCCCGGAAGGGGACCGTCGTCATTGAGGGGGACGGCTTCACCTACACCCCTGACGAGGGCATCACCGGCTCCGACCGCTTCACCTACACGGCCACGGACAGCCAGGGCCACGCCTCGGCCCCGGCCAAGGTCACGGTGACCATCGACAAGACCCGGTCCGGCGTGGACTACGCCGACACCAAGGACAGCCCCGCCGCCCGGGCCGCCCAGACCCTGGCGGAGAAGGGCATTTTCACCGGCGGGAAGATCGGGGACCTGTACTACTTCCAGCCGGACCAGCCGGTGAGCCGCAGCGAATTCCTGGCCATGGCCCTGGAGACGGCGGGCCGGGAGGTGACCAGCGTCACCATGACCGGCTTCTGTGACGACGCCAGCATCCCCGCCTGGGCCAAGGCCTACGCCGCCGCCGGAGCGGCGGACGGCGTCATCCGGGGCAGCGCCACCGCCGAGGGCGTGGCTTTCCGGGGAGATGAGACCGTCACCTTCAACGAGGCGGCCACCATCCTGGACCGGGTGCTGGACCTGGGGGACGTGGACCTGGACGTGTGGTACGCGGACCGGGGGGCGGCGCCCTCCTGGGCGGCCCAGGCCGTGGGGAACATGGAGGCCGTCAGCGTCCTCTCCGCGGGCAGCTTCGGCAGTCAGTCCATGGAGCGGGCCGTGACCCGGGCGGACGCCGCCCGGATGCTGGAGGCGGCGGGCATCCTGCTGGAGGGCGAGGAGCAGCCCAAGGGCCTGTTCAGCTGGCTTGGATAAAGGAAGCGGCCCCCGGCTTTTTCGCCGGGGGCCGCTTTCACATCAAGGGAAGGCCCTTACCTCCGTCCCAGCTCCCGCCGGACGGCCTTGGCCAGAAGCTCCTGCCCCTCGGGGGAGCGGAGGGCCTCCAGCGCCGCCTCCCGCATCAGGGCCTGGAAGGAGGGGCTTTTCAGCAGCGCGCCGAAGACCGCGCCGTCCTCCTGCACCGCCGCCGGGCGGGACTTCACGGGCGGAGTGACCGGAGTCCGGACGGGCTCCTCCTCCGGTAGGCCGCCGGCCAGCCAGCTGTCCCCGCCGGAGGGGTCGTCGCTCTCGCCCCGGAGATAGGGGAGGGTGACGCCGAAGTAGTCCGCCAGCTTCCGCTGCTGCTCCTGGGCAGGCGTCTGCCGCCCGGTCTCGAATTTCTCCACGGCCGTCTTGGGGAAGCCCAGGGCGGCGGACAGGGCGGGGCGGCTGATTCCCCGCTCCACCCGGAGCGCCTCCAGGCGCTGTGCCAGTGTTACCATAAAAAGACCTCCATCAGGAAAAGCGGCTTTCGCCGCTTTTCCGGGTTGTTCATATTATCCGTGCCGGTCCGGCAGGAGGACGATTTTCCCCGTCTCCCGGGTGGCGTTCAGGTCGATGAGCCGCTGGTTGGAGCTGCCCCGGAAGCGGAGGGAAATATCCTTCAGCGCCTCCACGAAGCGGCCGTCCACCAGCACGTCCAGCAGGGAGAGCATCTCGTCCGTGGCCTCGCAGCGGGGGTGGCTTCCCTCCGTCAGCAGCTCTTCGTAAGTGAAGCCGCTGAAGGCCCAGATGGTTTTTTCCGGGTACGCCGCCCTCACCCGCCGGAGGAAGGGCAGCAGCGCCCGCTGGTTCGACCGCTCGAAGGGCTCGCCGCCCAGGAGGGTCAGGCCGTTGATGTAGCCGGGGGAGAGGAGGGAGAGGATGTGTTCCTCCGCCTCCTCCGTGAAGGGCTGCCCGTAGTCGAAAGCCCAGGTCTGGGGCTGAAAGCAGTGCTCGCAGTGGTTGGTGCAGCCGGAGACGAAGAGGGTCACCCGGACGCCCTCTCCGTTGGCGATGTCGCAGTCCTTGATCTCGCCGTAATACATGGCGGCTTACAGGTGGAGCACCCGGTCCCGGATCTCCTGGGTCCGGCCCTGGTTCCAGTACTGGGTCCCGATGTAGCCGCAGGTCCGGCGGGCCACGTTCATCTTGTCCTGGTCCGTGTTGCCGCACTTGGGGCACTTCCAGACCAGCTTGCCGTTTTCCTCCACGACCTGGATTTCCCCGTCCCAGCCGCAGATCTGGCAGTAGTCGCTTTTGGTGTTCAGCTCGGCGTAGATGATGTTGTCATAGATGAATTTCATCACCTGGAGCACCGCCTCCAGGTTGTTCTGCATGTCCGGCACCTCCACGTAGCTGATGGCGCCGCCGGGGGAGAGGTGCTGGAACTGGGCCTCGAACTTCAGCTTGTCGAAGGCGTTGATGGGTTCCGTCACATGGACATGGTAGGAGTTCGTGATATACCCCTTGTCGTTGATTCCCTCCACGATGCCGAAGCGGCGCTGGAGGCACTTGGCGAATTTATAGGTGGTGGACTCCAGGGGGGTCCCGTAGAGGCTGAAATCGATGTTGTGCTCCGCCTTCCACTTCCGGCAGGCGGCGTTCATGGTCTCCATGATCTGGAGGGCGAAGGGGGTGGCGGCGGGGTCCGTGTGGCTCTTGCCCGTCATGTACTTCACGCACTCATAGAGTCCCGCGTAGCCCAGGGAGATGGTGGAGTAGCCGCCGTAGAGCAGCTTGTCGATGGGCTCGCCCTTTTTGAGGCGGGCGCAGGCGCCGTACTGCCACAGGATGGGAGCCACGTCGGAGGGGGTGCCCAGCAGCCGCTCGTGGCGGCACATCAGGGCCCGGTGGCACAGCTCCAGCCGCTCGTCGAAGATGTCCCAGAACTTCTCGATGTTCCCGCCGGAGCTCAGGGCCACGTCAGGCAGGTTGATGGTCACCACGCCCTGGTTGAACCGGCCGTAGTACTTGGGTTTCCCGGTCTCCGGGTCCACGTAGGGCGTCAGGAAGCTGCGGCAGCCCATGCAGGTGTAGCAGTGGCCCTCGCCGTTTTTGTCCACCTTCAGCTCCAGCATCTTCTTCTCGGAGATGTAGTCCGGGACCATCCGCTTGGCGGTACACTTGGCCGCCAGCTTCGTCAGGTACCAGTAGGGGGAGCCCTCGTGAATGTTGTCCTCCTCCAGCACGTAGATCAGCTTGGGGAAGGCGGGGGTGATCCACACGCCGTCCTCGTTCTTCACGCCCTCATAGCGCTGCTCCAGGGTCTCCTCGATGATGAGGGCCAAGTCCTTGCGCTCCTGTTCGTTCCTGGCCTCTCCCAGGTACATGAAGACCGTCACGAAGGGGGCCTGTCCATTGGTGGTCAGCAGAGTCAGCACCTGATACTGGATGGTTTGGACGCCGCCCCGGACCTCCTCCCGCAGGCGGGTCTCCACCAGCTTGGAGAGGCTGTCCTCGTCCAGAATGACGCCGATTGCCTTCATCTCCTTCTCCACCACGCCCCGGAGCTTCTTCCGGCTCACGTCCACGAAGGGGGCCAGGTGGGCCAGGGAGATGGACTGGCCCCCGTATTGGTTGGAGGCCACCTGGGCCACGATCTGGGTGGCGATGTTGCAGGCGGTGGCGAAGCTGTGGGGCCGCTCGATGAGGGTCCCGGTGATGACGGTGCCGTTTTGCAGCATGTCCTCCAGGTTCACCAGATCGCAGTTGTGCATGTGCTGGGCGAAGTAGTCGGAGTCGTGGAAGTGGATGATGCCCTCCTGATGGGCCTCCACGATCTCCTTGGGCAGCAGCAGCCGCTCGCTGAGGTCCCGGGAGACCTCGCCGGCCATGTAGTCCCGCTGGGTGGAGTTCACCACCGGGTTCTTGTTGGAGTTTTCCTGTTTGGCCTCCTCGTTGCAGCACTCGATGAGGCTCAGGATGCGGTCGTCCGTGGTGTTGCTCCGGCGGACCAGGGAGCGGGTGTAGCGGTAGGTGACATAGTTCTTCGCCACCTCGAAGGCCCCGTGGGCCATGATCTGGTACTCCACCAGGTCCTGAATCTCCTCCACGTTAGGGGACCGGCCCAGCTCCTGACACGCCAGCTCCACGGATTCCGCGATCCGCCGGACCTGCGTGGAGGTCATGCGCTTTTCCGCGTCGATGCTCTCGTTGGCCCGGGTGATGGCCGATAGAATTTTGGTGATGTCGAACGAGACCTCGGTGCCGTTCCTCTTGATGACTTTCATTTGTATCCCCCTATGCAGCAGTCAGTGTGCCGTATACCGATCGTAGTAATCACGCCTGTGATTACCACAATACTTTGGCAGTAGGCCAAGCATAACACACAAGATATGGGGGACGCAAGTGTTTTTTGCTACAAACCCAAAAAATTTACACGGCCCGGCCGGGGCTCGTTCCCCCAATCCCAGAGGCGGCAAGGGATTGGCGGGATATGGAAGAGACTGTAAAAAAATCGGCCGAAAATTCTACGTCCCGGAAAAGGTCATTCCCCTTCCGCCAGGCGGTAGCCCACCCCCACCTCGGTGAAGAGGTATTCCGGCTCGGCGGGGTTGCGCTCGATCTTCCGGCGGATGTTGGCCATGTTGACCCGGAGGATCTGGTTCCCGGTCCCCGCCCGGGGGCCCCAGAGCTCTTTGATGATGTAGTCGTAGGTCAGGACCTTCCCGGCGTGCTTGCCCAGGAGGGCGACGATGCGGAACTCGCTGAGGGTCAGCTTCACGTTCTCCCCCCGGACCAGGACCTGGTGCTTGTTGTAGTCGATGACCAGCTCCCCCACGGAGTAGGTGCCCTGCTGGGCGATCTCGTCGTTGCCGCTGGCGGTGCGGGTGTGGCGGATGGCCGTGCGGACCCGGGCCAGCAGCTCGGCGGTGCCGAAGGGCTTGGTCAGGTAGTCGTCGGCCCCCTGGTCCAGGGCCGTCACCTTGTCCCGCTCGTGGGACCGGGCGGAGACCACCACCACCGGCAGGCTGGACCAGCTCCGCAGCTGCCGGAGGATATCCAGCCCGTCCATGTCGGGGAGGCCCAGGTCCAGAATCACCAGATCCGGGCAGTGGGAGGAGATCATGGACAGCCCCTCCGCCCCGGTGCGGGCCTGGATGGTCTCATAGCCCTGGCCGTCCAGCACGGCGGCGATGAACTGGGCGATGCTCTTCTCGTCCTCGACGACCAATATCTTTTCCCGTATATTCATTTCAATACCTCCTGTGGAGCCTGGACGGCGGTGGGCAGGCGGAAGGAGAACTCCGCCCCTCGGAGCAGGTTCCGGGCCGTGATGTTTCCCCCGTGGGCCAGGACGATGGCCCGGCAGACGGAGAGGCCGAGGCCCATGTTGCGCTTTCCGCCCCCGTCCGGGGGGCGGCGGGACTTGAGGCGTCCGTCAAACAGGTGGTCCAGCTCGTTTTTCGGGATGCCCCGGCCGTTGT
Source organism: uncultured Oscillibacter sp. (assembly GCA_910576865.1). Taxonomy (GTDB): domain Bacteria; phylum Bacillota; class Clostridia; order Oscillospirales; family Oscillospiraceae; genus Oscillibacter. The sequence continues at coordinate 63,285 of CAJTKE010000002.1, forward strand.
CCCGGACGGTGATTCTGGCGAAGTCCTCCTCCGCCTCCAGCAGCAGGGCGACGCCGGAGGCGCCGCCGTGGACGGCGGCGTTCTCCAGCAGGTTGGCCAGCACCTGCTCGATCAAGATGGGGTCCATGGGCACCATCAGCAGCTCCTCCGGGGCGGAGACGGTGACGCTGACCTGGGGGAAGCGGCGGCGGAATTTCTGGGCCGCGGCCCCCAGAACCTCCTCGGCGGGCTCGGGCTCCTTGGCGATGCGCTCCTGGGCGTCCCCCATGCGGGTGATGGAGAGGAGGTTTTCCACCACACGGATCAGCCACTGGGCCTCCTCCCGGGCGTTTTCCAGCAGCTCCCGCTGCTCCTGCCGGGAGAGGCCCGGGTTCTCCAGCACGGCGGAGGTGGACCCCACGATGGAGGTCAGGGGGGTGCGGATGTCGTGGGAGACGGAGCGGAGGAGGTTGGCCCGCATTTTCTCCCGCTCACTTTCCGCCAGGAGCTGGGCCTGGCGCTTGGCCTGGGCGGTGAGGGTGCTGGTGATGAGGGAGATCATCAGCAGGGTGACGAAGGTGACGAGATACCCGGGGTTTTCCAGGTTGAAGGCCCAGTAGGGGTAGGTGAAGATGAAGTTCACGCAGACCACCCCCAGCACCACGGAGATCAGGCCGTAGAGGTAGCCCCTGGTGAGCCGGGAGATCAGCAGCACCGCCAGAACGAAGACCGGGGCGGCGAAGCCCTCGATGCTGCCCGCCTGCCAGAGGACGAAGCACAGCAGCACCGTGGCCAGGAGGATTGCGGCGGTGATGAGGAAGTCCCGCCGGGAGACGGGGAACAGGGGGGAGGACCAGGGCTTGCGGAAGGCCATGGCGGAAGCTCCTTTCTGTCATTTTCCCCATTATAGCAGGACTTCCGGCAAAATTCAATCGCCAGACTTTCCCCCGGCCCCCAGAAGGCCCAGCAGCCACCGCAGGTCCCTCCGCCCCGGCCCCCGGACCAGGGGCCCCAGGGGCCCCAGCTCCACGGACCGCCCCAGCCGCCGGAGGCTCAGGGCGAAGTTCACCAGATGGGAGGCGGCGAAGCTGAAGTAGTAGCCCCCCATGCCGAACCGGGGCAGCAGCAGCCAGAGCAGGACCACGTCCAGCAGGTTCGTCAGCAGGTTGTACCGGGCGTTGGCGCTCTGCTGGCCCAGGCCCTTGCACATGGCGTCCACCACGATGTCCAGGTAGAGAACGGGGACCAGGGGGGCGTACAGCCTGAGGCAGGCCCCGGCGGCCTCGCTGTGGTAGAGGACCTCCCCCAGGGGCCGGGCGGCCAGGAAGATGCTCCCCCCGACGAGGAGGCCGAAGAGCCAGGAGACCCGGAGCCCCTGCCGGGCCAGATACCGGACCCGGACCCGCCCAGGGCGCCGGGCGCAGCGGGAGAACTCCGCCACCAGCAGGTCCGCCAGGGAGGCCAGGATGGCGGCGGGGAACATGAGCACCGGGAAGACCATGCCGTGGAGCACGCCGTAGTCCGCCATGGCGTTCACCGTCCCGGCGTGGAGGGCCAGACGGCGGGGGATGATGAGGTTCTCAATCGTGCTGAGCCCCGCCCGGAGGTCGTCCGCCAGCCCCACGGGCAGGGACAGGCCGAAGATCCGCCGCCAGGGGGGCCGGTCCCCCCGGCCCTGGGAGGCGTCCTCCCGCCGGAGGACCCACAGCACCCCCAGGGACAGCGCCCCGGCGGCGGAGGACCCCAGGGCCACGGACAGACAGGCCCGGGCCGGGTCCCCGCAGGCCCAGCGGGAGAGGAGGGCGAAGGTGACGGCCATGGAGACCCCCTGCTCCAGGAACTCCACCGCCACCAGGGTCCGAAGCCGCCCGGCGGCGGTGTAGAGGCCCGTCATCACGCCCCCCAGGCAGGCCGAGGGCAGAAACAGGGCGCAGGCCCGGAGGGCGGGCTCCGCCGCCGCGTCCCCGATCCAGCCCCCGGCGATCCGGGGCGTGAGGGCCCAGAGCCCCGCCGCCGTGGGCAGGGCGAAGAGGAGGCAGTACCGGATACAGCCCCCCAGGGCGGGCCGGACGCTCCGCCGCCGCCCCAGGGCCTCGGCGGAGAGATAGAGAGCGCAGGTCCGGGCCCCGGCGGAGCCGACTGTAAAGGATAACATCTTTACGGACAAAATGAGCTGCAAAAGGCCGATCCCGGCGGCGCCCACCCGGCCGGAGAGGTAGATCTGAAAGCTCATGGAGACCAGCCGGAGCAGCAGGTTCGCCCCGGTGAGCAGCAGTGCGCCGTAGAACATCGCGCTTCCCTTTTTCAAGACAACACCCCCGTCCTACACTATATGGACAGGGCGGGGCGGGGATTCCTTGCCTTTTTGCCGCCGGCGTGCTACCATGGCTGTCAGACGACTTGAAACGACAGGAGGACGGAACATGAAAACGATCGCCGTCATCGCCGGGACCCCGGTGGACACCCGAATGGGCGTGGACCTGATGAACCGGAAGGGCGCGGAGGCCCTGGGCTTCCCGGTCTCCCGGACGCCGGAGGAGCAGACCGCCTTCCAGGTGGGCTCCCGGTCCGCCCGGGAGGAGGCCGTGGGGGCCATTCTGGACGAGATCAAGGCCCGGGGCCTGGACCGGGTGCTGCTCTACTGCAACTCCCTCAGCGCCACCATCGACGCTCACGCCCTGGGGTCGGCCCGGGGCCTGCGCGTCCGGACCCCCATGGACGTCTACGGCGAGATCGCCCTGCGGTACCGCCGGGTGGGCGTCCTGGCCGCCAACTGCCAGGGGGCCGCCGGGGTGGAGCGGGCCATGGTGAACGCCTCCGCCGGGACGCTGGTCTTCGGGGCGGGAGTGCTGCCCCTGGTGCTGGGGGTGGAGGCGGGGACGCCGCCGGAGAAGCTGGTGGAGGACTGCGGGCTGGAGCATCTGCTCTGCTTTTTCGAGGCTGGCGGCGCGGAGGCCGTGGTGCTGGGCTGCACCCACTTCCCCTACGTGAAAGAGGCCCTCCAGGCCCGGACGGCCCTGCCCGTCCTGGATCCGGCGGACCGGCTGGCGGAGCTGATTCTCAAGTAAACGATTACGTGCCGCCCCTCCGGAAAATGGAGGGGCGGCGGATTCTTTTTTCCAGGGGCGGGAAGCCTTTGAGGCCGTAAAGGTTTCGCAAGAAAAGGCAAAAAATCCAGAAAAATTGCCGTTCACAGACTGGACATTTTTAGATGGAGGGTGTACAATGTAGCGCAGTATGTGATGGTTTGTCCAGGCACGTCAGTCGTCCCGACGGTGGACGGCCCCTCCGTCCGCGCCCGGGCCGCTGTCAGCACTAAAAAATGAGGTGAAATAATGGCACAAGCGTTCTTTGGCGGCGTTCATCCCCACGACATGAAAGCCGCGACCAATGAAAAGGCCATCGAGCAGCTGCCTGCCCCTGCTCAGGTGGTCATTCCCATGTCCCAGCACTTCGGCGCGCCATGCACCCCCCTGGTGAAGGCCGGGGACCACGTGAAGGTGGGCCAGAAGATCGGCGAGTTCCGGGGGCTGGGCGCCCCCATCCACGCCAGCGTCTCCGGCACCGTCAAGGCGGTGGAGCCCCGGCCCTACTCCATGGGCGGGAACGTCATGTCGGTGGTCATTGACAACGACATGCAGGACGAGGTCAGCGAGGAGGTCCAGGCCCCGGCGAACCCGGACGCCCTGTCCGTGGACGAGATGGTGGAGATCGTGAAAAACGCCGGCATCGTCGGCATGGGCGGCGCCACCTTCCCCACCCACGTGAAAATCTCCGGCGGCATCGGGAAGGTGGACACGGTGATCATCAACGGGGCGGAGTGCGAGCCCTACATCACCGGGGACCACCGGGCCATGCTGGAGCGCTCCGAGGAGATCATCGGCGGCGCTACATACCTCGCCAAGATGTTCGGCGTGGAAAAAGTGGTCATCGGCGTGGAGGTCAACAAGCAGAACGGCATCGACCAGCTGAACAAGACCATTGCCGAAAAGCATGCTCCCGTGGTGGTGGAAGGCCTTCGCTGCCGCTACCCCCAGGGCGGTGAAAAGCAGCTCTGCCAGGCCATTACCGGCAAGCAGGTGCCCCCCGGCGGCCTGCCCAGCAACATCGGCTGCGCGGTCTTCAACATCAACACCACCTGCGCCATCTTCCGGGCCATCACGACGGGCATGCCCGTGGTGAAAAAGGTGGTCACGGTCTCCGGCTCCGGCGTGGTGGAGCCCAAGAATGTGGAGTGCCCCATCGGCACCCCCGTGTCCCTTCTGTTCGACTACTGCGGCGGGCTGAAGGACGGCACCTACAAGCTCATCGCCGGCGGACCCATGATGGGCATGGCCCAGTACACCGCCGACATCCCCGTGGCCAAGGGCACGGGCTGCATGCTGGCCTTCTGCGAGAAGGAAGAGCAGACCGTGGAGCATCCCCAGTGCATCCGCTGCGGCAAGTGCGTCGCCGCCTGCCCCATGCACCTGGAGCCCCTGTTCCTGTACCAGTACGCCTCCAAGGGCCTGGTGGACGAGCTGAACGACGCCCACATCATGGACTGCATGGAGTGCGGCGCCTGCGCCTACACCTGCCCCGCCCGGCTGCACCTGACCCACATGTTCAAGACCGGCAAGCAGCTGGTCAAGGACGCCGCGGCGAAGGCCAAGGCCGCGGCCGAGGCCAAGAAAGCCGCCGAAGAGGCGAAAAAGGAGGTTGTCAACAAATGACGGACTACAAGAATCTCGAGCTGATCGCCACCTCCTCGCCCCACATCCGCGGCAGTGAGACCACCCAGGGCATCATGAAGGACGTCATCATCGCCATGCTGCCCGCCCTGGCTTACGCCTGCTTCAACTTCGGCCTCCGGGCTCTGGCCCTCACCGCCGTGTCCGTGGCCGGGTGCGTCTTCTTCGAGTGGCTGTACCGCAAGGTGATGAAGAAGCCCCAGTCCTTCCAGGACCTCTCCGCCGTGGTCACCGGCATGCTGCTGGCCTTCGTCAGCCCTGTGCAGATTCCCTATTGGATGATCCTCATTGGCGACGCCTTCGCCATCATCATTGTCAAGCAGCTCTTCGGCGGCATCGGCAAAAACTTCGTGAACCCCGCCCTGGCGGGCCGGGCCGTGCTGCTGGCCAGCTACGCCGGGTCCATGACCACCTGGGTGGACCCCGCCATGAATAAAGCGGCCCTGTTCGGGTCCAACGTGGACATCGTCACCGCCGCCACCCCCCTGGCCTACATGAAGGGCACGGACCCCGTGGCCCTGGCCGAGAGCTTTGGAAACCTCACGGGTACATACAGCGTCAGCCAGATGTTCATGGGCCAGATCGGCGGCTCCCTGGGCGAGGTTTCCGCGCTGATGCTGATCATCGGCGGCGCGTACCTCATCTGGCGGAAGGTCATCAATTGGCAGACCCCCGCGGCCTACATCGGCACCGTGGCCGTCCTCACCTTCCTGTTCCCCAAGGCCGGCAGCAGCCTGGACTGGATGCTTTACAGCATCTTCGGCGGCGGCCTCATGCTGGGCGCGTTCTTCATGGCCACCGACTACGCCACCTCCCCCGTCACCAGGAAGGGCCAGCTGATTTTCGGCGTGGGCTGCGGCCTCTTCACCGTGCTGATCCGCTACTTCGGCTCCTATAACGAGGGCGTGTGCTACTCCATCATGGTCATGAACCTCTTCGTGCCCTTTATCGACAAGTTCACCAAGCCCGTGCGCTTCGGCGTTGAGAAGAAGGAGGGAGCCGCGAAATGAGTGCTGCGAGCAAGGAAAAGGTTCAGATGGACCCCAAATACATCATCACCCTGACGGTGACGCTGCTGGTGACCTGCGTGGTCGTGGCGGCGTGCCTGGGCGGCGTCAACGCCATCACGGAGGAAAAGATTGACGCCATCAACTGGGCTAAGACCGTGGAGGCCATGAAGGCCGTGGTGGCGGACCCGGACAACACCACCTTCTCCGACAAGCTGACCCTCACCGACGAGATGACCGCCGCCTCCGGCAGCGTCACTCTGGACTCCGTGTATGAGGCCCAGGTGGGCGGCGCGACGGCGGGCTACGCCATCAAGGTGGTGGCCAGCGGCTCCCAGGGCAAGATCGAAATGATGGTGGGCGTGGACGCCGAGGGAACGGTCACGGGCGTCTCCATCGTCAAAAACGCCGAGACCTCCGGCATCGGCTCCAAGGTCATGACCAACATGCCCACCGCCTCCGGCGTGGGCGTCCTGAGCCAGTTCGAGGGCAAGAGCGCCGCCGACGGGACCCTGACCGTGGGAGGCAATGTGGACGCCATCTCCGGCGCCACGGTCTCCACCCGGGGCGTGACCAACGGCGTCAACGCCGCGCTGGCCGTGGCCGGCGTGCTGGGCTGAGAAAGGGGGAGCTGAAACATGAATATCGGTAAACAGTTCAAAGAGGGCCTGCTGACCCAAAACCCCGTTCTGGTGCAGATGCTGGGCCTGTGTTCCACCATGGCCATCACCACCTCCATCATGAACGGCTTAGGGATGGGCGTCTCCGTGCTCATCATCCTGACGGCCTCCAACGTGGTCATCTCCGCCATCCGGAAGATCGTCCCGGACAAGATCCGCATCGCCATGTTCATCGTGGTCATCGCGGGCTTCGTCACCTGCGTGGACCTGCTGCTCCAGGCCTTTGTCCCGGCCATCGCCGAGTCCCTGGGCGTGTTCATCCCGCTGATTGTGGTGAACTGCATCATTCTGGGCCGGGCGGAGGCGTTCTCCTACAAGAACGGCATCGGCGCGTCCTTCTTCGACGGCATCTTCCAGGGCCTGGGCTACACCGCCGTGCTGCTGGCGATGTGCTTCATCCGTGAGCTGCTGGGCGCGGGGACCCTGGCGGGCTTCCGCATCATCCCGGAGCAGTTCCCCGTCGGCATCCTGACGCTGCCCGTGGGCGGCTTCCTGGTGCTGGGCTGCCTGATCGCCGCCATGCAGTGGGCGCTGTCCAAGACTAAGGAGGGCAAGTAAATGGATCAGATTTCGAAACTCCTGGCAATCACGCTGGGCGCCATCCTGGCGAACAACTTCATCTTCTCCCAATTCCTGGGCATCTGCCCCTTCCTGGGCGTGTCCAAGAAGGTGGACACCGCCGTGGGCATGGGCATCGCCGTGACCTTCGTCATGGGTCTGGCCTCCGCCATCACCTGGGCGGTGAACAACTTCATCCTGGTGCCCCTGGACCTGATGTACATGCAGACGGTGGCCTTCATCCTGGTCATCGCCTCCCTGGTGCAGTTCATCGAGATGTTCCTCCAGAAGTCCATGCCCTCCCTGTATACGGCTCTGGGCGTGTACCTGCCCCTGATCACCACCAACTGCGCGGTGCTGGGCGTGGCGCTGCTGAACATCCAGGAGGGCTACAACTTCATCGAGTCCGTGGTCTACGGCATCACCGGCGGCATCGGCTTCCTGGTGGCGATCGTCCTGTTCGCCAGCATCCGGGAACGTCTGGTCTTCGCCGAGTATCCCAAGAGCTTCGAGGGGTTCCCCATCGCCCTGGTCACCGCGGGCCTCATGGCCCTGGCGTTCATGGGCTTCTCCGGCTTGGTAATTTGGTAAGGGGGGCGGCTGAGTGATGATGAATGTTGTATTTGCGGTCGCCGTCCTGGGTATCCTGGGCGCGATCTTCGGTCTGGTCCTGGCCGTGGCCTCCAAGATTTTCGAGGTGAAGAAGGACCCCCGTGAGGAGGCCATCCTGGGCCTGCTTGCCGGCGCCAACTGCGGCGGCTGCGGCTATCCCGGCTGCGGCGGCTGCGCCGCCGCCATCCTGGCGGGGGACGCCCCCGTCACCGCCTGCGCCCCCGCCGGGGCGGAGAACGCCGCCGCCATCGCCAAGATCTTAGGGCTGGAAGCTCCCACCGGGGAGCGGCAGGTGGCTTTCGTCCGCTGCACCGGCGGCGTGAACGCGAAAAAGCGCTTTGACTATGTGGGCGTCAAAGACTGCATCTCCGCCACGAAGGTGGCCGGCGGTCCCCTGGAATGCGCCTTCGGGTGTCTTGGCTTCGGCTCCTGCGTGGCGGCGTGCCAGTTCGGCGCCATGTCCATCGGCCCCGGCGGCACCGCCGTGGTGGACCCGGACAAGTGTACCGCCTGCATGGCCTGCGCCAGCGCCTGCCCCCGGCACCTGATCGTGTCCGTCCCCGCCTCCAAGAAGGTCCACGTGGGCTGCGCCAACCAGGACAAGGGCAAGGCGGCCATGAGCGTCTGCTCCTCCTCCTGCATCGGCTGCGGCCTGTGCCAGAAGGAGTGCAAAAAGGACGCCATCCATGTGGAAAACGGCGTGGCGGTCATCGACTACGAAAAGTGCGTGGGCTGCAAGCTCTGCACCAAGGTCTGCCCGAGAGACGCCATCCTCCCCGTGGCCACCGCCGAGGAGAAGGAAAAATACAAGGCCATCAAGAAGGCCCAGGCTGAGAAGGCCAAGGCCGCGGCCGAGGCCAAGGCGGCGGAGACCGCCGGAAAGTAAGCCTGAAAAGAGTGGAAAGGCCGCCCCGCAGAAATTCGGGGCGGCCTTTTTGCCTGCCGAGGTTGGCCTGGGTTTTTATGGAATTTGCCGGATGGCCTTGTATTTTGCCGGAAGTTGGTATATGATAGGACACGTCCCCGGCGAGAGCCGGGCAGACAAAGGCAGAGTAGGGACGCGCGTGTAAAAGTGCCGGAGAGACGGGGAGTTGCTTTCCGGACGAAGGGAGTTTTTTCCCGCAGTGCGCGCCCCGCATCCCGCTGCCGCATAAGGGAACGGGCTTCCTCTGTGCGGCGTGCTGCCGCAATTTGGAGGAGGTTTTCTTATGCCCAAAATGAATGTGAAACGGATGTGCCATGCCGCCCTGCTGGCGGCCATGTACCTGCCCCTGTCGCTCTACGCGGCGGTGCAGGTGGGGAATGTACGGATTTCTTTCGGCTCCCTGCCGGTGGTGATTGCCGCCCTGCTCTTCGGCCCGGTGGACGCGGTGATCGTGGCCATGGTGGGTGAGTTTTTCAAGCAGATTCTGACCTACGGCGTCACCTACACCACCGTGCTGTATCTCATTCCCCCGGCCCTCCGGGGGCTGGTGGTGGGCGTCGGGGCGGCGCTGGTTTTCCGCCGGGGACAGCGGCTGGAGGACCGGCGGGCCCTGTGTTATACCGTCTGCGTCGCCGCCGCCCTCTGCACCACCGTGGGCAACACCCTGGTGAACTGGCTGGACAGCGTGCTGATGGGCTACTACTTTCCCGGCCTGATCCTGGGTGATCTGGTCTGGCGGCTCATCGTGGGCATGATCAACGCCGTGCTCATGGCCTCCCTGGCCATCCCCCTGGTGAAGACCCTGCGGAAGCGGAGCTCCGTCTTCACCTTGTAAGGGGGGACCGGTATGACGGGAGAAGAGGCCATCGCCTATATCTGGACCCACAACTGGGAGGCCCGGGCCCCGGGCCTGGGCCGTATTCGGGAGCTGCTCCGCCGCCTGGGGGACCCGCAGAAGGAGCTGAAGTTCATCCACGTGGCCGGCACCAACGGCAAGGGCGGCGTCTGCGCCTGCCTCGCCTCCGTGCTGGAGGCGGCGGGCTGTCGGGTGGGGCTGAACACCTCCCCCCACCTGGAGCGCTTTTCGGAGCGCGTCCGGGTGAACGGGGAGGAGATTCCTGACGAGGACCTTGGCGCGGTGATGGACCGTGTCCGCCCCGCCGCCGAGGCCATGCCGGAGCATCCCACGGAGTTTGAACTCATCACCGCCGCCGCCTTTCTGCACTTCCTGGAGCGGCGCTGTGACATTGTGATCCTGGAGACCGGCCTGGGCGGGGCCCTGGACGCCTCCAATGTCATCGAGGTTCCGGAGCTGGCGGTGCTCACCGCCATGGGTCTGGACCACGCCGCCATCCTGGGCCCCACACTCCGGGATATCGCCGCCGCCAAGGCGGGGATCATCAAGACAGGGGGGACCGTGGTCAGCCGGGGCGGCTGCTCCGAAGCGGACGAGGTCTTCCGCCGGGTCTGCCGGGAGCGTGGGGCGGCGCTGACGGAACTGGACCTCTCCCGCCTGACGGTTCGGCGGTTGGACCTGGAGGGAACGGCCTTCGATTTCGACCCCTGGGAGGGGCTGGTCATGCCTCTGACGGGAGAATATCAGGCGGAGAACGCCGCCCTGGCTCTGACGGCCCTGGAGCTACTGCGGGAGAAGGGCTGGAATATCCCGGAGGAGGCGGTCCGCCGGGGATTGAAAACGGTCCGCTGGCCCGGGCGGTTCGAGGTTCTGAGCCGGGACCCGGTGTTCCTCCTGGACGGGGCCCACAACGCCCACGGCATGCGGGCGGCAGTGAAAAGCCTGGAGGCCCTTTTTCCCGGGAGACGATGGACCTTCCTCCTGGGCATCCTCTCTGACAAGGACGCCGGGGAGATGCTGGACCTGCTGGCCCCCCTGGCGGAGCGGGCGTTCGTCCTCCGGCCGGACAGCCCCCGGGCCATGGATCCGGCGGCGCTGCGGGCCCTGCTGGCGGAGCGGGGGGTGGAGGCCCGGCCCTGCGCCTCGGTGGAGGAGGGGCTGAGAGCCGCCCTGGCGGCGGCGGGAAGGGACGGCGCGGTCTGCGCCCTGGGGTCCCTGTACCTCTGCGGAGAGGTTCGGTCCGCTTGGTTTAAAAGACGTTAAATCGGTGAAAACTCCGCCCGGCGGCTTGACAAGCCGGGCGGATACCTTTATGATAAGGAAGAATCAACATTTTGTCCCGGCGATGAGAGAGAATCTTCGTCATGATGCCGGAAACGTCGGGGGAGGAGGCGGGCCTTTATGGAAGTAATTACCAGCAAGAGCAATTCCCTCTGCGTCCATCTGCGGAAGCTGGCCTCCTCCCGTTCCTACCGCGAGGAAACGGGAGAATTTTTGTGCGACAGCCCCAAGCTCCTGGAGGAAGCGGAGCAGTGGGCCGCGCCGGTCACGGCGGTGCTGTACACCGAGGGGGCGTCCCTGCCATGGGATCCGGAGGGGAGGTTCCCCCGGGCGGCAAGGGTCAGCGAGGCGGTCATGCGCTCCGTCAGCCCCATGGAGACCCCTCAGGGGGTGGTGTTCTCCTGCCGCTCCCCGGACTACGCTCCGCCGGAGCGGCTGGAGCCCGACGCCCAGGGCCGGATGCGCTATCTGGTGCTGGACGGCGTCCAGGACCCGGGCAACGTGGGCACCATCCTCCGGACGGCGGACGCCTTCGGGGCCACGGTGATCCTGCTCCCCGGCTGCGCGGACCTGAACAACCCCAAGACCCTCCGGGCCGGTATGGGGGTCCACTTCCGGTCCGTCATCTACCGCTGCGCCCTGGAGGAGCTGACGGCGCGCTTAAAGGAGGCGGACCTGCCCCTCTACGGCGCGGCCCTGCGGGAGGACACGGCGGACGTGCGGGCGGTGGACCTCCGCCGCTGCGCCATGGCCGTGGGCAGCGAGGGACGGGGCCTCTCGGCGGCGGTGCTGGAGGCCTGTGACCGGACGGTCCGCATTCCCATGGACAAGACCTGCGAGTCCCTGAACGCCGCCTCGGCGGCGTCGGTGCTGCTGTGGGAGGCGGCCCGGAGCGAATATTAAAAAAATGACGCTTGCATTTTGGCTCTATTTAATATAGTATAGAAAACCTTGGAAATAAGGAGGGGCGGGACATGCTGAAATACTGGGTTTGGCTGGCGGAGCTGCCAGGCCTGAGGAGTCAGCCCCGGCTGGCCCTGCTGCGGCACTTCGGCTCGCCGGAAAACATCTTCTTCGCCGATCGGGAGGAGCTGCTCCTGGCGGAGGACGTGCCCCCGGCTCAGGCGGAGCTGGCGCTGAACCGTGATCTCTCCGCCGCCGACCGCATCCTGGCGGACTGCCAGCGGTTGGGCCAGCGGATCCTGACCCTCCAGGACGCGGAGTATCCCCAGCGCCTGCGGAACATCTTCGACCCGCCCCTGGTGCTGTATGTCAGGGGTCGGATGCCCGCCATTGACGAGGAGGCGGCCATTGCCGTGGTGGGCACCCGGAAGTGCACGCCCTACGGCGTCGCCAGCGCGGAGCGGCTGAGCCAGGAGCTGGCGGCCTCCGGCGCGGTGGTGGTGACGGGCCTTGCCCGTGGCGTGGATACCGCCGCGGCCCGGGGAGCGCTCCGGGCGGGCGGAACCGTCGTGGGCGTGACGGGCGGCGGTCTGGACGTCGTCTATCCCCCGGAGAACGGGGACCTGTACGACGACGTGGCCTCCGCCGGGGTCCTGCTTTCCGAGTACCCGCCGGGTTCTCCGCCGGACAAGACCCACTTCCCCGTCCGGAACCGGATCATGTCCGGCCTCAGCGTGGCGGCTTTGATCGTGGAGGCCCCGGAGCGCAGCGGCGCGCTGATCACCGCCCGGCTGGCCCTGGACCAGGGGCGGGACGTGTACGCCGTTCCCGGGCCCATCAGCGCCCCGGTCAGTGTGGGCTGCAACCGGCTCATCCGGGACGGCGCGGGGCTGGCGGCGGAGGGCTGGGACATCCTGCGGGACTTCCAGGAGCGTTTCCCCGGCAAGCTGCGCCCCGCCGGGGACCTTCCGGCCTGGACGCCCCTGCCCACCCGGCGGCGGGCGGAGCCCCAGAGGGGCCCGGAGCCCGTTCCGGAGCCGGAGAAGCCGGCGCTGAGGACCGTGGACCGGTCGGGCCTGACGGATGACCAGATCGCCCTTCTGCGGGCCCTGGAGCCGGAGGAGCCCATCCAGGTGGACGATCTGATTCAGGCCACCGGCATCCCCGCGAGGCGGGTCTCGTCGGCTCTGACCATGCTGGAGATCGACGGCTGCGTGCAGCAGCACAGCGGCAAGCGGTACACCAGGACCGTGGAGCTGTAACGCGAATCCTATTTCCTCTCCCGCGGGGTGCGGGAAACAACGGAGGTAACTATGTCAAAGCAGTATCTGGTCATCGTGGAATCCCCGGCGAAGGCCAAGACCATCGGAAAGTATCTGGGGAAGGAGTACACCGTCAAGGCCTGCATGGGCCACCTGCGGGACCTGCCCAAGAGCAAGCTGGGCGTGGACCCGGAGCAGGATTTCGAGCCGGTCTATCAGCCCATCAAGGGCAAGGAAGATATCATCAAGGACCTGAAAAAATCCGCCAAGGCGGCGGACACCGTCTTTCTCGCAACCGACCCGGACCGGGAGGGGGAGGCCATCTCCTGGCATTTGAAGCACCTTCTGGACCTGCCGGACGAGAAGACGAAGCGGGTCACCTTCAACGAGATCACCCGGAAGGTGGTCCAGGAGAGCATCCAGGCCCCCCGGGCCATCGACCAGAATCTGGTGGACGCCCAGCAGGCCCGGCGCATCCTGGACCGGCTGGTGGGCTATGAGCTGAGCCCCCTGCTGTGGAAGAAGGTCCGCCGGGGCCTCTCCGCCGGGCGGGTCCAGTCCGTGGCCACCCGGATGGTGGACGACCGGGAGCGGGAGATCGAGGACTTCCGGCCCGAGGAGTACTGGACCCTGGACGTGAATCTCCTGGGCGGCCACAAGCCCTTTTCCGCCCGCTACCACGGGAAGAACGGCAAGAAGGCGGAGCTGAAAAGCCAGGCCGAGGTGGACGCCGTGGTCCGGGAGACGGAGAACGCCGCTTTCTCGGTGAAGAGCGTGAAGCGCACCGACAAGCAGCGCAGCCCCTCGCCTCCCTTCACCACCTCCACCATGCAGCAGGAGGCCTCCCGGAAGCTGAGCATGACCCCCCGGCGGACCATGGCCATCGCCCAGCAGCTCTACGAGGGCGTGGACGTGGCCGGGGAGGGGGCCGTGGGCCTCATCACCTATATGCGTACCGACTCTCTGCGCCTCAGCGAGGAGGCCCTGGCGGAGGCCAGGGACTTCATCCTGGGCCGCTACGGGGACGCCTACGCCAAGACAAACCGCTACAAGGCCAAGGCGGGCGCCCAGGACGCCCACGAGGCCATCCGCCCCAGCAACGTCCGCTGGACCCCGGAGGACCTGAAGGCGGACCTGACGGGGGAGCAGTACCGGCTCTACAAGCTCATCTGGAGCCGCTATGTGGCCTGCCAGATGTCCAACGCCGTGTACGACAGCGTGGCCGTGGAGATCGAGGCCGGGGGCCACGACTTCCGGGCCAGCTCCTCCAGCCTGAAATTCTCCGGCTACACCGCCGTGTACGAGGAGGGCCGGGACGAGGAGAAGGAGGAGAAGGACTCCCCCCTCCCCGAACTCCGGGAGGGGGACACCCTGGCTTTGCAGGGCTTCGCCCCCAGTCAGCACTTCACCCAGCCCCCCGCCCGGTACACCGACGCCTCCCTCATCCGGGCCATGGAGGAGCAGGGCATCGGCCGGCCCTCCACTTACGCCCCCACCGTGTCCACCATCCTGGACCGGGCCTACGTGGAAAAGGAGGGCAAGTATCTGAAGATCACCAACCTGGGCCGGGTGGTGACGGAGCTGATGAAGGACAAATTCACCGACATCGCCGATTTGAAATTCACCGCCCACATGGAGGAGAAACTGGACTCCGTGGAGGGGGGAGCCATCCCCTGGAAGGGGGTCCTGCGGGACTTCTACGGGGACTTCGACAAGAACCTCAAGCAGGCGGAGCAGGACCTGGAGGGCGTGCGCATCAAGGTGCCCGACGAGGTGTCCACGGAGGTCTGCCCGGAGTGCGGGCGGAATCTGGTGGTGAAGATGGGCCGGTTCGGCCGCTTCCTGGCCTGCCCGGGCTTCCCGGAGTGCAGCTTCACCATGCCCCTGGTGGTGGAGATGCCGGGCCGCTGCCCCAAGTGCGGCGGGCGGCTGATGAAGCGCACGGGGAAGAGCAAGAAAACCGGAAAGCAGTACACCTATTACTGCTGTGAGCACCTGACCAGCAAGGTGGAGGCGGACAAGTGCGATTTCATGACCTGGGACGTGCCGGTGAAGGACGACTGCCCGGTGTGCGGACAGACCATGTTCAAAAAGGCGGGCCGGGGGGCCAAGAAGCCCTTCTGCATCAACCCGGCGTGCGGCAACTTCCTGCCGGAGGACAAACGGGGCTATCCCCGCTACGCCGCCAAGAAGGAGGGGGACACGGAGCCCCCCGAGGCGGAGGAGAAGCCCGTGAAGACGGCGGAGAAAACCGCGAAAGCCGCCTCCGCCAAAAAGACGACGGCGAAGACCACCAAGGCGGCCTCTGCGAAAAAGACCACGGCCAAGAAATCCCCCGCGAAAAAGCCCGCCGCCAGGAAGGCGGAAGCGCCGGAGGGCTAAGAGAGCTCCCTGGCGGCGTCAAAGGCGGCCTGAAACATGGCCTCGGTCTCCATGCGGGCCCGGGCGTTCAAGGTGAGGATATACTGCCGGAGGAGCTCCTGGCAGCACTCCGGCAGGGCGGCGGAAAGCGCGCCGTAGAGCCGGGCCAGCTCCACGGCATAGGTGTCCCGCTCAAAGCCGTCCATGTAGCGGTCCAGGGCGCACGCCTGGAGTTCATCGCAGATGGTCTGCATCAAGGGTGACATGGGGTTGCCTCCTGTAATTGAATTTATAATTCAATTATAGTGAATTTGAAATTCAAAGTCAAGGGGGGTATTATGGATATTTTTGCTGAGCGCCTGAAAAGCCTCCGTAAAGAAAAACGCTTTACGTCCAAAGAGGTTGCGGAATATTTGGGCATTGGGCAAAGGGCGTATCTCTATTATGAATCAGCAGTCCATTACCCCGATGTTCCCGGCCTGATGAAGCTGGCCGATTTGTTTGAAGTTTCCACGGATTACCTGTTGGGCAGGTCTGAGGAGAGATTGTAGGGGGCGGGCTCCGTCCCGCCCCGTCCCCCCCAGAACCACGGCAGTTTCGGAAGAACGAGAGGGGACAGAGCCCCTCCCCTACGGAGACCTTCAACGGAGGTGAACAACCATGCACGTAACAGTGATAGGCGCCGGCCTTGCCGGCAGCGAGGCCGCTTGGCAGCTGGCCAAGAGGGGCGTCAGCGTGACTCTTCGCGAGATGAAGCCGGAGAAGAAGACCCCGGCCCATGAGACCGAATACTTCGCCGAGCTCTGCTGCTCCAACTCCCTGCGCAGCGACCAGCTGGAGAACGCCGTGGGCCTCCTCAAGGAGGAGCTCCGCCGCCTGGACTCCCTGATCCTCTCCTGTGCCGACGCCACCCGGGTGGAGGCCGGCGGGGCCCTGGCGGTGGACCGGCACGGCTTCGCCCGGCTGGTGACGGAGCGGATCAGAAGCCATCCCAACATCACCGTGGTCCCCGGGGAGGTCACCGAGCTTCCCGAGGGGGAGGTCATCGTGGCCTCCGGCCCCCTGACCTCCGACGCCCTGGCGGAACGCCTCCAGACCCTGCTGGGGGACGACTCCGCCCTCCACTTCTACGACGCGGCGGCCCCCCTGGTCTCCGCCGAGAGCATCGACATGGAAAAGGCCTGGATGGGCTCCCGCTATGACCGGGGCACGGCGGACTATGTGAACTGCCCCATGGACGAGGGGGAATATGAGGCGTTCTGGCAGGCCTTGACCACCGCCCAGGAAGCGGAGGTCCACGGCTTTGAGGACAAGAAGGTCTTCGAGGGCTGCATGCCCGTGGAGGTCATGGCCCGGCGGGGCCGGGAAACCCTGTGCTACGGGCCCCTGAAGCCCCGGGGCCTTGTGGACCCCGGGACGGGGAGGGAGCCCTACGCCGTGGTCCAGCTCCGGCGGGACAACCAGGAGGGCAGCGTCTACAATCTGGTGGGCTTCCAGACCCACCTCCGCTTCCCGGAGCAGCGGCGGGTGTTCTCCATGATCCCTGCCCTTCACGACGCGGAGTTTTTGCGCTACGGCGTCATGCACCGGAACACGTTTCTGAACTCCCCCCGGCTGCTGGACCGGTACTACCGCCTCAAGGCGGAGCCCCGGATCACCTTCGCCGGGCAGATGACCGGGGTGGAGGGCTATGTGGAGTCCGCCGCCAGCGGCTTCCTGGCGGGGGTGGAGACGGCGAGAAGACTCCGGGGCCTGCCCCCGGTGGACTTCCCCCGGGAGACCGCCATCGGGGCCCTGGGGCTGTATGTCTCCAACCAGTCCGTCACGTCCTTCCAGCCCATGAACATCAACTTCGGCATCATGCCGCCCCTGGGCCGCCGGGTCAAGGGGAAGCGGAACAAGAACGCGGAGCTCAGCCGGCGGTCCCTGGAGCGCATCGACGGGCTGCGGGAGACCGTTCTGGAATAAACAGAAACAGAAGACAAGGGAGGGTTCAAGCATGAAGATCATCGTGGACGCCATGGGCGGGGACAACGCGCCTCTGGCCGTGGTCCAGGGGGCTCTGGAGGCCCGCAGGGAGTACGGGACCGACATACTCCTGGTGGGCCGGATGGCGGACATCCTGAAGGCCGTGGAGCGGTGCGGGGAGAAGAACCTCCCCTCCGGGGTGGAGATCCGGGACGCCTCGGAGGTGGTGGAGATCGCCGACGACCCCGCCACCGCCTTCAAGAGAAAGAAGGATTCCTCCCTGACGGTGGGATTGAACCTGCTGAAAAACGGAGAGGGGGACGCCTTCGTCTCCGCCGGGTCCACGGGGGCTCTGCTTGCCGGGGCCACGCTGGTGGTCAAGCGCATCCGGGGCATCCGCCGGGCGGCCATGGGGCCCGTCCTGCCCACGGCGGAGGGGAAAATGCTCCTGTGCGATTGCGGGGCCAACGCCGAGTGCACGCCGGAGTACCTGCTCCAGTTCGCCTACCTGGGGAATTACTACGCCAAGAGGATGCTGGGCGTGGAGCGGCCCCGGGTGGCCCTTTTGAACATTGGCGCGGAGTCGGAGAAGGGGGACCCCCTCCGCCAGGAGACCCACGCCCTGCTGACGGCGGCGGGGGAGGCCGGGCGGCTGAACTTCGTGGGCAATCTGGAGGCCGGGGACGCCATGCTGGGCGGGGCCGACGTGCTGGTGGCCGACGGCTTCACCGGGAACGTCATGCTGAAATCCCTGGAGGGCACCGCAAAGTTCCTCCTGAAGGAATTGAAGAAGGTTTTCCTCTCCAGCGCGAAGACGAAGATCGCGGCGGGGCTGGTGAAGGGGGACTTGGCGGAGATGAAGAAGCTGCTGGACCCCGGCGAGGTGGGGGGGACCCCCTTCCTGGGAATTTCCAGGCCGGTGATCAAGGCCCACGGCTCCTCCGACGCCCGGGCCATCCGCAACGCCATCCTCCGGGCGGAGGAATACGCCGCCAGCGGCTTCATCGCCGACATCCAGGAGAACATCGAATTGATGAAAGTCGGGGCGGCTGGGCAAAATTTGCCGGATGCCCCTTGACAGCACGGCGGCTGTTGCCGTATGATGGCTTCATGAAAAGCCTGCCGTCTCAAGGCAGTCAAGTCTATAAGGAGTGAAGCGGCAATGTCAAACGACGAGATTTTGAATATCCTGCGGGAGCTTGTGGCGGAACAGTTCGCCAAGGAGCCGGAGGAGATCACCATGGATACCGCCTTTGAGGGGGACCTGGGGGCGGACTCCGTGGATCTGGTGGAGCTGGTCATGGCCATGGAGGAGGAGTTCGAGATCGGCGAGATCGAGGAGGAGGAGCTCTCTTCCCTCAAGACCGTGGGCGACGCGGTGAACTATCTGGCTGGCAAGCTGAACAAGTAAACGCGTGCCCGCCGGGAGCGGGCGCGGAGAAAGCCCGCCCCGTGATTCCACGGGGCGTCCTTTCAGAGAGGACCGGCTGATATGCAGGAACTGGAGAAAAAACTGGAATATGTCTTTCAGAACCGGGCGCTGCTGGCGGAAGCACTGTGCCACAGCTCTTACGCCAACGAGCACCGGGCGGACCACCTGTCCAGCAACGAGCGGCTGGAGTTCCTGGGGGATTCGGTGCTGGGCTTCGTGACGGCGGAGTTCCTGTTCACCCAGCACCCGGACCTGCCGGAGGGGGACCTGACCCGCATCCGGGCGGCCCTGGTCTGTGAGCAGAGCCTTTATGAGGTGGCCAGGAAGCTGAACCTGGGGGCCTATCTGCGCCTGGGCCGGGGAGAGGAGTCCGGCGGGGGCCGGACCCGGACCTCCATCCTGGCGGACGCCACGGAGGCGGTTTTCGCCGCCGTGTACCTGGACGGGGGCATCGCCGCCGCCTCGGCGCTGATTCACCGCTGTGTGCTGGACGCGGAGCGGGAAGAGGTGGTGGAGGAGCGCCGCCGGGACTACAAGACGGCCCTCCAGGAGCTGGTCCAGCGTCAGGCGGATCAGGTGCTGACCTACCGCATGGTGGGGGAGCGGGGCCCGGATCACGCCAAGACCTTCGCGGCGGAAGTGCTGCTGAACGGGACGCCCATCGGCTCCGGCTCCGGCCACAGCAAAAAGGAGGCGGAGCAGGCCGCCGCCCGGGGCGCGCTGGAAAGCCTCTCGAATGAAGGAAACTGAAGAAGGAAGACCCCCCGGCGGAGCTCCGCCGGGGGGTTCTTGTGTGAATGGGGGAATCGAGGTCAGTTGTCCCAGTCCACGTACTCGAAGGCGGTGGCCGGGACGAGGCCGTGCTCCGGGAACTCCGCTCCCTCCAGCACGAAGGTGTACCGGATGTGATCCCGGACGTTCAGCAGCACCGCCAGGGGCACCTCCGCCGCGTTGAAGTCCAGGTAGCCCAGGCTGTTCTCCATGCGGACGTAGTAGTGGGTGTCGCCGCCGATGACCGCGCTGCGGATCTCCGCCACGACGCCCTCCTGCTCCTGGGCGTCCCCGGCGGCGGGGGTCTGCTCCCCGGCGGCGATGAGGCCCCGGTGGGCCAGGGTCTGGCGGTAGTTCATCTCGCACTCCGCCACCGTTGAGCCGGTGGAGACCACGTCATACTGCTGGACGTTGACCATGGCGAACATCTTCACCAGTCCGTCCGCGCCCTTCAGGGCCATGAAGTACGTGGGCTGGCCCGCGATGTTCAGCAGCAGGGGGAAGGTGGCCTTGTAATTCATCATCTGGACCTGGCTCTGGGCGGAGTCCATGGCGGAGAACTCCTCCGCCCCGGCGATGGGATAGAAATGGGTGTCCTTGGTCCGCTGGTTGGAGAGGATGAAGCCGATGTTGGACTCGTCCGAGGTGACGGAGGTGACGCCGGTGTACATATAGACGTCGTCCTCCAGGGCGATATAGTTGTAGCCCTCCGTGGTGACGGTGACGTCCTTCTGTCCGAATATGGAGTTCAGGAAGCCGTTGTGATACATGCCGTAGAAATCATACTGCTGGATGATGATGTCGGCGGAATACATCTGGTCCACCCAGCTGGGGACCTGCTCATGGTATTCGCTCTCTCCGGTGATGGCGTTCACCAGCACCGCCCCCTTCACGTCCACGCCGCCGAAGAGGCCGATGGTCCGCACGATGCGGGAGCAGACCCAATAGGGCGTGCCCTCCTCGTCAATCTCGAAGACCGGCTCGTCGAACATCATGGTGGGGTAGTGGAACCGGAGGTGCCGGTAGAGGTTCCGGCCGAAGTGCTCCGCGATGGTGTACTTCATGCCCTCCGGCAGGCGGACCACCTCCGCCTCCTGGCTGACCATGTCGATGATGATATAGGCCGGCAGGCCGTCCTTCCGGTTGGTGAACCACTTGATGAGGTCCCCGTAGCGCAGGGAGGTCACCCGCACCGGGCGGCCCTGGTAGTTGATCTGGGTGTAAGAGGGGAGAATCTCGAACTGGGACACCATGTCCGCCAGCTCGCCCAGCTTCCGGGTGCCCAGACGGGCGGCGGAATCCTTGTCCAGCATGGGAATCTGGTCATAGCTGATCTCCTCCACCTCAGCGGTGAAGTCCCCGGCCTGGATGGAGAGGAGTTTGGAATAGCTCCCCGCCCGGAGGACCACCCAGCTGCTGAGAGCCCCCAACGCCAGGGCGATGATCAGGACGACGACCGCCAGGAAGGGAATGGCGCACTGCTTGCGGACGAAGTGGAAGTAGCCCTTGACGCCGCCGTCGGTCTGGAAGCCGGAGGTGAAGACGGCGCAGCCGCAGTACACGGCGCAGAGGAGGAAGGCGAAGACGTAAAACTCCTCGGCGTGGAGATTCAGGGCGGGCAGCTCCAGGTAGAAGTAGACCAGACCGAAGACCAGGGTGACCGCCAGATTGATGAGGGTCCGGGTGAAGGCGTTTCCCATGGCGCGGCGGGGCTTCCGGGCCTTCCGGGGGCGGGGATTGGGCGTCCCGCCCTGGAAATTCTCGGGGTTGAAGCCGCCGCCGAAGGCGTTGGGACCGCCGAACTGGAATGTAAAGGGCATGAGGAAAGCCCTCCTTTCTTTTTCTCTTTGCAAACATTTTACAGGGAAAGTGTGAACAAATCAAGTTTGCCCCATCCGGCGAAAAGTATTTTCGCCGGATGGGGCAGGATTTTCTCTCTATGGATGTAGGGGACTCAGGCGTCCTCCTCCGGGAGCTCGGAGGGCTCCAGACCCTCCACGTGGGGAGTGGACGCCTGCTCCGGGACCATGGTGGTCCGGCCGTTGAGGCGCCCGCCGTTCTCGATGACGAAGGAGACGGTAGTCACGTCCCCGTTGATGGTGCCGGTCCGCTCCAGCTGGACGTGGTCGTGAGAGACCAGATTGCCCTCCACCTGTCCGGCGACGCGGATGACGTCCGCCTCCACGGGGCCCTTCACTCTGCCGGTGGGCGTCACGAT
The DNA here is from genome assembly GCA_910576865.1 of uncultured Oscillibacter sp. GTDB lineage: Bacteria > Bacillota > Clostridia > Oscillospirales > Oscillospiraceae > Oscillibacter. The sequence continues at coordinate 84,828 of CAJTKE010000002.1, forward strand.
GACATAGCCCTTCAGGTTGACCTCACCCTCCACGGTGCCCTCGATCTGGACCACGCCCTCGCCACGGAGCTGTCCGGTGACGATCAGGTCCTTCGCGATGACGGTGTTGCTCCGGGGTTCGGGAAGCTCGGGGATGTCTTCGCCCTCCCGCCGGGCGCCGTCGGTCTGGGACTCCATGGCGGGGGCGGTCTTGGGCTGTCCTCCAAAGAAAGCCATTTCTTTCACCTCGCTTGCGAAATTGAGGTTAGTATACCATAATCCACCAGGAAATACAAGCCCGGGAAAGGACAAACTCCCTGGGGAGGCCTCCAAAAAAAGGGAGGGAATTTTGTAGGGGCGGCGGGGAACGCCGTCGAATTCAGCGGCGGCCCTCCCGCCGGAGCATGCGGACCCCCGCCGTCAGCATGGGCAGGGCGAAGAGAAGCAGCGCGCCGTAGCAGATGGCGCCGTAACCCTTGTCGATGAGCTCCGTCAGACCGAAGGTGGAGACGCAGATCCCCAGGGCTGTCACCATTCCGGTGATCAGAGGCCGGGCAAGCTCGAAGGACCGGCCCCGGAACAGGGATCGTTCAATCCGGTCCTCCAGGGCCTTGATGAAGCCGGCGGCGGTCTCGATCAGCGTGCCGAAGAGAGCGATCTCATAGAGGACGTAGAGCCAGGGCAGGTTCAGCCGGGCGAAGATGGCGGTCACCGGTGTTTCGGAGGCCAGGGCGGCGGGCAGGCCGCTGCCCATGGCCAGCAGCAGCGGGACCGCCGGGGCGGCGCCCAGAATTCCCGCCAGAACGCCGCGGGCCACGGCCTCCCGGCGGGTCCGGAGGTCCCGGAGGGTGTAGAGAATCATGGAGACGCAGATGAGGTTGTAGGAGGCGTAGCGCAGGCCGTCGGAGAGCCAGCCGGGACCGATCTCCCCCCGGCGGAGCTCGGCGGCGACGGCGTCTCCGAAGCGGAGGAACACGGCGGCCAGGAAGAGGAGAAAGACGGCGTAGAGCACATAGGCCCAGAGGGACAGGGCTTTTTCGATGGCCTCCGTGCCCCGCAGGGCCAGGAGAACCACGCCAAGGGACAAAAGCGCCACCCCCGCCCCGGGAGGCAGGCCCGTCAGGTCATGGACCATGGCGGCGGCGGTGGCGTTGACCACCCCCAGGACCAGGAGGAGCATGGCGTAAAAACAGAGGTCGTAGAGAATGCCCGCCCGTCCCAGGAGGCGGCGCATCATGGTCCCGTAATCATAGGCGCGGAAGACCCGGGCGAACTCGAAGGTGACGGCGCAGAGCGCGGCCCAGCCGGCAGCCGCGGCCCCCAGGCCCAGCAGTCCGCCCAGAAGGCCGTGACTCCCGAAATACCGGGCGATCTCCGCCCCGGTGCCGTAGCCGCCGCCGATCAGCACGGACTGGAACACCAGCCCCGGTGTCAGATACCAGGTCCATTTCCGCCGCCTGTTCATCCGCCATCCCCCCTTGTCCCGCTGCCCCATACATATGGCGGGAAGCCGCCGGATATGCGGAAAACCCGCATAGGGGACAAAGACCGGGACATAGGGTTTGGCGAAAGAGGTGATGTCCAATGACAATTCATGTGGTGCGGCCCGGGGAGACGGTGGACACCATCGCCGCCGGGTACGGTGTGGCCCCGAGGCAGCTGGCGGAGGACAACGAGCTTCCGCCGGATTTCGCCCTGGCGGTGGGACAGACGCTGGTGGTGCGGTTTCCCCAGTCGGTCCACGTCGTGTCCGCGGGGGAGACGCTGACCTCCGTCGCGGAGCGGTACGGGACCACCGTGCGGCAGCTGTGGCGGAACAACTGGGCCCTGGGCGGCGGGGAGGCTCTGGTGCCGGGGCAGCTTCTGGTGATTTCCTATTTCGACGAGAAGATCGGCGAGGGCCTGTTCAACGGGTACGCCTATCCCTTCATCTCCCCGGAGCTGCTGGCGGCGGAGCTGCCGTATCTGTCGACAATGGCCCCCTTCACCTACGGCATCACGGCGGAGGGGGGACTGCTGCCCCTGGACGACGAGGCCATGCTGGAAGCGGCCCGGAAGCGGGGGACGAAGCCGGTGATGCACCTGTCCACCCTGACGGAGGCGGGGCAGTTCGACACAGGCCGGGCGGAGTACATCCTGACGGATTACGAGGCCCAGGGGCGGCTGGCGGCGGAGGTTTTGCAGACGGTGCTGCGGAAGGACTTCGCGGGGCTGGACGTGGACTTCGAGTATCTGCCGGGGCAGCTGGCGGCGGGCTACGCGGCGTTTTTGGGGCGTCTGCGGCAGCTGCTTGCGGCGCAGGGGCGGTTCCTCTGGGCGGCGCTGGCGCCGAAGACGAATACGCGGCAGAGGGGGCTGCTGTATGAGGGACATGATTACGCCGCCGTGTCGGCGGCGGTGGATGGGGTGTTGTTGATGACATATGAATGGGGATATACATATGGCCCACCCATGGCGGTGGCGCCGCTCCCCAATGTGCGGGCGGTGCTGGATTACGCCGTGACGGAGATCCCGGCGGGGAAAATCTTCCTGGGGGTGCCCAACTACGGCTATGACTGGCCGCTGCCCTTCATTCAGGGGGAGACCAGGGCCCAATCCATCTCCAACCAGCGGGCCATCGAGCTGGCGGTCCGGTACGGCGTGCCCATCCAGTACGACGAGACGGCCCGGTCCCCCTTCTTCCACTACACCGACGCCGGGGGGACCAGCCACGAGGTTTGGTTCGAGGACGCCAGGAGCATGGACGCCAAGCTCCGCCTCATCGCCGAGTACGGCTTCCGGGGGGCGGGATTCTGGAACCTTATGCGGCCCTTTTCCCAGACCTGGCTGGTGCTGGATTCGCTGTTCAATATTGAGGAATGAAAGCGGACCCGGCTTCATGGCCGGGTCCGCTTCCTGCGCGCGATTCGGACGTTTCGCCGTCTCAGGATTCCGGCGTGGGACAGCGGCGGGAATCCTTCGGACTTACTGCTCCAGATTCTCCTCTTCCGCCTTCCGCCCCGGGCCGGTGGCCTTGCGGATGACGGCCCTGTCTCCCTGGCAGAAAATCTCCACCTCATCGTTTTCCCGCACGCCGATCTGTTCCAGAAACTTCGCGGGAATCCGAACACCGAAGTCGCTGTCGGGCCATTGGATCACATGGGGATGAGGCATGGGAAAGGCCTCCTTTTCACCGGAACATACAATATTTCAGTCTCATTGTACCATGCCTGTTTCAAAAATGCAAGGATGGAATCGGGTTTTGTACGCGGGTGATTTCTCTGATGTCAAGAGCGGCGCCTGGTATTATGGACGAGAGGTCTCCGGGGCGGCGAAAGAGTAAAAAGCGGAGGGCGCTCCGGCCCTCCGCTTCCATTTCCATATGGTTCAGACGTTGATCTCCGGCGTCTCGCCGTCTTCGGCCTCCGCCAGCAGGGGGGCGATTCCCTCCAGGAACGTCTCCACCTGGGCGGCACAGCGGCCGGTGTAGAGCTTCGGGTCCAGGACGGCCTCCATCTCCGCCTCCGTCATGGCGAAAGCGGGCTCCGCCGCCAGACGGTGGAGCAGATCGCAGGGTTCCCCCTCCTTCATCCGGGCCGTGGCCGCCATGGAGCAGGTGCGGATGATCTCGTGAAGCTCCTGGCGGTTGCCGCCCCGCTTGACCCCCTCCATCATCAGGTTCTCCGTGGCGATGAAGGGCAGGTATTCCCGGACAGTCCTGTCCACGATTTTCTCGTTGACGTGGAGCCCGTCGGTGACGTTCCGGCAGAGGCGCAGGATGGCGTCGGCGCAGAGGAAGCCCTCCGGCATGGAGATGCGCCGGTTGGCGGAGTCGTCCAGGGTTCGCTCCAGCCACTGGACCGAGGCGGTCATGGGGGCGTTCATGGCGTCCGCCATCAGATAGCGGGACAGGGAGCAGACGCGTTCGCAGCGCATGGGGTTGCGCTTGTAGGCCATGGCGGAGGAGCCGATCTGGTTCTTCTCAAAGGGCTCTTCCACCTGCCGGTCGTGCTGGAGAAGGCGGATGTCATTGGCCATTCGGTAAGCGCTCTGGGCGATGGCGGAAAGGCAGTTCAGAATCCGGCTGTCCACCTTCCGGGGATAGGTCTGGCCGCAGATGGGGAAGGTCTTCTCAAAGCCGAATTCCCCGGCGATCCTCCGGTTCATCTCGTCGATCTTTTCCCCGTCCCCCTCGAAGAGGTCCATGAAGCTGGCCTCGGTGCCGGTGGTGCCCCGGCAGCCCAGGAACTTCAGGTTCTCCAGGACGAAATCCAGCTCCTCCAGGTCCGCCAGGAAATCCTGCATCCAGAGGGCGGCCCGCTTGCCCACGGTAACCAGCTGGGCGGGCTGATAGTGGGTGTAGCCCAGGGTGGGGGTGTCCGCGTACTGCCGGGCGAACTTGGAAAGGTTCCCCAGCAGGGCCAGGAGGCCCTTCCGGAGATGGCGCAGGCCCTCCCGGTAGAGGATGAGGTCCGCGTTGTCGGTGACATAGCAGCTGGTGGCCCCCAGGTGGATGATGCCCGCCGCCGAGGGGGCGGCTTTGCCGTAGGCGTAGACGTGGGCCATGACGTCGTGGCGGACCTCTTTCTCCCGCTGAGCGGCCAGCTCGAAGTCGATGTCGGTGAGATGGTCCTCCAGCTCCTTCACCTGCTCCGCCGTCACGGGCAGGCCCAGCTCGTGCTCCGCCCGGGCCAGGGCCACCCAGAGCCGCCTCCAGGTCTCGATGCGCTTTTCGGCGGAGAAGAGGTTCAGCATGAACGCCGACGCGTACCGGGAGGAGAGAGGGGATTCGTAGCGGTCTTTACTCATGAGGCCTCCTTCAGCGGATGATGATGGCGTCCCGCTCCGGGCCCACGGAGACGTATCCGATGCGGCAGCCGATCTCTTTTTCCACGTACTCCACGTACTTCCGCGCCGCCTCGGGCAGGTCCTCCCAGGTCCGGACGCCGGAGATGTCACAGCCCCAGCCGGGCATGTACTCCACCACCGGCTTGGCCTCCGCCAGCAGGGCGGGGAAGGGGAAGCGGTCCGTCTGCTGGCTTCCCAGCTCGTAGCGGACGCAGACGGGAATCTTGTCCATATAGCTCAGCACGTCCAGCTTGGTCAGGGCGATGTTGGTCGCCGCCTGGCACTGGACGCCGTAGCGGGTGGCCACGATGTCGATGGGCCCCACCCGGCGGGGCCGGCCGGTCTTGGCGCCGTATTCGTTTCCGGCCTCCCGGAGCTTGTCCGCCTCCTCGCCGAACCACTCGCAGGTGAAGGGGCCCTCACCCACGCAGGAGGAGTAGGCCTTCACCACGCCGATGACCTCGTCGATGCGGGCGGAGGGCAGGCCGGAGCCCACGGGGGCATAGGCCGCCACGGCGTTGGAGGAGGTGGTGTAGGGATAGATGCCGTAATCCAGGTCCCGGAGGGCGCCCAGCTGGGCCTCGAACAGGACCCGCTTGTTCTCGGACTGGGCCTGCCGGAGGAACGCGCCGGTGTCCCGGATGAAGGGGCGGATCTTCTCGCCGTAGTCCGCCACCCAGTCCATCAGCTGCTCGATGGTGTAGGGCTTGGCATTGTATACCTTGGTCAGGGTCAGGTTCTTCCACTCCAGCAGGTCCTCCAGGTGGGAGCGGAGCTGCCTGGGATAGAGGAGCTCCCCGGCCATGACGGTCTTCTTCTGGAATTTGTCGGAGTAGAAGGGGGCGATGCCCTGCTTGGTGGAGCCGTATTTCTTGTCCTTCAGGCGGGCCTCCTCCAGGCCGTCCAGGTCCCGGTGCCAGGGCAGCAGCAGGGAGGCCCGGTCGCTGATCATCAGGTTGTCCGGCGTGATGGACACGCCCTGGGCGGTCACGTCCTGGATCTCCTTCCACAGGCTCTCGCAGTCCAGGGCCACGCCGTTGCCCAGGATATTCACCACGCCGTCCCGGAAAATGCCGGAGGGCAGCAGGTGCAGGGCGAACTTGCCCTTTTTGTTGACGACGGTGTGTCCGGCGTTGCCGCCGCCCTGATAGCGGACCACCACGTCGTAGTCCTGGGTGATCAGGTCCACCATACGGCCCTTGCCCTCGTCGCCCCAGTTGATGCCCACAATGGCGCAATTTGACATAATGAAAAACCCTCTCTCTTGTATTGCTCAAGGCGCGGCATTTGCTCCGGCTGACCCCGGCGCGCCCAAACGATTATATTATACTGGCACTTTTCCCATAAGTAAAGGAAAAGGGACAAAAGTTTACAAATGATGGTCCCGGAGGAGCCGCTTGGCCTGCTCCCACAGCTCGTCACTGACGGCCTGGACCGCCACCACCTTCCGCACCAGATCGGGAAGGGCGGCGGTGAGCTCCGCCTCCACAATCGTTTCGTTGGTCAGGTCCGCCGAGGGGCACCCGGCGCACTGGCCCAGGAGCTTCACGTACAGCACGCCGTCCTCCAGACGGTCCGCGGCGATCTCTCCCCCGTGGGCCCGGAGAGCGGGGCGGACCTTCTCGTCCAGCACGGTTTCAATGCGTTTCATGTCCTCAGTCATGGGATTCCTCCTGTTCCGCCGCTTTCACGGCGATGATTTCTTCCCGGATGCGGCGGCGGGTGTCGTCAAAGAGCAGTTCCCGGTTGTGGCGGAAGTAGGCGTCGCAGCCGAAGGTTTCGATGAACCAGCTGGTGTCGGCGTAAGCGGTGAGCTCCGTCACGAACAGCACCAGCTCCTGCCCCTGGCCGAAGGTCTCCTCCAGAAAGGCGAAGGCGTGGTCCAGCTCCGCCTTGGCCGTTCGGGCCAGGGAGGACCGTTTCTCCACCTCCCCGCCGAACCAGCCCCGGACGGCGTCCATGGCCGCCTCGGAGCCCGCCGGGTTCTCCTGAATGAGACGGCGGCGATAGTCCTCCAGGATGTTGATCTCCAGCTGGGCCAGGGTCTGACGGGCTTTTTCCAGCTGGCCCGCGTCCCGGGCCCGTCTCAGGGCCTCCCGGCGTTCCCGGGCCAGGGCCCCCAGGACCTCCTGGGGATTCTCCCCGGCGGACAGGGACGCCTTGAAGGACGTCAGGGCGGCGTGGAGGCTTTCGCACAGGCCGTCCTGGCGGCGGGCCTCCCGGGCGGCCTCGGAGAGGCGGGAGAGGAGGAGGCCCATGACGGACAGCTTCTCGTCAAAGGGCGCGGCCCGGAGCTCCCGGACGGTGACGGGCCTCCAGGTCCCTTTCAAAATCTCGTCCACGTGGTAGATTTTCCGGTACTTGTTGTAGAGTTCCAGGTAGTTGGCGAAGTCCCGGGCGACGCGGGGCAGCTGGATGTACTGTCCCACCACCTCCCGGTCCGCCTTGAGGCCCAGGGTTTCGTAGACCGTCAGCAGCTCGCTGAGGTCCTCCCAGCCCCGGGCGGTGGCGAACTGAAGGCCCTCCGCCGTGGTTTCCACCCGGTAGAAGTTCTCTTTTTTGATGTCCAGGTAGGAGACGACGGCCCCGTGGAGGCCTTTGGCCCGGGCGTACTCCTTCCAGACGGCGAAGTCCTCCCGTACGTCGATGCGCTTCACCCGGTCCAGGGTCACCACGTCGAAGTCCCGGACGGAGCGGTTGTATTCCGGCGGGTTTCCGGCGGCGGCGATGAGCCAGCCCTCCGGCAGGCGCTGGTTGCCGAAGGTTTTGCACTGGAGGAACTGGAGCATCATGGGGGCCAGGGTCTCGGAGACGCAGTTGATTTCGTCCAGGAAGAGGATGCCCTCTTTGAGGCCGGTCTTCTCCATCAGGCTGTACACGGAGGCCAGAATTTCGCTCATGGTGTACTCGGTGACGGCGTACTCCTCCCCGCCGTAGGTCCGCTTTTCGATGAAGGGCAGGCCCACGGCGCTCTGGCGGGTGTGGTGGGTGATGGTGTAGGCCACCAGGCCCACGCCGGTTTCGGCGGCCACCTGCTCCATGATCTGGGTCTTGCCCACGCCGGGGGGGCCCATCAGCAGGACGGGCCGCTGGCGGACGGGGGGGATAAGATAGTTTCCCAATTCGTCCTTGGACAGATAGGCTTTCAGGGTGTTGGCGATTTCCTGTTTGGCTTGTTTGATGTTCATGGCGTTTCCTTCCTGGTTCCCCGGCAGGGGAGGGGAGATAGTACTCGCCCTTGCGGGCGGGGCGGATTGGCGGCCGGCGACGGCTGGTCCATTGCACGGCCCAAAAGAGAAAAGGAAGTAAGGGCCCTTCGGGCCAATTTTTGCCCTTCTATCGGTAGAACACCTTGTAGGGGCGGACCTGTGTGTCCGCCCTTTTCCCGGGCCTACCCTCCTATTGGCAGAACACTTACTCCCTCCACTCGGCCAATTCCTCCAGCGGCTTCCGGGGCCGGGGCGGCGGATTCCCGGCGGCGTACCCCAGGGCCATGGCCGCCGCGAGAGCTCCCGGCCCGCCGATCCATTCCCGCAGCGCGTCATAGGCGAAATAGGTGTTGCAAATCCAAAGACTGCCTAGACCCAGCGCCGTGGCCTGGAGGGCCATATTCTCCAGGCACGCGCCCAGGGACTGGGCGTTGCAGAGCTCGGTGACCCGTTCGTCTGTGTTCAGCGTCTGTCTCGGGTCCTGGCCCAGGGGGTTCGTGACGAAGATGACAACCGGGGCTTGTTTCATGATGGCCAGCGTTTGGACTGCCCCGCCGAGGTGCCGGGCGCTCTCCGGCAGGAGGGGGCGGCGGCGTTCCTCCTCCAGGCCCTGCGCCATGGCGGCCAGCGCTTCCGCCTTTCCCTTGGCGAGGGCCACGGTGAACCGCCAGGGCTGGCGGTTTTTTGCCGAGGGGGCCAGGGCCCCCGCTTGCAGCACGGTTTCGATATCTTTCCTGGAAACTGGCTGGGGCAGGTAGGCCCGGATGCTCCGCCGGTTCACGATTTCAGACAGCATAGCGCCTCCTTTACAGCTCCGGCAGCTCGTCCAGGTCCAGTTCCTCCGGCAGTTCCTCCGCCGCCCGGTCCAGGTCCGGGGCCTCCAGCACCAGCCGGATGGCCCAGGGGGGCGTCTTCACGGAAAGCGGCGGCTCTCCCAGAAGGATGAACGCCGTCTCGTAGGGCGTCCGCTTTTCCGGGTAAATCCCCATGCCGTCGGTGAAGTACACCAGCCCCCGGAGGCTGGTGAAGGCCCCCGCCTCCTGGAGCTTCGCCACATGCTCGAACACCGGGCGGAAGTCCGTGGCGCTGCCGCCGGTGAGCTGAAAGTTCTCCATGTAGGCCCGCAGGTCCTCCAAGTCATGGATGGCGTCGTCGGACCTTACTTGGTCGTCGCACTGGATGATCCGGATGTTGACCTTCCGGGTGAAGGTTCCGGCGCTGCGCAATATGGCGTAGGTGCAGGCCAGGAACTGCCGGACCCGCTCCCCGGAGGTGGACATGGAGGTGTCCACGGCGATGACGAAGTCCTCAATGCGTTTCTCCTCCCGGGTCTCCGGGGGCTCCACCAGGGGCATGTTCCCATAGAGCCGGAGGCCGTAGGAGTAGAAGCCGTAGTCAAAGGCGTCCCCGTCCACCTCCGCCACCTCTCTGGGGGCGGCGAAGCGGCGGAGAAAGGCCCGGTAGTCCACGTCGTCCCGGACCGCCACCCGGACCTGCTCCAGAACGGCCTCGCCGCCGGTCCCCTTGTCCGAGAGTACCGTCTCCAGGCCCGTCTGGGTCTTGCCGGAGAGGTCCCGCCACTTCTGGTCCTGGCGGCTGCTCCGCTCCTGATCATCCTGCCGCTCCGGATCCCAGAGGCCGTGGTCGTCCACCTGGAAGGCCCGCTGGAGCTGGGCGATCTCATACTCCGGCGGATTCAGCCGCAGGAGGCGGCGGTAAATGCCCTCCGCCGTCAGCACGGGCATGTCCCGCCGGCACTCACCGTAGAATTTCTGTTTCCTTGGGATGAGACCGGCGTTCAGGCAGGGATAGTCCAGCTCGTCCAGGATGCTTTCCACCGCCGCGTCACAGGCAAGGTCCCACAGCTCCGGGGCCTTGCCCCTCTTTTTGGCCAGGTGCCGGAGCATGCAGTGGAGAATCACGTGGAGGTAGGCCCGGCAGGTCCAGACGTGGCTCCGGAGATAGCGCTCCGACAGCCACGCCCCGTCATAGTACAGCGTCTCGCCGTCGGTGGCCAGGGACACCGTCACCCCGCCGCCGGGGGCGAGGGCCAGGGCGCAGAGGGCCGTGTCCAGATAGGGCAGATTCATATAAAGCTCGTTCCGGGCGGCGGACAGAATGTCCCCTCCCACGCCGGCAAAGTCCTTTTGTTCCATAAAACCCCTGGCCCTTCTACAGTGTAAAGGACTTTTCCAGTCCGTCCGGATACCGCCGGTGCCGCTCCTCCAGCAGCGACGCCAGGGCCGCCGTGGCCCCCTTTTCCCGGGCCAGGGCGCAGGCGGCGGACAGGGCCTCCCGGTCCGGCTCCGCCAGCTCCAGGAGCAGGGGGAGGGCTTCCCCGTCCTCCTCCTCCAGCAGGAGGCGGAGGGCCTCCCCGGCGTGGTCTTTCAGATAGGCCCGGTAGCCCGCCGCCGCCAGCTCCGACAGCTCCACGGGCCGGCGGAGGCGCCTCCAGGCAAGGCGCAGGGCGGCGCGGTCCTCGTGCTCCATGCCCAGGAAGTCCCGCCAGAGGGCGTCGTACTCCTTGAGGGACAGGCGCTTCTGGCGGAAGCAGTGGTGATAGGGGTAGCCCGCCCCGGAGATGAAGTAGTCAAAGTGGTGGGCGGGGCAGTTCTCCTCATAGAGCTCCGTGTACTCCGGAAACAGCAGCCGGGCGGTCTCCCCGCCGGGGCCGAGGACGGTGACGTCCAGCTCCCGGCTCAGCTCCCCGGCGAACCAGGCCAGGGCCTCCCCCTGGTCCGGGCCCGTCCGGGTCAGATGGAGGGTGTCCAGCTGCCGGCAGTTCATCAGCGTCCCGCCGCCCCAATGGGAAATGCTGTCAGCCATACGGAGGGTTTTCAACACCGAGCAGTTCAACAGGGCGTAGTCCCCCACGGCCTGAAGAGACCCCGGAAGAGTCAGGTCCCGGAGGTTCCGGTTGTTCCAGGACGCGTCCTCCTCCACCGGGCCGCAGGTGATCTGAAGCGTCTCCGCTCCGGGGGGGACCGGGTCCGCCTGCCGCTCCGGGGCCAGGGCCCGGCTCCCCAGGGCCGTCACGGGCAGGCCGGAAATCCGCTCCGGCAGGACGGCCCGGGCGTCTGGAGTCCCGGCCCGGAGAATGACCGCGCCGCCGCTTTCCCGGCGGAGGACCAGCCTCCAGTTGCTCACGCCGCTGACCGTCTCCATGGTCCATTCCCCCTTCCTCTTTTTTCAGGGGTAGTATACCACAGGCGGAAGGAATTGCCCAGGAAAATTTTTTGCCGCACCCCCTTGACAAACTGTTCATTCTGTGTATACTGTATATGAACAGTGAAACGGAGGGGCTTCCATGGAAATCATCATCCGCAACACCGGGGGACAGCCCATCTACGAGCAGATCTACTCCCAGCTCAAGGCCCAGATCATCGCCGGGGCCCTGTCGCCGGGGGAGGCGCTGCCCTCCATCCGGGCCCTGGCCAAGGACCTGAAGATATCCGTCATCACCACCAAGCGGGCCTATGACGAGCTGGAGGCCGAGGGCTTCCTGTACACCGTGGCCGGGAAGGGCTGCTTCGTGGCGGAGAAGAACCTGGACCTGATCCGGGAGCAGCAGCTCAAGGAGCTGGAGAGCCACCTCACCGCCGCCGCCGGGCTTGCCAAGTCCTGCGGCCTGACGGTGGAAGAACTGTTCGGCATGCTGCGCGTCTTGTTAGAGGAGGAGAACTTATGAACGCCATTGAATTATCCCACATCCACAAGTCCTTCGGCGAGTTCGCCATTCAGGACCTGTGCCTCACGGTGCCCAGCGGCACCATTTGCGGACTGGTCGGCGAGAACGGCGCGGGCAAGTCCACCACCATCCGCCTGCTGATGAACGCCCTGCGCCCCGACGGCGGGATCGCCAGGGTCCTGGGGGTGGACGCGGCCAGCCCGGAGTTCCGGGAGGTCAAGGAGGATATCGGCGTCGTCCTGGACGAGGCCTACTATCCCGAGACCCTCACCGTCGTCCAGGTGGGGAAGGTCATGGCGGGGACCTACCGGCGCTGGGACCAGGGGGTTTACGAGGGTTACCTCCGCCGCTTCGACCTGCCGGGGAAGAAGCCCTTCAAGGACTTTTCCCGGGGCATGAAGATGAAGCTGGCCATCGCCGTGGCCCTGAGCCACCAGCCCAAGCTCCTGATTCTGGACGAGGCCACCAGCGGCCTGGACCCCATCGTCCGGGACGAGGTGCTGGAGATTTTCAACGAGTTCACCCGGGAGGAGGACCACTCCATTTTGATCTCCTCCCACATTCTCAGCGACCTGGAAAAGCTCTGCGACTACATCGCCTTCCTCCACCAGGGACGGCTGCTCTTCTGCGACGAGAAGGACCGGCTGCTGGAGACCTACGGCGTCTTCGCCGGGACGGCGGAGCAGCTGGAGAGCCTCCGGGAGGAGGCCGTCCTGGGCCGGGAGGCCAGCGGCTACGGCGGCGTCCGGGCCCTGGTGCGCCGGGAGGAGGTCCCGGCGGGGCTGGAGCTGGAGCGGGCGAGCGTGGAGGACATCATCCTCTTCATGGTGAAAGGAGCGAAAAAATGAAAGCGCTGATTCAGAAGGATTTCTATGTGATCTGGAAACAGATGCGAATTTTTGTCGTCATCATTTTGCTGCTGTCCATCATGAACAGCGCGTTCAACATCGTGTTCCTGGTGGTCTGGTGCTCCATGCTGCCCTACACGGCCATGGCCTATGACGAGCGGAGCCACTGGAACCAGCTTGCGGCCATGATGCCCTATTCCAGGCGGGACGTCGTGCTGAGCAAGTACGTGCTGGGTTGGCTGTGCATGGCGGCGGCGAGCATTTTGTGCCTGGCGGCCCGTGTGGTTCTGGGGCACTTTCTCGAAAACGAGGTGGACACCTCCATCGTGCTGACCAGCCTCTGTCTGGGCGTGATTTCCCTGGATATCACCCTGCCCGCGGTCATGCGTTTCGGCGTGGAGCGGGGCCGGATGATCTTCATGGTGGTGATCTTCGGCGCGGCCCTCGGGGCGGGCGTTGCCCTGGACTCGGTGGACATCCCCAGCGTTCCCCTGCCCGTTATGGCCCTGCTGCCCCTGGCGGCGGTGGTTCTGACGGCGGTATCCATCCCCCTGTCCATGAAGCTCTACCAGGTGAACTGAAAGGAGGCGCGCGATGCCGCATGTACCCAATGATCTGCTTCTGCTCCTCTTGCTGCTGCCCCTTCTGGACCGGCTCTGGAAGCTGTGGAGGGACCGAAAGTAAATGAAGAACACGAAACGCTGCCCCGTCTGCGGCTCCGGGGACATCATCCGGGTTCCCGACAACGCCCACCGCTATCTTGCCAACAGCATCTGCATTACCCGCTTCGCCACGGTGAAGAGAATCCCGGTGGCCCGCTACGTCTGTCACGACTGCGGATATCTGGAGAACTGGGTGGAAAACCAGCACGACCGGGACGAGATCGCCCGGGCCTGGGGATAAGAAAAGGGCCCTCCATGATGGAGGGCCTTTTCCTTTACATGCCCTGCAAACTCCGCTGGAGAAGCCCCATCAGGGTCTCCGCGTGGGCGTAGGACTGCTTGCTCAGCTCCTCAAAGAGCTTGGTGAGGCAGGGGTCCAGGCTGTCCTCGGCGGAGCGGGCGTAGTTCAGCCCGCTGCACGCCGCGGCGTGGTACCGCTCCCGGAGGGCGGGGCGCCAGCGGCCCACGTAGACCCGCTCCGTGCTGACACTGGGCCGGTGGCACTGGCCGGTGATGAGGTAGTGGGCCGCCATGAGCCGCCGGGCTTGCTCCTGGAGGTCCGCCGCCATGTCCCGCAGATCCTTCCGGGCCCAGGACGGGGCCTGCCGGGCCAGGGCCAGGAGATAACGCCGGTCCGACAGCGCCGCCTCAATGTAGCCGGAGATCACGTCCAGCAGCTCCGCCGCCTCGGTGCCCATGCAGCAGGGATTCCGCTCCGCGCCGGGAAGCTGTCCCTCGGGAATGGCCGGAACGGGGACGGCGGGTCTCTCCGGCGCGGGGGGGAGGCGGTCGGCCGCCGGGGCGGCGGGTACGGCGGATACCTCCGACCGGACCGCCGTCTGCTGGACGGACATGCCGGGGTAGGGCTCCAGGTTGGGGGCTACCCGCTGCCAGATGCGGTCGTACTGGCGGAAATCGTAAACTTCCGGGGTTTGAGTGGTATGTTCCATGAGGGGTCCCTCCTTTTCCCCCCAGTGTATGCGGCGGGCAAAAAAACCGTTACTGTTGCGTTTGCAACAGATAAGAGAGGCGCTTTTGGGTAAAATGTAGGGGAAATCCCAAGCGGCCGCATTGCTTTTTCCTGTCGTATCTGATAGAATACTGGCTGGAATTGTTTCACGCGCAAAGGAGGAACCCTCATGCTGGAACTGAAGCACCTCAGCTACGCCGTCCACGAGGACGGCGGGGAGCTGGGTATTTTGAACGACATTTCCCTCACCGTCGGCGACGGGCGGCTGGTGGTCTTCACCGGGCCCAACGGCGGCGGGAAGACCACCCTGGCGAAGAGCATCATGGGCCTTGTGCGGCCCACCGCCGGGCGGATTCTCTGGGACGGGAGGGACATCACGGACCTCGGCATCACGGAGCGGGCGCGGCTGGGCATCAGCTACGGCTTCCAGCAGCCCCCCCGGTTCAAGGGGCTGACGGTCCGGGACCTGCTGACCCTGGCCAGCGGGGACGAAAAGATCTCCAAGGACCGCTGCTGCCAGTACCTCACCCGGGTGGGCCTGTGCGCCAACGACTACCTGGACCGGGAGGTGGACGCCTCCCTCTCCGGCGGAGAGGTGAAGCGGATTGAAATCGCCTCCATCCTGGCCCGCCAGGGGAAGCTGATGATCTTCGACGAGCCGGAGGCGGGCATTGACCTGTGGTCCTTCGCCCGGCTGACGGAGACCTTCGAGCAGCTCCACGCCGCCGGAGGGGCCACCATGATCATCATCTCCCACCAGGAGCGCATCATCTCCCTGGCGGACGAGGTCATCGTGGTGGGGGACGGGCGGCTCCGCCACCGGGGGACCCCGGCGGAGATTCTGCCCCGGATTCTGGCGGACACCCTGGGCACCTGCCCGGTGCTGACGAAGGAGGCGATGGCGCAATGATGGATACCGAGATCGACCGGGGCCTGCTGGAGAAAATCGCGGACCTCATCGGCAAGCCCGTGGGGGCTTTCAACATCCGGAAGGACTCCGGCTGTGACGGACGGCAGTCCACGGAACACATTGAGATCACTTCCAAAGAGGACAAGCCCGGCATCGACATCCGGGTGAAGCCCGGCACCGTGGGGGAGACCTGCCACATCCCCGTCATCATCACGAAGTCCGGCCTCCGGGAGATGGTCTACAACGACTTCTTCATCGGAGAGGGCTGTGACGTGGACATCGTGGCGGGCTGCGGAATTCACAACTGCGGCAAAGAGGAGTCCCGACACGACGGAATCCATACCTTCCACGTGGGCAGGGGCTCCAGAGTCCGCTACACGGAAAAGCACTACGGAGAGGGGGACGGAACCGGCGGCCGGGTGATGAACCCGGAGACCGTGGTCTATCTGGAGGAGGGGGCCTCCATCCAGATGGAGACCGTCCAGATCCGGGGCATCGACTCCACGAAACGGACGACGAAGATCGTCTGCGGCAAGGGGGCCGAGGCCGTGGTCACCGAGCGCCTGCTGACCCACGGGGACCAGACGGCGGAGAGCGACATGGAGATCATCCTGGACGGCGAGGATTCCAAGGGCCGGGTCATCTCCCGCTCCGTTGCCCAGGACAAGTCCGAGCAGGTCTTCTATCCCCGCATGGTGGGCAACGCTCAGTGCTTCGGCCATGTCCAGTGCGACTCCATCATCATGGGGGAGGCCAAAATCAAATCCATCCCCGCCATCACGGCCAACTGCACCGAGGCCCAGCTGGTCCACGAGGCGGCCATCGGCAAGATCGCAGGGGACCAGCTTCTGAAGCTGGAGACCTTGGGCCTCACCGAGGAGGAGGCCGAGGACTGCATCCTCAAGGGCTTCCTGGCATAGTCGGAAGAAACTCCGCCCGCTCCACTTCCGCCGCATCGGCGGCGAAAGTTACGCTCTGCTCCATTCCTTCCTCCTCTCCCCACGAAAACCGCTTCGCTGGGTTTTCGCGGGGGCCCCAAAAGCATATAACAAAAAGCCCCGCCGGAAGGGAGAGGTAACGTAAGGAAGTTACCTCTCCCTTATTATTTGCAGACAGCCGAAAGTGATTGGATTACAGGGACTATTCAACACTTTGGAGGTTAATGTCATGGAAAAGTCTATATTTGAGCAAATAGGTGGAACTTATCATCGAGAAGGAGATTACTTTCTCCCAAATCTCACTGTGCCGGCAAACGCCCCTGTTGGTATCTGGGGCCAGCGCAGGCGGCAGTATCTGCGAGAACACAGGAAAGCTCTTTACAACACCTTGCTACTCAGCGGGAAGCTGAATAGCCACTTGGCTGGTATCAATCAGCAGGCAAACGATATGTTTTCTCAGCTTGTAGAGCAGATGGCAGAGCAAGAGGGTATCACTGAACAGCTTAAAGCGGATAGCCAGATGGAATGGGCGGGCCGAATGAACAATATTCGTTCTGCGGTGGAAGAAATAGTGAACACAGAAATTATATTTACCTAAATGAATGGTGCCCATGCTCACGAACAAATTTCGCGGGCATGGGCGCTTTACTGAAACAGCTTGACTAATTTCGTTCAAACGAATATAATGATAGTGAAATATGGCAGATTTTGAAGCAGTTTGAGGTGTCAAACGTGAACGAATTTATTACGGTTCAGGAAGCCGCCGAAAAATGGGGTATAACGCCACGGCAAGTCCAAATTCTTTGTAAAGAGGGACGAATTGCTGGAGTAGCGCGTATGAGCCGGATTTGGATTATTCCAAGAGACGCAAAGAAACCAACGGGAGATAAAAGGCGCAATACGGGAGGAAAAGATGATGCTACAAAGCACCATGTTTGAACAACAAAAAATAGACTTATCCTCCGCACCGTGGACAATGCACGAATTTTTTGCCGGAAGTGGACTTGTGGCCTATGGTTTAAAGGGGATGTTTGCGCCTGTTTGGGCTAACGATATCAGCGAGCAAAAGGCAACTGTTTATAAAGCTAACTTTGGTGATAACCATTTTGAACTTGATGATATCAAAAATATTCGAGGATATGAGTTACCGTGCGCCCATTTGTCGTGGGCCAGCTTTCCCTGCCAAGATTTGTCATTAGCCGGTTCGTTGGGCGGTATCCATGCGTCGAGAAGCGGACTTGTATGGGAATGGCTGCGTGTTTTAGACGAGATGGAACAACGTCCCAAAATTTTGCTGTTAGAAAACGTAGTTGGGCTTCTTTCCACAAGTAAAGGCAATAATTATCACATCCTCCACACGGCCCTTGTCGAGCGTGGCTATGATTGCGGAGCAATCGTGTTAACAAAAATTGCGGAGGCAGTATACGATGATTAATCCAGAAGAACGCTTGAAAGCATTTCAAGCTGAAAACAATATTTTTACCAAAGGCCCGCTATCGCTGGTCGTGCAGTTTACTCGTTTGGTGCAGGACAAGCAGTTTCCGTTGAATCCTGATGATTTTCAGACCAGCAGCAAGGGGCAAGTAGCTGGGTTAGGCGGCGGAAATCTGAAAAAGATTTTGAAAGAGCATAGCATTACCCAACTTAAAATTTATTTTTCAGATTTTTTCGATGTGGATGAGGATATTATTGAATCTTATGGTGCTGTGAATATTTCTCTGATAAATGATATGCCCCTCTTTGTAGATCCATTTCTGTTATTTAATAGCGAGAAACCAGAATATTAACAAATTCATGCTGAGATCATTCGCTATTTATTGTTTTTGCAACAGCAGGCGGGAAACTATGACACGCCGCCTAAAGGAATGCTATCGTCATGCTATAGCATATTATGTACCAAGCCAACAATAAATAAGATAAAAAACCGTCCTGTTGAATTTGTCATCCAGCAGGGCGGTTAATATATAGTCGACGAACTTGAGGAGAGATAAAAAGGGGGGAGGAAAAAGGCACTTCCATTTCCCATAAATTTATGCTATACTGATTCAAGTCAATTGCTGCCAGTCCAGCCGGGCGTGATGTCCGCGGGAAGGGTACAAGAGGCTTTTATTCTGTCTACTGACAAAAATCATCAGGAAAAGGAGCGACTGAAACGTGGCAGGAAAGCAGGGGGATTCCCTCGGCGGACGGGGGATAAAGCGGAGCCTGAACAGAAGGATATTGAGAAACACCACCCTCAACATTCTGATTTTGGTGGTCATATGCTGTGTCATTATGGCCCTTTCCCTTCAGTCACTGGCCAACAACATTTTACTGGACAGCCTTCAGCCGATGGCCCGGCAGTCGGCAAAGACGGTGGAGGCCAACATCCACATGCTGGCGGACCGCATGATGACCATTGCCGGCGACCCCCGGATGAGCACGGTGGCCGCCGCCGATCCGGAGGGGGCGGGGGCTCCGCGCCCCGACGCCGTAGCGACCGCGGCGAACCGCATGGCGGTGCTGGAGGAAGCGGCGGAGATCTATGAGTTTCATACGGTTGCTCTTTACGGACTGGACGGCCGGCTGCTCCAGGGGATCGACGGCGCGCCGGAACGCCTGGACGGCGATTTCTTCACCCTTTTGAAGGAGACGGACAATCTGACCACCGACTCCACCACTGTCTACCAGGGCAAGCTGGGGGTCACTATGGGGATGCCAGTGAAGGAGGACGGCGAAACCGCCTTCTACGTAATGGGCATCTACAAATACGACACCCTCAACGACGTAATCAGCAGCATCAACATCGGGCGCAGCGGCATGGCCTTCATGGCCAACCGGGAGGGCATCGTCACCGGCCACCCGGACCAGGGGCTGGTGCTCAGCGGCAGCACGCTGGCCCAGCTCAGCGGCGGCAGCGGGAAGGCTGTGGAGCGGGTGGCCACTGGGGAGACAGGGGCCACGGAGTTCTCCATCGATGGGCGGAAAATGCTGGTGGCCTTCTCCCCCATTCGGGGGACGCAGTGGTCGCTGGTGATCCAGATTCCCAAGTCGGATTACAACCATTTCATCAACTGGGCGATGGCCGTGTCGGTCATGGCCACTCTGGTGGGGCTGGCCGTCTCCATCCTGCTGATCCTGCGCTTTGCCCGGTCCATTTCCCGCCCGGTGAAGCGGGTCACCGACCGGATGGTGGCCCTCTCCGGCGGCGACCTGCATACGGAGGTGCTCCCTGTTGACACCGGCGACGAGCTGGAGGTCATGACTCAGACCCTGGACGCCACCCTGGAAAGCATGAACCGGTACATATCCGACATCCAGCAGGTGCTGACCCACGTGGCCGGCGGCGACCTGCGCACCGACCCCCAGGTGGACTACAAGGGGGACTTTGTGCTCATCCGCGCCAGCCTGTGCACCATCACCCAGTCGATGAACGAAACACTCCTCGGGTTCCGGGCCGCCGCCGACCGGCTCACCGCCATGGCGGAGCAGCTGAGCGGCCAGTCGGCCCAGCTGCACCAGGCTTCACTGGAACAGAACCAGTCCACCGAGGAGCTGGTCAGCGAGGTGGCCCACGTGAAGGAGCGGCTGGCCGACGTGACGGAGAGCAGCGGCCAGACCCGCGCCCAGACGGAGGAGATCACCCGGCGCATCCAGAGCGCCAACGAGCAGATGTCCGCCCTCTCCTCCGCCATGGACGACATCAGCGGCAACGCCCAGCAGATCACAAAAATCGCGAAGGCCATCGAGGATATCGCCTTCCAGACCAACATCCTGTCCCTCAACGCTTCGGTGGAGGCGGCCCGGGCGGGTGCCGCCGGAAAGGGCTTCGCCGTTGTGGCCAACGAGGTGAAGCAGCTGGCCGCCAAGAGCGCGGAAGCCGCCAAGAGCGCCACCAACATGGTCAACAACACCAAGGCCATCATCCAGACCGGCGTGGAGCTGACCGCTGATACCGCCGGCTCCCTCCGGGCGATTTCCGACGTGTCCGACCAGATCAACACCATCTCGGACCAGCTGGCGGCAGCGGTACAGGGCCAGGAGACGGCCCTGGCCGTTATGGAGGAGCGGATCGCCGCCATCTCCGGCATCGCGGACCGCAACCTCCAGAACGCCGGGGAGACGGAGCTGTCCAGCAGCTCGCTGGCCAAGGAGGCCGAGTCCCTCCAGGCCCGGGTGCGTAAATTTATCTTGAAGGAGAAGTGCGGCACATGAAACGGATTTTCGCCATGCTTTTGAGCCTGCTGATGACGGCGGCGCTGCTGACAGCCTGCGGGGGCCAGGCGGGGCTCCAGGACGGGTACTATACCGCCCAGATGTCCCAGTTCAGCCACGGCTGGAAGGAATACATCACCATTCTGGTGAAGGGCGGCAGCATTATCTCGGTGGAGTACAACGCAGAGAACGCCAGCGGCTTTATTAAGAGCTGGGACAACGCCTATATGCAGAACATGCTCCACTCCAACGGCACCTACCCCAACGAGTACACCCGCTATTACGCGGGCCAGCTTCTGGAGGGGCAGGGCGAGGGCGTGATCGACGCGATTTCGGGGGCCACCTCCTCCCACAGTACCTTCCAGATGCTGGCGCAGGCCGTTTTGGAGCAGGCCCGGAAGGGCGACTCCAGCATTGTGACGGTAGAAGCTGCCCACTGAGAAGCTGTACTATAGCAATCAACAAAATGCGTAACACTCAGTAGGGGCGGATATCATCCGCCCGCAAGGTGACACGGCACAGCCCTTCCGGACGGGCGGGTAATACCCGCCCCTACAAAATCATTGTCGGTAATTTAGACGACTGCTATAGTTTTCATTATAAATTTTCATGCTGACGACAAACATTGCACGACTTGCAAAAATCTTTCCAATCTGTATTGACAAACACCAGTTCTATATGTTAAACTAAAAATCCCATTTGATGGGCGAACTGAATACGGCTTTTGAGCCGGTACATAGACAACCACACAAGAACCCCAGCGAGAGGAAAACTCCCGCTGGGGTTGGTGCGTCTGTGTACCGGCTTCTTTTTTGCCCTGACAACAGAATGACCGTCCGAGAGTGATAATTACGCTAAGACCTTCCAACCCAGGGAGCGAGCGAGACAACGCCGTTGAAAGGGGGCGGAACACTCCTGGATAGAACGGCAAACAATATAACGGCAGAATTGCCGTCACCCAGCCAACCGAAACCAACGATGACGGCAGAACTGCCGTCACTGAATCTATTTGTCCCCCAACGCTCCGCAGAAAAGAAGCCGCCAAACGACACCCCGCTACCCTGTCTTGTGGGGTAGCGAGCATAGCTTTTGTGTTGCCGGGGGCACCCCAAAAGCGGGCGGCACCTTTTGCCGAGAGGGGTTCTACCCCTATCACCCCGGCCAGAAAGGAGCGGATCAGAATGACCGACAGAAAGAGAACGACAGCCGTCCAGGTGCGGGTGACTGAGCAGGAAAAGCGGAAGCTGGAGCGTCAGGCCAAGCGGTGTGGCCTGTCCCTGTCCGGGTATCTCCGGCGGGTGGGCGCTGGGAAGCCTGCGGCGGTGTTCCCCAGCCAGCGGTTCCACGCTCTCTATCAGCAGGTAAACGCCCTGCGGGACAACCTCACCACCCAGCCCATGGAGCGGACAGCGGCCCAACTGGACGAGTTGGCGGGGCAAATCCTGACGGCCTACACCAGCGGGGGTGTAGACGATGGCAGTAACTAAAATCTGGCCTGTCAAAGACAGTCTGGCCCGTGTAGTGGACTATGCCCAAAACCCGGATAAAACCATTTACTCGGATTTGCAAAATGTTCTCCATTACGCCGCCAACGGGGAAAAGACCATTGAGGGCGAAGAACAGGCCATGTTCGTCACCGGCGTAAACTGTAACCGAGACACCGCTTTTCAGGAAATGCAGGCGGTAAAAGAGCGGTTTGGCAAAACGGGCGGCAATGTAGCCTATCACGCTTACCAAAGTTTCAAGCCCGGTGAAGTCACCCCGGAGCTGTGCCACCGGCTCGGCGTGGAGTTGGCAAAGCGGATGTGGGGCGATGAATACCAGGTATTGGTCGCCACTCACTTCAACACCGGCACCTATCATAACCACTTTGTCGTCAATTCCGTGGGCTTGTGGGACGGCAGGAAATTCAACTGCGGCAAACGGGCCTACTATCAGTTTCGCCAGTTGTCGGACGATTTATGCAAGGAATACCAGCTTTCAACCATTAAAAATCCGAAAGGCAAAACGCCCCGGAGCATTTACTTTGCTGAAAAGAGGGGCGAACCCACCAAGTACAATCTCATGCGGGAAGCCTTGGACGCTGCCCTGAAGGTTAGCGTGGACGGGAACGATCTGCGGAAAGCCCTCCGGGAGCAGGGCTACGAGTTGGACGCCAACCCCGCCCACAAATACGCCACCCTGCGGCGGATCGGCAGTAAAAAGGCGGTGCGGCTGTACCGGCTGGGCGAGAACTACGACCTCCCAGCCCTCCGGGAGCGCATTGAGGAAAATCGCCAGCGGTACGCCTATGACCTGGGCTATCAGCGGTACAGGCCCATTCCCATCCAGCGGCACCACCCCAAACGCCTGCGGTTGAACGGCTCTTTCAGCACAGTGAAGAAGATTGGAGGTTTTCGGGGGCTGTATCTGCACTACTGCTATTGCCTGGGTATTCTCCCCAAGGGGAACAGTCGCCGCCCTCTATCCCCGGAACTGCGGGAAGAATGCCGCCGCCTGGACGCAATCAGCCAACAGGCACAGTTGATTTGCCGGGAAAAGTTGGACACAGTGGAGGATGTTATAGGTTTTATCAGCGAAAAACAGGCTGAAATAAAAGAATTGGGTGTCGCCCGCCAGAAATGCTATAACCGTCTGCGCCGCTGTGACGATGGGGCGGAGATTGCCCAGATCAAGGCCCAGCGTGACCGACTGACGGCAGCAATGGTAGTTTGCCGAAAGGATGTTAAAACCGCCGAAAGCGTACTCTCTCGGAGTGACCGGCTTAAAAAGAATTTGAAGCTGGAGCAGGAAATGCAGGCCCAGCGCATGGGCCGCACTCAAGATAAGCACAGGGAAAGGAGCGTTGCCAGATGAGCGCATTTCGGATTGAATTGACAGAAAAACAGTGGGAAATTGTTGAGGAAATATGGGCGAAAGTGGAACAGGAAACCGCTTATCTCACCACATTGAGCCAGGAACGGCGCCTTGCATGGTTCCAGGAGCATCAATACCCCCGCCCCATCAGCTTTGAGCGGGAGATCGGCGGCACCATCTACACCGTCAACGCCCATTTCAGCAAGGAAGCTGAAACCGCAGACGGGAAAGTAAATCGCATTCTCAGCCAAAATATCGCACTGTAAAGTGTTGAAGTTTTGCGCCGGATGTGGTATGATAATGATACCCTGCAATTCATATCACATCCGGCTGCGGAAAGGAGCATATTTTGAAGAAAAAGCAGCCAAATAATCAGAGGATTACAGCATTATACGCCAGATTGTCCCGTGACGATGAGAAAGAGGGGATCTCAGGGTCAATCCAAAATCAAAAGGCCATCTTGGAGAAATTTGCCAGCGACAATCATCTGCCTAATCCAAGATTTTTCTTTGATGACGGCTATTCTGGTGTCTCGTTCACCCGTCCGGCTTTCATGGAGATCATGGAACTGGCCGAACAGGGGCTTGTAGCAAACCTCGTTGTAAAAGACCACTCCCGGCTGGGCCGGAACCGCCTTGTGGTGGGCCAACTTCTGGAAGAAGATTTTGTCCGGCTGAACGTGCGGTACATCGCTATCATGGACAACATCGACACCGCTAACGGCGTCAGCGACATCGTGCCCATGCAAGACCTCTTTAATGAATGGCACGCAAAAAATACGAGTGACAAGGTACGGAGGGTCATGCAGAGCCGTGGCAACGCCGGAATACCGCTGACCACCAACGTCCCCTATGGCTACAAGAAAGACCCGGTAGACAAGAACAGGTGGATTGTGGATAAACCGGCGGCGGCGGTAGTACAGCGGATTTTCCAAATGAGCGTGTCCGGCCTGGGGCCTACCCAAATCGCCAAGAAACTGCGCTCCGAGGGCGTGTTGACCCCCAGCGAGTACCAGCGCGGCAACGGCGTGAACTGTCCGACCAAACTTCCCGAATACCCGCACAAATGGTGCTCGCACACAGTAGCGGAAATTCTGGACAGGCAGGAGTATGTGGGCGACACGGTAAACTTCCGTACTTACCGGCAGTCTTTCAAACTGAAAAAGCAGTTGGACAGGCCGCAGGAGGAATGGAAAGTGTTCCCCAATACCCATCCCGCCATCATTGACAGGGAAACCTTTGCCCTTGTTCAGAATCTTCGTCAGCACCGCCGCAGGCCCACGAGAACGGGCGCTGTGAGTATGTTTTCCGGCCTGCTCTACTGCGCCGACTGCGGCAGTAAGCTGGGATACAGCGCCACCAACAACTACAAGCGGGAGCAAGCCTACTTTTTCTGTTCCGGCTACCGCAAGAATACTGATTTGTGTTCCGCTCACTATATCCGGGAGAAAGTGGTGGCACAGCTTGTCCTTGAGGGGCTACAACGACTTTTATGGTATGTCCAAGTCTATGAAGAACGGTTTGCCCAGGAGCAGATGGAGCGGTTTGGCCTGCAGGAGAAAAGGGAGCTGACCGCAAAGCGCCGGGAGTTGGACAAGGCCAAGCAGCGGGTGTCAGAGATCGACCAGCTTATCCAGAAAAGCTATGAGGACATGACCAAGGGCCTGCTGTCCGAGGAACGTTTTGCCACGCTGACGGTATCGCTGGAAACCGAGCAGAAACAGTTGAAAGCGGCTATCCCGGAGATAGAAGCCAGTCTGGAAGCTACCACGGACAAGGCCGCTGATTTACAGCGTTTTATTGAGCGGGCCAGACAGGTGACCCGGCTGACGGAGTTGACGCCTGAGATCGTCCACGAGTTCATCGAGAAAATCGTAGTGTCCAAGCCCGACAAGGTAGACGGCGAGCGCCATCAGCGGGTGGACATTCAGTACAACACCATTGGCCTGTGGTGTGCCCCGTCCCCGGAGGAAATGGAGAAACTATTCCAAGAGCATCTTGCAGGCCAGCATAAAAAGACAGCGTAGCCCAAGCCACGCCGTCCAAATAGATAACTTGTCTTTTATGGCCCCGCCGGTTGGGGCAACTTCCTTACGGGAGTTGCCCCAAGGCGGGGCTTTTCGCATGCGCTCAGGTGGCCCGGGACACCACGCCGGCGAAACTGAACCAGCCTCGGGGGTCCCGGAAGGCCCCGGTGAGGGACTCCCGCAGCTCCCAGGCGGTGCCCTTGGTGTAGAGGGGGGCCATTGCGTGGTTCATCAGCAGCAGGGCCTCGGCGTCGTGGAGGCAGCCCATCCGGGCGGTGCCGCCGGCGGCGCCGGCCACGATTTTCATCAGCGTGTCGTAGGCGGTGCTCTCGTAGCGGATCAGGTTTTCCCGGCTGTCGGTGGTCCAGGACATCAGGAAGCACTCCGCGTCGTTGGCGGAGGCGGTGAGGGTCCGGCCCGCCAGGGTGTATTCTCCACTGCGCAGGGCGGACATCAGCCCCCGCTCCGTCAGGCCCTTGGGCACCGCCTGCACGCCCAGGGCCTCCTGCCACTGCTGGCAGAGGAGCTGGGCCACGGCGTCGTTCACGTCGTTTTTCAGGTACAGGAACTCCAGCTCCCCCAGGTCCGCGCCGCTGTTGTACCCGGCCTCCTCCAGCAGGGTCCGGGCCTGGAGGCAGCGGTCCTCATAACCCTCCGGGTCGTTGTCCAGCAGGGGGGCGCTGAGGGTCCGGAAATCCCCCTCCTCGTTCTCCGGCACGCCGGGCGGGACCACGCCCTCCGCCGGCAGGGCCGCGGCTCCCGCCGCCCGGGCCAGGGCGCTGCGGTCGATGGCCAGGCTCATGGCCTCCCGGAGCGTGGAGTCGCTGAAGGGCTCCGCGGCGCAGTTGAACAGGGCGGCGTAGGTGGCCGGCTCCGGCAGGGGCGTCCACTCCGGATTTGCCGCCAGCTCCGTCAGGCGCTGGTCCGGCAGGGGCCACACGGCGTCCACGGTCTTGCTCTCGTAGAGGGACCACGCCTCCTCCGCCGAGGCGGCGTAATGGAAGTCGATGCTCCGGGGGCCGGGCTGGGCGGCGTAATAGCGGCTGTTGGCCTCCAGCCGGAGGACGCCGTCCTCCGAGGCGGCGATGGTGTAGGGGCCGTTGGTCACCAGCTGGGTGGGGTCCCCCTGCCACCAGGACTTGCCGCCGGAGGCGGCTTTCAGCTTCTGCACCACGTCCTGCCGCAGGGGCATGGCGGCGGGAGAGGTGCAGACCTCCTGCAAAAACCAGTCGTAGTGCCCGTTCAGCACCACCACCAGGGTGGAGTCGTTTTTCGCCGTCACCTGGAGCAGGCTCATGTCCCCGGCGGCCCGGGCCTCCTGAAAGCCCTTGACCACGGAGAGGAGGTCCGCGTAGCGGGAGCCCCGGGCGGGGTCGGCCAGACGCTGCCACGCATAGACGAAATCCCCGGCGGTGACGGGCTGTCCGTCGGACCAGCGGGCACTGCGGAGGCGGAAGGTGTAGGTGACGGTGACGGCGCCCTCCCTGGCGTCCTCCTCCTGGTCCACGCTTTTGGCCATGCCGGGGAGGACGCTGGTCTTCCCGGCGCTGTCCACCGTCACCCGCATCAGGTTCTCATAGAGATGGGCCAGGACGGTCTGGCCGGGAATGTCTTCGGCGTAAATGGGGTCCAGGGAGTCCGGGGCCGCGCCCGCGCAGACGGACAGGGCCATGCCCTCACCGTCCCTGGCGCAGCCGGACAGCAGGGCGGCGCACAGCGCCGCCGGCAGCAGCAGGGCTGTCAGGCGCTTGAGGAACTGTTTCATAAAACCTCCAAAGACGGCCCGGAAGGGGTCGTCTCACCTCTTTGTTGATTCAAGCCGGCCCGCCGGAGGACGAAACCGGCGGACAATTCATTATAAGGAATTTTGTCCGCCTTGTAAAGGCGGGCCGGGGGGAAAGAGGGAGAAAAAGGGAAAAATTAAAATATCGTTCAAACTTTCGGGGAACGCCCGCCGCCGTCAGAGGGCCTCCAGCACCTCCGCCACGGTTCGGCAGCGGGTGGAGAACCGGGCCCGGAGCTCCGGCGCGGCACCCTCCATCAGGTAGGGCCGGCCCACCCGCTCCAGCATGGAGACGTCGTTGTAGTTGTCCCCGAAGGCCATGACCTCCTCCGTGGAGATGCCCAGGGCCTCACAGAGCTTTTGCACCCCCAGGCCCTTGTCCGCCAGGGTGAAGTCCAGCCAGACCGCCCCCGCCACGGCACAGCGGAAGTGCCGTTCCCACTTGGGGAACAGGGCCTCCCGGACCGCCTCCAGGCCGTCGGGGCAATAGGCGGAGACCTTGATGATGTCCTCCGGCACGTCCGCCGGGGCGGGGAGGACGGCGGTGCGGTTCCCCAGGAACCAGCGGATCTGGTCCTCCAGGTCCGCCGCCTTGGGGCAGAGATAGCTGGTGTCGGCCCCGGAGATCAGGACCTCCACTCCCGGCAGGGCCAGGATGTCGGCGCACAGCGCCTCGGAGAGGCGGCGGTCCATGACGGTCTTGCTTAAAATGGGCCCGGGGCTCCCGGGACCGTAGACCACCGCGCCGTTCTCGCAGAGGAAAGGCACCTTGTCCGCCACCGGGGCAAAGAGCCGCCGGAGGCTGGTGTACTGCCGCCCGCTGGCGGGGCAGAAGAGAATTCCCTTCTTTTCCAGGCGGTGGATGTGGTCAAAAATCTCCGGGGGAATTTCCTCGGCTCCGTTCTGGAGCAGGGTCCCGTCGATGTCGCTGGCGATGAGGCGGATCATGAAAAGCACTCCTTCCATGAGGGTTTTTCGTCAAATCGAACAGGCAACAGTATAAACCAGCTTTTTCTGTAAAGCAAGGCCGGGCCGGGCCTTTTTTGTGGAAAATCTGCCGAAAAACTCGATTTTTCTTCTATGAGAAACTTTTCACAAAGGTATTTTGGGATTTTCTACAAAAAGATTGACGAAATAATAACTTTCGTTGACATTTCTATTTTTGACCTTCATAATAATATTTAGGAAACCAAAAAAACTTTTAGGAAAGCGAAGTGAAGTCATGAGCAGACTGGAAGTGAAGACCCCCGGCCAGGCCCAGGCGGTGGTGGAGCAGCTCTACCGGAACATGGAGCGGCGCATCGCGGCCAGCCCGCCGGGCCTCTGCCCCGTGGATATGGCGCTGAATTTCCTGGACCTCTGCCGGGCTCAGACCTGCGGCAAGTGCGTGCCCTGCCGCATCGGCCTGACCCAGCTCTCCAACATGATCCGGGAGGTGCTGGACGGGGAGCCGGACCTGGGCATCCTCCGGCGGATTGAGAAGACCGCCCAGGTCATCGTGGACACGGCGGACTGCGCCATCGGCACCGACGCCGCCCAGCTGGTCCTCATGGGCCTGAAGGGCTTCCGGGACGACTACGAGGAGCACATCCTCCACCACCGCTGCCTGGGGAGCCTCAAGAACCCCGTGCCCTGCGTGGCCCTGTGCCCCGCCGGGGTGGACATCCCGGGCTACATCGCCCTGATCAGCGAAGGGCGCTGCGACGACGCCGTCCGGCTCATCCGCAAGGACAATCCCTTCCCCACGGCCTGCGCCTACATCTGCGAGCACCCCTGCGAGGCCCGCTGCCGGAGGAATATGGTGGACGACGCCCTGAACATCCGGGGGCTCAAGCGCTACGCCGTGGATCAGGCCGGGGACGTGCCTCAGCCCAGGCCCGCCAAGGCCACCGGCAAGTCCGTGGCCATCATCGGCGGCGGCCCCGGGGGCCTCTCGGCGGCCTACTACCTGGCCCTCATGGGCCACAAGGTGACGGTCTACGAGCGGCAGAAGCAGCTGGGCGGCATGATGCGCTACGGCATTCCCAGCTATCGCTTCCCCCGGGAGAAGCTGGACGCGGAGATCGCCTCCATCCTGTCTCTGGGGATTGAGGTACATACCGGGGTCAACGTGGGGACGGACGTGTCCTTCGACCAGCTGAAGCAGGAATATGACTGCCTCTATCTCTCCATCGGGGCCCACACGGACAAGAAGACGGGCATCCCCGGAGAGGACAGCCTGGGCGTGGTCTCCGCCGTGGAGCTGCTGCGGCACATCGGAGACAACGAGATGCCGGACTTCACGGGACAGAACGTGGCGGTCATCGGCGGGGGAAACGTGGCCATGGACGTGACCCGGTCCGCCATCCGCCTGGGAGCGGAGAAAGTGACCTGTGTCTACCGCCGCCGCCAGGAGGACATGACGGCCCAGCAGGAGGAAGTCGAGGGCGCGATTGCCGAGGGGGCGGAGGTGCTGACCCTCCAGGCCCCTCTGCGCATCGAGGCCGACGAGAACGGACACGTGACGGCCCTCTGGACCCAGCCCCAGATCATCGGCGAGATGGACAAGGCGGGCCGGCCCCGGCCGGACACCGCCGACGTGGAGCCCCTGCGCATCCCGGCGGACACCATCATCGTGGCCATCGGCCAGGGCATCGAGACCCGGGGCCTGGAGCAGACGGGCATCAGGATTCAGCGGGGCGGGGCCCTGCTGGCGGACTCCAGCACCCAGCTGCCCGACATGGTGGGCGTCTTCGCCGGGGGCGACTGCGTGACGGGCCCGGCCACGGTGATCCGGGCCATCGCGGCGGGAAAGGCCGCCGCCGCCAACATCGACGAGTACCTGGGCTTCAACCATGAAATTGAGTCCGAGGTCAAGGTGCCCACGCCCAGGTGCGCGGACCTCCGCCCCCGGGGCCGGGTCAACGCCACCGAGCGGGACGCCGGTGAACGCAAGGGCGACTTCCAGTGCATCGAGTGCGGCATGACGGACCAGGAGGCCGGACAGGAGTCCTCCCGGTGCCTCCGGTGCGACCACTTCGGCTATGGAATCTTCAAGGGAGGACGTGTGGAGAAATGGTAAATGTGACGATCAACGGGCGGGAGCTCTCCGCCCCCAAGGGAACCACCATCCTGAGCGCCGCCGAGAAGGCGGGCATCCCCATCCCTCACCTGTGCTATCTGAAGGACATCAACGAGATCGCCGCCTGCCGGATGTGCATGGTGGAGATCGAGGGCACGGACCGTCTGGTCCCCGCCTGCAACACGGAGGTTCTGGAGGGCATGGTCATCCACACCAACTCCCCCCGGGTCCGGGACGCCCGGAAGACCAACCTCCGGCTGATTCTCTCCCAGCACAACTCCAACTGCACCGTCTGCGTCCGGAGCGGCTACTGCGAGCTCCAGAAGCTGTCCCACGACCTGAACATTCACTACCAGCCCTATGAGGTCCAGCCGGAACGCTCCAACGTGGATCTGAGCGTTCCCATCGTCCGGGAGGCGGGCAAGTGCATCAAGTGCATGCGCTGCGTCCAGGTCTGCGACAAAATCCAGGGGATGAACATCTGGGACGTGGCGGGCACCGGTTCCCGAACCACCGTGGACGTCAGCTACAACCGCTACCTCAAGAACACGGACTGCGTGTTCTGCGGACAGTGCGTCACCCACTGCCCCACCGGGGCCCTGACGGTCCGGGACGACACCACCAAGGTTCTCCGGGCTCTGGCGGACCCCGAGGTTACCACGGTGATCCAGGTGGCCCCGGCGGTGCGGGTGGCCTGGGCGGAGGCCTTCGGCCTCCCGGCGAGGCAGGCCACCACCGGCCGCATGGTGGCGGCGCTGAAAAGCATCGGCTTTGACTACGTCTTCGACACCAACTTCGCCGCGGACCTGACCATCATGGAGGAGGGCAGCGAGTTCATCGACCGCTTCACCCACCGGGGGAAGTACCGCTGGCCCATGTTCACCTCCTGCTGTCCCGGCTGGGTGCGGTTCCTGAAAACCCAGTACCCCCAGTATGTGGACCACCTCTCCACGGCCAAGTCCCCCCAGCAGATGTTCGGCGCGGTGGCCAAAAGCTACTTCGCCGAAAGAAAAGGCCTGGACCCCCGCAAGATTTTCGTGGCGTCCATCATGCCCTGCTCCGCCAAAAAGGCGGAGAGCGAGCTGCCCACCATGCGGGACGCCTGCGGCGACCCGGACGTGGACGTGGTGCTGACCACCCGGGAGATGGTGCGCCTGTTCCGCAGCGACTGCATCATCCCCACCGATCTGGAAGAGGCGGAGTTTGACAGCCCCCTGGGCACGGGCACCGGCGCGGCGGTGATCTTCGGGGCCACCGGCGGCGTCATGGACGCGGCCCTCCGGAGCGCGTACTATCTGGTTACCGGCAAGAATCCGGACGCCGACGCGTTCAAGGCCGTCCGGGGGGAGAAGCCCTGGAAGGAGGCTGCGTTCAGCATCCCCGGCGCGGGGGACGTCCGGGTTGCCGTGGTCAGCGGACTGGCGAACACCCGGCGGCTGATGGAGGCCATCGAGGAGGGAACCGTGGATTACGACTTCGTGGAGGTCATGGCCTGTCCCGGCGGCTGCGCCGGCGGCGGGGGCCAGCCCATCCACGGCGGCGAGGAGTACGCGGGCATCCGGGGCGACAAGCTCTGGAAGCTGGACGCCGGGTCCGAAATCCGTTTCTCCCACGAGAATCCGGATGTTCAAGCCCTGTACCGGACCTATCTCAAGAAGCCCCTGGGCGAACGGTCCCACCACCTGCTCCACACGGACCACAACGGCTGGTCCGCCAAGTGAAAAGAGACCGGCGGGGAGGCATCCCCGCCGGTTTTCGCGATTTTGTTCAGGGGTATTCAGCCGGGCATCGGAGCGGAAGCGTCCTCCTTGGGCCGGAGGGTGATCTCCTCGCCGTCCGCCGTCTCACGGCTCTCGATGATGTCCCAGTCTCCCTCCGGGGCTGTCCGCTCATTGCTCCAGCCGTTCATGCCGGTGGACTCCACAAAGGCGTCCGCCGCCGCCCGGTCCGCCTTGGCGGGATCCAGGGGCAGGGTGAAGAGGGCATGGACCCCGGTGAAATCGTCCGCGAAGGCGATGGTCCCATCCTCCGCCACGGTGAAGGTGTCGTTATTCGGGACAAACCCCTCGTAGAAGGCCATATAGACCGTGCGGTCCGCGAACATCTCAATACTCCGGGTGTCCAGCAGGTAGTAGTACACCCCGTCCTTGGCCATGCCGGAGCAACCGGCCCCCAGGGTCCAGATGT
Source organism: uncultured Oscillibacter sp. (assembly GCA_910576865.1). Classification (GTDB taxonomy): domain Bacteria; phylum Bacillota; class Clostridia; order Oscillospirales; family Oscillospiraceae; genus Oscillibacter. Next base: position 116,966 of record CAJTKE010000002.1, read on the forward strand.
TCACCGCTGAGGGAGAGCAGCCCGCCACCAGGGGGGTCATGGTGTATTGGGTCAGGCTGTGGTTCTGGTTCGTCAGGGCCGTCCCGTCCAGGCGGCGGAGGGCCAGGACGGAATAGGTGTGGTCCTTCTCCAGGTCCTGGTTCAACACGTCCAGGTTCCGCCCGGAGACCAGACCCAGCAGGGTGATGGAGAAGTCCCCGCTCTCCACGGTTTCGTTGATGGTGATGGCGTCAGGCCCCTGGAACGCCTCCGCCAGCAGGGGCTGGTCGTGCTCCTCCGCCACCTGGGCGGGGGTCAGCCACAGCATGGCGGCGGACACGGACACCGCCAGCAGGGCGGCACAGGCGGCGGCGAGCACCGCGATTTTCCTGGTTTTGTTGAAGGTCATGTCAGTACGCTCCTTTTCCAATTCACGGGCGCGTGTTCGCAGCAGGTCCGCCGTCCGCTCCTGAAAATCCGCGGAAAAGGAGAGTTCGTCAAAGGCCTTGCGGTAATCTTCCCGGTTCATACAACGTCCTCCCTCAGCATCTGCCGCAGCCGCTCCCGGCCGCGGGCCAGCCGGGTGCCCACCGTGGCGGCGGGCAGACCCAGCAGCTTCCCGATTTCCTTGATGGAATATCCCTCGTAGTAGTGGAGATGGACCACGGCCCCGTACATCTCCGGCAGGGCCCGGACGGCGGAGCGAAGCTCCTCTCTGGCGCTCTCCGGGGCCGCGGGCTCGGCCACGTCCTCCAGGGGGATGTTCCGCTGGTCCGCCTTGCGGCGGATGTCGCTTGCGCGCTGAAGGGTGGTGCGAATCAGCCAAGCCTTCTCATGCTCCCCGTCCCGGAACACGGGCCGGGCGGTGAGCAGGCGCAAAAACGCCTCCTGCACCGCGTCCTCCGCGTCGGCGGCGGAGTCCAGGCGGGCGCTGGCCAGCCGCAGCAGCATGTCGCTGTAGTCCGCCACGATGCGGCTGATGGTCTCATCGGTACCAAATGGAACCACGCTCCTCACTCCCTTCTGCTTACAACACGGCTGGGGACCGGGAAATTTTTCACTCCGCCGAAAAAATCTCCGGCTCTATTATAAATGGTACTTTCCCACAAAGACTTTGTGGAATCTCACAAAAACGGAAAAAAGCTATGACAAATCTGAGGGCGTGTTGTATAATGAAGCCGTATTCTACCGCCGCCAAACCGGCGAGGAAGGAGTTCCCGGTGAAAACACAGGACAACATCACGGCCCGGACGGCCGTTTCCGAGGCCCCCGCGGTGGCGCTGCCCCGCACCATCCACCTGGTCCCCATGGACCATGTCAACGGGTTCGACGTGCGCCCGGGCTTTTACGAGATCAACGGCGCCACCGCCATCCCCGGCGGCGTGAACTTCACGGTCCATTCCCACGGGGCCACGGCCATTGAACTGCTGCTCTTCCGGCGGGAGGAGACGGAGCCTTACGCCGTCCTTCCCTTCCCGGAGCGCTACCGCATAGGAAACGTCTATTCCATGATCGTCTTCAAACTGAACATCGAGGAGTTTGAGTACGCTTTCCGGGTGGACGGGCCCCGGGATCTGGAGAAGGGCCTGATTTTCGACAGGACGAAATACCTGCTGGACCCCTACGCCCGGGCGGTGACGGGGCAGAGCCAGTGGGGCGTGAAGAACGGCTGCGACCAGCACTACAAGGCCCGGGTGGTCAAGGACGACTTCGACTGGGGCAACATGCCCCGGCCCCTCATCCCCATGGAGGACCTGGTGATTTACGAGCTCCACGTCCGGGGCTTCACCATTCACGAGTCCTCCGCCGTGGCGGCCCCGGGGACCTTCGAGGGACTGCGGCAGAAGATTCCCTACTTGAAAGAGCTGGGCGTCAACGCCGTGGAGCTGATGCCCATCTTCGAGTTCGACGAGATGCAGGACGCCCGGCAGGTGGAGGGGGAACAGCTTTACAACTACTGGGGCTACAACACCGTCAGCTTCTTCGCCCCCAACACCAGCTACGCCTCCGGCCTGGAGTACAACCGGGAGGGCAACGAGCTCAAGCGCCTGATCCAGGACTGCAACGAAAACGGCATCGAGGTCTACCTGGACGTGGTCTTCAACCACACGGCGGAGGGCAACGAGGACGGACCCTTCTTCTCCTTCAAGGGCTTCGACAACAACATCTACTACCTGCTCACCCCCGGCGGGCAGTACTACAATTTCAGCGGCTGCGGAAACACCCTGAACTGCAACCACCCCATTGTCCACCAGATGATCATCGACTGCCTGCGGTACTGGGTCACCACGTACCACATCAGCGGCTTCCGCTTTGATCTGGCCTCCATCCTGGGCCGGAACGAGGACGGGTCCCCCATGAACAAGCCCCCCCTGCTCCAGGCCATGGCTTTCGACCCCATCCTGGGGGACGTGAAACTCATCGCCGAGGCCTGGGACGCCGGCGGGCTGTACCAGGTGGGCAGCTTCCCCGCGTGGAACCGCTGGGCGGAGTGGAACGGCCGCTACCGGGACGACATGCGCCGCTATCTGAAGGGGGACGCGGGCTGCGCCCAGGCCGCCGCCCTCAGGATGGTGGGCTCCCGGGACATCTACCAGTCCGGGGAGCGGAAGAACGCCTCGGTGAACTTCATCACCTGCCACGACGGCTTCACCCTGTGGGACCTGTACTCCTATAATGTGAAACACAACGAAAAGAACGGCTGGGGAGGAACCGACGGAGCAAACGACAACAACAGCTGGAACTGCGGAATCGAGGGAGAGACGGACGACCCGGAGATCGTCACCCTCCGGCGGCGGATGTGCCGCAACGCCTTCGCCCTCTTGATGTGCAGCCGGGGCATCCCCATGTTCCTGGCGGGGGACGAGTTCTGCAACACCCAGTTCGGAAACAACAACGCCTACTGCCAGGACAATCTGACCAGCTGGCTGGACTGGCGGATGCTGGAGGAAAACAAGGACATGTTCCGCTTCTTCCAGTTCATGATCGCCCTGCGCAAGCGCTTCCGGATTCTCCGGGCCAACCTCTCCGACGGGTACTACGGCTTCCCGGACGTCAGCTTCCACGGCGTCTCCCCCTGGCACAGCCAGTTTGAGGACCACGAGCGCTATGTGGGCGTCCTCTTCGCCGGGCAGCGGGAGGGGGAGGTCCCCCAGATCGTCTACACCGCCTCCAACGCCTATTGGAAGCCCCTGGACGTGGAGCTGCCGGAGCTGCCGGGGGATCTGGTCTGGGAGCAGCTGGCGGACACCTGGCAGGCGGAGCAGGCCGCTGTGGACATCCCCGACGGCCGCTTCTCCATTGGCCCCCGGAGCGTGAAGGTCTTCGCCGCCCGGCCCCGGTGAGGAGGCAACAGCCGGTTGCTTGACGGCCCGTCCTCGGGCGTGGTAAGCTGGACCCACAAAGGAGGCGGACCCATGAAATTCAAAGAGAACTTTACGGCCCAGCGGAAAAAGGCGGGCCTTTCCCAGAACGACATCGCCGAAAAGCTCTTCGTCACCCGGCAGGCCGTGTCACGCTGGGAGACGGGGGACACGGTGCCGGAGATCGAGACCCTCCAGGCCATTTCCCGGCTCTTCGGTGTGACCATCAACGACCTTTTGGGCTATCCGACGGACCTCAGGTGCCAGAGCTGCGGGATGCCCCTCACCCCCGAGCACATGGGCCGGGAGGAGGACGGGACCCTCAACGAGCATTACTGCGAGTGGTGCTGGAACAACGGGGCCTTCCTCCGGGACTGCACCATGGAGGAGATGGTGGAACAGTGCCTGCCCCACATGCCCGGAGACCCGGAGGCCAACCGGACGTACATGACGGAGCTGCTGCCCACCCTGGACCGGTGGAAAAAGAAAGAGGCCTGAGAGGAGCGCCCTGACCGGGCGCTTCTTTTTTTCGCGCTTTCCCGCCGGAGGGAGCAAAAACCTGTTGCCGAACGGCCCCGCCTTCTGCTATAATTCTGGAGAAGAAAGAGGAAGGAGAAATCGCAATGGAACAGAATCTGAACAAGAAAAGTAGCGGACTGGCCCTGGTCCCCTTCGTGATCTTCGTCGTGATCTATCTGGGGGCGGGCCTGATTCTCCAGGCCCGGGGGGTGGAGATGGCTTTCTACCAGTTCCCCTCCGTCACCGCCATGTTCATCGCCTTGCTGGCGGCTTTCGCCATCACCAAGGGCACCCTGGATCAGCGCTTCGCCATCTTCGCCCGGGGCGCGGCCAACATCGACGTGTTGACCATGCTGATGATCTACCTGCTGGCCGGGGCCTTCTCCGGCGTGGCCTCCGCCATGGGCGGGCGGGACGCCACGGTGAACCTGGGCCTCTCCCTGGTTCCCGTGCAGTTCCTCACCGCCGGCGTGTTCATCATCTCCGCTTTCATGGGCACCGCCACGGGGACCTCCATGGGCACCATCAGCGCCATCGTCCCCATCGCGGTGGGCGTGGCGGACAAGGGCGGGCTGTCCATCCCCATGATGGTGGGGGCCTGCGTGGGCGGGGCCATGTTCGGGGACAACCTGTCCATGATCTCCGACACCACCATCGCCGCCACCCGGTCCCAGGGCTGTGAGATGCGGGACAAGTTCCGGGTGAACTTCTTCATCGCCCTGCCCGCCGCCCTGATCACCATCGCCGTGCTTCTGGTGGTGGGCCGGCCGGAGGTCATGCCGGTCATGGACGACCTGAGCTTCAGCTTCCTCAAGGTCGTGCCCTATCTGCTGGTGCTGCTGCTGGCCCTGGTGGGCATGAACGTGTTCCTGGTGCTGACCATCGGCATTTTCACGGCGGGGGTGATCGGCCTTGCCACCGTCTCCCTGGACCTCTTCGGCTTCGCCCAGGCCATCTGGAACGGCTTCACCGGCATGAACGAGGTCTTCTTCCTGACGCTGTTCTGCGGGGGCATGAGCGAAATGATCGCCCACAACGGGGGCATCAACTGGCTGATCGAAAAGCTCCGGTCCATGATGCGGGGCAACAAGTCCGCCCAGCTGGGCATCGCCGCCCTGGTGTCCCTGTCCGACTTCGCCACGGCCAACAACACCGTGGCCATCGTGGTCAGCGGCTCCATGGCCAAGGACATCAGCCGGGAGTACAAGGTGGACCCCCGGCGGACCGCCTCGCTGCTGGACGTGTTCTCCTGCGTGTTCCAGGGTATTATTCCCTACGGCGCCCAGCTGCTGTCCGCCGCGGCCCTGTCCGTGGCCAACGGCTACGCCATGAGTCCCGTGGACATCGTCCCCAACCTGTGGTACTGCTGGATTCTGGCCGTCGTGGGCATCGTGTCCATCTTCGTGCCCTTTGCCGACGGCGTGTGCAAAAAAGATCCCTGGAACTGGGAGTATGACGTGGCCGAGTCCGGCGTCGCCGCCAGGAAGGCTCTGCTGGAGGCCGAGAAGGCCTCCGGGAAACAGCTTTGAAAGGAGCGGGAAACATGAAAGACATTGTAGAGATCCGCTGGCATGGCCGGGGAGGCCAGGGGGCGAAGACGGCGTCCCTGCTGCTGGCGGACGCGGCCTTCAACACGGGCAAGTACGTCCAGGGCTTCCCGGAGTACGGCCCGGAGCGCATGGGCGCGCCCATCACGGCGTACAACCGCATCAGCTCGGAGCGGTCCACCGTCCACTCCAACATCTATGAGCCCGACTATGTGGTGGTGGTGGACGAGACCCTGCTCTCCTCCGTGGACGTGACGGCGGGACTCAAAAAAGAGGGAGCCATCGTCATCAACTCTGGCAAGGACCCCGCCGAGCTCCGCTCCCTGCTGAAGGGCTATGAGGGCCGGGTCTGCGCCATCGACGCCGGGAAGATTTCCGAAGAAGAGCTGGGGAAGAACTTCCCCAACACCCCCATGCTGGCCGCCATTGTGAAGGTCTCCGGCGTGGTGGAGGAACAGGAGTTCATCCAGGACATGGAGGCGTCTTTCCGACACAAGTTCGCCGCCAAGCCCCAGGTCATTGAGGGCAACATGCGGGCCCTGAGACGTTCGATGAAGGAGGTGCGGATCGGATGAGTCATTTGGCGAAAGACATGACCCCTCAGGTCACCTGGAGGGACATCACCCCCGGCGGCGCCATCTTTGAGGGTGGCACCTCCGAGGCGGTGGAAACCGGCGACTGGCGGACCATGAGGCCGGTGCTGGACATGGACAAGTGCAGACAGTGCCTGCTCTGCGCCCCGGTGTGCCCGGACATGTCCATCCCCGTCAATCAAGACGGGAAGCGGGAGGACTTCAATTACTTCTTCTGCAAGGGCTGCGGCATCTGCGCCAACGTCTGCCCCTTCGGGGCCATCACCATGGTAAAGGAGGAGAAGTAAGGTGAGCATCAGAGAACGACTCTCCGGCAACGAGGCCGTGGCCTATGCCATGAAACAGATCAACCCGGACGTCATGGGGGCCTATCCCATCACGCCGTCAACCGAGATTCCCCAGTACTTCTCCGCCTACGTGGACAACGGGGAGGTGGACACGGAATTCATCGCCGTGGAGTCCGAGCACTCCGCCATGTCCACCTGTATCGGTGCGGAAGCCGCCGGATGCCGGGCCATCAGCGCCACCAGTTCCTGCGGCCTGATTTATATGGCCGAGATGCTGTACGTGGCGGCGTCCGACCGCCTGCCCATCACCCTGGCGGTCTCCTGCCGGGCCCTCAGCGGCCCCATCAACATCAACAACGACCATTCGGACGCCATGGCGGTCCGGGACGCGGGCTGGCTGATGCTGTTCGCCGAGACGAATCAGGAGGCCTATGACAACTACCTCCAGGCCATGCGCATCGGCGAGGCGGTGAGCCTGCCCATCATGATCTGCCAGGACGGCTTCATCACCTCCCACGCCATTGAGAACATCGAGCTGGAGGAGACGGAGAAGGTCCGGGAGTTCGTGGGGGAGTACAAGCCCCGGCATTACCTCCTCAACAAGGACGAGCCCATCGCCGTGGGCCCCTATTCCACCCCGGTGTACTACATGGAGACCAAGCGCCAGCAGGCCCAGGCCATGCTGGACGCGAAAGACGTCATCAAAAAGGTGGCGGACGAGTTCGCCGCCTGGACAGGCCGTCAGTACGGACTCATCGAGCAGTACGAGATGGACGACGCCGAGGAGGCCATCATCATCATCGGCTCCTCCGCCGGAACGGCCCGGGAGGCCATCAGGCAGCTCCGGGCCCAGGGCAAGAAAGTCGGCATGATCAAGATCCGGAGCTTCCGCCCCTTCCCGGCGGAGGAAATCGCCCAGGCCCTGAGGCACGTGAAAGCCTTCGCCGCCATGGACAAGGACGACAGCTTCAACGCCCACTGCGGGCCCATCTTCGCGGAGACCTGCGCGGGGCTGTACGCAAACGGCGTCTCCGGCCCCAGGGGCATCAGTTACATCTACGGCCTGGGAGGCCGGGACGTCCGTGTGGAGAGCATCCAGAAGGTCTTCGCCGATCTGGAGAAGATTGCCCAAACCGGGGACGTGGGCGAAACCTGCCGTTACCTGGACGTGCGCGAGTAAGGAGGGAACCGTCAAAATGGCCTACAATCTGAAAGAAAACGTCATGAAGGAAGACCGCTTCGCCGGCGGGCATCGGATGTGCGCGGGCTGCGGCTGTCCCATCGCGGTGCGGACGGTGCTCCGGGCCCTGGACCCGGAGGACCACGCCGTGGTCTGCTCCGCCACCAGCTGCCTGGAGGTCTCCTCCTTCATGTACCCCTATACGTCCTACAAGGACAGCTTCATCCACAACGCCTTTGAGAACGCCGCCGCCACCCTTTCCGGCGTGGAAACCGCCTACCGGGCCATGAAAAAGCGGGGAAAAATTGACGCCAGCTACAAATTCATCGCTTTCGGCGGAGACGGGGGAACCTATGACATCGGCTTCCAGAGCCTCTCCGGCGCCATGGAGCGGGGGCACGATCTGGTCTATGTCTGCTATGACAACGAGGCCTACATGAACACGGGGATCCAGCGCTCCAGCTCCACCCCCCACTTCGCGGACACCACCACCACCCCGGTGGGCAAGGTGGTCCCCGGCAAGCCCCAGCAGAAGAAGAACCTGACCCGCATCATGGTGGCCCACGGGATTCCCTATGTGGCCCAGACCACGTTCATCGGGAACTTCAAGGACATCTCCGAGAAGGCCCGCAGGGCCATCTACACCCCCGGCGCGGCGTTTTTGAACGTCATGGCCCCCTGCCCGAGAGGCTGGCGGTATCCCAGCGAGAAGCTGATGGAGATCACGAAGCTGGCCGTCGAGACCTGCGTGTGGCCCCTCTACGAGGTGGTGGAGGGAAAATACATCCTCAGCTACAAGCCCAAGAACAAGCTCCCGGTGGAGGAGTATCTGAGGCCCCAGGGCCGCTTCGCCCACATGTTCCAGCCCGGAAACGAGTGGATGGTGGAGGAGGTTCAGAAGGAGGTCGACCGCAACTGGGAGGACCTGCTGAAGCTCTGTGAGCTGTAAGCGCCCCGATATCAAGAGAAGAGGGAGGCCGTCGTGAGACGGCCTCCCTGATTTTACTCTGTGAGTTTTACAGCAATGTAATGCCCGCCTGTTCGCAGCCCTCCAGGGTCTCCCTGTCCCAGAGGCTGGCCTGGACCTCGCCGATGTGGCAGGCCCCCAGGAGCAGCATGCACACCCGGCTCATGCCGATGCCGCCGCCGATGGACTGGGGCAGCTCCCCGTTCAGCAGCATCTGGTGGAAGGGCAGCTTCCGCCGCTCATCGCACCCGGCGGCGGTGAGCTGGCGGTCCATGGCGGCCGCGTCCACCCGGATGCCCATGGAGGAGACCTCGAAGGCCCGCTGGAGGGTGGGGTTCCACATGAGGATGTCCCCGTTGAGCTCCCAGTCGTCGTAGTCCGGGGCCCGGCCGTCGTGGCGCCGGCCGGATTTCAGGGTCCTGCCGATCTGCATGAGGAAGACCGTCCGGTGCTTCCGGCAGACCTCCGTCTCCCGGTCAGCGGGCTCCAGGTTCGGATAGCGGTCCTCCAGCTCCTGGGTGGTGATGAAATACACGTCCCGGTCGGGCCGGAAGCCGAGGGCGGGGAAGTGGTTCCGGAGCACCGAGGCGGTGTCGCACAGGGCCCCCACGATGTCCCGGACCGTGTCTTTCAGGTACTGGGTATTCCGATCCTTCTGACCGATGTGCTTCTCCCAGTCCCACTGGTCCACGTAGATGGAGTGGAGATTGTCCACGATTTCGTCCCGGCGGATGGCGTTCATGTCGGTGAAAAGGCCCATTCCCTGGGGAAACTCATAGCGCTTCAGGGCCAGACGCTTCCACTTGGCCAGGGAGTGGACCACCTGCCCCTCGGTGCCCACGTCGGGGATGTCGAAGGAGACGGGGCGCTCCACGCCGTTGAGGTCGTCGTTCAGTCCGGTGCGCCCGTCCACGAACAGGGGGGCGGAGACCCGGTGGAGGTTCAGCCTGAGGGTGAGGTTCCGCTGGAAATCCTCGTGGATGAGCTCGATGGCCCGCTGGAGCTCGTTGTTGCTCAGGGGCATTTTGTAGCCCTGGGGGATGGTGAGCTTGCTCATGTGATAAAACCAGTCCTTTTTTGAATTGATAATGGATAATTGATCATGGAAAATGTCTCCCTGTCAGGCGCTCAGCTTTTCAAGGCCGGAACGGAGGCGGCGGAGGGTCTCCTCTTTACCCAGGATGTGGCAGATCTCCACGGCGCCGCCGGGGGTCACCTGCCGGCCCGCCGCCGCGATGCGTACGGGCCACATCAGCGTGGCGTTCTTCACGCCAAGACGCTCCGCAAGGCCGATGAGGCAGTCGTGGACGGAATCCTGGGTCCAGTCCGCCAGGGCCTCCAGGGCGGGGACGGCGGCCTCCAGCATCCGTTTGGAGACCTCGCTGTCGGTCTTGGATTTCTTGTTGGTGAAGAGAGCCGTGTCGTAGTCGGGCAGCGCGTCGAAGAAGTCCACCTTCTCCGGGATGTCCGTCAGCTTCTCGCACCGGGCCTGGAGCAGGGCGGCCACCGCCGCCGGGTCGATGGCGGGGTTCTTCACCGTCTGCCGGATGTAGGGCCCGGCGGTTTTGGCGAAGTCCTCGGGAGACATGGCCCGCAGATACTGGGCGTTGAAATAGGTCAGCTTGTCGATGTCGAAGATGGCGGGGGATTTGGAGATGCCCGCGATGTCAAAGGCCTCCACCAGCTCCTCCAGGGAGAAAATCTCCTGCTCGCTGCGCTCCCCCTTGGGGGCCCAGCCAAGCAATGCCACGTAGTTCAGCACGGCGGGGGTCAGGTAGCCCTGGGCGATCAGGTCCTCATAGGAGGGGTCCCCGTGGCGCTTGCTCATCTTGTTGTGCTGGTCCCGCATGACGGGGGAGCAGTGGACGTAGGTGGGGATGTCCCAGCCGAAAGCCTCGTACAGGAGATTGTATTTCGGGGCGGAGGAGAGGTATTCGCTGCCCCGGACCACGTGGGTGATGCCCATCAGGTGGTCGTCCACCACGTTGGCGAAGTTGTAGGTGGGCAGGCCGTCCCGCTTCAGGAGAACCTGATCGTCCAGGGTCTTGTTCTCCACGGTGATGTCGCCGAAGCTCACGTCGTGGAAGGTGGTGGTCCCCTCCTGGGGGATGCGCTGGCGGATGACGTAGGGCATGCCCGCCATGAGGTTGGCGTCGATTTCCTCCTGGGAGAGATCCCGGCAGGGGTCCGCCGCCCGGTCAAAGTTTCCGCTGTCCTCCTCGGACTCGGTTTTCTCGCAGAAGCAGTAGTAGGCCGCGCCCTTTTCCACCAGGAGCTTCGCGTACTTCCCGTAGAGGTCCCGCCGCTCCGACTGGATGTAGGGTCCCGTGGGGCCGCCCACGTCGGGGCCCTCGTCGTGGGTCAGGCCGCACTCCGCCATGGTGCGGTAGATGACGTCCGTGGCGCCCTCCACCAGACGGCCCTGGTCCGTGTCCTCAATGCGGAGGATGAAGGTGCCGTGGTGGTGCCGGGCGATGAGCCAGGTGTACAGGGCGGTGCGGAGATTGCCCACGTGCATGTAGCCCGTGGGGGAGGGGGCGAAGCGGGTGCGGACGGAGCCCTTGGGAATGCGGGCCTCCATGTCCTCAAAAAAACGGCTGTCGGTCGCCATAGAAGAACCTCCGTGTCAAGCCGGGAAAGCCCCGGCGGGTTTTGGTGGTGAGATATTGCCATTATCCACGCTTTGGGGGGAAAAGTCAAGGCCGGCGGAATTGTTTCCCAACCCTTTTTGCCAGATATGCTGAAAAGCCGCCGCCGTAAGCCTTGGCTTTCAGTCCCTTCGTCACTTGCAAAGGGGAAGGGGGCTTGTTAGAATATTCAATTGGAATCATCAAAAAGAACCCCTTCACCATACCGAAGATTGATTATGAGGTGCGTATGTATCATACCGTGATTTTCGACCTGGACGGGACCCTGCTGGACACCATCGAGGATCTGGCCGCCGCCGGGAACTGGGTCTGCCGCCGCAACGGCTGGCCGGAGCACTCGGCGGAGGCGTTCAAGGCCATGGTGGGCCACGGCATTCCCAATCTGGTTTCCCGGTTCTCCCCCGAGGACTGCCAGAGCCCCCTGATTTTGATGAACTCCCTCTCCCAGTTCAGCGAGTACTACGGGCAGCACAACATGGACGCCACCAGGCCCTATCCCGGCGTCCCGGAGCTGCTGGGGCGGCTGAGGAACGCCGGGGTTCAGATGGCCGTCTACTCCAACAAGGCGGACGGCTTCAGCCGGGAGATCATCGACCACTACCTGCCGGGCCTCTTCGATCTGGTCCGGGGGAAGGTGGACGGCGTGCCCGTGAAGCCGGACCCCACGGGCATCCACAACATCATGGGGGAGCTGGGCGCCCGGCCGGAGGACACCCTCTTCGTGGGGGACAGCGCCACGGACATCAAAACCGGGCACAACGCCGGGCTGAAGGCCTGCGGCGTCACCTGGGGCTTCCGGCCCCGGGCCTCTCTGGAGGAGGCCGGGGCGGACCGGCTGGCGGACACCATGGAGGAGCTGGAGTCCGCCATTCTGGAGGGACCATGGTCCTGACGTTCGATCAGGCGGGGGACCTGCTGGACGAGCTGGCGGAGGCCTTCCCGGAGGCCCTGTTCGAGGGTCTCAACGGCGGCGTCCATCTGGTGGAGGACGCCCTGCCGGACCCGGAGTTCCCCCAGGCGGAGCTGTATATCATGGGGGAGTACCACGAGGACCTGCTGGGCCGGTATATCAATCTGTACTACGGCTCCTTCGCCGCGGCGGCGGAGCGGGAGGAGTGGACGGAGGAGGACTGGCGGGCGGAGCTCCGCCAGACCCTGTCCCATGAGCTGACCCACCACATGGAGGGCCGCAGCGGCCTCCACGCCCTGGACGACAAGGACGAGGCGGAGCTGGAGGCCTGGAGGGCGGAGTACGGAGAACAAGAGTGAAGAAAAACCGGAAGGGAATTTCCCTTCCGGTTTTCGCGTCTATTTGGTGGGGAAGCCGAACCGGTCCCGCATGTCGAAGAGGAACCGGAGAAAGCTCTCCGGATAGGGGATGAAGGTCCCCTGCCGCAGCATGCCCAGGACCTCCTCCAGAGACGCCCAGCGGACATCCCGGACTTCCTCCCTCTGGAGGGTCAGCTCCTCCAACCGGAGGTCCCGGATGAGGATGTAGAAGTCGTCAAAGCCGCCGTCGAAGTTCACCGTCACCGAGGGTCGGAGGCCGCTGAGGTCCAGGGGATAACCCAGCTCCTCCCGAAACTCCCGCTCCGCCCCCCGGCGGCTGTCCTCCCCGGCGTCCACGCCGCCGCCCACGGACACGTCCCAGAGATTCGGGAAAATGACCTTTTCCGGCGTCCGCCGCTGAATCAGCAGCCGCCCCCGGCTGTCGAAGACGCAGACATGGACCACCATCCGGTACTCGCCGGGGCCCTTTCTGGCGCTCCGCTCCGCCGTCCTCCCCAGGGGGAGGCGGTTTTCATCGTATAAATCCACCAGCTCCATGACGTCCTCCCTCACTGCCTCGCCGCCGTCTTGTAGTCCCCGCCGGGGCGGTAGAAGGGGCAGGCGGTGTTGGTCCCCTTCAAAAAGCGCTCCATCTCGTCCTCGTCCAGGTCCATGGTGCAGACAAAGGACTCCAGCTCCTCGTCGTAGTCATACGAGACGCAGTCCTCGCAGATGTTGGCCATACAGCATCACCTCTCAGAGGATGATAGCATAAATTCCGTCCACATCCAAGTGTTTTTTCATCACCAGTTCCTCCAGGGCCTCCCGGCTGTCCGGCGGCGCGGCCCAGCACAGGCCGCAGCCGGCGGTGACGCTCCGGGGCACCGGAATCAGACGGCCCGGAAGGCCAGACCCTTTGCAGGCGGCCTCCATGGCCATGGCTCCCGCCGTGGTGCGGAAGGTGACCACGCATTTCTCCGTTCGCTCCCTCATGCCTCCGCCGCCTCCTGGGCCAGGACGCGGACCGCCTCCGCGGCTTGGTCCGTCTCCTCCTCCGTGTTGAAGTACGACCAGGAGAACCGGACGGCCCCCTGGTCCTCCGTCCCCAGGGCGCGGTGGAGCCGGGGGGCGCAGTGGGCCCCCGGGCGGGTGGCGATGCCGAAGCGCTCCGCCAGCTCGTCGGAGACCTGGGCGGAGTCCAGAGTTCCGATGTTCAGCGTCACAATGGGGGCCCGGACGGGGGCGTCAAAGTCACCGTAGACCGTCACCCCCGGAAGGTCCCGGATTGCCTCATAAAACCGGCGGGCCAGGGCGTCTTCCCGGGCGTGGACGGCCTCGACACCGGTCTCGTTCAGAAAGTCCAGGGCGGCGTTGAGCCCCGCCAGACCGTGGCCGTTGAGGGTCCCCGCCTCCAGGCGGGTGGGGTACTCGGCGGGCTGGGTCTCGGAGTAGCTCTGAACCCCGGTGCCCCCCACGGCGAAGGGCCGAACCTCCAGTCCCTCCCGGAGGCACAGTCCCCCGGTGCCCTGGGGGCCCAGGAGGCTCTTGTGGCCTGTAAAGCAGAGGGCGCTGACACCCATTGCCCCCATGTTGATAGGAAGGACCCCCGCCGTCTGGGAGGCGTCCAGAATGAAGAGCAGGCCGTGCTCCCCGGCGAAGTTTCCCACCCGCTGGATGTCCACCGCGTCCCCCGTCAGGTTGGAGGCGTGGGTGCAGACTACGGCCTTTGTCTCCGGACGGAGGAGGCGCTCAAACCCGCCGTAGTCCAGCCGCCCGCGCCTGTCCGCCGGGACGAAGTCCACCGCCGCCCCCGCGTCCCGGAGGCGGTACAGGGGCCGGAGGACGGAGTTGTGCTCCAGGTCCGTGGAAATGATGTGGTCCCCCGGGCCCAGCAGGCCGCTGATGGCGATGTTCAGGGCCTGGGTGGAGTTCTGGGTGAAGCAGACGTGGTCCGCCCGGGGGCAGCCCAGCAGGGCGGCCAGCTTCTCCCGGGTCTCGTAGATGGTCCGGGCCGCCGACAGGGCCCCCTCGTGTCCCCCCCGGCCGCAGTTGCCGTAGGAGGACAGGGCCTCCAGAACAGCCCGGGCCACGGCGGGGGGCTTGGTCCGGGTGGTGGCGGCGTTGTCCAGGTAGATCACGGCTTGACCACCTTGCCCGCTCCCGCCAGCTTCTCCACAATGGAATACATGTTGGTGACGCTCCCCACCGCCAGGGCCTCCGTCAGTCCGTAGTGATTCAGGCAGGTGCCGCAGGTGAGGATCTCCACCCCCTGGGCCTCCAGGTTTTTCAGGTCCTCCAGGGAGTCGGAGCCCCGGCAGGTGAGGCGGGCCCCGCCGTTGTAGAAGAGCATGGTCTTCGGCAGCTCCGGCAGCTGGCCCACGGCGAAGAGGAAGCCCTTCATCAGCGCCTTCCCCAGCTCATCGGAGCCCCGGCCCATGACGGCGGTATCCACCGCCACGACAAGGTTCCCCCGCTGGTCCGGGGCGCAGGTCAGGGGCGGTTCCTCCAGGGGGGCCTCCCCGGCGGGGTCCGTCACCTCCATGGTGACCACGAACTCCTTTTCTCCCAGCTTCTCGGACCTCGCCGCCAGCTTGTGCCCGGAGGCCATCCGGGTCAGGTTCTGCACGGCGATCTCATTGTCCACGTGGACCTCCAGGATTCCCGGCTCGGTCATCTCCCGCAGGGCCCGGGTGGCCTTCACCACCGGAATGGGGCACTGCTCGCCCACGGCGTTCACAACGATTGTTTTCATATCCATACCTCCGTCCTCCGCCCCGGGGGCGGATGTTGTCCCCTCCATTGTACCGCCGGAGGCGGCGGAACGCAAGGGTTGTTTTTTGCGAAGAATACCGATGGGATTTTGGAAAAGCCCTTGACAGGGCGGGAAGGAGGCGGCTACAATGGGAAAATCAGATTACAAAAGATGCGAGGTCGTTTTATGAAAACACCCTTTGTCACGAAAGAAAAGCTGGAGGCCGTCGCCGCCCAATATCCCACCCCCTTCCACATCTACGACGAGAGGGGCATCCGGGAGAACGCCCGGCGGCTGAAGGCCGCCTTCGCCTGGAACCCCGGCTTCCGGGAGTACTTCGCCGTGAAGGCCACGCCGACGCCCGCCATTTTGAAGGTTCTCCACGAGGAGGGCTGCGGCTGCGACTGCTCCTCTCTGGCGGAGCTGGCTCTGGCGGAGCGCTGCGGCGTCACCGGGGAGGCGGGGATCATGTTCTCCTCCAACAACACCACGGAAGAGGAGTTCCAGGCCGCGTACCGCCTGGGGGGCATCATCAACCTGGACGACATCACCCTGATCGACACCCTGGTGAACGCCCTGGGGAAGGTGCCGGAAAAAATCTGCTGCCGTTACAACCCCGGCGGAGTCTTCACCCTGGGAGAGAGCCGGGACGGCGTCCAGGTGATGGATACCCCCGGCGACGCGAAGTACGGCATGACCCGCCCCCAGCTGACGGAGGCGTTCCGGCGTTTGCGGGACCTGGGCGTGAAGGAATTCGGCATCCACGCCTTCCTGGCCTCCAATACCTTGTCCAACGACTATTACCCCGCCCTGGCCCGCATCCTCTTCCAGCTGGCGGCGGAGCTCCGGGAGGAGACCGGGTGCCATATCACCTTCATCAACCTCTCCGGCGGCGTGGGCGTGCCCTACCGCCCGGAGGAGCCGGAGAACGACATCGCCGTCATCGGCGAGGGCGTGCGGAAGGCCTATGAGGAGATTCTGGTCCCCGCCGGCATGGGGGACGCGGCCCTGTACACGGAGCTGGGGCGCTACATGCTGGCCCCCTACGGCCATCTGGTCACCCGGGCCATCCACGAAAAGCACATCCATAAGGAATATATCGGCGTGGACGCCTGCGCCTGCAACCTGATGCGCCCGGCCATGTACGGGGCCTACCATCACATCACGGTGATGGGGAAGGAGGACGCCCCCTGCGACCACAAGTACGACGTGGCGGGGAGCCTCTGCGAGAACAACGACAAATTCGCCGTGGACCGGATGCTGCCCAAGGTGGACATGGGGGACCTGCTGGTGATCCACGACGCCGGGGCCCACGGGTTTTCCATGGGCTACAACTACAACGGCAAGCTCCGCTCGGCGGAGCTGCTCCTCCGGGAGGACGGAAGCGTGGACCTCATCCGCCGGGCGGAGACGCTGGAGGATTATTTCGCCACGCTGGTGTGGTGAGGTGTAACGTATAAAGAGGGACTTCAGCGAACCACTACGCTTGTCTCGTGTTGATTCGACAAATCGGATTTTGTAAAATTAAATTCTGATTAGCAACAGGGAGGAACAAATCATGTACACTTATAAAACCGAAATCTTGACGGTAGGGACTAAGTGGTTTTCCGACAAAGCAGACGTAAACGATGTAACGGTGTTAGACCAGTTAATCAATGAACGGGCTGCTGATGGATGGGAACTTGTGACATACGATTACATGGCGACATCCATGCAGGTTAAAGGAGCATTTGTGATTACATTCAGGAAGCGGCAATCACTCTAACAGACGCATAAGACAGCTTCCGGTTTGTCGGGAGGATTTCATCTTTGTGGTGAAATCCATCTTGAGAAAAACCGCCTGGGAATTCCCAGGCGGTTTCTCTGTGCCTTAAAGTTTGCGGAGCGCGTCCACCAGAGCGGTCTTGCCCTCGGTCTTTTCATCTTTCATCTTGATGACCCGGGCGGGGCTTCCGGCCACCACGGCGTTGTCCGGCACGTCCTCAATCACCACGGCCCCGGCGGCCACCACGGCGTTTTTGCCGATATGGACCCCCTCGATGACCACGGCGTTGGCTCCCACCAGCACGCCGTCCTCCACAATGACGGGGGTGGCGGAGGCGGGCTCCACCACGCCGGCCAGGACGGCCCCCGCGCCGATGTGGCACCGGGCGCCCACCATGGCCCGGCCTCCCAGCACGGCCCCCATGTCGATCATGGTGCCCGGACCCACCACGGCCCCGATATTGATGACCGCCCCCATCATGATGACGGCTCCCTCGCCGATCTCCACCTTTTCCCGGATGATCGCGCCGGGCTCAATCCGGGCCTTCACGCCCTTCAGGTCCAGCAGGGGCACGCCGGAGTTCCGGCGGTCGTTTTCCACCACCATGTCCACGATTTTGTCCGCGTTGGCTTCCAGGATGGGGCGGAGCTCCTCCCAGTCGCCGAAAACAGTCTGGCTCAGGCGTGTGCCGTAGACCTTGGCGGAGCCGAAGTCCACGTCCTCCGTCAGATTGACATAGAGCTTCACCGGGGTTTTCTTTTCCGAGTTCGCGATATAGTCGATGATTTCCTGCGCGTTCATAGGCGTCACTCTCCAAACAGAATTTTCTGCAAATCGTAAACCCCGTTGGGCTTACCGGGCAGCAGGCGGGCCATGTGCAGCGCGCCGTTGACGAAGATCTGGCGGCTGGTCGCCCGGTGGGTGAACTCCAGCTCCTCGTCGGGGCCGAAGAAGTGGACGGTGTGGGTTCCCGCCACCGTGCCGCCCCGGAGGGCGTGGACGCCGATCTCATCCTTCCGCCGCTTCCCGGTGTTTCCCTCCCGGCCGTAGACCGGAGTCAGGGCGTGGGCGGGGTCGATGGCCTCCAGCAGCAGCTTGGCGGTGCCGCTGGGGGCGTCCTCCTTCTGGTTGTGGTGGGTCTCCGTCAGCTCGATGTCGAAGTCCGGCTTCAGCACGCCGGACACCTCCCGCAGGGCCCGGACCAGCACCGCCACCCCCAGGGAGTAGTTGGCGCTCCACAGCACCGGGGCGCAGGTCCCCAGGCTCTCCAGCAGTGCGCGCTCCTCGGGGCCGAGGCCCGTGGTGCCGGAGAGGAGGGGCGTCCCGGTCCGGCGGACATAGGAGGCGATTTCCGGCAGAGCGCCGGGGCGGGAGAAGTCGATGACCACGTCGGCCACCTTCCCCAGGCTTCCCAGCCGGTCGATGTCGTTGATGTCGAAGGAGGCCTGGATTTCGTCTCCGGCGGCCTGGGCGGTCTCCCGGATCAGGGTGCCCATTTTGCCCCGGCCGATCAGGATGTACCTCACAGCAGCCCCACCTCCCTCATGGCGTCCCGGAGGGCGGAGAGGTGCTCTTCGCTCATCTCGCACAGGGGCAGACGCAGGGGGCCCGCGTCCAGGCCCAGCAGGTTCATGGCGGCCTTGACGGGGATGGGGTTCACCTCGATGAAGAGGTCGTTCATCAGCCTCAGATATTTCAGGTGGGTCTCCAGGGCCCGGGTCTGGTTCCCCCCGGCGTAGTCCGCCACGATTTCATGGCACACGTCCGGGCAGACGTTGGCGAAGACGGAGATCACGCCGCTTCCGCCGATGCTCATCAGGGGCAGGGTGATGTCGTCGTTGCCGGAGTAGAGGGCGAAGTCCGGCCCCACGCAATGGGCGATCTTCATGGCGTAGGACATGTCCCCGCTGGCCTCCTTGATGCCGGAAATCCGGGGATGCCTGCTGAGCTTCTCCACCACGGACACGGGGATGGAACACCCCGTACGTCCCGGCACATTGTAGAGGAGGCAGGGGATCGTCACCTTGTCCGCCGTCTCGGCGAAGTGGCGGACCATGCCCTCCGGGTTGGCCTTGTTGTAGTAGGGGGCGATGAGCAGCAGGGCGTCGGCCCCCATATCCTGGTATTGGATGCTCTTTTCGACCTGGGTGGAGGTGCAGTTGGAGCCGCTGCCCACGATGACGGGGACCCGGCCATTTACCACCTTGATGGTGTGCGCCACCACGGAGGCGTCCTCCTCGTGGCTCATGGTGGGGTATTCGCCGGTGGTGCCCAGGATGAGGATGCCGTCGGTCCCGGCGGCGATCTGCCGCTCCAGGAGGCGGGTGAGGGCGTCGAAGTTGACGCTTCCGTCCTCATGGAAGGGGGTGATCATGGCGACGATGGAGCCGGTGGGATTGTTGAATTTCATTTGAATGCCCTCCAGATGTTTGTATGATCGGGTGATGCCGGTCGATATAAAAAAGCCGGTAGAGGCCGCGCTCCTACCGACAGGCTCCCCGCCGGAAACGGCGGTTCTGTAAGCGGATAGCGCCCCCGCGGCTTCGGGCCGCGGACAGTCCCGGAGGTCTTTCCCCCGGGCCCATCTCCCGCCCACGCCTGGGCGGAAAATTCGGCGGAGCTGCCTCTCCCGCGTTCCCAGCCTGCCGGCTCCCGCGAGTTCATCGTCTCCGCGCCTCTATCTCCATTTTGTGCTGTTATCATATCATCTTCCCAACCCGGTTGCAAGGGGAAAGCCGCAAAAAATTCTTGTAAAAACAGACAAAAACACTTCCCGCTCTTGCCTCCCGCCGTCGGAACATGCTATATTGGGTACGCTGAATAAATTTTGAAAAGCTGAAGGAGGCAACGCCATGCTGTCCGTTGTTGAATACCGCCGCGCCCTGCACCGCATCCCCGAGCTGGACGACCACCTGCCGGAGACCTGCGCCTATGTCCACTCCGCCCTGGCCAGCTTCGAGCTGGAGGCCTTTTCCCCCATTCCCTCCAGCGTCTGCGCCTTTCTGGACGCGGGGAAGCCGGAGACCGTGGCCTTCCGGGCGGACATGGACGCGCTGCCCATTTCCGAGTCCACCGGCCTCGCCTACGCCTCGGGGCACACGGGGGTCATGCACGCCTGCGGACACGACGGGAACACCGCCATGACCCTGGCCCTGGCGTCCTACGCCGCCGCCCACCGCACGGAGCTGCCCCGGAACGTCCTCTTCCTCTTCCAGCCCTCGGAGGAGACCACCGGCGGCGCGGAAAAGCTCTGTGACACCGGCATCCTGGAGAAGTACCGGGCCGCCCGGGTCTTCGCCATGCACCTGTGGCCCAAGCTGGAGCAGGGCCGGATCCACTGCCGCCCCGGCCCCATCATGGCCCGGTCCAACGAGGTGACGGTGACCCTCACCGGCAAAAGCGTCCACATCGGCCGGGCGTCCGAAGGCGTCGACGCCCTGGCGGCGGGGGCGGAGTACCTCCTCCGGGCCTATGAGATGATGAAGACCCTGCCGGGGGAGGAGCCGGCGGTGCTGCGCTTCGGAAAGATGACCTCCGGCACGGTGCGCAACGCTGTCAGCGGAAAGACGGTGCTGGAGGGGAGCCTGCGCACCTTCCGGGATGAGACGCAGGCCCTCTGCCGCGGGCGGCTGGAGGAGATCGGCCGGGACATCGGCCGTGAGACCGGCTGCGGCGTGGAGGTCCATCTGAACGAGGGCTACCCGGCGGTCTGGAACCACGAGGGGCTCTACGAGACGGTCCGGGCCGGACTGGGGGAACACGCCCCCCTGCTCCTGGAGGCCCCCACGCTGACGGCGGAGGACTTTTCCTTCTACCAGCGCCGGGTCCCGGGCCTGTTCTTCCTGCTGGGCGTGGGGAACACGGCGGAGCTCCACTCGCCGGAATTCTGCTTTGACGACGAGGCGGTGCTGCCCCGGGGCGTGGAATTCCTGAGGCGGCTGCTCCTGCTGGCCTGACACAGGGCCGCGTCCCACTTGCAAATGGAAAAAATCGGGGTATAATAGCAGTGGAAACCATATTTCAGGAGGATTGCTCCTTATGCGACGTCCCAATGCTGTTCAGACTCTGGCCCTGGGCTTCGCCCTGCTGATTCTGGCGGGGGCCTGTCTTCTGTCCCTGCCCGCCGCCTCCCGGAGCGGGGAGGGTATCCCCTGGACCAACGCCGTCTTCACGGCGGCTTCCGCCTCCTGCGTCACGGGGCTGACGGTGTACGACACCGCCACCCGGTTCAGCGCTTTCGGCCAGCTGGTTCTGCTGCTGCTGATTCAGATCGGGGGCCTGGGCTTTGTGACGGCCTCCCTTCCGGCGGCGCTGCTGGTCCGCCGGCGGGTGGGCCTGCGCCGCCGGGCGTTGCTTCAGGACAGCGTGGGGGCTTTGCAGCTGGGCGGCGTTGTCCGCTTGGCCCGGCGGGCCCTGCTGGTGACATTCTTGTGTGAGGGCCTGGGGGCGGCGCTGCTGGCCCTCTGGTTCTGCCCCCGGTACGGCCTGGGGAGGGGAATCTGGATGGCCGTCTTTCACGCCGTTTCCGCCTTCTGCAACGCGGGCTTCGATCTTCTGGGCACCGGGGCCTCCATCACCACGGAGGCGGGGGAGCCCCTTTTGAATATCGTGCTGATGGCCCTCATCATCTGCGGGGGCCTGGGCTTCCTGGTGTGGGACGACATCCTGACCCACGGGCGGCATTTCCGCCGCTGGCGTCTCCATTCCAAGATGGCTTTCACCGTGACGCTGCTCCTCTTCGCCGGGGGCGGAATCGCCTTCTGGTTTCTGGAGGCGGACCACGCCTTTGCCGGGGCGGGCGGCCCCGCCCGGGTGCTGATGGCGTGCTTCCAGTCGGTGACGGCCCGGACGGCGGGCTTCGCCTCGGTGGACCAGACCGCCCTGAGCCAGGGGGGCGTGCTGCTGATGCTGGTTTTGATGTTCGTGGGCGCGGCCTCCGGCTCCACCGGAGGCGGTGTGAAGGTGAACACCTTCGCGGTGCTGATTCTGGGCGTCCGGGCCCGCATCTGGCGGCAGGACGACGTGAACGCCTTCCGCCGCCGCTTGGACGACGGGGACATCCACAAGGCGTATTCCACTGCCAGCATCTACATGATGGGCGCCGTGTGCGGCTGCATGGTGCTGTGCGTCCAGGGCGCGGGACTGACGGACGCGCTGTATGAGACCTTTTCCGCCATGAGCACCGTGGGCCTGAGCCGGAACCTGACGCCGTCCCTGCCCACGCTCTCCAAGTGGGCGGTGATTCTGATGATGTTCGCCGGGCGGGTGGGCAGCATGTCCGTGGCCATGGCGGTGACGAAGGGACGGGTGAACGGCCTGCGCTATGTGCCCGAGAAGATTCTGATCGGTTGAGAGAGGGAGGACGGGGAATGAAATCCTTTTTGGTTATCGGCCTGGGCCGCTTCGGGCGGCATTTGACCCGGTACCTGCTGGAGCTGGGGAACGAGGTCATGGTGCTGGACAAGGACGAGGAGAAGGTGGCGAAGGTGGCGTCCATGGCCACCGCCGCCTGCGTGGGGGACTGCCAGGACGAGCGGGTGCTGGAGTCCCTGGGCGTGCGGAACTTCGACATCTGCTTCGTCTGCGTCCGGGATGATTTCCAGTGCTCCCTGGAGGCCACGGCGGCCCTCAAGGAGCTGGGGGCCCGGTTCGTGGTGGCCCGGGCGGACCAGGAGCGGCAGATCAAGTTTCTGCGGAAGATCGGGGCGGATTTCGTGGTCCACACGGAGATGGACATGGCCCGCCGGGCGGCCATCCGCTTCTCCGCCGAGAACGTCTTCGACTACTTCGAGCTGACGCCCAAGTTCGCCATTTTCGAGCTGGAGATCCCGGAGGAGTGGGAGGGCCGCACGGTCATGGAGCTGGAGGTCCGCAAAAAGTACAATGTGAACATCCTGGGGGTGAAGAGCGGCGATGTGGTGGTTCCTCTGGTGGACCCCAACTACCGCTTCCGGGACGACGCCCACATCATCGTGGCCGGGGACAAGGAGGCGGGCATCCGCCTGATGAATTTGCATTAAATTCCGGCTATAGTTCCGGCTTTTCGGCGCATGCTGTCTCTGAGGTGATGTTTCATGTCAGAGGACAGGCGCGCGGTGAATAATTGGGGCCCCCGCCGCACTGGTGCGGTGGGGAGAGGAGAAATAAGTGAAACGGAGTACGGCCTGCCCACAGGGCGGGACGTACAGAGTGGAGCTTGTTTCGACGATGATGACGGAAAGCCCTTTCTCCGTTTGGAGCCGGAGAAGCGGATATGCCCCATTCAGGACCCGGACTCCATTTACAAGTACCCCCTGGCCACGTCCGAGGAGATGGGCTTCCGAGTTCTGGACAACTTTCCGGAGGAGCACATTCAGTAGGGGCGGACCTGTGTGCCCGCCCTTCTCTCCCCCGGCGAAACGCCCCCTCCGGCATTGCTGGAGGGGGCGCGTCAGGAAGAGGTTATTTGCAGGAGGCCAGGTCCCGGAGGAAGTCCTCCACGGCCCGCTCCGGCGTGGCCCAGCTGGTGACGAGACGGATCATGGTGTGTTCCGCGTCCACGGCGTGGTCCACCTCGAATTCATAGCCCATGTCCTGGAGCCGGGCGATGGTCCCGTTGGGCAGGACGGGGAACTGCTGGTTGGAGGGGGAGGGCACCGGCAGGGGGAAGCCCAGGGCGGCCACCCCGTCCCGGAGGCGGAGGGCCAGCGCATTGGCGTGCCGGGCGGCTTCCAGGTAGGCGCCGTCCTCCAGCAGGGCCTGGAACTGGACGCCCAGGAGGCGGCCCTTGGCCAGCATGGCGCCCCGGCGCTTCATGTGCCAGCGGAAGTCCGGCCGCCGCCTGGCGAAGACCAGGGCCTCGCCGAAGAGGGCGCCGTTTTTCGTGCCGCCGATGTAGAAGACGTCCGCCAGGGCCGCGTAGTCCGGGAGGGTCATGTCCCCGCAGGCCAGGGCGGAGCCCAGCCGGGCGCCGTCCAGGAAGAGGATCAGCCCGTGCTTGTCGCAGCACTGCCGGAGGGCCGTCAGCTCCGCTTTGGAGTAGACGGTTCCGATCTCCGTGGTGTTGGAGACGTAGGCCATGGCGGGCTTCACCTGATGCTCGTCGCTGTGGAGCTCCGGGACGGACTCGATCATGACGGGGGTCAGCTTCCCGTCGGGGCTGGGAACGGCGATGACCTTGTGCCCCGTGCCCTCGATGGCCCCGGTCTCGTGGACGTTGACGTGGCCCGTGTGGGCGGAGATCACCGCCTCATAGGGCTTCAGCATGGACTCAATCACCAGCAGATTTGTCTGGGTGCCCCCCACCAGGAAGTGGACGTCCGCCTCCGGGGCGGCGCAGAGCTCGCGGATGAGCTCCCGCGTCTTCCGGCAGCGGGGGTCCAGGCCATAGCCCCGGGTCTGTTCCAGATTGGTCTCGGTGAGGGCCTTCAATACCTTGGGGTGGGCCCCTTCGCTGTAGTCGTTTCGAAAACTGTACATGGTCGACCTCCAGAAAGTAACAACCGCAGGAGAGAACTGTTACGGAATGTTACAGATTTGATGTTGAAATTATAGCGCGAATCCTGTATAAAAACAAGGAACACAGAAAGAAAATTTTCCCGGCGGGGCCGGGACGGCGGGAGGAGATCCACTTGAAGAAGAAAGCGGTATGGGTTTTGGCGGCGTTGCTGCTGCTGGCTTCCGGCTGCGGAGGCGGAAAGGAGAACGACGGAGCGGCGGAGAAAGCGGACGTGTCCCTGAACGGCTTGTACGCCGGAATGGTGAAAACGTGTGGCTGGGAAGAGGGCTATATGACCGCCATCGAGGGGGAGCTGCTGGAGGAATACTACCCTGGTTTGGGCGAAATTTCCACCCGGCAGCTGGTGGCCCAGGTGCCGGCCATGAGCTCCGATGTCAACGAGATCGTGCTGTTTCAGGGAGAGACGGAGGAGGACGCGGAGTCCGCCACAGAAATTCTCCAGGCCCGGATTGACAGCCAGGTGGACGGCGGGGCCTGGTACCCCGAGAGCCTGGAATCCTGGAAGAGCGCCAGGGTGCTCCGGGAGGGGACTTACGCGGCGCTGATCGCCTCCGGGGCCCATCAGGGGGAGCTGGAGGAGCTGTTCAGCCTCCAATTCCAATCCGACAAGGGGTAAGCCATGGTTTTCAGCAGCCTGACGTTTTTGTTCGGATATCTGCCGCTGACGCTGGCGCTGTACTTTCTTACGCCGCTTCGGCGGCGTAATTTTGTGCTGCTTTTGGCCAGCCTTTTTTTCTACGGCTGGGGAGAGCCGGTGTACGTGGGGGTTATGTTCCTCTCCATCTTCATCGACTACACCCACGGCCTCCTGGTGGAGAAGTTCCGGCAGCGGGACCGGCTGGCCCGGTGGTTCGTGGGGCAGTCCGTGGTGTTCAACCTGCTGCTTCTGGGCTTCTTCAAGTATTGGGACTTCCTGGCAGCGAACCTGTCCCTGATTCCGGGGGTGTCCATCCCCAGGCTGGGCCTGCCCCTGCCTCTGGGCATCTCCTTCTTCACCTTCCAGACCATGAGCTACACCATCGACGTCTACCGCAGGGACGCCCCGGTTCAGCGGAACGTCATCGACTTCGGGGCCTACGTGACGCTGTTTCCCCAACTCATCGCCGGTCCCATTGTGAAATACAAGACCGTGGCGGCGGAGCTGGTGAGCCGGACCGTCACGTCTCAGGACTTCGCGGAAGGGGCCTGCCGGTTCACCGTGGGCCTCGCCAAAAAGGTCCTGCTGGCCAATGCCGCCGGGGCGTTGTGGGAGAGCTGCCTGGCCTCCCAGAGTTCCGGGGCGCTGACGGTGGCGGGGGGCTGGACGGGGCTCTTCGCCTTCGGCTTCCAGATTTACTTCGACTTCTCCGGCTACTCCGACATGGCCATCGGCCTGGGGCGCATTTTGGGCTTCCGGTTCAACGAGAACTTTGACCACCCCTACCTCTCCACCTCCGTGGGAGAGTTCTGGCGGCGGTGGCACATGTCTTTGACCTCCTGGTTCCGGGAGTACCTGTACTTCCCCCTGGGGGGCAGCCGGGCCGGGAGTGTCAAGACTCTTCGGAATCTGCTCATCGTCTGGTTCTGCACCGGCTTCTGGCACGGGGCCAGCTGGAACTTCATCCTCTGGGGACTGTACTTCGGCCTGTGGCTCATTCTGGAGCGCTTTGTCTTCCGGGACCTCCTCACCCGGACGCCGGTGTGGGTGAAGCGGGTTTACACCCTGGCGGTGGTCTTCGTGGGCTGGGGGATTTTTGCCATGGAGGACCTGGGGGTCTGCGGGCGGTATCTCAAGGTCTGCTTCGGCGGCGGACCCCTGTGGTCCGGGCCGGACGGCTACCGGCTGCGGAGCTGGGCCGTGGTCCTGCTTCTGCTGGTACTGGGGTCCACCACGTTGGCCGCGGACCTGTGGGGAAAGCTCCCGGAACGGGGCCGGAAAATCCTGACCCCGGTGCTGATGGCCCTGGGGCTGATCGTCTCCACCGCCTATCTGGTGGACGGCAGCTACAACCCCTTCCTGTACTTCCGGTTTTAAGGAGGCGGTGAGATGACAACGAGATACAGCCGCTTTCTCGCGGCTTTCTTCTGCCTCTTCCTGGGGGGCCTGCTGGCGTGGCACGTCCTCCTGCCGGACCGGGACCGCTCCGACGTGGAGAACCGGACCCTGGCCCGATTCCCGGAGTTCTCCTGGGAGGCCCTGAGGGACGGCAGCTTCACCAAGGGGGTGGAGGACTATTTCGCGGACCAGTTTCCCCTCCGGGACCAGTGGACGGGCCTCAAGGCCCGGACGGAGCAGCTCCAGGGCAAGCGGGAGTTCAACGGCGTCTACCTCTGCGGCGACGCGCTGATCGCCAAGGTGGAGCCCCCCAAGGACGGCCTGGAGGAGAAGAACCTGAGTTACGTGTCCCGCTTGGCGGGGCGGACGGAGCTTCCGGTGTACCTGGGCCTCATTCCCTCGGCGGCGGAGATTCACCGGGACCGTCTGCCCAAGGGGGCGGAGAGCTGGGATCAGGCGGCGTTCATCGCCCGGGCCGGAGAGCTGGAGGGCGTGGAGCCCGTGGACTTCCTGACGCCGCTGACCGATCACGCCGGGGAGGAGATTTTCTACCGCACGGACCACCACTGGACCACCCTGGGGGCCTGGTACGGCTACGCCGCCCTGATGGAGGCTCTGGGCCGTGGGGAGGAAGTCCTGGAGCAGAAGGCGTTTGAGCCTTGGATTGAGTATCACTCCGACGAGTTCCAGGGGACGCTGTATTCCCAGTCCGGCATCCATTGGCTTCCGTCGGACGCCATCGAGTTCTGGGTGCCGGACGTGGGCTTCGAGGTTACCTCCTGGCGGGACGGTTCCCCGAAATGGGCCGCGCTGTACGACCTGAACAAGCTCCAGACCAAGGACAAGTACTCCGCCTTTCTCGGGGGCAACCAGCCCCTGTGCGTCATCCGCAATCCCGAGGGGTCGGGGAAGCTGCTGGTGATCCGTGACTCCTACGCGGATTCCATGGCCCCCTTCCTGACCCTGCACTTTGAGGAGGTCCACCTGCTGGACCCCCGATATTACCGCTACTCCGCCGCCAGGTACGCGGAGGAGAACGGCCTGGACGCCGTCGCCGTGGTCTACAGCGTGCCCAACTTCATCACGGACCGGAATCTGGTGCTTTTGACGCAGTGAAAACAGCCCGCCGCAAATCTCGCGGCGGGCTTGCTTTTCGGGTTTTCTGAGGGTATAATAGGCGCCATGAAAAAAGAAAAGAGGGGTTACCATGAACAATACCCGCATTGAGCACGACACCATGGGGGAGATCGCCGTCCCGGCGGAGCGTCATTGGGGCGCCCAGACCCAGCGGAGCCTGGAGAACTTCAAGATCGGCGGACAGCGCCAGCCCAAGGAGATCATCACCGCCTTCGCCTACCTGAAAGAGGCCTGCGCCAGGGCCAACGCCCAGGTGGGCAAGCTGACGGAGGAGCAGGCCTCCGCCATTGCCGCCGCCTGTGAGGAGATCCGGGCGGGGAAGTGGGACGAGGAATTCCCCCTGGTGGTCTGGCAGACGGGCAGCGGCACCCAGACCAACATGAATGTCAACGAGGTGATTGCCCATCTGGCGGCGGACCGGGGCGTGGTTCTCCACCCCAACGACCACGTGAACGCCTCCCAGTCCTCCAACGACACCTACCCCTCCGCCCTCCACATCGCGGCGGCGCTGAGCGTGGCCAATGGGGTCCTTCCGGCGGCGGAGCGGCTGGCGGGGGCGTTCGGAAAGCTGGAGGCGGCGTACCCGGACCTGATCCGCATCGGCAGAACCCACTTGCAGGACGCCACGCCGCTGAAATTCGCCCAGGAGGTCTCCGGCTGGCGGGAGCTGGTGGAGGCCCCCTGCCGGATGCTCCGGGCGGCGCTGGAGGAGCTGAGCCGTCTGGCCATCGGCGGCACCGCCGTGGGCACGGGCCTCAACGCCCCCAAGGGCTATGACGAGATGGTCTGCAAAGAGCTCCGGACCCTGACGGGCCTGGACTTCCGGCCCGACGGGAACAAGTTCCACGCGCTGACCTCCAAGGACGCCCTGGTCTTCGCCCACGGGGCCCTGAAGGCCCTGGCGGCGAACCTGATGAAAATCGCCAACGACATCCGCTGGCAGGCCAGCGGCCCCCGCTGCGGCATGGGGGAGCTCCGCATCCCGGAAAACGAGCCCGGCAGCTCCATCATGCCCGGCAAGGTGAACCCCACCCAGTGCGAGGCCGTCACCATGGCGGCGGTGCAGGTCATGGGAAACGACGCGGCCATCGGCTTCGCCGCCAGCCAGGGGAATTTCCAGCTGAATGTCTTCCTGCCTGTTTCGGCCTATAACTTCCAGCTCTCCGCCAACCTGCTGGCGGACGCCATGGACTCCTTCCGCGCCCACTGCGTGGAGGGCATCGTCCCCAACGTGGAAAAGATGGGGGAAAACCTGAACAACTCGCTGATGCTGGTGACCTGCCTGACGCCGAAGATCGGCTATGAAAAGGCGGCGGAGTGCGCGAAAAAAGCCCTCCACGACGGCACGACCCTGAAAGAGGCGGTCCTCTCCCTGGGCCTCCTGACGGCGGAGGAGTTCGACGAGACTGTGAAACCGGAAAAGATGGTATAAACAATCCGCCGGACGGCCCCGTCCGTTTGTGGAAAAGAGAGAATTTATCATACTACCGAATCAGCGCTTTACTTTGTTAAAAAACAGGAGTAAACTGGACTCCATCAATGGGGCGCCGCCCCACAAGGAGGAACCCCATGGAATTGGATCTGAACATACTTCGGCCCCAGGAGCGGCTGTCCCTCCAGCTCCGTCTGCTCTATGAGGAGGCGGGCTACCGGCAGTACCGCATGGGCCGCTTCGAGGAGTACGGCCTCTACCAGCAGAACCGCCGTTTTCTGACCAGTGACCAGGTCATCACCTTTACAGA
This sequence comes from uncultured Oscillibacter sp., assembly GCA_910576865.1. Taxonomy (GTDB): domain Bacteria; phylum Bacillota; class Clostridia; order Oscillospirales; family Oscillospiraceae; genus Oscillibacter. The sequence continues at coordinate 146,246 of CAJTKE010000002.1, forward strand.
CCTGGACGGCCGGCTGCTGGCCCTGAAGCCGGACGTCACCCTCTCCATCGCCAAGAACGCCCAGTTCGAGGAGGGGGGCTGCGGCCGGTTCTACTACTCCGAGAACGTCTACCGCCCCAGCCAGGAGAGCCACACCTTCCAGGAGATCAGCCAGATGGGCCTGGAGTGCGTGGGCGCGGTGGACGACGCCATCACCGCCCAGGTGGTTTCCCTGGCGGGGAAGAGTCTGGCCCTGACGGGGCGGGACTTCGTGCTGGAGGCCAGCCACATGGGCTTCGTGGCGGGTCTGCTGGACGCCGTGGGCGCGCCGGAGGCCACCCGGCCCCGGCTGCTGAGCTGCATCCGGGACCGGAACCTCCACGAGCTGCGGGCGGCGGCGGAGGAGGCGGGCCTGTCCCGCCAGGGCACGGACGCCCTCTGCCGCCTGGACGGTCTGGCGGGGGACTGGGAGGACGTGCTGGCCCAGGCGGAGCCCATCGCCCTCAACGCCGCCATGGGCGCGGCCCTGGAGGAGCTGGGGACCCTGTGCCGGTCCTTGGAGGGACAGCGGTTGCGGCTGGACCTGTCCCTGGTCAACGACATGGAGTATTACAACGGTCTGGTATTGCAGGGGTACGTGGCGGGTCTGCCCCGGGCGGTGCTCAAGGGCGGGCGGTACGACCCCCTGGCGGGGCAGTTCCGCCCCGGGGCCCGGGCCATCGGTTTCGCCCTGTACCTGGACGAGCTGGACCGTCTGGCGGACGTCCCCCCGGAGGAGGGGCGGACCATGCTGAACGTGGCCCTGCCCAAGGGCCGCCTGGGGGACAAGGTCTACAACCTCCTGGCCGGCGCGGGCTACGGCTGCGCCGAGGATTACAACGAGAGCCGGAAGCTGGTGGTGGAGAACCCCGCCGCGGGCATCCGCTACTTCCTGGTGAAGCCCAGCGACGTGGCCATCTATGTGGAGCACGGCGCGGCGGACATCGGCATCGTGGGCAAGGACATCCTGGCCGAGTCCGGGGCGGACGTGTACGAGCTGCTGGACACGGGCCTGGGGAAATGCCGCATGTGCGTGGCGGGGCCCGAGGACTTCACCGACGACCCGGGCCGGTCCCTCCGGGTGGCGACGAAGTTCGTGAACATCGCGAAGGCCTACTACGCCGCCCAGGGCCGGGACATCGACATCATCAAGCTGAACGGGTCCATCGAGCTGGCCCCCCTGCTGGGCCTGTCTGACGTGATCGTGGACATCGTGGAGACGGGGACCACCCTGCGGGAGAACCATTTGAAGGTGCTGAAGCCCTTCATGCCCATCTCCGCCCGCTTTGTGGCCAACCGGGCCAGCTTCCAGTTCAAGCGCCGGGAGATCGAGACCCTGCTCCAGAAGCTGACGGAGGTGACGGGGACATGATGAAAATTCTGGATTTTGACGCCCTCTCCCCGGAGGACTTTCTGAACCGGGACATCCAAGGGTCGGAGGACGTGTCCGCCGCCGTGGACGCGGTCATCGCCGACGTCCGCCGGCGGGGGGACGCCGCCCTCCGGGACTGCACCCGCCGCTTCGACGGCGCGGAGCTTACGGACCTGAGGGTGAGCGCGGAGGAGTTCGACGCCGCCCGGGAGGCCGTGGACCCGTATTTCATGGAGACGCTGCGGGAGGCGGCGGAGAACATCCGGCGCTTCCATGAGCGGCAGCGGCACAACGACTTCGTCCTCACGGACCGGGCCGGCGTCGTCATGGGCCAGCGGTGGACCCCCATTGAAACGGTGGGCATCTGCGTCCCCCGGAGCCCGGAGGCCTTTCCCTCCACCATTTTGATGAACGCCATCCCGGCCCGGATCGCCGGGGTACAGGACATTGTCATTGTGACGCCCCCCCGGCCCGACGGGTCCGTCAGCCCCGAGGCCCTGATGGCGGCGGAGCTGGCGGAGGTGACGGAGGTCTTCAAAATCGGCGGGGCCCAGGCCGTGGCGGCCCTGGCCTACGGCACGGAGACCGTGCCCCGGGTGGACAAGATCGTGGGCCCCGGCGGCGTCTTCGTGGCCACGGCGAAGCGGAAGGTCTTCGGCCGGGTGGCCATCGACATGATTGCCGGGCCCAGCGAGATTCTGGTCCTGGCGGACGGGAGGACGAATCCCAAATGGGCGGCAGCGGACCTCCTCAGCCAGGCGGAGCACGACGTGCTGTCCTCCGCCGTGCTGGTGACGGACAGCCGGGAGCTGGCGGAGGCCGTCCAGGCCGAGGTGGAGGCCCAGCTGGAGACCCTTCCCCGGATAGACATTGCCCGCCGGTCCATTGAGGACAACGGGAAAATCATCGTCACGGACAGCCTGGACAAGGCCGTGGAGGCGGTGAACCGCATCGCCCCGGAGCATCTGGAGCTCTGCGTGGACGACCCCTTCGCCCTGCTGCCCCGGATCAAGAACGCCGGGAGCGTCTTCCTGGGCCGCTCCACACCGGAGGCCCTGGGGGACTACTTCGCCGGGCCCAACCACACCCTGCCGACCTCCGGCACCGCCCGGTTCTCCAGCCCCCTGGGGGTGGATGATTTCATGAAGCGGTCCAGCTTCCTGTGCTATGACCGGTCGGCGCTGAACGCCTGCGCGGACCGCGTGGCGGACTTCGCCCGGCGGGAGGGCCTGGAGGGCCACGCCCGGTCCGCCCTGAGCCGGAAAGGGAAGTGACCATGGGAAGTGTTTGCGGCGGGGAATATCGTTTCCTTCCGGCGGAGCGAAGTGACGCGGAGGCGGTCTTTGCGCTGATCCGGAAGCGAATTCAATGGATGGACGAAATTGGGATCCGGCAGTGGAACGTGGAGGATTACTGGGAGGTTTTCCCGGAGAGCTATTACCATGCCGCCATCGCGGAAAAGCGTCTGTACGTGCTGAAGGACTCGGAGGGCACCGTTGCCGCCGGCGTGCTGGCCTTTCAAGACCGGGGCTGGGAGGAGCGGGAGGACGCCGTCTACCTGCACAATTTTGTCACGGCCCGGAACGCCCGGGGGGCAGGGGACCGCTTCCTGGAGGAGTGGGAGGCCCTGGCCGGGAGCCTCGGAAAACGGGTCCTCCGCCTGGACTGCGCCGAGGACAACGAACGTCTGAACCGATATTATGAGAAGCGCGGCTTCCGCGCCGTGGGTCGGGTGGAGGACAAAGACTACACCGGAACGAGGCGGGAGAAGCTGCTTGAACAGAAAGAGGCGATTTTATGAGCCGGTTTTTATCCCCCGAGGCCCTGCGCTGTGACCCCTACACCCCCGGCGAGCAGCCCCGGGACCAGCAGTACATCAAATTGAACACCAACGAGAGCCCCTTCCCGCCCTCTCCCAGGGTCCTGGAGGCCCTGAGCCGGGCGGAGGCGGAGAAGCTTTATCTCTACTCCGACCCCACCTGTGCCGCCCTGAACGCGGCCATCGCCAAGCGGTACGGCCTGGGCCCGGAGAACGTGATTTCCGGCAACGGCTCCGACGAGATCCTGGCCTTCGCCTTCCGGGCCTTCTGCGGAACGGACAGACCCGCCGCCTTCGCCGACATCACCTATGGCTTCTACGAGGCCCAGGCGGCCCTCTTCGGCCTGGAGGCCCGGCGGGTCCCCCTGGGGGAGGATTTCTCCCTGAACGTGGAGGACTACATGGACTTCCCCGGCACGGTGGTCATCGCCAACCCCAACGCCCCCACGGGCATGACGGTCCCCGTCGACCATATCCGGCGGCTGCTGGAAAAGGACCCGGGCCGGGTGGTCGTGGTGGACGAGGCCTATGTGGACTTCGGCGCGGAGAGCTGCGCCCCTCTGGTCCGGGAGTACGGGAACCTGCTGGTGACCCAGACCATGTCCAAGAGCCGTTCCCTGGCCGGGGGCCGGATCGGCTTCGCTCTGGGTTCTGCGGAGCTCATCGGAGACCTGAACCGGGTGAAGTACAGCTTCAACCCCTACAACGTCAACCGCCTGAGTCTCCTGGCGGGGGCCGCCGCCATGGAGGACGAGGCCTATTTCCAGAATTGCTGCCGGGCCGTCCGGGAGAACCGGGCCTGGACCGTGGAGGCGCTGGAGGCCCGGGGCTTCACCGTCCTGCCCTCCTCCGCCAACTTCGTCTTCGCCAAATCGGACCGGATCCCCGGCGGAGACCTGTACCGGCGCTTGAAGGAAAACGGCATCCTGGTCCGCTGGTTTGACAAGGACCGCATCCGGGACTTCGTCCGCGTCACCATCGGCTCCAAAGAGCAGATGGAGGCGCTGGCGGAGCGGATCGACCGGCTTCTGGCCGAAGCGTAAGGAGGGAAGCGCCATGCGCACCGCAAGCATTCAACGGGACACCCGGGAGACGCAGATCAAGCTCTCCCTGAACCTGGACGGCGCCGGAAAGGCGGACATCGCCACCGGCTGCGGCTTCCTGGACCACATGCTGGAGCTCTTCGCCCGGCACGGGGACTTCGACCTCTCCGTGACCTGCCGCGGGGACACCCAGGTGGATTACCACCACTCCGTGGAGGACATCGGCATCTGCCTGGGCAAGGCCTTCCAGGAGGCCCTGGGAGACAAGCGGGGAATCGTCCGCTATGGGCAGTTCCTGCTGCCCATGGACGAGACCCTGGTCCTCTGCGCCGCAGATCTCAGCGGCCGGGACTACCTGGGCTGGGCGGTGGACCTGCCCGCCGCCAAGGTGGGGGACTTCGACACGGAGCTGGCCAAGGAATTCTGGCTGGGCTTTGTGCGGAATTGCCCCGGCTCCATTCACATCCGCCAGCTTGCGGGGGAGAACACCCACCACATCCTGGAGGCCGTTTTCAAGGGCATGGGCCGGACGCTGAAGGAGGCCGTGTCCCTGGACCCCGGGCACGCCGGCGAGATTCCAAGCACGAAGGGGCTGCTGTAAATGATCGCGATTGTGGATTACGGCGTGGGGAACCTGTTTTCCCTGCGGTCCAGCCTCCGGTCCCTGGGCCTGGAGGCGGAGGTCACCTGTGAGGCGGAGCGCCTCCGGGCGGCGGACAGGATCATCCTCCCCGGCGTGGGGGCCTTTGGCGACGCCCGGGCCAGGCTGGACGAAACGGGGCTGGTCCCCGTCCTGCTGGAGGAGGCGGAGCGGAAGCCCCTGCTTGGCATCTGCCTGGGGATGCAGCTGCTGTTTGACCGGGGCTTCGAGTACGGGGAGCACCCCGGCCTGGGGCTGATTCCCGGCGAGGTGGCGTTTCTGGGAGAGGACCTGGAGGACCAGACCCTGAAGATTCCCCACATGGGCTGGAACAGCCTGGAGATCGTGAAGGACGACCCGCTGTTCCGGCACTTTGAGCATGGCGAATATGTTTACTACGTTCACAGCTTCTACGCCCGGAACTGCCGGGAGAGCACCCTGGGCGTCTCCCGGTACGGGAATGTGGCCGTCACCGGCGCGGTGCGGCGGGGAAACGTCTGGGGCACCCAGTTCCACCCGGAGAAATCCGGGGACGCGGGGCTGCGGCTGCTGCGGGCCTTCGCGGAGCTGTAAAGGAGGAGCGGGTCATGAGAAGAAAAGACCGGGAGGTCACGGACCCCGTGAAAATCCGGGAAATCATTACGGATTGTGATTGCTGCCGCCTGGGGCTCTGCGACGGGGAGCGGGCCTATGTGGTCCCCCTGGACTTCGGCTTCACGGAGCGGGACGGGCGTTATGCCCTCTATTTCCACGGCGCCGGGGAGGGCCGGAAGATGGACCTGATCCGGAAAACCGGCTGGGCCTCCTTCGAGATGGACACGGGCCATGAGTGGGTCGTGGGGGAGCGGGCCCAGGATGCCACCTCCCGCTTCCGGTGCGTCATGGGCGGCGGGCCGGTGACCATTCTGGAGACGGCGGAGGAGAAGCGGACGGGCCTCCTGGCCATCCTGGCCCATACCACCGGGAGGGACCGGTGGGACCTGGACGGGGCCGTCCTGGAGAAGACCGCGGTCTTCCGCCTGGACGCGGAGGAGCTGACCTGCAAGGTCCACCCGTGAGAAAGGAGCGAGAATATGCAGATTTTTCCCGCCATTGACCTGCGGGGCGGGCAGGTGGTCCGCCTCTACCAGGGGGACTACGACCAGGAGACCGTCTACGGCGCGGACCCCCGGGCCCAGGCCCGAAAATTCCTGGACGCCGGGGCCCGGTACCTCCACGTGGTGGACCTGGACGGAGCCCGGGACGGAACCCTGGCCAACTTCGACAGCATCGCCGCCATCGCGAAGCAGGGCGGGCTCTACATCGAGGTGGGCGGCGGCATCCGCACGGAGGAACGCGTCCGCCGGTACCTGGACCTGGGGGTTGGCCGCTGCATCCTGGGGACCATTGCCGTAAAGGACTTTGACTTTACCATCCGCATGGCCCGGACCTATGGGGACCGGATCGCCGTGGGCGTGGACGCCCGGGACGGCTATGTCGCCGTCAACGGCTGGAAGGAGCTGTCCCGGGAAAGGGGCGTGGACTTCTGCCGCCGCCTCCGGGACGGAGGCGTGGGGACCGTCATCTACACGGACATCAGCCGGGACGGCGCGGGCCGGGGGACCAACCTGGAGCTCTATGAGGAGCTGGTGCGGATCGAGGGCCTGGACATCACCGCCTCCGGCGGCGTCAGCACCCTGGAGGAGCTGCGGCGACTGGAGGCCATGGGCGTCCGGGCGGCCATCCTGGGGAAGGCCCTGTATGACGGCCGGCTGGACCTGCGGACCGTCGTCGAGGAGGTGGGGGCGTGCTAGCCAGGCGCATCATCCCCTGCCTGGACGTGAGGAACGGCCGTGTGGTGAAGGGGACCAACTTCGAGGGCCTCCGGGACTTGGCGGACCCGGTGGAGCTGGCCCGGTTCTACAACGACTCCGGGGCGGACGAGCTGGTGTTCTACGACATCACCGCCTCCGCCGAGGGCCGGGGGCTGTTCACGGACATTCTCCGTCAGGTGGCGTCGGAAATCTTCATCCCCCTCACCGTGGGGGGCGGCATCCGGACCCTGGAGGACTTCGACCGGGTGCTGAAATGCGGCGCGGACAAGGTCAGCGTCAACTCCGGGGCCATCGCGGACCCCTCCATCATCGCGGCGGCGGCCAAGCGCTACGGGGACCAGTGCGTGGTCCTCAGCATGGACGTGAAGCGGGTGGACGGGCGGTTCCGCCTCTTCGCCAAGGGGGGCCGGGAGGACACCGGCATCGACGCCATGGAGTGGGCGGTCCGGGGCGTGGGGGACGGCGCGGGGGAGATCGTGCTGAACTCCATCGACACCGACGGGGTGAAAACCGGCTTCGACCTGGAGATGCTGGACGCCCTGTCGGCGCGGGTGAAGGTGCCCATCATCGCCAGCGGCGGCGCGGGAAACAGGAAGCACTTCGCGGAGCTCTTCACCCACCCCGGCGTGGACGCGGGGCTGGCGGCCTCCATTTTTCACTCCCGGCAGGTGGACATCCGGGAGCTGAAGCGGTATTTGAGAGAACAGGGCGTGGAGATGCGCCTGTGAACGATAAAGGAGCGAAACCCATGGATTTGAAATTTGACGAAAAGGGCCTGGTCCCCGCCGTCGTTCAGGACCACTACACCAAGGAGGTCCTGACCCTGGCCTATATGAACGCCGAGAGTCTGGCCATCACCATCGACGAGCGCCGGACCTGCTTCTGGAGCCGGAGCCGCCAGGAGCTCTGGCGGAAAGGGGAGACCAGCGGGAACCGCCAGCACGTGGTGTCCATCACCGCCGACTGCGACGGCGACGCCCTGGTGGTGGAGGTGGTGAAGGACGGCCCCGCCTGCCACACCGGGGCGGAGAGCTGTTTTTTCAACCGGCTCTATCTCTCCGACGAGCTGAAGCGGTTCAGCTATGAGGGGCTGTACCGGCTCATCGAGGGCCGGAAAACCAGCCCCAAGGAGGGCAGCTATACCACCTATCTCTTTGACAAGGGTCTGGACAAGATTCTCAAAAAAGTGGGGGAGGAGTGTACCGAGGTCATCATCGCCGGGCGGAAAGAGGACAGGGAGGAGACGGTTTACGAAATCGCCGACCTCTGCTATCATGTGATGGTCTTGATGGTCCAGATGGGCATCACCGTGGAGGACGTCACCCGGGAGCTGGAGAAGCGCCACGTGGTGGACCACAAGGTGAAGCAGGAGCGGATGCAATGAAAAACGTCTGCTCCGTCCACACCCATTCCACCATGTGCGACGGGAAGGACCCCCTTTCGGAGATGGCCCGGGCGGCCTGTGAGGCCGGAGCCGTCTCCTTCGGCGCCTCGGGCCACAGCCACACCCCCATGCCGGAAGACGAGGGCGGCGTACTGCCCAGGGATATGACGGCCTACCGGGAGGAGGTCCTCCGCCTGCGGGAGGAGTTTGCCGGGCGCATGGACGTACTGCTTGGGATTGAGCTGGACAACTGCGCCGACGTGACGGCGGAGGGCTTCGACTACTGGATCGGCAGCGCCCACCGCCTGCGGGGCCCGGACGGAGAGCTTTACACCGTCGACTGGGACGCGGAACGCCTGGAGGACTGCCGCCGCGGGGCCTATGGCGGCGACGGACTGACGATGGCCGCGGATTATTACGCCGAGGTCCGCCGCATGGCGGAGCTGCGGCCCACCATTCTGGGGCACATCGATCTGGTGACGAAATTCAACGAGGACGGCGGCTTCTTTGACGAAACGGACTCCCGCTATCGCGCCGCCGCCCTGGGGGCCCTCCACGGGGCGGACCCGAAGGAGACCCTGCTGGAGATCAATACCGGGGCCATGTCCCGGGGATACCGGAGCGCCCCCTATCCGGCCCTGTTCCTGCTGAGAGAGTGGCGGGCCATGGGGGGAAAGATCATCCTCACCGCCGACGCCCACAGCGCGGAAACCGTCGTCTTCGGCTACGACCAGGCGGCGGAGCTGGCCCGGGCGGCGGGCTATGAGCGGTCGGTGATTCTGACCCAGGGAGGCCGGGAGGAGAGGCCTCTGGAATTTTGAAGAGAAAAAGGCGCGGAAACCGCTGCATCGGCGGTTTCCGCGTCTTTTTTGACAAAATGACAAGGACTCCCCCCCGCCGTCTTCCACCACGACGGGGAGCAAGTCCCTGTTGATTTTCATGCGTCAGGTCAAGTGACTTCCCCCCGCGCATGTCCGGTGGGGCGCACTGGAGTTTTTACCCCGGTACGGTTCCGCTTCAAGAATGGGACGGCCTCAAGAGGCGTTCATGTGGGACAGTTCTCGCATACATTTGGGACACACGCTCTTGCCCTTGAAGAGTGCAATGTCCTTGGTGGTGTCGCAGAAAATACAGCTGGGCTTATACTTCTTGAGTATAACGGACGAGCCTTCCACATAGATTTCCAATGCGTCGCGCTCAGCAATGTCCAGGGTGCGCCGCATCTCGATGGGAAGCACGATCCTGCCCAACTCATCCACCTTTCTGACGATTCCAGTCGATTTCATAGCTCTCCTCCTTTCCCGATGTCCGCGGTCTCTTCCAACAGGTGGTGTAACCTTATCACACAGGGTCGGAGTTTGTCAATTCTTTCCTGGGAAAAATTAAGAAGAAATTCACATTTTCAGGGAAAAAAGTAGAAAAGGAGGAATTATATGGAAATGGCGTGGGTTTGGACGGGAATGGTGACGCTGTCCCTGGCCTTCGGCCTGCTCACCGGGAGCCTGGACGCGGTGGCCGGCGCCGCGTTGGAGGGGGCCCGGAACGCCATTGATCTGAGCCTTTCCATGGCGGGTGTCCTGTGCCTGTGGAGCGGCGTCATGGAGATCATGAACGCCTGCGGCCTCTCGGCCAGTCTGGCGCGGCTGTTCCGGCCCGTCCTGCGGCGGCTGCTGCCGGAGGCCGCCAGGGACCCGGAGACCCTGGCGGCGGTGTCCGCCAATGTCTCCGCCAACCTCCTGGGCCTGGGCAACGCCGCCACGCCCTTGGGCATCCGGGCCGCCCGGCGGATGGCCCGGGGCTGCGGCGGCACGGCCAGCGATGAGCTGTGCCTGCTGGTGGTGCTGAACACCGCCTCCATCCAATTGATCCCGGCCACCATCGCCTCGGTCCGGGCCGCCGCCGGGTGCGGGACTCCCTTCGACATCCTGCCGGCGGTGTGGCTGGCGTCGGCTTTGTCGGTGGCGGCGGGGCTGACCGCGGCCCGGCTGCTGTCCCGAGGGGGGAGGCGGAGATGAATCTGAGCTCTCTGGTGGTTCCGGTGCTGCTGGCGGGGGTGGCGGTGTACGGCCTGGGGAAGCGGGTGGACGTCTACGCCGCCCTGACCCACGGGGCGGAGGAGGGCCTGTCCGTGCTGCTGCGCATTATCCCGGCGCTGGTGGGGCTTCTGACGGCGGTGAGCATGTTCCGGGCCTCCGGGGCCATGGAGTGGCTGTCCGGGCTCTTCGCCCCGGCGCTGGATTTCCTGGGCATCCCGCCGGAGGCCGCGCCGCTGATGCTGGTCCGGCCGGTGTCCGGGAACGGGGCCCTGGCGGTGGCCAGTGACCTGATGGCCTCCCACGGACCGGACAGCTACGTGGGCCGGGTGGCGGCGGTGATGCTGGGCAGTACGGAGACCACGTTTTACACCATCGCCGTGTACTTCGGCTCCGCCGGGATCACGAAAACCCGGCACACCGTCCCCGCCGCCCTGGCGGCGGACCTGACGGGCTTCGCCGCGGCGGCGCTGGCGGTGCGGCTGTTCTTCGGGAGCGGCTGAGGGGAAAAGAGAAAGCGGGGAGGAGATTCTCCCCTTCCCGCCTTACAGGTCCTGTTCAGAAAGCCACTGGAGAAAGCTCCTGGCCAGCTCCAGCTGTTTTTCGTTCATGGTCCGGAGGTATTCCGCCGTGTTCCGCCACGTTTCGTCCTGGACCCGGGACGTGCCCACCAGGAATTCGTCCGGCGTGGTGTCCAGAGCCTTGGCCAGGCGCATGATGACCTCGGTGGAGGGGATGGAAAAGCCCCGCTCAATGCTGGAGAGATACTTGTAGCCGATGTCGGCCCGCTCCTCCACGACGGCTTGCTTCAGGTTCAGCTGCTTCCGCCGCCTGGCGATGCGGCGGCCGATCTCCGTATAATCAAGGCCCATGCTATCCCCCCATGCCATTAGCATATGACAAAAGAGGGAGAAATAAACGGTTTGTAAGCGAATTTCTTGCTTGACAAATGAATTATCCGGTCTTATAGTTGAATTACGTCTTGAAGAACGAATATGCAAGGAGCAGTATGAAGGAGTACCCAATGTATCAGAAAATGTACACGGAGCTCTTTGACGCCGTGTCCGAGTCCCTGAAGTTCCTGGCGGAGGGCGACACGGCCGCCGCCATCTGGCGGCTGGAGGAGGGCCAGCGGGAGTCGGAAAACATCTTCATGGAGTGGGACTGGGAGAACCGGGGGGAGGAAGACGCTCCCTCTTGACAAGTCCTCTTTCAAATGATATAGTAACCCTGCTGAATCGGCTATGACGGAGACGGAGCCGCCGAAAACGCCCAGAGAGGGATGCATACGCTGAGAGCATCCCGCGCCGGACGCGGACCTCCACCACTCCCGAGCCGCCCGGGACGACCGGGCCGGGCCCTCCCGTTACAGAGGACACGAGCGGCGCCCCCTCGGGGCGCAAGCAGGGTGGAACCGTGGAATACGTTTTTCGTATCTCACCCCTGATCTTTCCGTCAGGGGTGGGATTTTTTGTCACCCCTTACTACACAAGGAGGAATCATCATGAGCGAAGAAAACAACCAGTATACGTTTGAAAACGAGTCCTACCGCAAGACCTACTGGCATACCTGCTCCCACATCCTGGCCCAGGCCGTGAAGCGCCTGTATCCCGAGGTCAAGCTGGCCATCGGCCCCTCCATTGACGAGGGCTTTTACTACGACATGGACTCTCCCTTCCCCTTCACCCCCGAGATCATGGAGCAGATCGAGGGCGAGATGCGGAAAATCTGCAAGGAGAAGCTGAAGCTGGAGCGCTTCGAGCTGCCCCGGGAAGAGGCCGTGAGGTTCATGGAGGAGAAGGGCGAGCCCTTCAAGGTGGAGCTCATCAACGACCTCCCCGAGGACGCCGCCATCAGCTTCTACAAGCAGGGGGAGTTTACCGACCTCTGCGCCGGCCCGCACCTGGATTCCACAGGGCGTGTAAAGGGAAACGCCTTGAAGCTCACCGCCTGCAACGCCGCCTACTGGCGGGGGGACTCCAACCGGGAGACCCTCCAGCGGATCTATGGCATCGCCTTCCCCAGGAAGGACGAGCTGGATGCCTACCTCCAGCGCATCGAGGAGGCCAAGAAACGGGACCACCGGAAGCTGGGCCGGGAGCTGGGCCTCTTCATGCTCCGGGACGAGGGCCCCGGCTTCCCCTTCTTCCTGCCCAAGGGCATGACCCTGAAAAACACCCTCCTGGACTACTGGCGGCAGGTCCACAAGAAGTACGGCTATGTGGAGATCTCCACCCCCATCATGCTGAACCGCCAGCTCTGGGAGCGCTCCGGCCACTGGGACCACTACAAGGACAACATGTACACCACGGTTATCGACGAAGTGGACTTCGCGGTGAAGCCCATGAACTGCCCCGGCGGCATGCTGGTCTACGCCAGCGAGCCCCACTCCTATAAGGAGCTGCCCCTGCGGGTGGGTGAGATCGGTCTGGTCCACCGCCACGAGCTGTCCGGCGCCCTCCACGGCCTGTTCCGGGTGCGCTGCTTCAACCAGGACGACGCCCACGTCTTCATGACCCGGGAGCAGATGCAGGACGTCATCCAGGAGACCGTCCGGCTCTTCGACGAGGTCTATTCCACCTTCGGCCTCAGCTACACCATCGAGCTCTCCACCATGCCGGAAGACCACATCGGCACCGTGGAGGAGTGGGAGCGGAACCAGGACATCCTGAAAGCCGCCATCACGGACATGGGGAAGGACTTTGTCATCAACGAGGGAGACGGCGCCTTCTACGGGCCCAAGCTGGACTTCCACCTGGCCGACTCCCTGGGCCGTACCTGGCAGTGCGGCACCATCCAGCTGGACAGCCAGCTCCCCGAGCGCTTCGAGCTGGAGTACACCGGCGAGGACGGCCAGAAGCACCGCCCTGTCATGATCCACCGGGTGGTCCTGGGCTCCATCGAGCGCTTCATCGGCGTCATCACCGAGCACTTCGCCGGCGCTTTCCCCCTGTGGCTCAGCCCTGTACAGGTGAAGGCCTTGACAGTTACCGACCGGGCGGACGCCTATGCCGCAGAGGTGGCCACCGCCCTGGACGAGAAGGGCTTCCGGGTGGAGACCGACGTGCGCAACGAGAAGATCGGCAAAAAGATCCGGGAGGCCACCCTGGAGAAGGTGCCCTACATGCTGGTGGTGGGCGACCGGGATGTGGAGAACAAAACCGTCTCCGTCCGCACCCGTTCCGGCGAGGACCTGGGGGCCATGAGCCTGGAGGACTTCGCCGCGAAGCTGCGGGAAGAGGTTGACAGTAAGGTCATTATGTAAACCAAGCGTATAAAAAGAAGGGACGTATCCGTTTTGGATACGTCCCTTCTTCATATCAGGGATTATTTGTGAGGAACGTGCCAGATGTTGTCCGCGTATTGAGCAATGGACCGGTCGGCGGCGAAGATGCCGCTGCGGGCGATGTTGTGCAGGCTCATGCGGTTCCACTTGACGGGGTCGGCATAGGTCTCCACCATGCGCTTTTCCGCCTGACAATAAGCGTCGAAGTCCGCCAGGAGCAGGTACTCGTCGGCGGGACTGCCGCCCAGGCCCAGGAGAAGCCGCTGATAGAGATCGTCGTAACGCACGCCGTCCCGGAAGCCGGTGCGCAGGGCATCCATGGCCCGGCGGAGCTTCTCGTCCTTGTTGTACCAGCGCTGGGGCACGTAGCCCTCCCGCTTGAGGGCCTCCACCTCGTCGGCATGGAGGCCGAAGAGGAACATGTTTTCATCCCCCAGCACCTCGTGCATCTCCACGTTGGCCCCGTCCAGGGTGCCGATGGTCAGGGCTCCGTTCATCATGAATTTCATGTTTCCGGTGCCGCTGGCCTCTTTGCCGGCGGTGGAGATCTGCTGGCTCACCTCGCTGGCGGGCATCAGCACCTCCGCCAGGGAGACCCGGTAGTTCTCCAGGAAGACCACCTGCAGCTTGTCTTTGCAGACGGGATCATGGTCAATCTGGTCCGCCAGGGAGTTGATGAGACGGATGATGCGCTTGGCCACCTCGTAGCCCGGGGCCGCCTTGGCGCCGAAGAGGAAGGTGTGGGGCTGGACGATGGTGTTGGGGTCGTCCTGGAGCTTTTGGTACAGGGCGATGATGTGCAGCACATTCAAAAGCTGCCGCTTGTACTCGTGCAGCCGCTTTGCCTGGACGTCGAAGATGGCGTCGGGGTTCAGGATGACGCCCCGGCTCCGCTTGGCGTGAATGGCCAGGGCCTCCTTGTTCTTCCGCTTGATCTCCGCCAGCCGGTCCAGCACGGACTGGTCGTCCGCGTAGGCGTCCAGCTTCTGGAGGACGGAGGCGTCGGAGAGGTAGGCGTCCCCGCCGGTGAGCTCCTTGATGAGCCCGTCCAGGCCGGGGTTGATTTCGCTGAGCCAGCGGCGGTGGTCAATGCCGTTGGTGACGTTCTGGAACTTTTTGGGTTCCATGGTGCAGGCGTGCTTGAAGACGTCGTTCCGCAGAATGTCGGAGTGCAGGGCGGAAACCCCGTTCACCGCCATGCCGCCGGCGATGCACAAATTCGCCATGCGGACCTGCCCGTCCCAGATGATGGCCATTTCCTTCGTCTTGGCGGGATCGTGGTAGAAGTCCTCCACCTTTCTCTGCCAGCGGTTGGAAATCTCCTGAATGATCTGGTAGATACGGGGAAGGCGGCGCTCCACCAGCGTCTGGGGCCAGCGCTCCAGGGCCTCGGCCAGCACCGTGTGGTTGGTGTAGGCCACGGCGTGGGTCGTGATATACCAGGCGTCGTCCCAGTTCATTCCCGTGTCGTCAATCAGGACCCGCATCAGCTCCGGGATGACCAGGGTGGGGTGGGTGTCGTTGATTTGGATGACATTTTTCTCGTGGAAGTTTTTCAGCGTCCCGTAAGTATCCAGGTGCTTGGCGGTGATGGACTGGACGGTGGCGGAGACGAAGAAATATTGCTGCTTGAGGCGGAGGGATTTTCCCTCGATGTGGTTGTCGTCGGGGTAGAGGACCTTGGCGATGGTCTCCGCCATGGTCTCCTCCTCCGCGGCCTTCAGGTACTCGCCTTGGCCGAAGAGGCTCATGTCGATGGCCTTGGTGGGACGGGGATCCCACAGGCGCAGGACGTTGACATGGTCGGTGCCGTATCCGGCGATTTCCATGTCATAGGGGATTGCCTGGATGGTGGTGGCGTTTTCATTGACGGTGTGGAGATGCCCGTCGGCCCAGAATTCCCGGATGGTGCCGCCGAAGGAGACCTGCTGGGCCTCGGCGGGCTTGGGCAGCAGCCAAGCCGCGCCCAGGTCCTTCCAGTGGTCGGGGAGCTCCACCTGCTGGCCCTCCACGATCTTCTGCTTGAAGAGGCCCAGCTCGTAGCAGATGGAGTAGCCCGTGGCGGGAATCTCCAGGGTGGTCATGGAGTCCAGGTAGCAGGCGGCGAGGCGCCCCAGGCCGCCGTTGCCGAGAGCCGCGTCCGGCTCCATCTCGAAAATGTCGCCGGCCTTGAAGCCAAAGTGCTCCAGGGCTTCCCGCAGCTGGGGCAGCACCCCCAGGTTGTAGGCGTTTTTCATCAGGCTCCGGCCCATGAGAAATTCCATGGACAGGTAGTGGACCTGTTTTTTCTTGTTCTGGCGAGTCTTTTTCCGGGTCTCCACTTCCCGGACGGCCATCATGTCCCGGAGGACCAGAGCGCTGGCCCGCATCATCTCGCCGTCAGTGGCCTCGTCGGCGGTTTTGCCGAAGTTGGTCATCAGCTTGGCGGACAGGGCTTCCTCCAGCGCTTGCGTTGTAATCGATGTCATAGGCGTAATCACTCCGCGGACGTTTTCTTTCCGGCGGTTCCTTTCTTTGCGGTTGTGGTTTTGGACGGTTTCTTGGAGGCCTTTTTCCCAGCTTTTTCAGATTTTTCCGCAGCCTTGGCCTCGGCTTTTTTCGCCTTCTTGGCGGGCTTTTTCTCCTCGGCGGGAGCAGCTTCCTTCACGGGAGCGGCCTCCACAACAGGGGCGGGCTCCACGGCAGGAGCGGCTTCCTCGACAGGAACGGCCTCCTCAGCGGGAGTGGCTTCCTCGACCTCAGCGGCCCGGCGAGTCTCCGCGGGCAGGGGCCAGGGCTGGCCGGTGATGGTGGCGTAGATGCGCAGATACTCTCTGGCGCTGCGGGCCCAGCTGAAGTCGCAGACCATGGCCCGCTGACGCAGGTTGCTGAAGAGATCGGGATAGTCCTTGTAGAGGTAAACGGCCTCCCGGATCACATGGAGCATGTCTCCGCTGGAGTAGTTGGTGAAGCTGAAGCCGTTGCCCACTCCGTTGTAGTCGTCATGGGGCTGGACGGTGTCTTTCAGGCCGCCGGTTTCCCGGACGATGGGCAGCGTGCCGTAGCGCATGGCGATCATCTGGCTCAGGCCGCAGGGCTCGCTCTTGGAGGGCATGAGGAACAGGTCCGCGCCGGCGTAAATCGCCATGGACAGGTCCTCGTTGTAGTCCAGACGGACGGCCATCCGGCCGGGATACTGCTGGGCGGCCCAGCGGAAGAAGTCCTCGTACCGCTGGTCGCCGGTGCCCAGGACCACCAGCTGGAGCGGCAGCTCCATCATGTCGTGGAGCACCTCGCAGATCAGGTCCAGGCCCTTGTGGGAGACCAGACGGCTGACCATGGCCACGATGGGGGTGTGGGGCTCCTCCCGCAGGCCCACCATCCGCTGGAGCTCGGTCTTGCACTCGTCCTTGCCGGCCATGTCCTCCACGGAGAAGTTTTTCAGGATGCGCCCGTCGGTCCGGGGATCGTAGAGCTTCATGTCGATGCCGTTCAGCACGCCGGAGAGCTTGTCGGAGCACTGGCGCATGATGCCCTCCATCCGGTGGGCGAAGTAGGGCATTTTCAGCTCGTTGGCATAGGTGGGGGAGACCGCGTTGACGGCGTCGGAGCAGAGGATGGCTCCCTTGAGGAGGTTGATGTCCCCGTCCATCAGCAGCGTGCCGTCCTTGACCCAGCCGGCGTCCAGGCCGAAGAGCTCGCCCAGGACGTAGGGGTTGAAACGGCCCTGATATTCGATGTTGTGGATGGTGACCACGGTCTTGATGGAGCGGAAACGCTCCTCCCGGACGCTGTCATCCTTCAGGTAGATGGGCACCAGGGCGGACTGCCAGTCGTTGCAGTGGACGACCTCGGGCCAGAACTTGAGGTGGTCCAGCATCCGCACCACCGCCCGGGAGAAGAAAGCGAAGCGCTCGCCGTCGTCGGCCTGCCCGTAGAGGGTGCCCCGGTTGAAATACTGCTCGTTGTCCAGGAAGTACCAGGTCACGCCGTCCTTCTCCATGGAGAAGAGGCCGCAGTAGCTGTGCCGCCAGGCAAGATCCACGTAGTCATAGCACTCGAACTTCATCTGACTTCCGAAACGGTCCCGGACCCGGGCGTAGAGGGGCAGGATCACGGCCACCTCAGCGCCCTGTTCCGCCAGGGCGGGAGGCAGGGAACCAGCCACGTCGGCCAATCCGCCGGTTTTGCAGAAGGGGACCGCTTCGCTGGTCACATACAGAATCTTCATCTCATAAACTCCTTTTCATGTCATCCCCGGCGCTCGGCCGAAGACCCGTTGGCCCGGGGGAAATCCAGGATGTTCCCTATATTATACCAAAAAGAGAGGCCCGGGTCAATCCGGCCTTTCCATCATAAAAGGGGGACGCGGGCGCCCCCCTTTTATGGAATTTTATACCTTGCTGCCCTTGGCCAGGACGATGGGATAGGTGGCGTGGCCCATCAGCGTTCTCCCGGAGAGGACCTCCACATCCTTGTCGGCGATGATGTAGCTCAGCCGCGCGTCCTTGCGGACGATGGAGTCCTTGAAGATCACGCAGTTGCGCACTACCGCGCCGGCCTCCACCGTGACACCGGGGAAGAGGATGGAGTTCTCCACGACGCCCTCGATGGAGCAGCCGTCGCCGAACAGGGAGTTGACGCATTTTCCGCCCGCGCCCAGGTAGGTGGAGCTGAGGTCCGCGTTTTTGGCCCGGATGGGGCGCTGGGCGCAGAACAGGTCCGCCCGGATGGCGGGGTCCAGCAGCTGCATGCTGCGGTCGTAATACTCCTGAACGGAGCGAATCTGGGCGGCGTAGCCCTTCCAGATGTAGCTGTGGATTTTCAGGTCGTCCTTCCGGGCCAGGAGCACGTCGCTCCGCCAGCTGAGCTGGTCCTTGGCGGCGCAGTCGTCCACCAGCTCCAGCAGCAGCTTCTTGGACACCACGTAGGTGCCCAGGCCCCGGAGGCCCCGGGGGGTGTGGGGGCTGACGAAGACTTCGGTGACCCGTCCGCCCTCGCCCACCTGGAGGTAGGTTCCGTTGTCGGTCATGAAGCTGTCGTTGGCGCAGACCGCCGTGATGTCCGCCCCGGATTTCAGGTGAGTCTCATAGACGTCGCTCAGGGGCAGGTTGGCCACCAGATCGCCGTCCATCATGACCACGTAATCCTGGCGGATGTCCTCCAGATAGGTCCGCACGGCGGACAGAGCCTCGATGTGGCCCCGGTAGGGCATGGCGCCCCAGTCGCCCCGGTAGTTGAAGGGAGGCAGGAGGCGCAGGCCGCCCCGCTTGCGGCTCAGATCCCAGTCCTTGCCGGTGCCCAGGTGGTCCAGCAGGCTCTGGAAGTGGCCGTGGAGGACGATGCCCACGTCGGTGGCCCCGGCGTTGACCAGACTGCTGAGGGCGAAGTCCACCGCCCGGAACCGCCCGCCGAAGGGAATGGAGGCGGAGGAGCGGATGGAGCCCAGCTCCTGAAGGTCGCCGCGGCGCTCATAGGCGAAAATGATTCCATGAAGTCCGTTCATTTGGACACCTCCTCACCAT
Organism: uncultured Oscillibacter sp.; assembly: GCA_910576865.1. Lineage (GTDB taxonomy): Bacteria > Bacillota > Clostridia > Oscillospirales > Oscillospiraceae > Oscillibacter. The sequence continues at coordinate 165,159 of CAJTKE010000002.1, forward strand.
TGCGGCCCAGCATGATGCCGGCCCTGGCGTTTTTGCCCTCGGGCAGCTGGCAGCCCGGAGCCAGCACCGTCAGGCCCCAGCCCTCCGGCGTGTTTTCCGGCGTGCCGCCCACGTGGCAGCCCTTGCCGATCTTGCAGTTCTCGCCCAGGATGGCGTATTCCACCACCGCGCCGGGCTCCACCACCACGCCGGGGAAGAGGACGGAATAGCGGACCGTGGCGCCCTCGCCCACGGTGACGTTCTGGGAGAGGACGGAGTTCTCCACCAGACCCTCCAGCACGCTGCCGCGGTTCACGGCGCTGTGGCTGACGGTGGAATTGGTCCCCAGGAAGGCCGGGGGCGCGCTGACGGAGCGGGCGTAAATGGGCCAGGAGCGATCCCGCAGGTCCAGGCCGGACTCGGGGGCCAGCATGTCCATGTTGGCGTCCCACAGGGACTCCAGGGTGCCCACGTCCTTCCAGTAGCTGGCGAAGCGGTAGGCCGCCATCCGCTGCCCGTCATTCAGCATGTTGGGGATGATGTTTTTTCCGAAGTCGTTTTCGGAGTTGGGGTTTGCCTCGTCATTGATGAGGTACTCCCGCAGGGCCTTCCAGGAGAATACGTAAATGCCCATGGAAGCCAGATTGCTCTTGGGCTCCTTGGGTTTTTCGGCGAATTCGGTGATCATGTCGTCCCCGTCCACGCTCATGATGCCGAAGCGGGGCGCCTCGGCCCAGGGCACCTCCATGACGGAGATGGTGCAGGCGGCGTTCGCGGCCTTGTGCCGGGCCACCATGTCGGAGTAGTCCATTTTGTAGATGTGGTCGCCGGAGAGGATGACCACGTACTCCGGGTCGTGCATGTCAATGAAGCCCAGGTTCTGGTAAATGGCGTTGGCGGTTCCCTTGTACCAGGTGCCGCCCTTGGCGCCCTGGTAGGGGGGCAGGATGTGGACGCCGCCGGTGGACCCGTCCAGGTCCCAGGGCTGGCCGCTGCCGATATAGCTGTTCAGCTCCAGGGGACGGTACTGGGTCAGCACGCCCACGGTGTCGATGCCGGAGTTGGTGCAGTTGGAGAGGGGGAAGTCGATGATGCGGTACTTGCCGCCGAAGGGGACGGCGGGCTTTGCCATGTCTCCGGTGAGGACATAGAGGCGGCTGCCCTGTCCTCCGGCCAGCAGCATGGCAATGCATTCTTTCTTCATGTCTCTTTCAGCTCCTTTGCCTGTTATTTCGCGCTGGGCTTTTTCGCGGGTTTTTCAGCTTTGCCCTCCTTGGGGGCCTTCTCCGCCTTGGCGGAGGATTTGACGGTTTTTACCAGGGCCTTGGCGGAGGCCTTCACGGTTTTCCCCGCGGCCTTGGAGGCCTTCTCCACCGTTTTCACGGCCTTGGGGGCCTTGGGCTCCTTGGCGGCCTTGGGCTTGGGGAAGGTCCCCTCGCCCCGGAGGAACACCGCGCCGAAGGCGGGGATGCGGATGGCGGCGGAGTACTCCTTGCCATGGGACTCGATGGCTTCCACGGGGACGGGCTCCTTGTCGCCGAAGCCGTCTCCGCCGTATTCCACGGCGTCGGTGTTGAACACGGGGGTGTACTGCTTGTGGGCGGGGACGCCCATGCGGTAGCCCTCGTAAGTATTGGGGGAGAAGTTGACGGCGCAGAGGAGGTCACGGCCCTTCTTGTCCTTCCGGAGGAAGACCACCACGTTGTTGTGGTTGTCGTCCACCACCAGCCACTCGAAGCCCTCCCAGCTGAAATCAATCTCCCACAGGGCGGGTTCCTTCTTGTAGAAGGCGTTGGCCTCCTTGAAGAAGCGGTGGACCTTCTGATTCTCCTCACTGTCCAGCAGGTACCAGTCCAGGGACTCCTTGTCGTTCCACTCGTGCCACTGGCCCAGCTCCGCGCCCATGAAAAGGAGCTTCTTTCCCGGATGGGCCAGGAGGTACGCGTAGAAGCCCCGGGTGCAGCGGAGCTGGTTGGTGTAGTCGCCGGGCATCTTGCCCACCACGGAGCCCTTCATGTGGACCACCTCGTCGTGGGAGATGGGCAGCACGAAGTTCTCGGAGAAGGCGTACATCATGGAGAAGGTGATGTCCTTGTGGTGGTCCTGGCGGAACCAGGGGTCCAGCTTCAGGTAGTGGCACATGTCGTTCATCCAGCCCATGTTCCACTTGAGGTTGAAGCCAAGGCCGCCGATGTCGGCGGGGCGGCTGACCATGGGCCACGCCGTGGACTCCTCGGCGATCATCATGACGCCGGGCTTGGTTTCAAAGGCCATGGCGTTCAGCTCCCGGAGGAAGTCGATGGCCTCCAGGTTCTCGTGCCCGCCGTACTTGTTGGGGGTCCAGGCGCCGCCCTGGCGGCTGTAGTCCAGGTAGAGCATGGACGCCACCGCGTCCACCCGCAGGCCGTCGATGTGGCACTCCTCCAGCCAGAAGCGGGCGGAGGAGAAGAGGAAGCTCTTCACCTCGGGCCGGCCGTAGTCAAAGACCCGGGTGCCCCAGGAGGCGTGCTCCCACTTGTTGGGGTCGCTGTACTCATAGCAGCAGCCGCCGTCGAACTCATAGAGCCCGTGGGAGTCCTTGCAGAAGTGGGCGGGAACCCAGTCCAGGATGACGGCGATGCCGTTTTTGTGCATGTGGTTCACGAACCAGAGGAAGTCCTTAGGCGTGCCGTACCGGGAGGTGGGGGCGAAGTAGCCGGTGCACTGATAGCCCCAGGAGCCGTCGAAGGGGTGCTCCAGCACGGGCAGCAGCTCAATGGCGGTGTAGCCCATTTCCTTGACGTAGGCGGCCAGCTCTTTGGCCATGTCCTTATAATCATAAAAGTCGCCGTTGGGCCGCTTTTTCCAGGAGCCCAGGTGCACCTCGTAAATGTTCAGGGGGGAATCGTAGACCTGGTGCTTTTCCTGCCTTGCCAGGAAGGCGGCGTCGGTCCACTTGAAATCCGTCATGTCGTAAAGTTTGCCGGCGGTGGCGGGACGGGTTTCGCAGTGGAAGGCGTAGGGGTCTGTTTTCAGCCGGACCTCCCCGTCGGGGCCGGTGACGGCGTACTTGTAGGATGTGTACTCCGACAGGCCGGGGATGAAGCCCTCCCAGACCTCGCCGTTCCGGGTGAGGGTGTGGACGCCGTTGGTCCACTCGTTGAAATCGCCCACCACGGAAACGCTCTGAGCGTGGGGGGCCCAGACACGGAAGGTCCAGCCCTCCGCATCCTTTTTCTTATCGGGGTGGGAGCCGAACCAGCGCCAGCCGTCCGTCAGGGTTCCGGCGTGGAAGCGTTCAGCCTGATCGTGTTTTGCCATAGTCAACCTCCGTGCATAGCCGCGGAAGCTCTTCAAGACCCGCGGCTGCCGCTTGTGGGCGAGCGGCCCGCCGATTTCCCGGGCGTCCCTTCGGGACGCCGCGCCCGCCGTCCGGCGCGGCGGGCTGTGCCATGTAGAAAAACGATTAGCTATTCTGGAATATTATACTTCTTTTCAAAAATAGCGTCAAGGACGGTCCTGTCGAAAATGACCCCCATCTTTTAGCATGTTCCCCCAAATCTGCTTCAAGATTCACAATATTTTTTGGTTACCTTCGGCAAAATGTTCAAAACTTGGAGAGAAAACTGGAGATGTGTGCCAACAAAAATATGGCGGACCGTTGATTTCGCCGCCGGGTTGCGGTATGATATCACTTCAGTTCCACTCAACAGTCTTCAGGAGGTTTTTTTCATGGTTCAGGCTCTGACGGCCCTGCGGATCGACGGCTTCCCCCTCTGGGTGGTGCTGCTGGTCTGCGTGGGCGTGTTCCTGGCGTCCTTCATGGACGCCATCGCCGGGGGCGGCGGCATCATCTCCGTTCCCACCCACCTCATTGCCTTCGGCAGTCTTCCGGCGCCCTACGCCCTGGGGACCAACAAGGTTTCCGCCGCCATCGGCACCTGCTTTTCCACCGGCCGGTTCATCAAAAACGGCTACGTCAACTGGCGGCTCTTCGGCCCGGCCATCGCCTTCGCCCTGGCGGGCTCCGCCATCGGCACCTGGCTTCAGCACCTGACGCCGGACGCGGTGCTGAAATACCTGCTGCTCTTCGTGCTTCCCGTGGTGGCCTTCATCACCCTCCGGGGCCGGGAGTGGCCCGATGAGCCGGGGGAGATCGAGCTGAAAAAACAGCTGGCCATCATCTGGGCGGCGTCCCTCGTCATCGGCGGCTATGACGGCTATTACGGCCCCGGCACGGGGACCTTTCTGATGATCGTCTTCATCCGGGCGGCGAAGCTGGACACCCGCCACGCGGCGGGAGGCGTGAAGGTCATCAACCTCTCTTCCAACATCGGCAGTCTGGTGACCCAGATGGTCTCTGGCTATGTGTACTGGGGCGTGGGCCTCACCGCCGCCGCGGCCTCCATCGCGGGGCACTACATCGGCTCCGGCCTCGCCATCAAAAACGGCAGCAGAATCGTCCGGCCCACGGTCATCGTCGTGCTGATCCTGCTGACGCTGAAGGTGGGCAGCGAGCTTCTGTTTCCTGATTTCTGGGGGTGAGCGGATGAAGAAAACCATCGGCATTCTGGGCGGCATGGGCCCCATGGCCACGGCGGACCTGTTCCAGAAAATCACGGCCCTCACCGACGCCGCCGGAGACAACGAGCACATCCGGGTTTACATCGACAGCAACACCTCCATCCCGGACCGCACCGCCGCCATCCTGGCCGGCGGGGAGGACCCGGTCCCCGCCATGGCGGACGCCCTGCGCCATCTGGAGCTCTGCGGGGCGGACTGTGTCATCATGCCCTGCAACACCGCCCACTGTTTTCTGCCCCGGCTGAAACCCCTGACGGAGCTGCCCTTCCTCAGCATGATCGAGGCGGCGGCGTCGGCCTGCCGGGCCCGCTTCCCCGGAAAGTCCGTCGGGATTCTGGCGACAAAGGGCACCCTGGCGGCGGGACTCTATCAGGAGGCCCTGGCGGCGCGGGGCGCGCCCTTCCTGGTCCCGGACGAGGCGGAGCGGGACGCCCTGATGGAGGTCATCTACCAGGGCGTGAAGGCCGGGGCCCCGCCGGAGTCTTACCGGGAGGCCTTCCTCTCCGTCACGGAGGGCATGGCGGCGCGGGGGGCGGAATGCTTCCTCCTGGCCTGCACGGAGCTGCCCCTGGCGGTTCGGGAGCTGGGGCTGGACCTGCCCCGGGTGGACCCCACGGAGGAGCTGGCGAAGGCCGCCATCCGCTTTTGCGGGTATCGGGTGAAGGGCGAGTGAGCATCGAGGCGGGATGTCTGGCAATATTGTCTGACATCCTGCCTTTGTTCACGCTTTTTTCATAGTTTTTTCACAATCTTTCCATTTGCTCTTTACATTTCCTGACAGCTTTGGTATAATGTGAACAATTTGGAGCGGACCTTCGGCGGGCGGCTTTGTCCAAAACGGAAGCCCACACGGGAGAGCCCCGAAAATTTTATTTTTTATGAGGTGAATGTATGAAGAAGAAAAACAACCTGCCGATGCGGATACTGGTTGCGCTTTTCGCCGGTATCGTGGTGGGCTTGGTCTGCTATTTCACCGGCCTGGCGGACTTCACCGCGACGTATTTGAAGCCCTTCGGCGACATCTTCGTGAACCTGCTGAAGTTCATCGTGGTGCCTGTGGTGCTCCTCTCCATGATCGACGGCATCCTCTCCATGGGCGACATGAAGCAGGTGGGCTCCGTGGGCGTGAAGACGGTGGCCTACTTCCTGGTGACCACGGCCATCGCCTGCGTCATCGGCTTGGTCTTCGCCAACATCTTCATGGGCGCGGGCCTGTTCCCGGACCTCTCCGCGGAGCTGGGCGCGGCGGAGTACGAGCCCAAGGCCTTCAACGGCTTCATGTCCGTGCTGGTGGACATCTTCCCCAGCAACATGTGGGGCGCGTTTGTCAACGCCAACATGCTCCAGGTCATCGTGGTCTCCCTGTTCTTCGGCGGGGCCATCATGATGGCGGGGGAAAAGGGCAAGCTCTGCCGGGACTTGGTGAGTTCCATGTACGCCGTCATTGAAAGGCTGATGGAGTTCGTCATCTCCCTGTCTCCCATCGGCGTGTTCACCTACATGGCGTGGGTCACCGCCACCCAGGGCGCGGCCATTCTGGGCTCGCTCTTCCTGGTCATTCTCTGCGCGTACATCGGCTACATCGTCCACGCCGTCCTGGTCTACTCCCTGTCCGCCCAGATCTTCGTGGGCATGAGCCCCGCCAGGTTCTTCAAGGGCGCTTTCGCGGCCATGATTTTCGCCTTCACCTCCACGTCCTCCGCGGCCACCCTGCCGGTCTCCAAGGAGTGCGCCCATGAGCTGGGGGCCAAGGACGACGTCGCGGCCTTCGTCCTGCCCCTGGGCTCCACCATCAATATGGACGGCACGGCCATCTACCAGTGCGTGGCCACGGTGTTCATCGCCTCCTGCGCGGGCATCCACCTGACCCTGGGGCAGATGGTGATCGTGGTGGTCACCGCCACCCTGGCCTCCATCGGCACCGCCGGCGTCTCCGGCGCGGGCATGATCATGCTGGCCATGGTGCTGGAGACCCTGGGAATTCCCGTGGCGTACATCGGCCTCATCGTGGCGGTGGACCGGCTCTTCGACATGGGCCGCACCTGCCTGAACGTCACCGGCGACATCGCCTGCTCCCTCTGCGTCAGCAAGTGGCAGGAGAAGAAGTGATTCTTTCCTCCGCCTCCCGGCGGCAAGCCGGGGCGGAGCGGCTCGCCATCCACGCATAATTTTTCCAGCCTCCGCACAGAATGGAGAGGCGGCGCTGCCGCGACTTCATCCGGGCGGAGGCTGGTTTTTATGAGGAGGAAGCTGTTTTTCTGGGAGCTGGGGGGCTTTCTGTTCACCGGGGCGCTGGGGGTGCTCCTCCACTTTGTTTACGAGTGGAGCGGCGGCAGCGTGCTGGCGGCGTGGTTCTCCGCCGTCAATGAGTCCACCTGGGAGCACATGAAGCTGCTGTTCGTGCCCCTGTTCCTGTTCTCCGTGGTCCAGGTCTGTCTCATGGGGCGGAACTACCCCAACCTCCCGGCGGTCCGGGCCGTCAGCATTCTGGCGGGGGTGACTCTGATTCCCGTCCTGTTCTATACCTACACCGGCGCTCTGGGCCGTCACGTGGTCTGGGTGGACATCGCCATCTTCTTCCTGGCGGACCTGGGGGCCTTCGCCCTGGACTTTTGGCTGCTCCGGCGGGGGAAGCTCTCCGCCGGGTGGATGCAGCTTGCGGGGCTGGCGGCACTGTGGGGGCTGGCTTTCTGCTTCGTGTGGTGCACCTTCCGCCCGCCCTGCCTGCCCCTGTGGCAGGACCCGGTGACGGGTATGTACGGCATTTCTTGAGAACGCCCCTCGGGGCGTTTTCGCCGTTTTGGAATTTACTGTGAATTTGTGCCCGTCCGGCTTGACCGATGGCCGTTTGGGGGAGTATAATGTACTGACTTGTGAAACGCGCCATGAATGGAGGTCCTGCTATGACGGCCAGACGAAAACCCGTCGCCCCCTTTTACGCCGTGGCGGCGCTGTGGCTGCTGGGTGGGCTGTTCCTGCCCCTGTATTCCAAAACGGCCATCGTCCTGATGGCGCTGGCCTCGGCGGCGGTGTTCCTCGCCGTGGGCAGGCTCTGCCGGGGGGCGGAGGCCAGGCCCGCCGGGGCGGAGAAGAAGGAAGAGGCGAAGGCCCCTGAAAAACCCAAGGAGGAGCCCTCCACCGGAAACCCGGAGCTGGACAAGGTCATCAAGGACGGGAAGCTGGCCCTGGGCGAGATGAGGCGGCTGGACGACAACATCGCCGACCCCGGCGTCTCCGCCGACATCGTGCGGCTGAGCCAGGTGTCCGAGAAGATCTTCCAGGCCGTGAGGGACGACCCGGAGAAGCTCCCTCAGATCCGCCAGTTCATGAACTACTACCTGCCCACCACCTTGAAGCTGCTGAACACCTACGACCGCATGAGCGGGGCCGGGGTCTCCGGAGAGAACATCGACGGAACCAAGACCAAGGTGGAGGACATGCTGAAAACCATCGTCCGGGCCTTCGAGAAGCAGCTGGACGCCCTCTACGGGTCCGACGCCCTGGATATCTCCACGGACATCCAGGTGATGGAGACCCTGCTGGCCCGGGAGGGCCTGACGGAGCCGGAGATGAAGGCGGAACCTGTCCAGACAGACGGCACGGACATCAGGCTGGAGCTGTGAGGGAAGGGAGGGGCCATGAAAAACCTGACGGTGAAGGCGGTGGACACGGTCCTGTACGCGGCGTGCGGCGGGCTGTTCCTGTGGATGGCCTGGGACCGGGAGATTGGCTTCTACACCCTGATTGGCGCAAGCCTCCTGGTCCTGGCGGCCTGGGAGGGCTGGGCCTGGGTCCGGGACTACCGGGCGGGCCGGAACGAGAAGCGTGAATGGGACCCCTCCATGACCGTGGCTTTTATTCTGGTGGCCGTGGTCCAGGTGCGTAAGGCCATTACCGAACCCTATGGTATCAACCCGCTGATAGCGGCCGGCTGGGTTTTCATCAGCGCGGTGTACACTGTGAGGACCGTCCGGGGACTCCGGGCGGAGAATGAGAATTGAGGAGGAAGAATTATGAAAAACCGAAATCCCGTTTATCTGTTCATCTCCATCCTGGAGGGCATGCTCTCCGGGGGCTACTTCTATCTGGCGAAGAAGGAGCGGGACCCCCTGCACGTGGTGACCGGCTGCGTGTGGATGGCCGTCTCCGTGCTCCACGGACTGATGAGCACCCGGGAGGAGGACCACCTCCTGCTGGTGGAGGAGGAAGACTATGAGTGACAATCAGATTCCCCAGCTGACCCTGGACCCCTCCGCCGCCGCGGCGCAGGAGGTTCCTTCGCTGACCCTGGAGCCCGCCGAGACTCCCGCCGCGCCGGAGCCCGCGAAGCCGGAGGTCAAGCCGGTGGAGCTGGACGACTCCATGCTCTCCGAGGCGGAGAAGAAGGCCGTGGAGGAGTTCTCCAAAAAGATCAACGTGATGGACTCCAACCTGATTCTCCAATATGGCGCGGCGGCCCAGAAGAACGTGGCGGGCTTCTCCGAGAGCGCCCTGGCCTCCGTGCGCACCAAGGACCTGGGGGAAGTGGGCAAATCCCTCTCCGAGCTGGTGGTGGAGCTGAAGGGCTTCGGCGAGGAGGAGGAGAAAAAGGGCCTCTTCGGCAAGTTCAAAAAGGCCGGGAACAAGCTGGAGGTCATGAAGGCCCAGTACTCCAAGGTTGAAAGCAACGTGGACAAGATCGTCCGGGAGCTGGAGCAGCATCAGGTGACCCTGATGAAGGACGTGGCCATGTTCGACCAGATGTATGAGATGAACCTCAAGTACTATAAAGAGCTGACCATGTATATCCTGGCGGGGAAGAAGAAGCTGGCGGACGTCCGTGAAAACGAGCTCCCCGCCCTCCGGGCCAAGGCGGAGCAGACCGGGGCCCAGGAGGACGCCCAGCGCTACAACGATCTGGTCCAGATGTGCGAACGGTTCGAGAAGAAGCTCCACGACCTGGAGCTGACCCGCATGATCTCCATCCAGATGGGCCCCCAGACCCGGCTGCTCCAGAACAACGACACGCTGATGGTGGAGAAAATCCAGTCTTCTCTGGTGAACACCATTCCGTTGTGGAAGAGCCAGATGGTCCTGGCCCTGGGCATGGAGCATGGCCGTCAGGCCACCGCCGCCCAGAGCGCGGTGACGGACATGACCAACGAGCTCCTGCAAAAGAACGCCGACATGCTGAAAATGGGCACCATCCAGACCGCCAGGGAGGCGGAGCGGAGCGTGGTGAGCATCGAGACTCTCCAGCACACGAACCAGCAGCTGATTTCCACCCTGGACGAGGTGCTGAACATCCAGCGGGAGGGCGCCCAGAAGCGGAAGGAGGCCGAGGTGGAGCTGGGCCGCATCGAGGGCGAGCTCCGGGCCAAGTTGATGGAGCTGCGCAAATGAATCACCGGAGCTCCCGGGCGATGGAGAAGGCGGCCAGGAACATGGCCTCCAGCTCCAGGGAACGGCTGTCCTCCCAGGCCTCCTGACAGCGCTCCAGGGAGGCCATGCGCTCCCCGGAAAGGCCCTCCTTCAGCGCGGCCAGGTGCTTGGCTTCCAGGGACTTCGAGAGCTCGTAAGCCTCGTGGTCCAAATAGCGGGGGACGCGCTCGTTACAGGTGAAGTCCATTAACAGCTGCATGAGGCTGGTCATGGGAATCCCTCCTTGCGGTTTACTTTTTGTTCATTATAATACTAACTATAGTTAATGTCAAGGGGGGAATTATGCCCAATTTTTCAGAACGGCTGAAAGCGCTTCGGAAGGAGCGGCGATTATATCAGCGGGAGTTGGCGGAACTGCTTGCGATTTCTGTCCGGGGGTACCAGTGCTACGAAACTGGGGAACATGAACCGGGTGTGAAAAAGCTGATTGCCTTGGCCGACTACTACAACGTATCCATCGACTATCTGGTGGGCCGGACGGACGCGCCGGACTTCCAGCCGGTCCGGACAGAGGAATGAGCCTATGAAATTTTTCCAAAAGCGCTCCGTGGCGGCGGTTGTCATGGTCCTGGCCATTTTGACCGGCCTCATGCTGGGGCAGGCGCGGAAGCCCTCCGCCCCCGCGCCGGAGCCGGGCGGTCCGCCCTTTGACGAGAGTCTGTCCACCGCCGCCTTTGAGCAATACATCCTGGACCGGGCGGGCATCCTCTCCGGGAAGACGGAGAAGCGCCTGAGCCTCTACAACGCCAACTGGGACCAGCTGGGGCGCAGCATCCTGGCGGTGGTGACGCTGGCGGAGGACCCGGGAGATCTGGAGAGCGCCGCCTGGGACTGGGCCGGCGAGATGCAGCTGACGGAGGACGACGCCATCCTGGTGATGAGCCTTGGGGCCCAGGACTGCTGTCTCCTCTCCAGCGGCAGGTTCTACGACCGCTTTGACGGCCGGGAGGTCAGTTTCCTCAACAGCTATCTCTACGCGGGCTTCACGGCGGGAGACTACGACGAGGCCGTCCTGAACCTGTTTGTCCATATCCACGGCCTCTTCGCCGGTGAGGCGGCGAGTCCCGCCGGCGGGGCGTATGTCCCGCTGACGAACCTGATTCCTCTTGCGGTCCTGCTGGTGATTCTCCTGGTGGTGCTGAGCGGCGTGGACCGGATGCGCTACAACACGTGGTATGGCCGCTATGGCGGGATGCCCGCGCCGCCGGTGGTCTTCCGGCCCATCATCTTCTGGCGCGGGCCCGGCTGGTATCAAAGACGCCCGCCCCGTCCGCCCAGACCGCCCCGTCCCCCGAGAGGACCGGGCGGACCCTTCGACGGTCCCTTCGGTCCCGGCCCCGGCTCCTTCGGAGGCGGCGGCTTCGGCGGGGGCCGGACCGGCGGCGGCACCTTTGGCCGCGGCGGCGGCTTCGGCGGGACGCGCTCCGGCGGCGGTTCCTTCGGGGGAGGACGAGGAGGCGGCTTCGGCGGAGGCCGGACCGGCGGCGGTTCCTTCGGCGGAGGCCGGGGGGGCGGCTTTGGCGGAGGGCGCTCCGGCGGCGGCTCCTTCGGGGGCGGCCGCGGCGGCGGCTTCGGCGGAAGGCGCTGAAGGGAAAGAAAAACGGCCCCCGGCGTGTTGGGTACGCCGGGGGCCCTTGTGTTTTTAAATAGCACAGACTGCGTTGCCGTCGCTTCGGCCCGGATGACTGCCGGGCTATAGAGCGCGCTAAAGTTCTTTTGCTAACTTTTCTTTCAAGAAAAGTTAGTCCAGTACCTGCACCGCCGCGCCCAGGACGCCGTCGCCGATGTAGACGCTGAGGGTCCCGTCGATCTCGCCGTCCCAGAGGTGGTCATAGTCCGGCAGGGCGGCGGTGAGCTTCTGCCGTACTGTCTCCATCTCGGCGGCGGCTCCGCCGTTGGCCACGGCCAGATTGTACTTCCTGTGCCCGCCGCAGCGGTCCACGGTCATGGCCACCAGCTTGTCGATGACCTGATTCCGGCCCCGGACCTTGGCGATGGACTGGAGCTGCCCGTCGGGGGCAAAGGTGATGATGGGCTTGATCTGGAGCAGGGTCCCCGCCGTGGCGGTGACCTTGCCGATGCGCCCGCCCTTCATCAGGTACTCCAGGGTGTCCACGGAGAAGAAGGGGAAGGTGCCCGCGATGAGCTGAGGGGCCCGGCGCTCCACCAGAGTCTCCCAGTCCATGCCGCCGCGGATGTCCTCCGCCAGCTGGAGCACCGTCAGCCCCTGCCCCAGGGAGCCGCTGACGGAGTCGAAGACCCTGATGGGGAAGTTCTCCCCGCTCTCCTCGGCGATGAGGCGGACAAGATTGTAGGTGCCGGAGAGGCCGCTGGACAGCATGACGGCGATGACCCCGTCATAGCCCGCGTCCCGGATTTCCTCCAGCACGGAGCCCGCGGCCTCGGCGGAGGGCAGGGAGGTCTGGGGCAGCTCCCCGGCCTTGAGGCGGCGGTAGATGTCGGCGCTGTGGATGTCCACACCGTCGGAGTACTCCCCGTCGGCGCAGAGGATGCGCAGGGGGACGATGTAGATGTGGTTCTCCGCCGCCAGACGGGGGGACAGGTCCGCGCAGGAATCCGTCAGCAGCGCGATCTTTTGAGGGGCCACGTGTTCCCAACTCCTTTTTTCGACAGGGCCCGCCGCCTCCGGAAGAGGGGCGGACGGACCTTCTGGCTTGTCAGAAATCATTGTGACTATTATCCCACAAACCGGCGGAAACTGCAAGAGCGATTTACGGACTTTTCCAGCCGGGGGAAAAATATAGGGAAATCAAGAGATTTTCCCTTTACCTGCCGGGAGTTCTCTGCTATAATATACAAGTTACATTCTGCCCTGACGCCGGAGCGGGAAGGAGGGCGCTTTTTTGTGAAGTATCGGAAGTGGAACATCGGCGCCCCCGGGGACGCCGGCGTGGCGGCGCTGCGGGAGGCGGGCTATCCCTACCTCATGGCCCTGGTGTTGGCGGCCCGGGGCATCGCCTCCCCGGAGGCGGCGGCGGAGTTTCTGTACCGGGACCGGAAGCTGACCCTGTCTCCCATGCTCATGCGGGACATGGACAAGGCCGTGGCCCGGATTCAAAGGGCCGTCGCGGAGGGGGAGACCATCGCCGTCTTCGGGGACTACGACGTGGACGGCATCACCTCCACCGTGCTGCTGATGGACTATCTGAAAAGCTGCGGGGCCAGGTGCCTGCGCCATATCCCCCGGCGGATCGAGGACGGCTACGGCCTGTCCAAGCCCGCCATCCAGGGCCTCCGGGACCAGGGGGCCACGCTGATGATCACCGTGGACTGCGGCATCACCGGGAACGAGGAGGTGGATTTCGCCAATTCCCTGGGCCTGGACGTGGTGGTGACGGACCACCACGAGTGCAAGGAGTCCCTGCCCCGGGCTGTGGCCGTGGTGGACCCCCACCGGCCCGACTGCCCCTATCCCTTCAAGTTCCTGGCGGGCTGCGGCGTGGCGCTGAAGCTGGTGCTGGCCCTGGGGGGCGAGAGCCGGGAGGACGCCCTCTTCGCCCGGTACTGCACCCTGGCCGCCATCGGCACCGTGGCCGACGTGATGCGCATGGAGGGGGAGAACCGGGCCATCGTCTCCTGCGGGCTGGAGGCCCTGCCCCACACGGACTTCGTGGGCATCCACGCCCTCCTCCGGGAGGCGGGGCTGGAGGGCAAGCCCGTCACCTCCATCCAGATCGGCTTCGTCCTCTCCCCCCGGATCAACGCCGCCGGGCGCATGGGGGCGGCGGACCTGGCGGCGGACCTGCTGGAGACCAGCGACCCCGCCCGGGCGGAGGAGCTGGCCCGGGCCCTGTGCGAGCTGAACCGGGAGCGTCAGGCCGTGGAGCAGGCCATCTGCGCCGACGCGGTGGAGCAGATCCAGGCCCTCCGCCAGGAGGAGCGCAGCGCCCTGGTCCTCTCCAGCGAGGAGTGGCACCAAGGGGTGGTGGGCATCGTCGCCTCCCGCCTCAGCGAGAAATACTCCTGCCCCAGCTTCATGATCCACCTGAAGGACGGCACGGGCCGGGGCTCCTGCCGGTCCTACGGGGGCTTCAACCTCTTCACGGCCCTGGAGTCCTGCGCCGACCTGCTGGACGGCTTCGGCGGGCACGAGCTGGCGGCGGGCTTCACCATCCCGGAGGAGAACATCACCGCCTTCCGGGCCCGGATGAACCGCTATGTCCGCTCCGCCACCGGGGGAGAGCCTCCGGTGAGCTGCCTGGACGTGGACGCCGCCGTGGCCTCTCCCGCCGAGCTCACCCTGGAGCAGGCGGAGCAGCTGGAGCTGCTGGAGCCCTATGGCGCGGGGAACCCCCGGCCGGTCTTCGCCCTGCTGGGGGCCACGGCGGAGGCCGTGCAGCCCGTGGGGCAGGGGAAGCACCTGAAGCTCCGCCTCAGCAAGGGCGTCAGCCGCTTTGATGCCATCTTCTTCTCCGTCACGGCGGAGGAGTGCGGCATCGTCCCCGGCAGCCGGGTGGACGCCGCCTTCTACCTCCAGGCCAACACCTTCCGGGGGAACACGACTCTGCAATTGCAGCTGGTGGACGTGCGGCCCTCCCTGCTGCCCAGCCGGAACGAGGCGGAGGCCCTGGCCCTGGTTCGCCGGCTGACGGAGGAAAACGGCCCCGTCTCCCCCCAGGAGGCCCTGCGCCTCCGGGCCTCCCGGAACCAGTACGCCGCCTGCTGGGTGGCCCTGGAGAAGCGCCTCCGCCAGGGGAAGGCGGAGGAGGACCGCCTGCCCTATCTCCGCCGCCTGGCGGCCCGGATGGGGGGAAGCGAGAGCTTCCTCCGCGCCGCCCTGGCCCTGGAGGTGTTCCGGGAGCGGGGGCTCATCTCCCTCAGCCGGCAGGGGGACCGGCTGACCCTGAGCCTGATCCCCATCCAGGGGAAGGTGGATCTGACCGCCTGTCCCTATCTTCTCCGCCTGCAGGAAAAGGAGGCGACCTGAGATGACCGTACAGGAACAGTACGAGCTTTTGGAAAAGACCGTCCGCAGCTACAATCCCGCCGCCGACTTCGACCATATCCGCTCCGCCTTTGAGTACGCGGACCGCTGCCACGAGGGGCAGAAGCGCAAGAGCGGGGAACCCTATATCATCCATCCCCTGGCCGTGGCCCAGATCGTGGCGGAGGAGCTGAAGCTGGACTCCGAGTCCATCGAGGCCGCCCTGCTCCACGACGTCATCGAGGACACCGAGGCCACCCATGAGGATGTGGCCCGGCTCTTCTCGCCCACCATCGCCGATCTGGTGGAGGGGGTCAGCAAGCTGACCCGCATCCAGTACGCCACCAAGGAAGACGAGCAGATGGAGAACCTGCGGAAGATGCTCATGGCCATGAGCAAGGACATCCGGGTCATCCTCATCAAGGTCTCCGACCGGCTTCACAACATGCGAACCATGGAGTATCAGTCCCCGGAGAAGCAGAAGCAGAAATCCCTGGAGACCATGGAGATTTACGCCCCCATCTCCCACCGCCTGGGCATGCAGCGCATCAAGTGGGAGCTGGAGGACCTGTCCCTCAAGTACCTGGACCCGGTGGGCTACCAGGAGATCATCACCCGGCTGGACGCCAAGAAGCCGGAGTACGACGCCTTCCTCCTCCGCACCCAGACCCAGATGGACGACCGGCTGACGGAGCTGGGTATCGGGCACATGGTCTACGGCCGCATCAAGCACCCCTATTCCATCTACCGGAAGATGTTCAGCCAGAACAAGTCCCTGGACGAGATCTTCGACCTCTTCGCCTTCCGGGTGCTGGTGGACTCCGTGGGAGACTGCTACAACGTCCTGGGCGTCATCCACGACATCTACAAGCCCATCCCGGGCCGGTTCAAGGACTATATCGGCACGGAGAAGCCCAACGGCTACCAGTCCCTCCACACCACCGTCATGGGCCCCGACGGCCTGCCCTTCGAGGTGCAGATCCGGACCTGGAAGATGCACGAAATCGCCGAGTACGGCGTGGCGGCCCACTGGAAGTACAAGCAGCACGGCCAGGGGGCGGGCACCGAGGGGAAGTACGAGTGGGTTCGCCGGCTTCTTGAGAACCAGGAGGGGGCCGACGCCGAGGAGTATATCCACTCCCTGAAGGTCGACATGTTCGCCGACGAGGTCTTCGTCTTCACCCCCAACGGGGACGTGCAGAACCTCCCCGCCGGGGCCACGCCCATCGACTTCGCCTACGCCATCCACTCGGCGGTGGGAAACAGCATGGTGGGAGCCAAGGTCAACAACCGGATCGTCACCTTCGACCACGTCCTGAAAAACGGGGACATCGTGGAGATCATGACCTCCAAATCCGCCAAGGGCCCCAGCCGGGACTGGATGAAGATCGCCAAGTCCAGCGAGGCCCGGAGCAAGATCCGCCAGTGGTTCAAAAAGGAGAAAAAGGAGGAGAACATCGCCGGCGGCCGCTCCTCCTTCGAGCAGGAGCTGAAGCACGCGGGCCTCTCCATGAAGGACGTGACGGACCCGGAGAACCTGCCCCTGCTGCTGAAAAAGGTCACCTACGGCAGCCTGGAGGAGATGTACGCCGCCATCGGCTACGGCGGCTTCACCGCCCAGAAGGCCGTCAGCCGGATGAAGGGGGAGCTGCTGCGCATCTCCCGCCAGCATCAGGCGGAGGAGCTGACCCTCAAGCCCGAGGAGGCCCCCATCCCCGTGCCCCCCAGGCCCGTGAGCAAGAGCGAGCAGGGCATCATCGTGGAGGGTCTGGACAACTGTCTGGTGAAGTTCTCCCGCTGCTGCACCCCCGTGCCGGGGGACGAGATCATCGGCTTCATCACCCGGGGCTACGGTGTGTCCGTCCACCGGGCGGACTGTCCCAACGCCGCGCCGGAGCGCCGGGCGGGCCAGGAGGGCCGCTGGCTGAAGGTCACCTGGGGCACCGACACCAACGAGAGCTACCCCACCACCATCGACGTGGTGTGCAAGGACCGGATGAACCTGATCCTGGACATCTCCACGGCCCTGTCCAGCACCAACACCTTCGTCTCCGGCCTGAACTCCCGGAGCACCGAGGACGGCTTCGCCGTCATCCGCCTGGAAATTCGTGTCCGGGACGGGGCCCAGATGAAGGCCATCATGAACAAGCTGAACCAGATTTCCGGGGTGCTGCAGGTCACGCGCCCCGCGGGATAACATGGGAAGGAGGAATTGCCTATGCGCGCGGTTGTCACCCGCGTGAAGCACGCGTCGGTCACCATCGAGGGGGCCGTGACGGGCAGGATCGGGGAGGGCTATCTGGTCCTCCTGGGCGTCGGCCCCAATGATACCGAGGAGACCGCCGTGAAGCTGGCGGACAAAATCTGCAACCTCCGGGTCTTCGAGGATGAGAACGACAAGATGAACCTGAACCTGGAGCAGGTGGGGGGAAGCCTGCTGGTGATTTCCCAGTTCACCCTCTTCGCGGACACCTCCTCCCGCCGCCCGGGCTTTACCGGCGCGGCCAGGCCGGACGTGGCCATCCCCCTGTACGAGAAATTCATGGCCCGGTGCCGGGAGCGGGGCTTCACCGTGGAGCACGGGGAGTTCGGCGCGAAGATGGAGGTGGACTCCCTGAACCACGGCCCGGTGACCATCCTTTTTGACACGGAGCGGCCCTGAGCGGGAAGGGAGGAACCCCCATGAAGGTGAAACTGTTACAGGTGGGCCCCCTGGGCACCAACTGCTATATCCTGGAGGACGAGGAGACCCGCGAGGCGGCGGTCATCGACCCCGGCGGGGACGCCCCCGCCATTGAAAAGGCCCTGGAGGGGGCGGAGCTCCGTTATATCCTCCTGACCCACGGCCACTATGACCACACCGGCGGCGCGGCGGAGCTGGCGGAGGCCTTCCCGGCGGCGGAGGTCTATGTCCATCCCAAGGACTGCCCCGGCCCGGACCGCTATCTGTTCCCCCTGGAGACCCAGGTCCCCGGGGTGAGGTTCTACGGCGAGGGGGACGAGATCGCCCTGGGGAGCGCGAAGGTGGAAGTCCTTCACACCCCCGGCCACTCCGAGGGCAGCGTCACCCTCCGCTGCGGGGACCTGCTCTTCTGCGGGGACACCCTCTTCGCCGGGTCCTGCGGAAGGACGGACTTCCCCGGCGGCAGCGTGCCGAAGATGCTGGCCTCCCTCCGCCGCCTGGGGGAGCTGGAGGGGGACCTTCAGGTCCTGCCCGGCCACATGGAGCCCTCCACCCTGGAGGCGGAGCGGGCCCATAATCCCTACCTCCGCCAGGCGATGCGGGAGACGCCATGAAGCTGGAATTTCACGGCCACGACGAGCGCTACACCGTGGAGCAGAGCCTCCTGAACCTCTTCCCCGGCGAGCTGCCGGTCTATGAGCCGGTCCGCCCCCGGGAGGATGAGAGCTGGGCGATCGTCTCCTGGCGGGAGGGCGAGGAGAAGAGCGGGAAGCGGGGCCACGCCTGTGTGGAACTGGGCTGGCAGGGAAAAGCGGACGCCTGCAGCTTCGGCTGTCCCCTGACCGGCACGGAGTACGAGCAGGAGCGCCGGCGGCGGCACGCCATCGGCGCGGCCTTCTTCCTGGCCTGTCAGGCCCTCACCGGGAACACGCCCCCCTGGGGGATGCTCACCGGCGTCCGGCCCGACAAGCTGGTGACCGAGGCCCTCCAGGCCGGGAAGACCCCGGAGGCGGCCCGGGAGCTGCTGGAAAAGGTTTATTACGTCACCCCCCGCCGGGCCTCCCTGGCCCTGGAGACGGGGACGGCGGCGTTCGAGGCCGCGAAGGGCCTGGGCCCCCGGGACATCGCCCTGTACGTGGGCATCCCCTTCTGCCCCACACGCTGTGCCTACTGCTCCTTCGTCAGCCAGTCGGTGGAGAGGAGCTTCGCCCTGGTGGAGCCCTATCTGGACGCGCTGACGGCGGAAATTCGCGCCGCCGGGGAGATGGTGCGGGAGACCGGCCTGAGAGTCCGGGCGCTGTACGTGGGCGGCGGCACGCCCACCACCCTCTCCGCCGGGCAGCTCCACCGCCTGTTCACCGAGCTGGAGGCGGCTTTCCCCCTGGGCCCGGGGCTGGAGGTCACCGTGGAGGCAGGACGGCCCGACACCATCACGGCGGAGAAGCTGGGCGTTCTGAAGGACCACGGGACCACCCGGGTCTCCGTGAACCCCCAGACCATGGAGGACCACGTCCTCCGGGCCATCGGCCGGCGGCACAGCCCCGGCGACATTGAGGACGCCATGGAGCTGGTGGCGAAGGCGGGCTTCCGGCACGTGAACATGGACCTCATCGCGGGACTGCCGGAGGACACGGCGGAGGGCTTCCGCCGCTCCCTGGACCGGTGCCTGGAGTTCGGCACGGACAACGTCACCGTCCACACCCTGGCCCTGAAAAAGGGGAGCCGCATCCTGCTGGAGGGCCTGGACATCCCCGGCCCCCGGGCGGTGGGGGAGATGCTGGACTACGCGGAGCCCGTCCTGCGGAACGCGGGATACGCCCCCTATTATCTCTACCGGCAGAAATACATGTCCGGCAGCTTTGAGAACATCGGCTGGACCCGGCCGGGCGGGGCGTGCCTTTACAACGTATATATCATGTCGGAGCTGTGCTCCATCCTCTCCCTGGGCGCGGGGGGGTCCACGAAGATGGTGGACCCGGCCCGGCGGCTCATCCGGCGGCGGTTCAACCCCAAGTATCCCAAGGAGTACGCCGAGCGCCCCGAGAAGGCGCTGGCGAACCGGAGGGACTTCGCCGCCTTTTACGGCGGGCCGGAAACTGAAAGGAGCTGACGGGATGTATTCTTTGCAGCAGATCAACGAGGCCGTCCGGAGGGACCCCGCCGCCTTCGCCCTGGAGTGCGACGCGCTGTTTGAGAAGAAGGTGGAGGACGCCGCCGCCAGAATCGCGGACCACCGGGCGGAGTCCCACATCATCCTTCTCTCCGGCCCCTCCGGCTCCGGGAAGACCACCACCGCCCTGAAAATCGAGGAGAAGCTGGTGGAGATGGGCATCGAGACCCACACCGTCTCCATGGACAACTACTTCAAGACCATGGACCCGGAGACCTTCCCCCGGAACCGGGAGGGGGCCATTGACTACGAGTCCCCCTTCTGCCTGGACGTGGACCTTCTGAGCCAGCACTTCGCCATGCTGGACCGGGGGGAGCTGATTCACGTCCCCAAGTACGAGTTCGCCCGGCAGATGCGCTCGGACACCTTCTCCCGGCCCATGCGCCTGGGGAAGGACGACATGGTGATCTTCGAGGGCATCCACGCCCTGAACGACATCATCGTGGGGAAGAACCCCCGGGCCTTCAAGCTCTATATCGCCGCCCGCAGCGACATTCTGGACGGGGACGGGACCCTGGTCTTCGACAAGTCCTGGGTCCGCCTGTGCCGCCGCATCGTCCGGGACTTCAAGTTCCGGGGCAGCGACGCGGACTTCACCCTCAAGCTGTGGGAGAACGTGCGCCGGGGGGAGCGGCTGTATATCTCCCCCTACAAGGAGAACGCGGACCTTATGTTTGATTCCTCCCTGCCCCTCAGCGCCAGCGCCCTGAAGCCCTTCGTGGTCCCCCTGCTGGAGGAGCTTCCCCGGGGGAGGTATCCGGTGGCGGAGGACATCCTCCGGGCCCTGGAGAGAATCGAGGCGCTGGACGAGGCGTATATCCCCGCCAAATCCCTGTCCCGGGAGTTCATCGGCGGAAGCCCCTATGACAACCACTGACTTTTCTTGAAAGAAAAGTCAGCAAAAGAACTTTAGCTCGCTCTGGTAGTCTGGTGGTATACCAAGCCGGAGCGACGGCAACGCAGATGAAGCAAGACGTCAGAATAGAAAGGAGCGGCACTATGAGCAAACAGGAAAAGTTCTATGACCTGCTGGACAGCCTCCGCACCGGCGTGGAGGCGGCGGGGACCCTGGCCCTGGGGACCCTGGGCCTTGCCTGCGAGGGGGCGGAAAAGATCGCGGAGGGCGTGAAGCTCCGCTATCAGGCCGCCCGCGTGGAGGGCGAGGTGGACGGCAAGCTGATGGAGGCCGGGGAGATGGTCTACGCCACCCACACCGGCAATCCCACGGAGTCCGGGGAGCTGCTGGAAAAGCTCCGGGAGATCGACGAGCTGAAGGCCCGTCTGGCGGAGCTGAACGAGACCCTGGGCCGCACGCCGGAGGACGCCGTGTGCCCGAGCTGCGGCGAGGCCGTGGAGGAGGGCGACCGCTTCTGCCGCGCCTGCGGCGAAAAGCTGGACTGAGGAGGACGGACATGGAATTCTACACGTATCAACAGGTCCAGGAGAGCGCCCGTGCCCTCCGGGAGAAGCTGAACGGCTTTCAGCCCCGGGTCCTGCTGATCCTGGGCTCCGGCCTGGGGGCCCTGGCGGACGAGGTGGAGAGCCCCGTCGCCGTGCCCTATTCGGAGGTCCCCCACATGAAGCACTCCACCGCCCCCGGCCACAAGGGCCAATTCCTCTTCGGGAAGCTGGCGGGGAAGGACGTGGCGGTCATGCAGGGCCGGCTCCACACCTACGAGGGCTGGTCCTTCGCCGACACGGCCTATCCCGTCCGGGTGGCCCGGGCCCTGGGCGCCGGCACCCTGGTGGTGACCAACGCCGCCGGGACGGTGAACACCGCCTGGACCGTGGGGGACATCATGCTGATCACGGACCACATCAAGCTCTTCGGCGTCAGCCCCCTCTGCGGGCCCAACCTGGACGAGCTGGGCCCCCGCTTCCCGGACATGAGCCACGTCTACACCCCGGCCCTCCGGGAGAAGGCCCGGGACGCCGCCCGGGCCCAGGGCCTGAATCTGAGGGAGGGCGTCTACATGTTCTTCCCCGGCCCCCAGTACGAGACCCCGGCGGAGGTGAGGGCGGCCCGGATCCTGGGCGCGGACGCCGTGGGCATGTCCACGGTGCCGGAGGCCATCGCCGCCGCCCACTGCGGCATGGAGGTCCTGGGCTTCACCCTGTGCACCAACATGGCGGCGGGAGTGCTGCCTCAGCCCCTCTCCGGCGAGGAGGTCATCGCGGCGGGAGAGGCCGCGGGCCCCAGGTTCACCGCCCTGGTGAAGGGCTGCCTGGAGCGGTTCTGAGGAGCTGAAAGGGCGGGGCGCGCCGCCGGGAGGGAATCTGGTCTAAGGCGGGTCCCGGTCCCATAGAGTGGACAATGGGGCCCCTCACGGGCTGTCCGTGAATCTTTTTGAGGATTCGAGGTTATGCTTTTCATGTCAACTAAGAAGAAACAGTCTTTTCTGGGCGGCGCGGCCATCCTGGCCTCGGCGGTGGCCATCGTGAAGATTCTGGGCGCGGTGTACAAGATTCCCTTCGGGAACATCGTCGGCCCCGAGGGGCAGACCTATTTCAACGTGGCGTACAACATCTACAACGTCCTGCTGACCATCTCCACCGCCGGCCTTCCCCTGGCCATCTCCAAGCTCACCAGCCAGGCCCACACCCAGGGCCGGGAGAACCAGAAGCGGAAGATTTTCTCCACGGCCATCTGGCTCTTCTTCGCCATGGGTCTGGTGGGGTCCCTGCTGATGTTCTTCGGCGCGAGACAGCTGGCGGCGTTCATGAACGAGCCCCTGGGCTACTGGCCCATCCGGGCCCTGGCCCCGGCGGTGTTCTGCGTGTGTCTCCTGGCCTGCATGCGGGGCTACACCCAGGGCCAGGGGAACATGACCCCCACCGCCGTCTCCCAGATTCTGGAGGCCCTGTGCAAGCTGACCCTGGGTCTGGCCCTGGCCTGGTACTTCCTCAAGCTGGGAATGGGCCTGGATATAGCCGCCGCCGGGGCCATCCTGGGCGTCACCGCCGGGACCTTCCTGTCCCTGCTGTACCTGATTTTCTACCTTCTGCGCCACCGGGACCGGCGGACCTCCCTGGACGTGCCCGACGGCGGCGGGAAGCTGATGCGCCAGATTCTGGCCATCGGCATCCCCATCACCCTGAGCAACTCGGCCATGAGCATCATCACCCTGGTGGACACCAAGATCGTCCTGGGGCGGCTGCGGGACATCCCCGCCCTGGCGGACTCGGCGGCGGAGCTCTTCGGCCAGTACACCTTCGGCATGAACCTCATCAACCTGCCGCCCTCCTTCGTGTTCCCGGTGACCATGAGCCTGATTCCCTTCGCGGCGGCGGCGCTGACCCGCCGGGACCACGCGGAGGCGGGGCGCATCGTCTCCTCCGGCTTCCGGATCGTGGCGGTGCTGGCCATCCCCGCCGGGGTTGGCCTGAGCGTGGTGGGCGGTCCGGCGCTGGTGATGCTCTATCCCAAGCGCTACGCGGACGCCCTCGCCGCGGGGCCCCACATGCGCTGGCTGGGCCTCGCCTGCATCTTCATGTGCCTGATGAACCTGACCAACGTGATTTTACAGACCTACGGCAAGGAGATGATTCCCATCTGGACGGTGATCGCCGGAGGCGTCACGAAGGTGGTCATGAACTACATCCTGGTGGGAAACCCGGCCATCAACATCCACGGCGCGCCCGTCTCCACCCTCTGCTGCTACGGGGTAATCGTGGGCCTGAACCTGATCTTCGTCTGGAAGTACTCCCCGGAGAAGCCCCATTACCTCCAGATCTTCGTCAAGCCGGTCATCGCCTCCGCCCTCATGGGCGGCGCGGTCTGGGCGGTCCACGGCTTCGTGAGCCGGGCCCTGTCGGGGCGCTCCGCCTATGGGGCCAACGCCGTGGCGACCCTCATCGGCATCCTGGCGGGGGTGGTCGTGTACGCCATTCTGGTGGTGGCGATGCGGATTCTCCGTGCGGAGGACCTGAAAACGATGCCCCATGGGGAGAGACTGGCGAAATTGTTGCATTTGCGCTAAAACGTGCCCGATTCTGGTAAATAATATGGAAACATCTCAACTTTTTTCTCGAAATTTCTTGCAAAGGCGGGCAATCTATGGTAGATTTTCAAAGTAAGAGCCGCTACGGCTGGGAGGACTTTCTGGAAATCATGCGGCTGCTCCGGGCGCCGGGGGGCTGTCCCTGGGACGCGGAGCAGACCCACGGGTCCATCCGCCGGAACTTCCTGGAGGAGACTTACGAGGCCCTGGACGCCATCGACCGGGATGACCCGGCGGGCATGTGCGAGGAGCTGGGGGACGTGCTGATGCAGGTGGCGTTCCACACCCAGATCGAGGCGGAGCGGGGCCGGTTCACCATGGACGACGTGGTGGACGGCGTGGCGCAGAAGCTGGTGTACCGGCATCCCCATGTCTTCGGCACCGTGGAGGTGGCGGACAGCCGGGAGGTTCTGGTGAACTGGGAGGCCCTGAAGCGGAAGGAGAAGTCCCAGACCACCACCGCCGACGCCATCGAGGCCGTACCCCATACCCTGCCCGCCCTCTGGCGGGCGGAGAAGATCGGCTCGAAAACCGCCAAGGCGGGCTTCGACTGGTCCGGCCCCCTCAGCGCCCTGGGCAAGCTGGAGGAGGAGGTCCGGGAGCTGCGGCAGGCCCTGGAGGCCGGCGCGGCGGCGGACGGGCCCCACGGCGTCCGGGAGGAGCTGGGGGACCTGCTCTTCATCACCGCCAAGGTGGCCCAGATGTCCGGCGTGGACCCGGAGGACGCCCTTCACCGGGCCTGCGACAAGTTCGACCGGCGTTTCCGCCGGGTGGAGGACCTGGCGGACAAGCCCCTGGGCGAATACGCCGAGGCGGAGCTGGTGGAGCTTTGGAAATCCGCAAAAAAAGAGGAGTCTTAACACGCGATTGCGTTAAGAATATAGAACACAAATGATTTCAGGAGGATACCATTCATGAACAAAGCTGAACTGATCAATGTCGTTTCCGAGGCCGCGGAGGTCTCCAAAAAAGACGCCGAGGCCGTTATCACCGCCACGCTGGACGCCATCACCGATGCCCTGAAGGATGGGGAGAAGGTCCAGCTGGTGGGTTTTGGCTCCTTTGAGGTCAAGAAGCGGGCCGCCCGGGTGGGCCGGAACCCCAAGACCAAGGAGCCCATTGACATTCCCGCCTCCACCGTGCCCGTGTTCAAGGCCGGCAAGGTGCTGAAGGACATGGTGGGCGGCTGAGCCTTCCCGAACTGCCGGCGTCCGCCGGCAGTTTATTTTTCCGACGAAAGGAGGGCGCGCCATGCGCCTGGACAAATACCTCAAGGTTTCCCGCCTCATCAAGCGGAGGACCATGGCCAACGAGGCCTGTGACAACGGGCTGGTGTCCGTCAACGGCCGGCCCGCCCGGGCCTCTTACGAGGTGAAGGTGGGGGACCGGATCTCCCTCCGCCTGGGGGCCCGGGAGGTGACGGTGGAAGTGCTGTCCGTCCAGGAGACGGTCCGGCAGGCCGACGCCGCCGCCCTTTACAAGCAGGTTTTTTAGGTGGAATACTCTCCCTCCCGGCGGCATAGTCTTTGGACAGGGAGGGACGAACCATGAACGATTACACGGCACCCCAGACCGTCCACCGCCTGGAGCTGAACGGGCGGGAGAGCCTGACCGTCTCCGGCGTGGAGGACGTGGAGCGCTTCGACGAGACCGGCATCGTCATGTCCACCGCCGCCGGAACCCTGGTGGTGGCGGGGGAGGACCTGCACATCGGGAAGCTGTCCCTGGACGGGGGAGAGCTCCATGTGGACGGGAGGATCGACTCCCTGTCCTATGAGGACCAGGGCCCCGGCCGGGGCGGCTTCCTGGGCCGCCTGTTCGGCTGAGGATGGGCGTCCAGGCGTCCCGGCAGCTGCTGGTGTTCGGGCAGTCCATCCTCTTGGGGCTGTCCGCCGGGCTGCTGTACGATCTGCTGCGCCCGTTCCGGGTCCGAGCCCCCCGGTTCACCGCCGCGCTGGATGGGGCCTACTGCCTGACGGTGGGAAGCGCCATGTTCCTTTTTCTCCTGCGCCGGGGCTCGGGGCAGCTCCGGGGCTTTGTGCTGGTGGGATTTCTGGGGGGCGCGGTGCTGTTTTTCTGCGCCTTTTCGGAGTTTCTGCGGCCTTTATGGGGGTTTTGGGCGGATACGCTGGCTTTTTTGTGGCGGCTGCTGTGCCTGCCGCTGCGGTGGGCGGGAAATTTTTATAAAAAAACTCTCCGTCAGGGAAAAAACCTCTTTTATTTTTGGCGCAAATGCTTTACAATAAGAAAAAGTGGGTTCAGGCCCGGGAAGGGGGACGGCGGATATGGCCAAGCAAAGAAAAACGCCAAAAGCGGTCAAGCTGCGCACGGGTCTTTTGACAAAGCTGCTGATCGTGGTCCTGCTGGCCGCGCTGGCCTGCGAGGCGTTCACCCTGCGGGAAAAGGTATCCGGCGCGGAGGCGGAAAAGGCCAGGATCGCCGCCCTGGTGGAGGGCAAGCGTCAGGAGAACGACGCCCTGCAGGCGGACATTGACGAGGGCTGCACACCGGAGAAGATGCAGGAGATCGCCCGTCGGGAGTTGGGCTGGGTCCTGCCCGGCGAGTACGTCTTCGAGGTGGGCAGCTGAGAGCCGCGCGCACCCCGCGAATCAAGGGAAGGAGAAACTAAAAACCGTATGGAGCTTCAGGTTGGGAGCATTCTGGAAGGCAAAGTCACCAGCATCATGAAATTCGGCGCTTTTGTGGCGCTGGAGGGAGGCGGCTCCGGGCTGGTACATATCTCGGAGATCGCCAACACCTTTGTGGAGGACGTCCATGACCACCTCCAGACGGGGCAGGCCGTGAAGGTTCTGGTCCTGTCGGCGGAGAACGGAAGAGTGAACCTCTCCATCAAAAAGGCCCTGCCTCAGCAGGAGCGGCGGGCCCCCCGTCCCCCCAGGCCCGGCGCGGGCCCTCAGGGCGGCGGCCCCAAGCCGGCGGCGGCCCCCGGTTCCGTCCCGCCGCAGTTCCAGGGCCGGGGCAGGCCGGAACCCCTGCCCCCGTCGAGGGATCAGGCCTTCGAGGACAAGCTGAAGCGCTTCCTCTCCTCCTCCGAGGGGAAGATGGCGGATTTGAACCGCAGCATGGACGGCAAGCGGGGGAGAAGAAGGAGATAACGAAAACCGCCCGGAAACGGGCGGTTTTTTCACGGCATAAAAAGGAGCCGCACGGCGGATTGCCATGCGGCCCAAGCGGGTGGGATATTGGAAAGCTTCCAATAGCATAGTACCACGGCTTCCAGGATTTGTAAATGAGAAGTTTTGTCGTTTCCCGATTTGTTTTGTCGAAATCCGCCGCCGGGCGGGTCGGTGGAAAGTTTTCGTGAACTTTATGAAAAAACGCCGCTTTCCTCTTCCCATTTCAATACAAATATGTTATATTATACAAAAGGGCGCCGATGAAGTTCCCGCCGGCCCTTTTTCACACGAAAGGAGCGATCTCGATGAAGTACACCTACGCTTGCAAAAAGGTCTCCCTCAATGAATCCATCAAGGCTTACACGGAAAAGAAAATCTCGAAGCTGGAGAAGTATTTCCGGGAGGACACCACCGCGTTTGTGACGTTTTCGGTGGAGAAGAACCACCGCTGCACAGTGGAGATCACCGTTCGGAGCGGCCCCGCCCTGCTCCGGGCCCAGACGGAGGCGCCGGACGGCGATATGCGCGGCGCCGTGGACGCCGCCGTGGGCTATATCGAGCGGCAGATTCTGAAGAACAAGACCCGGCTGTCCAAGCGCCTGCGGAGCGAGGGCTTCCCGCCGCCGGCTCCCGCCACCGATTTCGACGTGGCGGAGGAGAAGGAGTTCGCCGTGGTCCGCACCAAGCGCTTCGCCGTGAAGCCCATGAGCACGGAGGAGGCCATTTTGCAGATGAACCTGCTGGACCACAGCTTCTTCGTCTTCCGCAGCAGCGAGGACGACAGCCTGTGTATCGTTTACCGCCGGAAGAGCGGCGGCTATGGACTCATCGTCACCGACGAGGAGGAGTGAGAAACCCGTGGGGCGGGGGCCGTTGGGCCCCCGCTTTTTTGTCCTCCGGCGGATTCATAAGGGCGGGCCCTCCCCCCGTATACTGATGCAGGGCGGTCCCCGCCCAAAGCATCGGGACAGGAGGACTGTATGGAGTATATCATCAAATATACGGGGGATATCCTCTCCCTGGGTTATCCCACGGAGCTGCTGGACGCCCAGTTCGCCATCATGGAGCTGGGGGAGGAGTCCCCGGAACGGCTGCTTTCCCACTGGCAGGTCACCTGCTACGAGCCCGCCCGGCGGCTCAGCAGCCTGGCGGACCGGAGTCTGGAGGCGTCCTGCATTCCCCCGGTCCAGCGGGACACCGGTCTGGGACTGACGGGAAAGGGGGTGCTCATCGGCTTTGTGGATTCCGGCCTGGACCTGAAGCACCCGGAGTTTCAGGAGGAGGACGGGGCAAGCCGGGTCGTGGCCCTCTGGGACATGACGGCGGAGGGCACGCCCCCCGGGGGCTTCCTCCACGGGGCCGCCTACACCCAGGCGGAGATCGCCGCGGGGCTGGCGGACTCCGCCGACCGGAACGGCCACGGCACCGCCGTGGCCGCTGTCGCCGCCGGGCGGAGCGGAGCGGCCCCCGGAGCTTCCATCGCCGCCGTGAAGCTGGGCAGCGCCCGGACCACGGATATCATGCGGGCGGTGAAATACCTGCTGGACCAGGCGGAGGAGCGGCGGATGCCCTGTGTGGTGAACCTGAGCTACGGCACCAACTGCGGCTCCCACCAGGGGCAGAGCCTCTTCGAGGCCTACATTGACCAGTCCTCCCAGCGGGGGCGGAGCGTCATCGTCTGCGCCGCCGGGAACGAGGGCTCCGGGGCCCACCATTTCCGGGGGCGGCTCGTGGAAAACGAGACTCTGGACGCGGAATTCACCGTCTCCACCCAGCACCGGCAGGTCTACCTCTCCCTTTGGAAGAATTTCGCCGACGACGCGGCGTTCGAGCTGGTCCTTCCCAACGGCCAGACCACGGGGCCGCTGACGGAGGGGACCCGCTTTCTCCGCTTCGGCCCCATCCGGGCGGCGGTCTTCTACGGCGTGCCCACCCACTATACCGCCTCCCAGGAGGCCTTGTTCCTCCTGGAGGCCCCCGCCGGGGGGCTGGACGGCCTGTGGAAGCTGCGGTGCCACGGGAAGAAGGTGGCCGACGGGCGTTTCGACGTGTGGCTGCCCACCATTGAGGAGGTCAGCGACCGCACCGCCTTCCTCCAGCCGGAGCCGGACCTGACCATCACGCTCCCCGCCACGGCCCTGTACCCCATCTCCGTGGGGGGCTTCCGGCCGGAGACGGAGACCGTCAGCCCCTTCTCCGGCCGGGGGGACCAGGACTGCGCGGGCCGGGTCCTCCTGGACCTGACGGCCCCGGCGGAGGCGGTCCGCTCCGCCAAGCCGGGGGGCGGGTACGACGTGTTCACCGGCACCAGCATGGCGGCGCCCTTCGTCTCCGGGGCGGCGGCGCTGATGATGGAGTGGGGCGTGGTCCAGGGGAACGACCCCTTTCTCTACGGTCAGCGGGTCAAGGCCTTTCTCTGCAAGGGGGCTCTCCGCAGCCCCTTTATGGCCTACCCCAATCCCCTGTGGGGCTATGGGCGGCTGAATCTCTGCGGGACCATGAACGAGCTGGTCAGTCATTTGGAAAGGGGGCTTTGACCATGGCCTTGTCTCCCGAGGCGATGGCTTTCATTCACGCGCCGGATACCGTGGATTTCGTCACCCGGGCCACCGACGCCTTTTTCGACTACGTGGAGCGGTCCGGGGAGGTGGTGGTGGGGCAGATGCTCTCCGGGCGCTACGTCCTGGGCTATATCAAGCAGGAGAATTTTCACCACCTGGAGGAGGCCCTGGGCACGGCTTTTGTCAGCTCCATCTCGGTGGTGCTGGGACTTCTGGACCGCCCCGCCCTGGAGGCGGCGGGAATCACCCAGGTCCAGAGCCAGCCTTACCTGAACCTGAAGGGCCGGGGGGTGCTCATCGGCTTCCTGGACACGGGGATCGACTACACCCAGTCGGTCTTCCGCTACGAGGACGGCAGCAGCAAAATCCGGTATATCTATGACCAGACCGCCGAGGGCCCGCCGCCGGAGGGCTTCCTGATGGGCCGGGAGTACTCCAAGGCGGAGATCGACGCGGCCCTGGCCTCCCAGGACCCCTATGCCGTCGTTCCCCAGCGGGACGAGGACGGCCACGGCACCTTCCTGGCCTCCGTGGCCGCCGGGCGGGAGACGGAGGACTTCACCGGCGCGGCCCCGGACGCGGAGATCATCGCCGTGAAGCTCCGCAAGGCCCGGCCCTACTACCGGGAGCGGTACTGTGTCCCGGCGGACCAGGAGAACGCCTATGAGTCCAGCGCCGTCATGGTGGGAGTGGAGTACATCCTCCACAAGGCCCGGGAGCTGGGCCGCCCGGCGGTGATCTGCATCGGCCTGGGCACCAACGCCGGCAGCCACGACGGCGCGGGCGTCTTCGAGGAGTACCTGGGGGGCGTGTCCCTCCAGGCGGGGGTTTGCCTCTGCGCCGCGGCGGGAAACGAGGCGGAGGCCCGGCACCACACCGGCGGCGTCCTCCAGCCCGGGGAGAAGCCGGGGACGGTGGATTTGAAAGTGGGGGAACACGCCGGGGACGTGTACCTGGCTGTGTGGAACACCGTGGCGGACCGGCTGTCCGTCTCCGTCCGGTCCCCCTCCGGGGAGCTGGTGGGCCGGGTGCCCGCCAAGCCGGGGACCGGCCCCGCCGCCGACGTGAAGCTGGTGCTGGAAGCCGCCCGGGTGCAGATCGAGTACCACTTCCCCGTGGAGGGCAGCGGGGGCCAGCTGACGGTGATCCGCATCCTGGGGGCCACGCCCGGCGTGTGGACCATTCAGCTCCACGGGGACATCCTGCTCAACGGCAGCTATCAGGTCTGGCTTCCCATGACGGGCTTCGTCTCCCCCACGGTGGAGTTTCTGGCGGCGTCGCCGGACTACACCGTCACCAGTCCCGCCTCCGCCGTGGGGGTGATCTGCTGCGGGGCCTATGACAGCAACAACAAGAGCCTTTACGCCAAATCCTCCCGAGGGCCCGCCTGGGACGGGCGGGTCCTGCCGGATCTGGTGGCCCCCGGGGTTGGGGTCCGGGGGATTTATCCCTACGGCCCGGGCCTGATGAGCGGCACCAGCGCGGCGGCGGCGGTGCTGGCGGGGGCCTGCGCCCTGCTGCTTCAGTGGGGCGTTCGGGACGGAAACGACCCGGCCATGGGGACCTATCAGATCCGGGCCTATCTCATCCGGGGGTGCCTCCGCAGGCCGGATATGGAGTATCCCAACGACCAGTGGGGCTATGGGTCCGTGCAGCTGATGCAGACCTTTCATTTGATGCGGGAGCTGTGAGGAACGGGGACCGCCGGGGCCGCCAGCCTTAAAACCTTATTTTTTGATGGAATTTGCCGATATACAAGAGCAAAGGCATGTTTTTGAACTTCAGACGCCCGTCGGGAGGTGGCGCTTATGCTGACGCTCTGTCTGCAAATGCTGGATACGCCGGAGGAAAAGACCCGGTTTGAGGAAATCTACCTGAAGTACCGGAGCGCCATGTTCCGCGCGGCGGACGGTATCCTCCACAACGGCCAGGACGCGGAGGACGCGGTTCACAATGCCTTCCTGCGGATTATCAGGAAGTTTTCCAGGTTTCAGAACACGCCGGTCAAGGACCTGGCTCCGTTGGTCGTCGTGATTGCCAGGAACGAGGCCGTCTCCCTCCTGCGCAGGAAGAAGGACGCCGCGCCCCTGGAGGACTGGGACGGCTTTGCGGAAACGGCGGAGTCCGTCAGCGATTATCATACCCTGGTGGAGACCTTTGCCCGGCTGCCCCTGTCGTACCGCGCGGCCCTGGAGATGAAGATGGCGGAATACTCTGACGGGGAAATCGCCTCCAAGCTGGGCCTGACAAAAACGGCGGTCAGCACCCGCCTCAGCCGGGGCCGCCAGTTCCTGCGGAATATCGTGGAGCGGGAGGGCTTTTTGATGGATGCGTAAGCATCCGCCGCAATGGTTTGGGAAAAATTTTTTGAAAATCATGTGAGAATCCGCTCCCTCGCTGCGTTAACATGGTGAGGGAGCGGATTTTCTGTCGCCCGAATGGCGGAGTTCATCACAAATGAAGAAATGATTTGAAAAAGGGGGTTGCCATGACAGAGCAAGTGCTGAATCAGCTGACCCGGCGGGTCATGCTGGACGCGGTCCGGCTGGAGTATGACACGTTGGAAACAGAACCGCATGCCTTTTCCCCCGCCTTCGAGCGGAGGATGAAGAGGCTGCTCCGCCGGGGCAGGCATCCGGTCTGGCACAAAACCCTCCACGCGGCGGCGTGCCTCCTGCTGGCGCTGCTGCTCAGCGGGTGCGCCGTGCTGGCGGTGAGCCCGGAGGCCCGGGAGGTGTTCTCGGGCTGGGTGCGGGAGGTCCATGAGACGTATTTCCTCTATCACTTCGAGACGTCCGCCGAGGATTGCCCGGTCAAGGGAGATGAAATCCCCCAGGGCCTGGACGCCGGAAAGAGCGTCCTGACCTGTGAGGATGGGAAAGGAGGGCGCTTGACCATCACCTATGCCCAGGAATTTGATGTAACCGGCCTGCGCCCGGACGAGTGTAAGGCGGACGCGGTTTCCGTACTGGTTGGAGAGGACCGGGCGTTTTGGTTCCCGGGCCGGGAAGGGACCCGTCATCTGGTCTGGGTGGACGGAGAGAGCGGCGTATTCTTCTGGATTTCCGGCCCCCTTGCCGGCGAGGAACTGATTCGGATTGGGGAGGGTATGGAGAAACGGGAGGAGCCGCCTCTGGAGATCACTGGCTGACCTGGGCGCCCTTTTACGCCAGCGCGTTTTCGCCGGAGGAGGACAACACGGGAAAGCCCCTTCCGGGACGGCGCCATGGGAGAACTGGCTTCAAGGGGCCTGCCCCTGGTCGTCGTCGATGTATTCCACAATATCGGGAAGATCGCACCGGAGAATCCGGCACAGGGCGTTCAGCGTATTGGTGGATACGGATTCCCCGGCCTTCAGCCGCCGGATGGTGGAGCTGCTGATTTCGCCCTTGGCCTGGAGCGTGTAGGTGGTGGCGTGCTTTTCTTCCATGGTGGCCCACAGCGGCGCGTAGGAAATCAAATTCTCCACCTCCCTCTTGACGTTATCTTCATTATTGCCTATAATGAGAGAAAACTGTTATAGGCAATAATGCCCATACAGAGGGCACAGGACCGAGAACACAACGATGGGAAAGGAAAGACTGGTATGAAAAAGAGGCATCCGATTCTGGGCGTTATTTGCCTGGCGATTCTGATCTGCGGCGGAATCTTTACCTTCCGGGCCGGAGGGGCCAGGGCGGAGATCACCATTGGCGACAAGACCTATGAAATGCTGACCATGACCGTGCGGGAGTTCATGGAGGACGGCTATATCCTTGCCATCATGTCCACGGAGGGAAATTCTGTTTATACATATAACTACAGCGGCGCGGTGATGGAGGCCAAGTCCTATTACAATACGGCGGTGCCCTTCAAGCCCAAGGACGGCGCGGGTGCGCCGCTCTCCTGCTGGCTCTACAATCCCACCTCCGAGCAGCTGGAGATTCGGGAGGGGAAGATCTGCGCCATCTCCTGCAAGGTAACGCAGATGCAGGAATGCGGGCTTCCGGTCTCCATCGCCGGACTGGAGCTGGACCGGCAGAGCAAGGAAGAGATAAAAGACTATATGGACGGAGCGCTGAAAGGCTATCAGTTCAGTGAGAACGAGGACGCCAACGCCATTTCCTACACCAAGGGACGGGTGTCCTATACCTTCTCCTTCACCGAGGAGGACGTGCTGAAAAACGCCATTGCCCGGAACAGCGTATGACGGCCATGGACAGAAACGAATTTTTCAGGCCCCTGGCGGAGCTGGCGGACCAGGGGCGGTGGGACGACGCCTACGTCTGGTTCCGGGAGCATCAGGAGCAGTTCTCCCGCCGGGAACGGCGTCTGATTCGGGAGGCCCTGGCGGCGCGGCTGTCGGCCTCCCGGCTCTGGCGGGCCCCGGCTCTGCTGGCGGCGGTGACGCTGCTGTTTCAGCTGGCCTCCGGCGGCATCTTTGAAAACCAGCTCCAGGACC
>CAJTKE010000003.1 GCA_910576865.1 uncultured Oscillibacter sp.
CTCGTACTGAATCTCATCCTTGTCGGTGAGATCCCGGTACTCGGTGGCTCCCGCGCTGATGGTGACCAGAGACATGGTCATGATCAATGCGAGAACCAGGGACAGGAATTTCTTCATTGAACATTCCTCCTTTTAAGATTACGGTCCGCTCAGACTTCCGACGCCCCCTCCAGGATTCGTGTCGGGGCTAGCCTCTTCCCACATCAAGCCTGGAATTGGCCCCTTCCGCCCGTCGTCCGCAAATGCAATCTAACAGGAAAAAAAAACCCTGACAAGGCTTTTTCAGGCCTTTTAACCGAACTGAAAACCGCCGTCCGATAGCCTGGGGCGATTTGCCAGAAAGGAATAACGTGACCCAGATTTTCCCAAAAACAAAGGAGCCGGCGGG
The DNA here is from genome assembly GCA_910576865.1 of uncultured Oscillibacter sp. Lineage (GTDB taxonomy): Bacteria > Bacillota > Clostridia > Oscillospirales > Oscillospiraceae > Oscillibacter. Next base: position 389 of record CAJTKE010000003.1, read on the forward strand.
CAGAGGCCCGCCCCCGGCTCCCGGATATGTCATTCAACCTTTCGCGCCTCGTGCCGGGGGAGAAAATACTTCTGCCCCACCTGGACCAGCGCCCCCTCCTCCACCATGCGGTGGAGCACCAGCGTACACTGCTTGGGCTGGATATGAAGCAGGTCCACAATGTCCTGCCGGTAGGCGAAGCCCGCCTGGGACAGATACTCCAGAATGGCCTCCCGGTGCTGCTCCGGCGGGACCACGGTGCCGGGGAGGTAGTACTTTCCCCCCACCCGGACCAGCTTCCCCATCTCCGTCAGCCTGCGCAGCCGGGCATATGTAGCCGTCTTGGACAGGCCCAGCAGCTCCGACACGTCCCCCCTGGAGACGAAGCCCCGTTCCAGCACCCGCTGCAAAACCCGCTCGTCCTCCGTATCCCGGCTGTCGTCCCGCTTGAGGTCCCGGAGGGTCACCCGCTCCAGCCCGCCCCGGATCAGCGCCGCCCGGGTCAGCCGGGACAGCCGGGGCAGGTCCAGCGGCTTCCGGGACTGCTCCGTCAGAAGCACATGGTTATCCTCCCCGGGCTTCCTGCGCCGCCGCTCCTCCTCCAAAAGACGCCGGACGGCGCTGGTCAGGGGAACCACCCGGTCCGGCAGACGGAGCGCGTCCTCCTCAAAGTCCACGTCCTCCCATGTGAGGGAGATCATCTCCCGGGCCTGCACGCCCAGCTGCCAGGCCAGCCACATGGCAAGGCCCGCCGCGGTGTCCCGCTCCGCCTGGAGGACCTTCCACAGCTTGAACTCGTCCACCTGGGCGGGCGGGGGCTTGACCGTCTTCCGGGCGGGGGCGCTGGCGGAAAAGCGCAGCTGGAGGGTCGCCACCTCCACGCCGCTGATCCGCGCGGCCTCGGGCCAGTCCATCCGGTCCAGACAGCGGATGATCCAGTCATAGCGCAGATCCAGCAGCCGCACGTCCTTCAGCCCGCCCCGGTCCAGGGCCAGCCGGGCCAGCCGGGAGACGGATTCCAGCCGCATGGGCCTGCGCTCCCGGGCGGAGAGGAGGACATGGGCCTCCTCCGGCTCTCCCCGGGCCTCCTTGGCCTCGTGGAGCTTCCAGAGAACGCTCCGGACCTCCCCGTCCAGCGGGATCATCCGGTCCGGCAGCTCCAGCCGGTCGTCCAGGAACGAGACCTGCTCCCAGGTCAGGGAGGCGATCTCCTCCCGGGTCAGGCCCTCCAACCACGCCAGCCGCAGCACCAGGGCCTCCGGCCCGGTCTGCTCCCGCTCCAGGAGGCGGCGCAGAGCGGCCTCATCCAGACGGCGGTTTTTCTCCTCCATGGCGCTCTCCTTCCCTCCGGTTTTACGTTATCTTCATCTGACAAGTTCTCCGAACTTTTGGAAATAATCTCCAGTCCTCCCCGCCCGGGGGAGCTCAGCCCCCCACGGCGGCGGGCCGTTCCGTCTCCCGGGGGGCGGCGGGCGCCTCCACGCCGGTGAGGTCCCAGCAGCCGTGACAGGTCACCAGCCCCCCGGCGAGGCGGCCCTGCCGTACGGTGAAAATGGCGTCATACGGCACTTTTTCCGCCCGGGAACGCAGCGCCCCCGAGATCAGATACTTCCCATTTTGCAGCACGCTGCCGGAAAAACGGTTCCTCCAGCTGAGAAGCCGCAGCTCCCCGGACACGGTCCCGGCATCCTCCTGAAGCAGCAGCTCCCCCGCTCTGGGGCCCAGCTGGCTCTGCAGCACCACGGTGTAACAAACTTTTTTCACAGCATCACTTCCCGTTATGGTTCGATTATAAATAGGCAGGTGTTTTCACCAAAGGGACAATTTAACAAAAAGAGTCTGATTTTAGACATAAAAGAAACAATTGTCAAAACACCCTCAGGCTTTCCGCCAGGAAAGGGCGCCTCAGACGCCTTCCCGGCCTCCCGGCGATAAAAAAAGAGGGCGGGAAAACCCGTCCTCTCATTCGCTCGCCCTACGGCGTCCAGCACCATTCCCCCCGCTCCCGCAGGGTCTGCCACACGGCGCCCTCCGCGCCCCGTTCCGCCACCCGCTCCAGGGCGTCCGCCAGCTCCTCCGGCGGCAGGGCCCCCTCGTTTCGGACCCAGCCCTCCAGCAGGGACAGCAGCATCGCCCGGCTCCTGCGCCGGTCCCGCTCTTCTCCGTTCCGGTCCGGGGGCCGGCCGCAGCGGTCCCGGTAGTAAATCTGCACCGCCTCCAGCGCCTCCTCCAGGGGGATCATCTCTCCCAGCCCCTCCTGGCCGTACTGGTCCAGCACCGCCCGGTAAAAGGCCCGTTCCTCCCCGGCCCGGTCCAGAAGCGCCAGCAGCGCCTGCCTCCAGGTCAGGCACTCCGCCAGCCGGTCCGCCAGCAGAGCCCGCTCCTGCCGGACGGCCCAGGCGAGGAGATCATACACGTCTTTGAAGTGGTAATAGAACGACTGCCGCCGGAGTCCGCACCGCTCCGTCAGCTCCCGCACCCGAAGCTGGTCCAGCGGCTCCTCTCTCAGCAGCTCCCGCAGGGCGGCGCTCAGCTCCCGTCGGGTTCGGTTCTCAAATTCCGGCATAAACTCCTCCTGTCCTCCGGAGCGGGCTGCTCCGGGTAATTTGAATTATTCCCCATTCTTCTGGCGGAAAGTCCAATTTTTCGCCGCTTTAAGCATACTCTACGGCCTCCTTCCCGTCAAGATTCCACTCTTTTTCATTTTTCCGGCCCCCTCGACAAATTTGGACAAGTTATTCCCCGAATGTTGTGTATCATATCCATAGCGCCCTGCTACATTTTGTGTTTCATAAGAAAGGAAGATCTGTCATGACCCTGCTTTCCAAAGAGTATCTGCTGTTGTTCAACACCCTCACCGATACGGAGCGCGCCCTGTCCCAGCTGCGGGAGTCTCTGCAGGAGGCTCAGCGGCAGGCGGAGGAGCTTGTCCTGGAGAAAGCCGGCGAGGACGATCCTCCCGGGGAAGCCTGACCTCCCCTGGGGAGGAAAAGACGTTGACCTTCCGGCCTTCTTGGCGTATAATGGCACCAAATCCCGGCAGACGCCGCCGAAGCGGAGGCGGGGACCGGCTTTTGGAGGTTTCCTATGCCCAGTATTTCTGTCATCGTCCCCGTCTATCAGGCGGAGAAATTTCTGCACCGCTGTCTGGACAGCGTGGCCCGCCAGACCTTTCCCGACTGGGAGCTGATCCTGGTGGACGACGGGTCCACCGACGGCTCCGCCGCCCTGTGCGACAAGTTCGCCGCCAGGGAGAGCCGCGCCCGGGTCTTCCACCGGAAAAAGAACCAGGGCGTCAGCGAGGCCCGGAACCTGGGGATCAACGAGTCCAGGGGGGATTATATCACCTTCCTGGACGCCGACGACTGCTATGAGTTCCAGGCCCTGGAGACCCTGTGGAACCTCCGGGAGCAGTCCGGGGCGGACGCCGCCGCCTGCGGCATCACGTACCTCTGGCCCGACGGAAAGCAGTCCGTCCAGGCCCAGCTTCCCGCCGGGGTTTACGGCGAGGCCGAGATTCGCGAGAAGCTGATCGACCCCCTGGTGGGGGACCGGCTGACCCAGCCGGTATTCAACGGCTACAGCGTCTGCTATCTCTTCTCCACGGACATCATCCGCAAAAACCACATCACCTTTGACGGGCCCTATCTGGAGGACGAGCTCTTCGTCCTGGAGTATTTCTGCAACGCTCATTCCCTGGCGGCGACGGACCAGCCCCTCTACCGCTACTTCCTCCACGGGGAGTCCGCCACCCACCATTACATGGACAATTTCTCCCAGGTCTTCTCCCGCTTCATGGAGCGGAAGGAGGCCCTGGTGGCCCGATACGGCCTGGAGTCCGCCCGTCCCCAGTGGCGGGAGAGCTCCAACTGGGCGGGCCTGCTCATCGCCGTGGGCAACGAGTACGCCCGGGACAACCCCAAGTCCATCCGCCAGCGGCAGAAGGCCGTCAAAGCCTTCTGCCAGCGCCCCGAGATGCAGAAGGCCATCCGGGAGCTGGTCCCCGCGGGCCTCAGCCCCAACAAGCAGATGGTGGCCAATCTGGTCCGGAAGAGGCACTTCTTCACCCTGACCCAGCTCTACCGCCTGAAGAACCGCATTTGAGGGAACGCCATGACACTGTTGAAGCAAAGCTGTCTTTACAGCATCCTGCTGTTTTTCCTGTCCGCCTATAAGGACAGCGGCCTCCACCGCCTCGCCGTTCGGATCGGGGCTTGGTGCAGCCGCCAGATTGACGAGAGCGCCGTCCTCCGCCCCCTGTGCCGGGAGGGCGCCGTGGCCCGCTCCTGGCCGGACAGCCGGGTCTGCCAGCTCCTGAGCCGGCTTGTGAACCTGCCCGGCCGCCTGCTCCGGAGGTTCTATCTTCTCCTGGAGGGGACCTTTGAAACCAGCTTCTTCTCCCGGCTGGCCTTCCGTCTGGGGGACGAGACCGCCGTGGCCGAGGGCTGGCTGATCCTCCTCCTCTGGATCATCCCCTACGACTACTGGAACAACGCCTACACCCTCATGGCCTTCCTGGTCCTCCTGCTCCTGCTTCACGCCGGGGCCATGGGCCGGGGGGACCGGAGGCTGGACGTGGAGGGCATCGGCTTCTTCCCCGCCCTCTTCTTCGGGGCGGTGGTCCTGGGCGTGGTCTTCTCCCTGACCCGGAACGCCTCCGCCCGCTTCCTGATCTACCACATCTCCGCCGCCCTCTGCGTGGTGGTGACGGTCAGCGCCCTGCGCTCGGCGGAGGAGCTGAAGCGCCTGGCGGCGGGGGCCTCCGCCTGCGTGGCGGTCTCCTCCCTGTACGCCGTTCTCCAGCGCCTCTCCGGCCTGGAGGTCAACGAGTCCTACGTGGACATGGACCTGAACGCCGACATGCCCAGCCGGGTCATGTCCTTCTTCGACAACCCCAACACCTTCGCCGAGGTGCTGATTCTCCTCCTGCCCCTGACCCTGGCCCTCATTCTCTGCTCCAAACATGTGATTTCCAAGCTGGCGGCCTCCGCCGCCTTCCTCCTGGGCGCCGCCGCCCTGGGCATGACCTACTGCCGCGCCGCCTGGATCGGCATCGCCTGCGCCATGGTGGTGATGATCTTCCTCTGGAAGCCCAGGCTGCTGCCCCTCTTTTTCGCCCTGTGCCTCCTGGCGGTGCCCTTCCTCCCGGGCAGCATCTGGAACCGCATCCTCACCATCTTCGACGCCTCCGACTCTTCCACCAACAGCCGCTTCCCCCTATTCAAGGCCGGGCTGGAGGTCATCACCCGCCGCCCCCTCTCCGGCGCGGGCCTGGGCACCGCCGCCGTCCAGCGCTATGTGAAGCTGCTGAACTTCTACCACGCCCGCACCCCCTTCGTCCACTCCCACAACACCTACATTCAAGTCTGGGCGGAGCTGGGAATCCTGGGCTTCGTGGGCTTCACGGGCTCCGCCCTCTGGGGCGTGAAGCGGGCGGCCCGCGCCGTCCGCCACTGCGCCGACGGAGCCGCCAGAACCCTCACCGCCGCCGCCTGCGCGTCCCTCTGCGGCAGCCTGGTCTGCGGCCTGGCGGATTACCTGTGGAACTATCCCCGGGTGATGTGCATCTTCTGGTTCGTCTTCGCTCTGGCCCTGGGCGGGGCAAAGCTCTGCATGGAGAACGCCTGAAGGAAAACCGTCTCTTGCGAAATCCGTCGAACAATGCTATGATGATTTTGCCGCCCTTCCTCCGCCCAGTAATGGGAAGGAGGTGAAACGCATGGCGGAGTTATTGAACTTCTTGCTTGCCGTCGCAGCGAATGTACTCAGTTGTTACATTTGCAAGTGGCTTGACGGCTGGCGCAAGGGCCGGCAAGCACAAAAAGCGGGTCCCCGGAGAGGCGCATCTCTCCGGGGGCCCGCTTTTGCATGACAGAGTTGCTCTATTGAACTTCTTGTTGGCTGTGCCTATTATAGCACACCCAACACAGGATATGCAAGAGCCAATTTCCTTATCCCTCAGCTCTTGCTGGGCAGCACCGACGCGATGGACCCGGCGAAGGCGCTCAGGGGCATGGTCTGGAGCACCACATGCCCCGGCCCGGTAACCACGGTGTTGAACATCCCCTCCCCGCCGAAGAGGGCGTTTTTCACCCCCTTGACGGACTGGATGTCGATGGAGCAGGTTTCGTCCATCATGGCCAGATTCCCGGTGTCCACGATCAACTGCTGTCCCGGTCCCAGGTCGTACTCCACGGCGGAACCGTCAATCTCCAGGAACGCCATGCCCCGGCCGGAGAGCTTCTGCATGATGAAGCCCTCGCCGCCGAAGAAGCCCGCCCCCAGCTTCTTCTGGAAGAACACGGACAGCTCCACCCCCCGCTCCGAGGCCAGGAAGGCGGACTTCTGGCACACCACGGACTTCCCCGGCCCGATCTCCACCGCCCGGATGGCTCCCGGGAAGCTGGAGGCGAAGGCGATCATGCCGGAGCCGCCCTTGGCGGTGTAGAGGTTCTGGAACATGGACTCCCCGGAGAACATCCGGCCGAAGGCCTTGCCGATGCTTCCCCCGGCGGAGGTCTGCATCTCCATATTGGGGCTCATCCACACCATGGAGCCCTTTTCCGTGATCATGGTCTCCCCGGCGTTCAAATCGCAGATCACCACCGGCATGGGCTCGCCCTTGATTTCATAGTTCATCGCGCACACTCCCTTTCGCTTGATCCCCTTCCGGGGTTTGTCGTATCTTACTATAGCAGAGCCCCCATCTCCCCGCAAGGGCGGAAGCAAAAAAGGACAGCTTTTGCCTTTTTCTCCCGCATAAAGCGCCGTCCGACGGGCATCCTATGGTGAAAACCACCGCTGCAAGGAGGCGCGCTATGAACAGCAAACGAATCGGGCGCCGCACCGTCGCCCTGGAGCATCCCCCCTCCGTCATCTCCTACGCCAACATCGGCGGCAAGCTGGAGGGAGAGGGTCCCCTGCGGGAGCACTTCGACGAACTGGAACAGGATTCTTTTTTCGGGGAAAAAACCTGGGAAAAGGCGGAATCCATGATGCAGAAGCGGGTCCTCCAGCGGGCCCTGGACCAGATCAAATTGAAGCCCGGAGACCTGGACTATATCTTCGCCGGGGACCTTCTGAACCAGTGCATCGGGTCCTCCTTCGGCCTGCGGGAGTTCGGCGTGCCCTTCTACGGGCTCTACGGGGCCTGCTCCACCATGGGGGAATCCCTCTCCCTGGCGGCCATGGCCATTGACGGGGGCTTCGCGGAAAAGGCCGCCGCCATGACCTCCTCCCACTTCTGCACGGCGGAGCGCCAGTACCGGATGCCCGTACCCTACGGCAACCAGCGGACCCCCACCGCCCAGTGGACCGCCACCGCCGCCGGCTGCACCATCCTGGCCTCCCAGGGGGAGGGACCCTATATCACCCACGTCACCTGCGGAAAAATCGTGGACAAGGGCATCGCCGACGCCAACAACATGGGCGCCGCCATGGCCCCGGCGGCCTACGACACCCTCTCCGCCTTCTTCCAGGACACCAAAACCAAGCCCCGGGACTACGACCTGGTGGTCACCGGGGACCTGGGGGAGCTGGGCCACGCCATCGTCCGGGACTTCTTTTCCAAGGACGGCATTGACATGGGGGAGCACTTCCAGGACTGCGGCCTCCTCCTCTACGACCGGGAGAAGCAGGACATGCACGCCGGGGGCTCCGGCTGCGGCTGCTCCGCCTCGGTGCTCAACGGCTACCTTCTCTCCGGCATGCGCCAGGGGAAGTGGAAGAAGATCGTCTTCGCCCCCACCGGGGCCCTGCTCTCCCCCACCTCCAGCTTTCAGGGGGAGTCCATCCCCTCCATCTGCCACGTCCTCTGCATCTCCTCTTCAAAATGAGAAGAGGCCCGGTTTCCGGGCCTCTTTTACATATTGCGCAGGAAACCGCCCCGTATTCTTGTCTGAATTGATGATTGACTCTGGTATGAAATCAGACTATAGTATCCTCTGTGAGTCCGATATCATACTATAAGGGGTCGAGAATCATGGACGCATACCGCCTGTTTCAGGAATACCTTCAGCTCCAGCACCAGATTGACGAATTTTATCACGAGCTGGCCGTCCGGCAAAGGCTCTCCGACAGCGCCCTGCTGGTGCTGTGGACCCTGTTGGAGCTGGGGGAGGGCTGCACGCAGACCGACATCTGCCGCCAGTTCGCGCTCACCAAGCAGACCGTCCACTCCTCCGTGCGGAAGCTGGCAAAGGACGGCTTCCTGTCCCTCCGCCCCGGCCCGGGGCGGGAGGTCCGGGTTTATCCCACCGAAATGGGCCGCGCCCTCATTCAGGAAAAGATCGTCCCCCTCAAAAACGCCGAGGAAGCCGCCTCCCGGCGCATGGGAGCGGACGAATTGGACGCCATGCTCCGCCTGACCCGGAAATGGCTCTCCCTGTTCCAGGAGGAAGCGGCCTCCATCCCGAAAAAATAAAAACCGCCGGAACGCTTCCGGCAGGATACACAGAGAAAGGAATTCCCTATGCACATCCATCTGTCCGAGCATTTCACCTATGCCAAGCTCCTGCGCTTCACCTTTCCCACCATCGTCATGCTGATTTTCACGTCCATCTACGGCGTGGTGGACGGGGTTTTCGTCTCCAACTTCGCGGGGAAGACCGCCTTCGCCGCCGTGAACCTCATCATGCCCGCCCTGATGATCTTCGGCACCGTGGGCTTCATGCTGGGGACCGGGGGCAGCGCCGTGGTGGCCCGCACCATGGGAGAGGGGGACCTCCCCCGGGCCAGCCGCTGCTTCTCCCTCATCATCTATACCGGCCTCGCCGCTGGCCTCGTTTTGATGGTCCTGGCGGAGCTCATCATGGAACCCCTCTGCGTCCTCCTGGGGGCGGAGGGGGAGATGCTGGCCCAGGCCGTGCTCTACGGGCGCATTCTCACCCTGGCCCTGGTGCCCTTCATTTTACAGAACATGTTCCAGAGCTTCCTGGTGGCGGCGGAGCGGCCCAAGCTGGGCCTGTGGCTGACGGTGGCGGCGGGCCTCACCAACATGATCGGGGACTGGCTGCTGGTGGGGGTCCTGCCCTGGGGCGTGGCGGGGGCGGCCATCGCCACGGTGGCCAGCTCCTTCGTGGGGGGCGTGGTGCCCCTGGTCTACTTCCTCCTGCCCAACAAGTCCCCCCTCCACCTGACAAAAACCCGGTTGGAGGGCCGTGTCCTGGCCCAGACCTGTACCAACGGCTCGTCGGAGATGCTGAGCAACCTGTCCACGTCCCTGGTCAGCATCCTCTACAACTTCCAGCTCATGCGCCTCATCGGGGAGGACGGCGTGGCGGCCTTCGGGGTCATCATGTACGTGAACTTCATTTTCATCGGCGTCTTCATGGGTTACTCCATCGGCGCGGGGCCCATCGTCAGCTTCCACTACGGCGCGGGGAATCAGGGGGAGCTCCGAAGCCTCCTGCGCAAGAGCCTCCTGCTGATGCTGGCGGGGTGCGCCGGGCTCACCGCCGCCGCCGTGGCCCTGGCGGGCCCCCTGTCCCGGATCTTCGTGGGCTATGACCCGGAACTGCTGGCCCTCACCACCCGGGGCTTCCGGCTCTACGCCCTGTCCTTCCTGGCCATGGGGTTCAACATCTTCGGCTCGGCCTTCTTCACCGCCCTGGGCAATGGCGTGATTTCCGCCGCCATCGCCTTTCTGCGGACCCTGCTGTTCCAGACGGCAGCCATTTTCGTCCTGCCCCTCTTCCTGGGGCTGGACGGCATCTGGCTGTCGGAGGCGGCGGCGGAGGTCCTGGCCCTGTTCATCACGGCGGCCTTCCTGGTCACCCAGCGGAAGCGCTATGGCTACGGGGCCTAGCCCCCCAGGTCCATTCCCGCCGTGCCCCCCACCACGATGACGGCAGGGGCCTCGGTCCCGGCCTCCCTCGTCCTTTCCGCGATGTCTCCCAGCGTCCCCCGGACCGCCCGGGGGGCGTTTTTTCCTGAGATCACGGCGGCGGGCGTCTCAGGCGGAAGCCCCGCCGCCGTCAGCCGGAGGGCGATCTTCTCCAATTGGGACAGCCCCATGAGGAACACCAGCGTCCCCTCCTTCAGCCGGGCCAGCCGGTCCAAATCCGGCGGCATCCCGTCCGGCGTATCCGCCGCGCGGGCGGTGACCACATGGAAGCTCCGGCTCACCCCCCGGTGGGTGACGGGAATCCCCGCCGCTCCGGGCACCGCCACGGCGGAGGTGACGCCGGGGACATACTCCCATTCGATTCCCGCCGCCTGGAGGGCCAGGGCCTCCTCCCCGCCCCGGCCGAAGACGAAGGGGTCCCCGCCCTTGAGGCGGACCACCGTCCTCCCCTCCCGGGCCTTGGAAATCAGCAGGGCGTTGACGTCCTCCTGGGCCATGGAGCGCCGCCCCCGGCGCTTGCCCACATAAATTCGCTCGGCGCTCTCCGGGGCGGCGTCCACCAGCGCCGGGTCCAGCAAATCGTCGTAGACCACCGCCCCGCAGCGCTCCAGCAGCCGGAGGCCCCGGAGGGTGATGAGGTCCGCCGCGCCGCAGCCCGCGCCCACCAGATAGACCTTCCCGGTCCCGGGCGCGCCCTCCAGAATCGCCGCCAGGGCTTCCTCCCCCAGGGGGAAGCCCTTCTCCATACAGTCGGAAAACAGCCGGGCGAACACGCCGCCCCGCCGCTCCCCCGGCACCCGCTCCCGGACCAGGGGGCGCAGGGAGGCCAGATACTCCAGCAGCGCCCCGAAGTCCTCCGGTATCTGTTGGCCGATTCGCTCCTTCACCCAGACGGCGGCGCCGGGGCTGGTCCCGGCGGTGGAGACGCCCACGGTCAGCTCCCCCCGCCTCACCAGGGCGGGGAACAGAAAGGTGCAGGCGTCCCTGTCGTCCACCGCGTTGACCGGGATGCCCCGCTCCCGGCAGAGGGCGGCGATCTTCCGGTTGGCCTCCCGGCTGTCCGTGGCGGCGATAACGAAACCCTTCCCCTCCAGCATGGAGGGCGCAAAGGCCCGGCGGACCAGCGCCAGCCCCGGCAGGGCCTCGATCTCCGGCAGAAGCGCCGGCGCGGCCACGGTGAGCCGGGGGCCGAAGGGCAGCAGCTTCTGAATCTTCCGCAGCGCCACGGCCCCGCCGCCGACAATCAGGCCCTCCCGGCCCTCCAGGTCCACGAAAAACGGAAAATACGCCATGCTCAGCCCTCCCCGGTCAGCGCGCAGAAATAGCGGGGGCCCTCCGGCCCCTCGGTCCGGTCCAGCCGGATCCCCATGACCCGCTCCAGGACCCTGCTCTGATAAATCTCCTCCGGCCCGCCCAGGGCCAGCAGACGGCCCTCCCCCAGCACGGCCACGTCGTCCGCCGTGGTCAGGGCCAGACACAGGTCGTGGAGCGCCAGGGCCACGGCCCGCCCCTCCCCCGCCAGACGGCGGACCAGGGCCAGGACCTCCAGCTGGTGCCGGATGTCCAGGTAGGTGGTGGGCTCGTCCATGAGGATGGTCCCCGCCTCCTGGGCCAGGGCCATGGCGAGGTACACCTTCTGCCGCTGCCCCCCGGAGAGCTCCGGCAGGGGCCGGTCCGCAAGATCAGCGGCGTCCGCCGCCTCGAGGGCCCGGTCCACGGCGGCGTAATCCTCCCGGCCATAGCGCCGGGGGTAGGACAGGTGGGGAAACCGGCCGTGGAGGACCAGCCGCCGGGCCGTGATGCCGGGCACCGCCCGGGACTGGGGCAGGCAGGCGATCTTTTGAGCGGCCTCCCGGGGGCGGCAGTCCCTCAGGGGCCTCCCGTCCAGCAGGACCTCCCCGCCCTGAGGGGGCAGGAGGCCCGCCATGGTCCGCAGCAGCGTGCTCTTTCCGCAGCCGTTGGGCCCCAGCAGGGCCAGCACCCGCCCGGGCCGCGCCGCCAGGGTCACGCCCTCCAGCACCGCCCGGCCCGGGTAGCCCGCCGAGGCGTTTTTCAGCTCAAGCATGGCCCGGCCCCCTTCCCCGCCTCTGGCGAAACAGCAGCCAGAGGAAAAACGGCCCGCCCAGCAGGGACAGCACCACCCCCACCGGCAGCTCATAGGGGGCGAACAGCGTCCGGGCCAGGATGTCGCACGCCGTCAGCAGCGCCGCGCCCCCCAGGGCGGAGGCCCACAGCAGCCGGGCGGAGCTGTCCTCCCCGATGAGCCGCCGGGCCATGTGGGGGGCGATGAGCCCCACGAAGCCCAAGAGGCCCGCGAAGCTCACCGCCGCCCCCGCCAGCGCCGCCGCCAGGGCCAGCAAGATCACACGCAGCCGCCGGGCGGGGAGGCCCAGACTCCGGGCGGTCTCTTCCCCCAAAAGGAGCACGTCCATCTCCCCCGCCAGGGACAGCGCCAGGGCGAAGGCCGCCAGAATCACCCAGAACGCCGGGACCACCCGGCCCATGGAGAGGTTGGCCACGCCGCCGACACGGAAATCCGTGTAGCCGTTCAGGGCGTCGGGGAAGAAGGTCAGCACGGCGTCGATGCCGGCGCTGAACATGCCGGATACCGCCACCCCCGCCAGCACCAGGGTCATCCTGGACGCGCCGGTCCGGGCCCCGATGCCCAGCACCAGTCCCACGCCCCCCAGGGCTCCCAGGAAGGCGGCGAAGGGGACCGCCGCCGTCCAGGCGGGAAAAAGAGCGGCGCACAGGGCCGTGCACAGCCCCGCCCCGGCGTTGACGCCGATGACGTTGGGCGCCGCCAGGGGATTTCCCAGCACGCCCTGGATGACGGTCCCCGCCGCCGCCAGCGCCGCCCCCGCCAGGAGACAGCCGCAGGTCCTGGGCAGGCGGGCGTAGAGGACGATGGAAGCGGCGGGGCCGCTCCCCCTCCCCGCCAGGGCGGAGAAGACCTCCCCCGGCCCCAGGGGCGCCGCCCCCAGGCACAGGCTCAGCAGGGCGGAGAGGACCGCCAGGGCCCCCAGGGCCGGGACGAGATGTTCAGTTGGGATAGAGAATCTCCGCGAGCGCTTCATAGGCTTCCCCCCAGCGGGCGTTGGGCTTCAGGTTGTAGAGCTTGTGGTCCAGAATGTGGAACCTGCCCTCCCGCACCGCCCGGAGGTTCCCCCAGGCGGGGTTGGACAGCAGAGCGGCCTCCAGGGAGGCCCGGGCCTTGTCCACGTTGGCGTCCGACGCCTGCAAAACGGCGAAGATACAGTCCGGGTCGGCGGCGATGATGCCCTCCAGGCTCAGGTTCTCCAGGAGGCCCCCGCCGTCGGCGATGTTGACGCAGCCCAGGTCCGCCAGCATCTCCCCCAGGACGCTGCCCTCGCCGCCCTTGGCCTTGACCCCGCTGCCGCTGGCCCGGACGTAGAGGACCCGGGGGGCGCTGCCGTCCTGCCGGGCAATCGCCCCATCCACCCGGGCCCGGATGTTCTCCCCGTAAGTCTCGTACCGCTCCGGCTGGCCCGTGAGGCGGGTACAGACCTCCAGCATCCGCAGGTAGTCCTCGAAGCAGTCCACCTCCAAGTAGGCGGCGGGGATGCCCGCCTGATCGAAGGTGTCCTTCAGCTCCAGGTCCGCCGCCGTGTTGACGCTGGCCAGGATCAGGTCCGGCTCCGCCGCCAGCAGCGCCTCCAGGCTGGGCTCCTTCACGGCCCCCAGGTCCGCCGCGTCCTCCCGCAGTCCCAGGTCGAAGGAGGTCCAGGCGTCCCCGGCGGCGGCGATGAGGGTGTCCCGCCCCCCGGCCAGACACCAGATGTCGGCGAAGCTGCCGATCAGCGCCGCCACTCTCTGGGGCGGCTCCAGGGAGAAGTCCCGGCCCAGGTCGTCCGTGAAGACCACCGCCGTTTCAGAGGGGGGCGGCGGGCTTTGGACCGTCTCCGGCGGAGTCCCCCCGCAGGCGGTCAAAAGCAGGAGCAGGGCCGGCAGAAGGCAAAGGCGTTTCATGGGCGTTCTCTCCATTTCCGTTTGTAGGGGCCGGGCTCTGTCCCGGCCCGCTCTTCCAGCCGGATGGGCGGGCACAGAGGCCCGCCCCTGCAGGGTGCAGAGGAGGCGGACCCGGGGCCCGCCTCCTCTCCGTCAACAATCGTATCAAGCGTACTTCGCCACAATGGCGTTCAGGTCCTCCCTGTGGGACTCGCTCCACCGGGTCCAGTCCTGGCCCGCGGCGGCGGCGGCTTTCCCCAGCTCCACCAGCAGGGCGGGGATGTCCTTCTCCAGGATCACCGCCCCGGCCTCGCCGAAGCGGGCGGCGTCCAGAGCGTCGCCGCCGTCCAGGAAGAGGCGGAACGCGGGCTGGGGCTTCTTGTCCTCCAGGCGGACGCCCCCCTGGAAGCCGATGGTCCCCGCCTGATGGGCGGCGCAGCTGGAGGGGCAGCCGGAAATTCGGATTTTCGGCAAAGCCCCGTCGGGAATCCCCGCCTCCCGGACCGCCTTGACGGCGGCCTGGAGGAGGCCCTGGCTGTCCCGGACGCCCTGCTGGCAGACCGTGGCCCCGACGCAGGCCACGCTGTACTCGAACTCCGTCTCCGCCCCGTCCTCCGTGAGGGCCAGGACCTTCAAAGCCTCGGCGGCGGGGAGGTTGATGACATACAGCGTCTCGTCAGGCCCCACCCGGCACTCCGCGTTGCAGAGGTCCCGGATGGCGGCGTACAGCTGGGCGGGCTTTTCCGGCGGCAGAAGGCCCCCGATGGGGTGGTACTTCACCGCGTACAGCCCCGGCTGCTTCTGGGCGATGGCCCGGGGGTGGTCCAGGGTCTCTCCTCCCCCGCAGACGTCGGCCAGGGCCTCCAGCCGGGGCAGCTCCAGACCCCCCGCCGCCCTGGCGGCCTCCACGTTCTTGAGGAACGCCTCCCGAAGCCCCTCGGGACCCAGGGTGTCCTGCATGAAGCGGGTCCGGGCCCTGGCCCGGTTCTCATGGTTGCCGTGTTGGCAGAAGGTGTCCACCATGGCCTTGACGTAATACAAAACCTCCCCGGGGTCCACGGCCTCGTCCACCAGGACGCCCATGCGGTGCCCCATGGCGCCCAGGCCCCCGGCGATGCGGAGGGAGAAGGTCCCGTCCGGCCTCGCCCGGAAGCCCATGTCCCGGAAGGCGCTGTGAACGGAGTCGTCCGCGCCGTTGGAGAAGGCGATCTTCAGCTTCCGGGGCATGTGGATCTCCCGGCAGATGGAGAGGAGATAGTCCGTCACCGCCTCCGCGTAGGGGGAGGGGTCAAAGGCCTCCCCCGCCTGCACGCCGGAGAGGGGGCTGCACATCACGTTCCGGGGGTTGTCCCCGCCGCCGCCCCGGCAGAGGATGCCGGCCTCCACGGCCTCGCCCATGATGGCGGGGACCTGCTCCGCCGCAAGATCGTGGAGCTGCACCGTCTCGCAGGTGGTGAGCTTCATTTTCTGAACATGGTATTTCTCCACCGTGTCCGCCAGGAAGCCCAGCCGCTCCAGCGTCAGCCGCCCGGCGGGGAGGCGGAGGCGGAGCATGTGCTTCGCCGGGTCCCGCTGGGCATAGCTGCCCATGCCGCCGGAGGCGCCTTTGTAATCCTTTTTGTCCAGCCTGCCCTCCTGGAAATCCCGAATCTTCTCCGAAAAGGTCCCGATCTCCTGCCGGTAGGTCTGAAGCCACTTCTGGTCCATCATCGTACGTCAACCCTCTTTCCCTGTTTCCGCTTCCGCGGCCCGGAATACTGGTACCATTTTACCACAGCGGACCGCCGGGCCGCAATCCCCAATCTCAGGTTTTCACGGCGGTTCTCACTCCTCCAGGCCCTCCAGATAGTGGACGAACTGCTGGGCCGTCCGGCCGGAGAAGCCGCCGTGGCGGACCTCCCAGGCGTTGGCCTTCACCGCCAGCTCCTTTTCGTCCATCCGGATGCCCTGCCGCTCCGCCAGGGCCTTGACGATGGCCTGGAACTCCTTGGGGCTGGGGGCGTTGTAGTTGATGGTCACGCCGAACCGGGCCGCCAGGGACAGCTTTTCCTCCATGGTGTCGGAGCGGTGGATGTCCCCGTGGTGTTCCATGTCCTGCCGGTCATTCCAGGTCTCCCGGACAAGATGCCGCCGGTTGGAGGTGGCGTAGATCAGCACGTTCTCCGGCCGGGTCTCCACGCCGCCCTCGATGACGGCCTTGAGGAACTTGTACTCCACCTCGTTCTCCTCGAAGGAGAGGTCGTCGATGAAGATGACGAAGCGGTAGTTCCGGTTCTTGATCTCCCCCAGAATGCGGGAGAGCTCCCCGAACTGGTGCTTGTAAATCTCGATCATCCGGAGGCCCTGGTCGTAATACTCGTTGATGAGGGCTTTCACGCTGGTGGATTTTCCCGTGCCCGCGTCGCCGTAGAGCAGGACGTTGTTGGCGTGCTTCCCGGAGAGGAACGCCTCCGTGTTCCGGCGGAGCTCCGCCTTCTGCCGCTCGTAGCCCAAAAGGTCCTCCAGCCGCACGCCGTCCACGTTGCTGATGGGCAGAAACTCCAGCCCCTCGTCCTCCCGCCGGATGCGGAAGGCCCGGTTCATGGCGAAGACGCCGTAGCCGTACTGCCGATAGTAGTCTGTCACCAGACGAAACATCTCATGCCCGTTTTCCGCCTCCGCCAGGGACCGGCGGAGGGCCCGGACCTGGGCGCTGACATCCCGGTTGTAGGTCCGCTCCCGCTTGGGGATGGCGTGGTAGTCCGTGAGGATGGAGAAGCAGTCCGTCAGCAGGTACTGCTCCAGAAAGGAGAAGTCGTAATGGAAGAGCTGGTAAAAGACGGCGAAGTCGTTTTCCGCGAAGCGGTTCACGCTGCCGCCCTCGGTGGCCCCCGTCCGCTCACAGGTGCGGGTGAAGGAGTTGTCGTTGGTCATCAGCACCCAGGTGAGACAGCACTGCCAGAGGTTCTCGTCAAAGCCGCAGGCGGTGGAGAGGTCCAGAATGCGCTTGACCTCCGCGTTGGTCCGCTGGAGCAGGGGCTCCTTGGCGCCGCCGTTCCTGCAGTCCCGGATGATGTCCGCCAGCCGGACCAGGATGCTGTCCGGCCCCAAGTCGCTGTAAAGAATGAGGTGGGGAAGAATACGGTTCATGGTGTCAGTCCTTTCCTGCCGGAAAGCCGCCGTCTCCGGGGAGGCGGCGGCTTTCGCGCGTAGAATCAGTTGGAGGCGGTATCGGGATCGGTGTCGTCGCCCCTCGTCGGAGCAAAGTCCGCTCGATTCGGAACGCCCTTGCGGGCATTCCTCATGGCGCTCCCTTGCTCCTCCTCTCCGCCCGCGAACCACTTCGTTGGGTTCGCGCGCGGTATTTCAGTTGGACGCCGTATCCGGGTCCGTGTCGTCGCCCCAGAGCATATTACGCCGCAGCTCCGCGCCCACGGTCTCCATCTGGTGCGCCGCCAGCTGGCGGCGCTTGGCGTTGAAGAAGGTCCGGCCGTTCTTGTTCTCGGCGATCCACTTTCCGGCGAAGACGCCGTCCTGGATGTCCGTGAGGACCGCCTTCATGTTCTTCTTGGTCTCCTCATAGGGGAGGATCCGGGGGCCGGAGACGTATTCGCCGTATTCCGCCGTGTCGGAGATGGAGTAGTTCATCATGGCCACGCCGCCCTTGTTGATGAGGTCGATGATGAGCTTCATCTCGTGGATGCACTCGAAGTAGGCGTTCTCAGGGGCGTAGCCCGCCTCGACGAGAGTCTCGAAGCCCATCTTCATCAGCTCCACCACGCCGCCGCAGAGGACGGCCTGCTCGCCGAAGAGGTCGGTCTCGGTCTCATCCTGGAAGGTGGTCTCCATGACGCCGCCCCGGGCGCCGCCGATGCCCGCCGCGTAGGCCAGGGCCAGGTCCAGGGCCTTCCCCGTGGCGTTCTGCTCCACGGCGACGAGGCAGGGCACGCCCTTGCCGGCGACATAGGTGGACCGGACGGTGTGGCCCGGGCCCTTGGGGGCGATCATGCTGATGTCCACCCCGGCGGGGGGCACGATCTGCTTGAAGTGGATGTTGAAGCCGTGGGCGAACATCAGCATGTTCCCCGCCTCCAGGTTGGGGGCGATGTCCTTTTTATAGACGTCCGCCTGGACCTCGTCGTTCACCAGGATCATGATGATGTCGGCCCATTTGGCGGTGTCCGCCACGGTCTGGACCTTGAGGCCCGCCGCCTCGGCGCCCGCCCAGTTCTTGGAGCCCTGCCGCAGGCCGACGCACACGTCGCAGCCGGATTCCTTCAGGTTCAGGGCGTGGGCGTGGCCCTGGGAGCCGTAGCCGATGATGCCGATCTTCTTCCCGTCCAGCTTGCCCAGGTCGCAGTCCTTCTCATAATACATTCTTGCCATATTCGTATTCCTCCTTCAGTTTGCTCTCGTCATATATCGTGCTACGCCCTCTCTCGATGGCGATAGTACCGGTTTTCGCGATTTCCAGAATGCCGAAGTCCTCCAGCATCTGAATGAGCGCCGCGTTCTTGCTCTGGGAGCCGAAGACCCAGACCGTCAGGGACTCCTTGTCCACGTCGATGATGTGGCCCCGGAAGATGTTGGCCAGCTGGATGATCTCGTCCCGGCTTCCGTGGTCCGTGGCCCGGACCTTGATGAGGGCGATCTCCCGGCGGATGCAGGTCTCCTCGTCGAAAATCTTCACCGCCTGGACCCCCAGCAGCCGCCGGCACTGGGTGGCCAGCTGGTTCGCCACCAGCTCGTCCGCCATGAGCTCGATGGAGATGCGGGCGGTGTGGGGACGGTCCGTGGCCCCGGAGACGATGGACTCGATGTTGTACCCCTTCCGGGAGAAGAGCCGGGCCACCTGGCTGAGGATGCCGGGGGTGTCCTCCGTCAGGATGCAGAGGGTGTAGAGCTTCTTCACCGTGTCCCATTGCTTTCTCATGACTCTCCTCCTTCGCTCAGCAGGAAATCCGTGATCTCGGACCCGGAGGCCACCATGGGCCGGACCATCTCGTCAATGTCCAGCCGGCAGTCGATGACCGCGGGCTCCCGAACCGCCAGGGCCTGGGCCAGGGCCTTCTCCATGTCCTCCTTGCTCTCCACCCGGAAGCCCCGGATGCCGTAAGCCTCCGCCAGCTTCACGAAGTCCGGCCCCCGGTCCAGGGTGGTCTCGGAGTAGCGCCCGCCGTAGATGAGGCTCTGCCACTGGCGGACCATGCCCAACGTGCCGTTGTTGAAGACCACGGTGATGATGGGCAGGCCGTAATGCTGGACCGTGGCCAGCTCGTGGCAGTTCATGCGGAAGCAGCCGTCGCCGGTGATATGGAAAACCCGCTTGGACCGGTGGGCCGTCTGGGCCCCGATGGCGGCCCCCAGGCCGAAGCCCATGGTGCCGAAGCCGCCGGAGGTCAGCATCTGGCCGGGATACTGGAAGTGGAGGTACTTGATGGCCCACATCTGGTGCTGGCCCACGTCGGTGGCCACCACGGCGTCCTCGGGCATCTGGACCCGGATGGTCTCCAGCACCTGCTGGGGGGTCAGGTGGTCGCTGTCCTCGGCAACAGACGGGGCCCGGAGGGGCAGGATGTGGGCCTTCCAGTCGCTGTGGTCATATTGGGGCAGCTTCTCGTTCAGCATGGCCAGGACCTTCCGGGCGGAGCCGATGATGTGGTGGTCCGTCAGGACGTTTTTGTCAATCTCCGCCCGGTCGATGTCGATCTGGACGATCTTGGCCTGCCGGGCGAAGGTGGCGGGGTTCAGGGCCACCCGGTCGGAGAAGCGGCAGCCCACGGCGATGAGCAGGTCGCACTCGTCGCAGGCGGTGTTGGAGGCCTTGGACCCGTGCATGCCGATCATGCCCGTGGTCAGGGGGTGGCTGCCGGAGAAGCCGCCGCCGCCCATGAGGCTGATGGCCACCGGGGCGTCCAGCTTCTCGGCGAACTCCTTGAACTCCCGGTCCGCCCGGCCCAGCACCACGCCGCCGCCGCAGATGACGAAGGGCTTTTCCGCCTGGGCGATCATGTCCAGGAGGATGTCCACGTCCTCCTGGTTCGGCGTGGGCTTTTTCAGCTCGTGGTCCCGGTTCAGCTCCCGCATCCCGGCGCAGCCCCGGTTCTCCCGCCAGGGGACGAACTCGTAGTCAATCTCCACCTTGGGCATGGTCACGTCCTTCAGAAAGTCGATGAGTACCGGTCCCGGCCGGCCGTTGGCGGCCACGGCGAAGGCCTGCCGCATGACGGCGGGAATGGTATTCGCGTCCCGGACCAGGAAGGTGGCCTTCGTGATGGGCATGGCGATGCCGGTGATGTCCACCTCCTGGAAGGCGTCCTTGCCCAGGGTGGCCTCGGTGACGTTGCAGGTGATGAAGACCACCGGGGAGGAATCCAGGTGCGCCGTGGCGATGCCGGTGGTCAGGTTGGTGGCCCCGGGGCCGGAGGTGGCGAAGCACACGCCGACCTTTCCGGTGGACCGGGCGTAGCCGTCCGCCGCGTGGGCCGCGCCCTGCTCGTGGGCGGTGAGGACGTGGCGGATCTTGTCCTTGTAACGGTACAGCTCGTCATAGACGTTCAGGATGGTGCCGCCGGGGTAGCCGAAGACGGTGTCCACCTCCTGCTCCAGCAGGCACTCCATGATGGCGGCTGTCGCTCTGATTTTCACATGCTCTCCTCCTTGCGCCGGGGCGGGTTTTCCGGGCCCCGGCCGGTTGTGGGTTCCCGCTTACAGGAATTTGAAAAGGTTCAGACCGATGTCCGGGTCGAACCGCCGGTCCACCTGACCGTCGATGACCTGCATCACCAGCTCGCAGGTGGCGCTGACCTCAGCGCGGTTCAGGTGCCCGCCGAAGACCTCCCCCTTCTCATTGCCCGCGCTGATGTGCAGGTGGCAGTAGGGCCTGCCCTCCATGGTGTTCACCGTCCCCGTCAGGGAGACGATCTCAAAGCTGCCCTGAAACTCGTTGGAGAGGTACTCCTTCTCCTCCGTCTTGAAGACCCCCGCCGTGAAGCGGTTCACGGCCCCCAGGGCCCGGACGCTGGCCAGGGCGATCCTCTCCCTGGACACCAGCTCCATCACCTGCTCCACGATCTCCTCGCCCTTGTCGATCCGGGCGACGACGGTGTCTCCAAATCTTCTGTACTCCATAGCCCCGTCTCCTTGTTTTTATTTCCAGATTTTCACCGCGCCCGGGTTCTCCGCGAGGCAGAGGTCCCGCAGCGTTTCCAGCTCCTCCGTGTGGTCCTCCAGGGGGTCCTCATACTCCAGGACGGCGGCGACGGACAGCTCGAAGCCCTCCTCGCCGTGCTGCTTCCAGAGCTCCTGGAGGCGCTTGTTGGGGTGCAGGCCCCCGGAGAGCTTGGCCCGGATGCTGTTGAATCCGGCCTGGGTGTCCCCGGCGGGGCCCAGGAAGGTCTCCCCGGTCTCTTTGCACCGGAGGGAGATCACGCCCATCTCCGGGCGGCGGTTCTTCCACTCCTCCGTCAGGGCTTTCTTCCGCGTTTTATCCATATAATGGTACTTACTCCGTAATCTCGTCAAATTTTTCCTCCGCCCTTCTGCAGGGCGATGACGCCCGTCCGGGCAACTTCCAGAATGTTGAAGGGGCGCATCATGTCCTCGAACACGTCCACCCGCTCCGGGGTGTCGGAGATCTCCAGGGTCATGGAGGTGGGGGAGATGTCCGCCGCCTTGGCTCCGCAGATGTTGCAGATGGTCATGATGTGTTCCCGGTTGTTTTTGTTGGCGCTGACCTTGATCAGCATCAGCTCCCGGCCGATCTTGCTCCCCTCGTCCAGGGTCCGGACCTTGATGACCTCGATGAGCTTGTTCAGCTGTTTTTCCACCTGCTCCACCACGCTGTTCCCGTTGTCCACAATGATGGTCATCCGGGACAGGGACGGGTCGTCCGTCACGCCCACAGCCAGGGAGTCGATGTTGAAGGCCCGGCGGGAAAAGAGGCTGGCCACCCGGTTCAAAACGCCCGCCCGGTTCTCCACCAGGACGGATATGGTCTGTTTCATCGTTCGCTCCTCCCTTTTCAATCCGTGGTCTTCCACTCGGGGCTGACCTCCGCGATGAGGAGGCAGGGGCCCTCTTTCGACAGGAAGCGGTCCAGGGTCTCCTCCACCTTCCCCTCGTCCCGGAGGGTCATGCCGGGAATGCCGTAGGCGGCGGCGATGGCGGCGAAGTCCGGGTCCCCGTCCAGCCGCACGCCGAAGGGCCCGTGGTAGGGCTCCCTGCTCTGGATCTGGTTCACAAGGCCCAGGACGCCGTTGCGGAGCAGGACGATCTTCAGATCGAACTCGTGGGCCTTCACCGCGGCCAGCTCGTTCATGGACATCTGGAAGGACCCGTCGCCGCAGACGGCCACCACCTGCCTCGACCGCCGGGCGGTCTTCACGCCGATGGCGCAGGGAATGGCGTAGCCCATGGTGCCCAAGCCCCCGCTGGTGAGAAAGCGGGCCCCCTTGAGCCGCAGGTGCTTGCAGGCCCAGATCTGATTCTGCCCCACGTCCACGCAGACGGCGGCGTCCTCCTTCAGGCGCTCGCCCAGGAGGCGCAGCAGCCGCCCGGGAAACACGTACCCCTCCTTCGCGGGATAGCCCCGGCCCAGGTTCGTCCGCCGGAGGTCCTGGAGCATCTCCCGCCACTCGCCGCAGTCCGCCCGGGCCCCCCGCTCCATGAGCTGCCGGAGAATCACCTTGGCGTTCCCCACCAGGGGGAGGGTGGACTGCATGTTCTTCCCGATTTCGGCGGGGTCCACGTCGATGTGGATGTTGGCCATGCGCTTTTGAATCTCGTCCGGGGAGACGATGGCCCGGTCCGCCACCCGGGTGCCGATCATGATGAGGAGGTCCGATTTCACCAGGGCCTTGTTGGCCGTGGTGTTTCCGTGGGCCCCGATCATGCCCATGTTCAGGGGGTGCTCCGTGGGCAGGAGGCTGAGGCCCATCATCGTCGTCACCACCGGGATGCCGGTGCTTTCCGCGAAGAGGCGCAGTTCCTCCTCCGCGTGGGCCAGGAAGACGCCGCCCCCGGCGCAGATCACCGGCCGCTGGGCAAGGCCGATGGCCATGGCCACGTTGGCGATCTGCTTGTCGTTGCCCCGGACGCTGGGGTTGTAGCCCCGGATGCGGACCTCCTCGGGGAACTCCACGTCCGCCACCAGCTGCTCCTGCACGTCCACGGGAATGTCGATGAGCACCGGGCCGGGCCGGCCCGTGGAGGCGATGTGGAACGCCTCCTTCAAAACCACCGGCAGCTGGGCGGCGTCCTTCACCAGATAGCAGTGCTTGGTGAAGGGGGTCACCGCCCCGGTGATGTCCACCTCCTGGAAGATGTCCCGGCCCAGGAGCCTGGAGGGCACCTGTCCGGTGACCGCCACCAGGGGGATGGAGTCCATATAGGCCGTGGCCACGCCGGTGATGAGGTTCGTGGCCCCCGGGCCGGAGGTGACGATGCACACCCCGGTCTTCCCCGTCACCCGGGCGTAGCCGGAGGCCATGTGGCCGGCGTTCTGCTCCGTGCGGACCAGGGTGTAATCGATGTTGGGGTCCTCCCGCAGGGCGTCGGCGATGGGGCAGATGGTGGCCCCGGCGTAGCCGAAGACCCGTTCCACGCCCTCCCGGGCCAGGCCCTCCATCAAAATCTGCGCGCCTGTCAGTTCCATGCTTGCCCGCTCCTTTCCATAGCAAAAAGCAAATAAGCCCGTGTCCCTCGTCGGGTCACGGACTTGCAAGAGTTCCGGTTTTGACGCTTGCCGGTTTTCAAGCGGCTCTCTGGGGGAAACCGCTGATCCCGCCCTTGTTTCGCGCATGACCAAACGCACTATTCTTTTTCGGCACCAAAGCTACCAGTACCAGAACCAGAATAATGTACAGGCCCAGAATGCTGTTCAGAACGTTTGTCAACATAGGGCGTTCCCTCCGCCGCTTGTCTTGGTTTGTTATTATACCGGCCCGTTTCACAAAGCGCAACAAAAAAATCAGAACTCCCTCTTTTTCCGGATGATTTCACGAAGACGGCCGGGCTTTCCCCGCCGTCCTCGTCAAAAATGACGGAGCTTTTTCCAGATCCAGGCATCAGACGGTCCCTCTTTTTTGCAGACAACGCCGCCAGGGGGCTTTTCCCTCTTGCGTCACGGGGGTCCCGGGACTATAATGGGGGAAACGGAAAGGAGAGATTGCCTCATGAAAAAATTCCTGTCCCTGCTTCTGGCCCTGGCCCTGTGCGCGGGCCTCAGCGTCCCCGCCCTGGCGGCGGAGTTCTCCGACGTGCCGGGAAGCCACGTCTTCCACGACGCCATCCAGGACTGCGCCGCCAAGGGGATCACCTCTGGCTACAGCGACGGGACCTTCAAGCCCGCCAACCAGGTCACCCGGGCTCAGTTCTGTGTCATGCTGTCCCGGGCCTTCTACCCGGAGGCCGTCACGAAGAACAGCACGGAGGCCAACAAGGCCCTGGGCTGGTTCGTCCCCAACACGGAGGCCCTGGCCCAGGCCGGGGCCCTCAAGGACACCAGCTTCGCGTCCAAATACCGGGATGCCGGGACCATGAACCAGCCCATCACCCGCTATGACATGGCCCGGCTCATGACCAACATCATGGCTCAGAAGGGCTCCACCGCCGGCGAGGCGGAAAAAACCGCCGCCGCTGAAAAGATCGCCGACTGGTCCGCGATTCACGCCGAATACCGGGACGCCGTGGCCAACGTCTACGCCCTGGGCATCATCGGGGGATACTCCGACGGGACCTTCACCGGCACGAACGTCATGAACCGGGGCCAGGGCTGCGTGGTGATCTACCGCATGGCCCAGTATATGGAGAAGTCCGGCGAAACCCCGGCGGAGACGCCGAAGGCCCCGGAGAAGACTCCCGAGAAAACCCCCGATCCCCAGCCCTCCAAGCCCGAGACCACGCCGGAGGAGGCCGACGAGAAGACGCCCGCCGAAACCCCGTCCAATCCGGAGCCCTCCCCCGCTCCCACCGAGACCCCCGCCCCCAGCGGCACGGACCTCCAGTCCATGCGCCAGGGCGTGCTGGACTTGGTCAACGCCGAACGGGCCAAGGCGGGCAAGTCCCCCCTGTCCCTGAACAGCGCCCTGTGCGACGTGGCCCAGCTCCGGGCGGAGGAGATCGTCCAGTCCTTCTCCCACACCCGGCCCAACGGGACCAGCTGCTTCACCGCCATTCAGGAGGCGGGCATCTCCTACGGCGCCCTGGGCGAGAACATCGCCGCCGGGCAGAGTACCCCCGCCTCCGTCATGGACTCCTGGATGAACTCCGACGGCCACCGGGCCAACATCCTCAGCGGGGACTTCAGCTCCATCGGCATCGGCTACGTCAAAGCCCCCTCCGGCTACGGCCACTACTGGGTGCAGATGTTCCTGGGCTGAGCCCTCCGTGTTTCAAATCAAAAGGACCGCCCGAGAGGGCGGTCCTTTTCTCGTGTCTCGGCTCTTACAGGGCGATGGTGGTGCCGGTCTCTCCGGCGATGCCGGCCTTGGCCCTCTCCAGCAGGGTGATGAGGGCCTGCCGGCCCGGGCGGGACTCGGCGAACTTCACCGCCGCCTGAACCTTGGGCAGCATGGACCCGGGGGCGAACTGGCCCTCGTCCATATACTTTCGGGCCTCCTCCGGGGTCAGGCCGTCCAGCCACTTCTGGTCCGGCTTCCCGAAGTTCACCGCCACCTTTTCCACGGCGGTGAGGATGATCAGCACGTCGGCGTTCAGCTCCTCCGCCAGCACCTCGCT
This sequence comes from uncultured Oscillibacter sp., assembly GCA_910576865.1. Lineage (GTDB taxonomy): Bacteria > Bacillota > Clostridia > Oscillospirales > Oscillospiraceae > Oscillibacter. Next base: position 25,899 of record CAJTKE010000003.1, read on the forward strand.
GGCGAAGTCCTTGTCGATGACCGCCGCCGCGCCCTTGAGGTGGTGCCCCTCGGTCTTGAAGACGGGGATGCCGCCGCCGCCGCAGGCCACCACCACGTGGTCGCTTTCCACCAATGCCCGGATGGTGTCCAGCTCGATGACGGACACGGGCCTGGGGGAGGCCACCACCCGGCGGTAGCCCCGCCCGGCGTCCTCGATGACCTGATAGTCCCGCTCCCGGACCAGAGCGTCGGCCTCTTCCTTGGTCATGAAGGCCCCGATGGGCTTGGTGGGATGCGCAAAGGCGGGGTCCTTCGGGTCCACCTCCACCTGGGTGAGGACGGTGGCCACGCCCTTGTCGATCCCCCGGTCCAGCAGCTCCTCCCGGAGGGCGTTCTGGAGGTCATAGCCGATGTAGCCCTGGCTCATGGCCACGCACACGGACAGGGGGCAGGGGATGTATTTCTCCGGGTCGGAGCGGGTGAGCTCGGCCATGGCCTTCTGGATCATGCCCACCTGGGGGCCGTTGCCGTGGGCCACCACGACTTCGTTGCCCCCCTCGATGAGGTCCGCGATGGCCCGGGCGGTCTGCTTCACCGCCGCCATCTGCTCCGGCAGGTTATTGCCCAGGGCGTTGCCGCCCAGGGCGACTACGATACGTTTACCCATGTCGCCCGGCCTCTCAGAAGAGCTTCCGCTTGTCGGCGGCGTCCAGGGCCATGAGGGCGGACACGGGGTCCTTGACCTTGCTCATCATGATCATGGCCGCGATGACATAGGGCTTGTAGCTGGCCTCCTTGTACAGGGGCACCAGATACCGGTCGAAGACGGAGTTGTCCACCTCGCCCTCGGGGCAGCTGAGGCCGGTGATGTCGGCGGGCAGGCAGTGGAGATACAGGGCGGAGCCGTTCCGGGTCTTCTTCATCATCTCCTCGGAGCAGGTCCAGTCCTTGTGCTGGGCGTTCTGGGCCAGGAGCTTCTGCTCCAGGGCGTCGATGCCGTCCTTGTCCCCGGCCTGATAGAGCTTCGTCCGCTCCTCCATGGCGGCGAAGGGGGCCCAGCTCTTGGGATACACGATGTCCGCGTCCTGGAAGGCCTCTTCCATGGTGGCGGCCTTCTTGTAGCTTCCGCCGGTGGCCTGGGCGTTCTTCCGGGCGATGTCCTCCACCTCGGGCATGACGTCATAGCCCTCGGGATGGGCCAGGACCACGTCCATGCCGAAGCGGGTCATCAATCCGATGACGCCCTGGGGCACGGAGAGGGGCTTGCCGTAGCTGGGGGAGTAGGCCCAGGTCATGGCCAGCTTCTTGCCCTTCAGGTTCTCCACGCCGCCGAAGTGGTGGATGATGTGCAGCATGTCCGCCATGGCCTGGGTGGGGTGGTCCACGTCGCACTGGAGGTTCACCAAAGTGGGCTGCTGCTCCAGGATGCCGTCCCGGTAGCCCTCCTTCACGGCGTCCATGAAGGTCTTCTGGTACTTGTGGCCCTCGCCGATGAACATGTCGTCCCGGATGCCGATGACGTCGGCCATGAAGGACACCATGTTGGCCGTCTCCCGGACGGTCTCGCCGTGGGCGATCTGGCTCTTCTTCTCGTCCAGGTCCTGGACGGTCAGGCCCAGGAGATTGCAGGCGGAGGCGAAGGAGAAGCGGGTCCGGGTGGAGTTGTCCCGGAAGATGGAGATGCCGAGGCCGGAGTCAAAGATGCGGGTGGACTTGTTCCGCTCACGGAGGTCCCGCAGGGCGTCGGCCACGGTGAAGATGGCGTCAAGCTCCTCGTCGGTCTTGTCCCAGGTCCAGTAGAAGTCGGACTTGTACATGTTGTTGATGTGCAGGGTCTCCAGGTGCTGCGCCAGCTCGATGGTCTTGGACATAATGGATATTCTCCTTCTAAAATTTTTTTGTTAATGGCGGGCCCGTAGGGGCGGCCATCAGCCGCCCGCGTTTCTCGGCCCGGGTCCGGGGAACGGGCGGCAGATTGCCGCCCCTACAAGGTGATTCCCCGAAAAATTATTTGATGTCGTTGTCCGTCAGGCTCTGGCGGAACTCCGTCACGTCGGCGGTCTTGTTCTCCGGCTTGTACAGGGGGATGGCCGCGGCGTACATGGCGGCGCAGGTGACCAGGTCCTGCTTCCAGGTGATCTCGTTGGGGGCGTGGGCCTGAGACTCCGCGCCGGGGCCGAAGCCCACGCAGGGAATGCCGTACCGGCCCTGGATGGACACGCAGTTGGTGGAGAAGGTCCACTTGTCCGTCAAGGGGCGGCCGGTGCGCAGGTGCATGGCGTCCTTCTTCTCGTCCGGGTCGGCGTGGCCGATGCGCTCCTGGCCCCAGAGGGCGTGGTGGGCGTCCACCAGAGCCTGGACATGGGCCGCGCCGGCCTTGTTGATCCAGGTGGGGAAGAAGCACTCGGTCTCATAGACGGTGCCCGTCCACGCCGGACGGTCGTACATGTACATGGAGACCTTCACGTCATCCCCGTATTTCTTCACGCTGGGCAGCTGGCGGATCTCCTCCAGGCAGGAGTCCCAGGTCTCCCCGGCGGTCATGCGCCGGTCGATGGAGATGGAGCAGCTGTCCGCCACGGCGCAGCGGCTGGGGGAGGTGTAGAAAATCTGAGAGGTGGTGCAGGTGCCCCGGCCCAGGAACTGGGCGTCCTCGTAGTGCTCGGGGTTGAACTCCGGGTTCAGCATCTTCACAAGGCCCTTGACGGCGTTGGAGGGGCCGTCGCCGTTTTCGTTCAGGGCCCGGACGTCCTGGAGGATGTCCGCCATCTTGTAGATGGCGTTGTCGCCCCGGTGGGGGGCGGAGCCGTGGCAGGACACGCCCTTCACGTCCACCCGGATCTCCATGCGGCCCCGGTGGCCCCGGTAGATGCCGCCGTCGGTGGGCTCGGTGGAGATGACGAACTCGATCTTGGACCGGGCGTCCTCGGGACCCTGGAAGTACTTGTTGACGATGTACTGCCAGCACATGCCGTCACAGTCCTCCTCCTGGACGGAGCCCACGACCATGATCTTGTAGCCCTCGGGGATGAGCCCCAGGTCCTTCATGATCTTGGCGCCGTACACGGCGGAGGCCATGCCGCCCTCCTGGTCGCTGCCGCCCCGGCCGAAGATGATGTCGTCGGTCTCATAGCCCTTGTAGGGGTCCGCTTCCCAGTTGTCAATGTTTCCGATGCCCACGGTGTCGATGTGGGAGTCGATGGCGATGATCTTTTCGCCCTGGCCCATCCAGCCGATGACGTTGCCCAGGCCGTCGATTTCCACCTTGTCAAAGCCCAGCTTTTCCATCTCGGCCTTGATGCACATGACCACTTCTTTCTCCTCGCAGCTCTCGCTGGGATGGGAGATCATGTCCCGCAGGAACCGGGACATCTCCGCCTTGTAGCCCTCCGCCGCAGATTTGATCTTCTCGAAATCCATGATGCAGACCTCCGTTTTCATTTTATATTGACGGCTTCGCGACCTCGCCGTCTGTTCCCTATGACCTTATCATAGCACAAGATTTTCCGTTGTCAAACAAAATTTTTGAAAACCAAAAAATTTTTTTGAATTGCTGTTGATTTCTCCGAAACTTCGTGGTATGATGATAGCATGAATCAGTATCTTTATCCAAAAATCAACCTGAAAAGGGGGGATCACCCACGGAAAACAGCAAGCTGGAGCTCCTGCGTCAGGTGGCCGCCGGCATTGCCGCCCAATTCGGTTCCAACTGCGAGGTGGCCATTCACGATCTCAGCCGCGATCCGGACCGCTCCATCGTCTTCATCGCCAACGGCCACGTGTCGGGGCGGAAGGTGGGGGACGGCGCGTCCAACGTGGTGATGGAGCAGCTGCGCACCCAGGACCCGGAGCCCAAGGACCACCTGTGCTACCTGACCAAGACGCCGGACGGCAAGATTCTGAAATCCTCCACCGTGTATATCCGGGACCGGAAGGGGAAGGTTTCCGCCATCCTGGCCATCAACTACGACATCTCCCGCCTCATCCTCATGGAGGAGGCCCTCCACGACCTGACCTCCACCGGGGAGGAGGTTCCGTCCGAGCCGGAGCGCATCACCAACGTCAGCGACCTGCTGGACGAGCTGATCCAGCAGTCCGTGGCCCTGGTGGGCAAGCCCGCCGCCGTCATGAACAAGGAGGACAAGGTCAAGGCCATCCAGTTCCTCAGCCAGAACGGGGCCTTCCTCATCACCAAGTCCGGGGACAAGGTGGCCCGGTATTTCGGCATCTCCAAGTACACCCTGTATTCCTACATTGATATGAACAAACAGGAGGGCAATTGACATGATCGATCTCACCATCAACCGCCAGGGGCTGGAGCACAACCTGAAAAAGGCCCGGGAAAACAACATCCTCATCCCCACCACGCGGCAGATGCAGCATCCGGAGACCATCCCCGGCAAGGTTCAGGACAGGCTGAAGGCCGTGGGCCTCTGGGACGTGAACCCCCTGAACCTCTTCCGGGTCACCTGGAAGAACGAGGCCAAGGAGTCCGGCGGCCTCTTCCAGGCCGTGCCCAACTACATCGAGCTGCCCCCGGAGCTCACCGGCGTGCCCTGCCGCATCATCGCCATGGTGGGCAAGTGGTTCCCCACGGGCTGCCACAAGGTGGGGGCCTCCTTCGGCTGCCTCGCCCCCCGGCTGGTCACCGGCCAGTTCGACGTGGACAGGCACAAGGCCGTCTGGCCCTCCACCGGCAACTACTGCCGGGGCGGCGCGTTCAACTCCAAGCTCCTGGGGGCCCAGGGCGTGGCCATTCTCCCGGCGGAGATGAGCCAGGAGCGCTTCGACTGGCTCCACGAGATCGGGGCGGAGGTCATCGCCACCCCGGGCTGCGAGTCCAACGTCAAGGAGATCTTCGACAAGACCAACGAGCTGAAGCTGGACCCCCAATACATGATCTTCAACCAGTTTGAGGAGATGGGCAACCCCCTCTGGCACTACAACGTCACCGGCACCGCCCTGGCCGACGTGTTCGAGGCGGTCAAGCGCCCCGGGGAGCGCTTCGCCGGCGCCTGCTTCACCTCCGGCTCCGCCGGCACCATGAGCGCCGGGGACCTCCTCAAGGAGCGCTATCCCCACCTGAAGCTGGGCGTGGGCGAGGCCCTCCAGTGCCCCACCATCCTGAACAACGGCTTCGGCGGCCACCGGATCGAGGGCATCGGAGACAAGCACATCCCCTGGATTCACAATGTGAAAAACACGGACATGGCCATCGCCATCGACGACGAGGACTCCCAGCGCCTCCTCCGCCTCTTCAACACCCCGGAGGGGCGGGACTACCTGCTCCACACCCTGAAACTGGACCCCGTCCTGGTGGAGAAGCTGACGTGGCTGGGCATCTCCGGCATCGCCAACGTGCTGTGCTGCATCAAGATGGCGAAATACTACGAGTTCACCTCCCGGGACGTGGTCGGCACCGTCCTGACGGACTCCGCCGTCATGTACCAGAGCCGGGTCCAGGAGCTGAACGACCTCCACGGGGCCTACACCGCGGAGGAGGCCCGGCTGGACCACCATCTCCACATCCTGGGGCTCAAGACGGACAATCTCCTGGAGCTGACCTACGCGGACCGGAAGCGGGTCCACCACCTGAAATACTACACCTGGGTGGAGCAGCAGGGGAAGGACATGCACGACCTCAACGCCCTCTGGTACGACACCGAGGGCACCTGGGACGCGGTCCACGCCCAGGCCAGGGACCTGGACGAGCTGATTAACGCCTTCAACGAGGAGAGCGGCGTGCTGAAAAACCTGTGATCTTATAGACACGAAAAACAGCCGCCCTGTCACTTGACAAAGCAGCCTGATTTGATATAATGAATATGGAAGAGCGCTGTCACATGGCAGTCAGCCCATTCCTATGGTCAAACTATGTTGACCGTTCGGGGACTGGCCGGACGGTCAACACGCTTTTGTGGTAAGCAGCCACGCCCACATGGCGCAAAGCGCCATGAAGCGCAGCACGGCAAAAAGCCGTCTTTTCCACGACCTGCAAACCACCCTGGAGGGCTGATACGAAAAGAGGCGGGGCCAAACGGCCCCGCTTCCTTTTCAGCTGTTTGCGGTTTTCTCTATTTTCTCTCTCCACTCCGCAATCTTGTCATCTATCCTCTTGTCGGCTTCCTGAGCCGCCAGCTCCTTCTCTTCTTTCGCTTCATCCCGCGCGGTCTTGAGAAATATCTCGATCTTCTTCTCGTCAGTCAACTCACCCTCGTTTTCCGCAAGGTACAGCTCCTCCGCCTGGGACTGCCCCTCTTTCAGCTCATCTTTGGCAAGCCCGAAATTCATGTTGTCGATCAACTCGATCGCATCCGTGATGCAGTTGAAAAGGCGCAGGTAGCTGCGTGGAATTTCACTCATTTTTATCACCTCGCCTCTTAGCCTGCCATAATTTTCCAAAATGTGCAAGCGACGTTCATGTAGAAAATAATTGCGTAATATAGTGCAATCTACAATATAAAATTATTTTAATTTGCGGTTCATTAATTGCAATGCACCTTGCAATAACATTGAATTGCAAGAAGATTGCAATTCTTATTGCGGGGTGTAATATGAGAAAATTTAAAATTCCAAAACCACCTGTTTCCTCTACAAAATCCATTCGCTTTCCAAATACGGTCATCGAGCAGGTGGAGGAGGCCATCCGGGGCACGGACTGCACCTTTACGGCTTTTGTTGTGGAGGCCGTTCGGGTGGCCCTGGAAAACCTGGCGGAGGACGACGGGGAGGCATAGAAGAAGGGCGGACACAGGTCCGCCCCTTTCTTTCCGTTTTTCTCTTACGCGAACAGCGCCTCAAAGCTCTCCACGGCGGAGGCGGCGTTATCCCCCACCGCCAGCATCACGTAATTGCCATGGCTGACGATCTGGGACAGGGTCTTCCAGCCCTCGATGGTCTCGGGGTACCACGCCCCGCCGGGGTTCGCGTCGTCCCCCACCTGATAGTCGATCCGGGCCTGGAAGATATCCTTCACCGCCTCCACGTCCTCGGCGTTTTCCACCTCCACCAGGGCGATCTCCCCCACGGCGGCGGAGATGGCGGCGATGTAGACCCCGCACTGCTTCGTGGAAATCTCCGCGAGGCCGGGGTAATAGCTGTCCAGCAGCTCCTTCATGTTCGCGTCCGTGGTCAGGTCCATCAGCTCCGGCCAGGTGTTCTCCTCCCGGAGGGTGTTGCAGAAGGCGGTGAGGTCCACGTCCGCTTCCGTTCCGGCGGGGGCCTCGGGGGAACCGGCCTCTCCGGGCTCGGAGGGAGCGGCGTCTCCTCCCTCGGGGGCGCTGACCTCGGGAGCGTCGGGAGCGCCGTCCTGGGCGGGGGCGTCCTTGCCGCCGCAGGCGGCCAGGGACAGGGCGAGGGCCAGCGCCAGAGTCAGCGCGAGAAACTTCTTTTTCATGTCAAATCTCCTTGTGTCAGAATGGTCTTGGGAATCGCTTCTGATGGGTAGACGGAGAGAGGGCGAAAAAGGTTCCCGGGTCCCAGAAAAAATTTCTCCCATGAGAAAAGGGGCGGCAGGCCGCCCCTCTGGTCTCTATTCCTCCCGCAGGCGGAACGCCGCCTGGACGAAGTCCTCCACATCCTCCAGGCAATCGAAGCAGGCGATGGCCACCTGGTTCCCCATGGTGCCCGCCAGGGCGTCGGGCATCCGGGTGAAGAGCCGGGCCCGGTTCCCGCACCGGGCTTCCAGCTCCCCCAGGGAGATGTCGTACCGATTCTCGTCCCGCCGTCCGGCGTAGACGCAGTAGCGGTGGGGCCCGTTGTAGGTGTGGCGCTGCTGGTCAAAGGCCACCATGTCCGCCCAGATGCGGTACACGTCGGCGCTCTGGCTGAAGTTCAGCATGTCCGGCGTGAAGCCCCCGGCGGGGCGCATGTTGACCTCCAGGGCCACGATGTCCCCCACCTCGCCCAGGCCCGCCTTGGCCCGGGTCAGGCGGAAGAACTCCAGGTGAAAGAACCGGCTGGCCGCGCCGAAGGCCTTCAAGGTGGCCTTTCCCGCGGCCTCCACGTCCGGGGGGACCTCCTTGTCCACATAGTAATAGGTGGGCACGTGCTTGTTCACCATGTCCATGATGGAGTTCCGGGTCACGTGGCTGGCGGCGAAGAGGACCTCTCCCTTGGAGTCACAGATACCGTCATAGGTGGTGACGGAGCCGGAGATGTATTCCTCCATGAGGTAGGGCGTTTCCGGCAGGGCCTTGAAAAAGCGCTCCATGTCGCCCTCGTTCTCCAGCTTCCAGGTGGCCACGGCCCCCACGCCGTTGTCCGGCTTCACCACCACGGGCCAGCCCGCCTCCCGGGCGAAGGCCAGCCCCGCCTCCAGATCCGTCACCGGGGCGCAGCGGGCGCAGGGCACCCCGGCCTTTTTGTAGTATTCCTTCATGGCCAGCTTGCTCTTGTACTTCCCGATCTCGTGGGCCTTGGGCCCGGTGGTGATGTTGAAGTCCGTCCGCAGCCGGGCATCCAGCTCCAGCCAGTACTCGTTGTTGCTCTCCACCCAGTCGATCTTGCCGTACCGCCCGGTGAAGTGGCCCAGAGCCCGGAGGGGCTGGTCATAGTCCTCCAGGCTGTCCACCCGGTAGTACTCCGTCAGGGCCCACTTCAGGTCCGGGTGGAGGAAGTCATAGGGCGCGTCCCCCACGCCCAGGACGTTGACGCCGTTCTCCCGGAGGCGGACGCAGAACCAGCGGTACGCCTCGGGGAAGTTGGGAGAGATGAAGACAAAATTCACGGGGGCCTCCTTTCGTGCCGTCAGCCGTTCGGTTTAACGGTTTAAATGATAGCACTTCCAAGGGCAAAGCGCAAGTGGCAAATGCAAAACCGGGGAGGCAAACCTCCCCGGCCTTGTCTTCTCATCCGAATTGCGCCGTCAGGCTGCCCTGCTGCAGAATGTGGCCCTCCGCCGCCTTGAGGAAGTGCTTCTTCCGGGAGTTGGAGCTGAGCCCCAGGGCGCAGTCCAGGGCGTAAACCGTCAGCCGGTAGCGGTGGACGGCCCAGATGGGGGGCTTGGGCCCGGCGTAGCGGTGGACGCCGTAGGCCATGCCCTGAGTGACGCCGCTCTCCAGCCGGTCCCGCTGGGGGATGCCCCCGGGGATGACCTTCCGGGCCGGGAAGTTCCACATCACCCAGTGGGTGAAGCCCTTCACCGGGTGGGACATATCCTCCAGGGTCACCGCCAGGGTCCTGGCCTGGGGGGACAGATTCTCCAGGACGATCTCCGGGGACAGGTCCTTCCCCCGGCCGGTGTTGTCCAGGGGGAAGCGCCCGCCGTCCTCCAGGCCGGGGCAGCGGAAGCGCAGAATTTCAATCTCCATATCCACCTCAGTCTCTCTCAGTCTTCTCTTTGGGAAGGATCAGGTTCAGCAGCACCGCCATCAGCGTGGCGATGACCACCGGGGACTTGCCGAAGATTATGGTGAAGCCCTCCGGGAACTGGCCCAGGGCTCCGCTGGCTTGGCTGACGCCCACGCCCAGGGCGGCGGACAGGCCCACGATGGTGGTGTTCCGGGCCGTCAGGCTCTGGGAGGCGATGAGCTTCATGCCCGTCATGGCGATGGTGGAGAAGACGGTGATGGTGGCCCCGCCCAGGACGCACTGGGGAATCGTGGTCAGCACCGCCGCGAACTTGGGGGACAGCCCCGCCAGCAGCAGAAAGCCCCCGGTCATGGCGAAGACCACCCGGTTCACCACTTTGTTCGTCGTGACGATGCCCACGTTCTGGGAGTACGTGGCCGTGGGCAGGCCGCCGAAGAAGGCCGTCAGGATGTTGCTGAAGCCATAGGCGATGATACCGCCCTGGAGCTCCTGGTCCGTGGGGTCCCGGTCCAGGCCCCCCACGGTGGTGGCGGTGAAGTCCCCGATGGCCTGGATGGAGTTGATGGCGAAGAGCAGCCCGATGGCCACGCAGGAGGGCGGGTCGAAGCTGACGCCGAAGTGCATCACCCGGGGCAGGGAGAACCAGGCGGCGGGCCCCACCTCGGCGAAGGACACCATGCCGAAGAACATGGAGATCACATAGCCGCAGAGCATGCCGATCAGGATGGAAGCCAGCTTGCAGATGCCCCGGCCGTGGTTGTTCAGCAGCATGACGATGACCAGGGTCAGGACGGCCACCAGCCAGTTCTGCCAGGAGCCGTAGACCAGGGCCTCGGTCTGGCCCCTGGTCTCCACCACCAGCTGGTATGTATTGGCGGTGCCTCCCGCCATGTAGTTGATGGCCGTGGGGTAGAGGGACAATCCGATGGTGAAGACCACCGTACCGGTGATCACCGGCGGGAACAGGAGGCGGATCTTCTTCACAAACACGCCCACCACGATGGCGACGATCCCGCCCACGATCATGGCCCCGGCCACGGCCCCCACGCCCCCGCCGGTGGAGGCGATGGCCTGCATGCTGGGCACGTAGGCGAAGCTGACGCCCATGATCACCGGCAGGCCGGAGCCGAAGTACCGGTTCACCGGGTAGAGCTGAATCAGGGTGCACACGGCGGACATGACCAGGGAGGCCTGGATCAGCAGCACCTGATCCCCCTGGCTCAGGCCGATGGCCCCGGCGATGATGATGGGCGGCGTGACGCAGCCCACGATCATGGCGACCAGATGCTGGAGGGACAGGGAGACGGCGGACCCGAGCGGGGGCGTGCCTCGGAGCTGGAACAGCGTCTGCTGGCGGTCGGAGCTTCTCATGGCGGGGTTCTCCTTCCTGTTTCTTTTTTCTGTTTATGGAGAGGGCGGGCCTCCGGAAAGGTCCACCTTTCTCAGTGTACAGGAGGGGAAACCGGATGTCAAGGACAAAACTTTACTCTTCAAAGGGGCCCAGGTCCCGGCGGAACTCGCCGTCCACCAGGAAACGGACCTCCTCCACCGCGTCCAGGGACCGCAGGGAGCTCTCCAGCGCCCGGAGGGCGGTGCGGACCGCGCCGTCCTCCAGCCCCTCCAGCAGGGCGGAGGAGAGGTTGACATAGCAGGTGGCCTCCTCCAGCCAGACGGACTTCACCTGGAAGCCCTCCGGCAGGGGGCTGAGCAGGCCGTCCCGGTCCTCCGGCCGGCTCTCCAGGGCCCTGGCCACGGCGGAAACCTGGGTGTCCCCCTCGTAGAGGTCCAGGGTCTGCTCCACCGGAATCAGGGCGCCGTCCTGGTTCAGGAAGCGGAGCCGGGCGTCCACGGTGGTGACCACGTCCTCCTCCGGGGTCAGCAGGACCTCCCGGATGTTCAGCACCTGCCGCTCCCGATAGGCCAGCTCCCGCCCCCGGGCGGTGATCTGGACGGAGGAGATCTCCGGTATCTGGGCCAGGGTCAGGGCGATGGCGCTGTCCGCCAGGGTCAGGGCCACGCCGGACAGGCTCTCATAGGACGGGGACAGGTCCACCAGGGCCCGGTCCCCGTCGATCTCCAGGGACAGCAGCGTGGTCCCGGCGGGAAGGGCGCTTTTCAGCGTCTCGTCGGCGGGGCCCTTCAAAAGCTCGTTCAGCAGCGCCTCCGCCAGACGGCGGGAGGTGTCGGTCTCGCTGTCGTAGAGGTACACGGTCTCCGTGCGGAAGGGGGCCTCTCCGGCGGAGTAGGTCAGGTCCGCCTCCTGGAAATAGAGCTGGTAGGCGGTGCGGGCGGGCTCCTCCCGCCGGCAGCCGGACAGCAGGAGCAGGGGGAGCAGCAGAAGGCAGAGCCGTTTTTTCACGCTTCCTCCCTCCTCTCCAGGGCGGGCCAGCGGACGGTGAACACCGCGCCGCCGCCGGACCGGTTGGCGGCCTCCACGGAGCCGCCCCGGCGCTTCACCGTGTCGCTGACGATGGACAGCCCCAGGCCCGTGCCCCCCGCGGCCCGGGACCGGGCCTTGTCCACCCGGTAAAAGCGCTCGAAAATCCGGGGCAGGTCCGCCTCGGGGATGCCCGCGCCGTTGTCCGCCACGGACAGGACCACCCGGTCCCCCGCCCGCTCCAGGGAGACCTGGACGCTTCCGCCGATGGCGGAGTATTTCACCGCGTTGTCCACCAGATTGTAAATGACCTGATGGGTCTCGTCCCGGGTGCCCAGGACCACGCACTCCCCCCCGGCGGAGTAGGTCAGATCCACGCCCTTCTCCTGGGCCACCAGATTCATCATCCGCATGACCTGCTCCAGAACCGGCAGGATGTCCACCGCCGCCGGCGGGTCCAGGACGCCGCTGTCCAGCCGGGTCAGGCGGAGGAGGTCCTCCGTGATGCGGGACAGGCGCTCCGCCTCCCGGCCGATGTCGGTGACGAACTCCCGGGTGGTGGCCGGGTCGATGTCCTCCGTCTGCAAAATGGAATCCGAGAGGAGGCGGATGGCCGCCAGGGGGGTCTTCAGCTCGTGGGACGCGTCGGAGACGAAGCGGCGGCGGGCGGTCTCCGTGGTCTGGAGGCGGTCCGTCAGGCTGTTGAACTCATAGCCGATCTGGGCGATCTCGTCCCGGCCCCGGATGTCCGCCCGATGGCTGTAGGCCCCCTCCCGGACCTGCCGGATGGCGGTGAGGAGCAGGCCGATCTTGCGGGTCAGGGCCTTGGACAGCACCAGGCTCAGCACCAGCACCAGGGCCCCCACCACGGCGGACAGGCGCAGCAGCGTCTCCTGCAATCCGGTGAGCAGGGCGGCCTGCTGGGTGTCGTACTCATAGGCGTAGACCGCGCCGATGACCTGGCTCTGGTACATGACGGGAGAGGAGGCCCGGCTGCGGAAGGCCCCCCGCTTGTAAGTACAGCTGAACGCGTCATAGCCCTGCAGGGCCCGGACGATCTCCGTGTACAGCGCCAGATACCCCACGGCGGAGCCGGTCTCCCGGGTGTCGTAAAGCACCCGGCCCGCCCCGTCGGTGACCAGGATGCGGGAAAGGCCCGACTCCTCCGCCACCGCCATGGCGTCGGCCACGTTCTCCTCCGTCAGGGGGGAGAGGCCGGAGAGGGCGTTCACCATGACGGAGACGCTGCTCTGGAGGTTGGTGGCCTTGGAGCGGAAGACCAGGTCCTCCGACACCAGCAGGGGATAGGTGTTCAGCAGCACCAGCACCGCCAGGATGACGGCGATGTAGCTCACGCCGAAGCGGAACTGCAGGCTGCCCCAATAGGGGCGCCCGCTCTCTCGTTCACTCCTTGAAATAGTACCCCACCCCCCACTTGGTGCAGATGTGGTCCGGCTCCGCCGGGTTCTCCTCCAGCTTCTCCCGGAGGCGGCGGATGTGAACGTCCACCGTCCGGTAATCCCCGGCGTAGCTGTAGCCCCAGACCACGTTCATGAGGTTCTCCCGGCTGTAGACCCGCCGGGGGTTGCGCATCAGAAGCTCGATGAGGTCGTACTCCTTGGCGGTGAGGTCCACGGGGGTGTCCCCCCGGGCGGCGGAGCGCTCCTCCGTGTTCAGGGTGATGCCCCCGGCGGTCAGGACGCTGCCCCGGGTCCGCTGGACCCCGGCGGCCCGGCGGAGCAGGGCCCGGACCCGGGCCTTCAGCTCCAGGATGTTGAAGGGCTTGGTCAGGTAGTCGTCCGCCCCGCACTCAAAGCCCATCAGCTTGTCCGCGTCCTCGCTCTTGGCGGTCAGCATGATGATGGGCACGTTGGAGAACTCCCGGATGCGCATGCACGCCTCCAGCCCGTCCACCTCCGGCATCATCAGATCCAGGATCATGAGGTCCAGCTTCCCCTCCCGGGCCAGCTCCACGGCGGCGGCGCCGTCATAGGCGCACTCCACCTCATAGCCCTCGTTCTCCAGATTGAACTTGATCCCCTTCACCAGGGTCCGCTCGTCATCCACCACCAGTATCTTCATTCGATATCCTCCACTGTCACAAGGCCCTCCAGCGCCATCAGCCTGCCCTGGCCGATGCCGGGGACCTCCGTCAAATCCTCCACGGTTTCAAAGGGCCCGTGCTCCTCCCTGTGCTTCACGATCCGCGCCGCCAGCTCCTCCCCGATGCCGGGGAGGGTCCGCAGGGCCTCCTCGTCCGCGGCGTTCAGGTCCAGGGGCGACGGGTCCGGGCGGACCTCCTCCACCGGGGCGGTCAGGCCCGTCTCCACGGAGGCCGGGGCCCCCAGCGCCGCCCGGTCCCGGAAAAACAGCCCCAGGAGCAGGCATAAAAACGCCCCCGTCAGCCCCAGCAGGACCCACTCGCCCCGGGCGGCGCTTCGGCGCTTCTCCATGGTTGCGTTCCTCCGTTTTATTTGGTATACTGTAAGGGAAAATGTCGGACGGCGGCGGGAAGCCGCCGGTTCCGCCCCTTGGCAGGGACTATTATACCACATATATTGGGGGATGGACATGAAAACAAAGCGCTTTTTATCAGTTTTTTTCCTGGCCCTTCTGCTGGTGGGACAGCTGGCTGTCCCCGCTCAGGCGGCCCGGGTGTCGGACCCGTCCGTGGAGGCGAAGGCCGCGCTGCTGGTGGACCGGAAAACCGGGGCGGTGCTCTACGCCATGAACGAGCACGACGAGCTCTATCCCGCCAGCCTCACCAAGATCATGACCTGCCTGCTGGTGCTGGAGGCCGTGGACGAGGGGCGGCTGAAGATGAGCCAGGAGGTCACCGCCACCCCCACGGCCCTGGAGGGTCTGGCGGAGGACGGCAGCACCGCCGGCATCGAGGCGGGGGAGGTCCTGACGGTGGAGGAGCTGCTGTACTGCCTGATGGTGGTCTCCGCCAACGAGGCCGGGGCCATCCTGGCGGAGCGGCTCTCCGGCAGCGTGGAGAGCTTCGTGGACCGGATGAACGCCAAGGCGGAGGAGCTGGGCTGTGAGGAAACCCACTTCATGAACCCCCACGGCTACCACGACTCCCAGCACTACACCTCCGCCTGGGACCTGTACCTCATCACCAGGGCGGCGCTGGAGTACCCCATGTTCATGACCATCTGCGACGCCAGCTCCCACACCGTCCCGGCCACCAACATGTCCGAGGAGCGGGTGCTGAACAACACCAATTTCCTCATCCGCAGCGGCCGGGAATATTACAACGCCGACGTCCACGGCGTCAAGACCGGGTCCCATTCCATGGCGGGAAACTGCCTCGTCACCACGGCCCAGCACGCCAGCATGGACCTCCTCTGCGTCATCCTGGGGGCGGAGCGGACCCAGGACGAGAAGGGCACCTGGTGGACCTACAGCTTCGTGTACACGGACAAGCTCTACAACTGGGCCTTTGACAACTTCTCCTACCAGACGGTTCTGAAGGAGGACGACGTGGCCGGGGAGGCCCCGGTGTCCTTGTCCTCCACGGACCACGTGACCCTCCGCCCCGCCACGGCGGTGGAGCTGCTCCTCCCCAAGGGAACGGAGCTGGAGGAGCTGGAGAAAACCGTCACCCTGAAATCCGACCCGGCGGAGGCCCCCATCGCCGAGGGGGACGTGCTGGGCTCCATGACCGTCTCCCTGGACGGGGAGGAGCTGGCGGAGGTGGACCTGCTGGCCTACACCAGCGTGGAAGCCTCCCGGCTGCGCATCCTCTGGCGGGACGTGAAGAATTTCCTCTCCACCACTACCGCCAAGGTCATCCTGGGCGTGCTCCTGGCGCTGGCCGTGGTCTTCGGCGTCTGGCGGCTGCTGTTCAGCCGCCGCCGCTCCCGCTACGGCCGGGGCCGGGGCGCCGGGGGCCGCCGGGGCGGGTACCGGGGGTCCAGGAAGCGGCGCTGAAACAAGAACAGAGGCTGTCCGGGGACAGCCTCTGTTTTTTGCCGTGGGTCACAGATACTTCACCAGCTCCTCCAGGGGCTTCCGGTCCGTGTGGAGCCGGGCGGGGTGGGCGCCCTCCGCCGGGTAGCCCAGGGGCAGCAGGGCGATGGGAACCGTGCCCGCCATCTCGGGGAAGGCCTCCAGCAGCTTCTCCGGCTGGAAGAACCCGACGTAAGTGGTGCCCAGGCCCAGGTCCGCCGCCTGGAGCATCATCTGAGCGGCGGCGATGGCGGCGTCGATCTCCCCGTGTTCCTTGCCGTCGTACTCCCGCTTCCAGGAGACGGCGGGGTCATAGCACACCGCCAGAATCACCGGCGGATTGAAGTGGGACCCGGCGCAGGCGTCCGCCTTCTCCAGGGCCTCGGGGCTCTGGAGGACGAAGACGCGCTGGGGCTGGTAGTTGTGGGCCGTGGGGGCGTTCCGCCCGGCCTCCAGGATCAGGTCCAGCTTGTCCTGTTCCACGGGCCGGGAATCGAACTTGCGCAGGGAGTACCGCGCGGCGGAGAGGGCTTGAAAGTCCATAGTCGTTACCTCTTTCTCATCAAAATGGTGATACCGGAAGTGTATCACAAATTTCCCCCCGGCGCAATCCGTTCCTCCCCCGAAATAAGGGGTGACAAGCGCCGGAAAGTCTGCTATACTGTAACGTGGAGAAAATAGTTCCCAAATTATGGAACACCAAGGAGAAGTGACTATGAACATTGTCTGTCTTGATATGGAGGGCGTCCTGGTCCCCGAAATCTGGATCGCCTTTTCCGAGGCCAGCGGCATCCCCGAGCTCCGCCGCACCACCCGGGACGAGCCCGACTACAACAAGCTGATGAACTTCCGGCTGGGCATCCTGAAGGAGCACGGCCTGGGCCTGAAGGAGATCCAGGCCACCATCGCCAGAATCGACCCCCTCCCCGGGGCGAAGGCGTTCCTGGACGAGCTCCGGGAGACCACCCAGGTCCTCATCCTCAGCGACACCTTCGAGCAGTTCGCAAAGCCCCTGATGGAGAAGCTGAACTGGCCCACCATCTTCTGCAACACCCTGGAGGTGGGCGCGGGCGGCGAAATCACCGGCTATAAGATGCGCTGCGAGAAGTCCAAGCTCACCACGGTGAAGGCCCTCCAGTCCATCGGCTACGAGACCATCGCCGCCGGGGACAGCTTCAACGATCTGGCCATGATCCAGGCCAGCAAGGCGGGCTTCCTCTTCAAGAGCACGGAGCAGATCAAAAAGGACCACCCCGAGCTTCCCGCCTATGAGGAGTTCGGCGACCTGCTGAGCGCCATCAAGGCGGCGCTGTAAACCCGGCGCAGATTTTACAAGGAAGGGAGACCCGACATGAATCCGAAATTCGAGAAGCTGGGCTTCTGCCCCGCCGACATCCTCCTGCCCAGGCAGGGCACGGACATGACGAAATGGGCGGTTGTCGCTTGCGACCAGTTCACCTCCCAGCCCGAGTACTGGCAGGCGGTGGAGGAGACCGTGGGAGACGCCCCCTCCGCCCTGCGGCTCATCCTCCCGGAGGCGGTGCTGAACGCCCCGGACGTGGAGGCGCGCATCTCCGCCGTCAACGCCGCCATGGGGAAGTATCTGGCGGACGGTCTGTTCGAGACCCTGCCGGAGAGCCTCCTCTACATCGAGCGGGTCCAGTCCGACGGGAAGATCCGCCACGGTCTCATCGGCATGGTGGACCTGGAGCAGTACGACTTCACCCCCGGCTCCGGGGCCCTCATCCGGGCCACGGAGGGCACTGTCCTCTCCCGCATTCCCCCCCGGGTGAAGGTCCGGAAGGACGCCCCCATAGAGCTGCCCCACGTCATGCTGCTGATCGACGACCCCAACAAGACCGTCATCGAGCCCCTGACCCGCTCCTCCGGCGAGATGGAGAAGCTCTACGCCTTTGACCTCCAGCAGGGGGGTGGGCACATCACCGGCTGGAATCTCACCGCCGCCCAGATGGACCAGACGGCGGACGCCCTGGAGGCCCTCTGCTCCCCCAGGGAGCAGGCCTGGAAGTACGGCGTGAAGGACGCGCCGCCCCTGCTCTTCGCCGTGGGGGACGGGAACCACTCCCTGGCCACGGCCAAGCAGTGCTATGAGGATTTGAAGAAGGTCACCCCGGAGAGCGAATGGTCCTCCCTCCCCGCCCGGTACGCCCTGGTGGAGGTGGTGAACAACCACGACGACGCCCTCCAGTTCGAGCCCATCCACCGGGTGGTCTTCGGCGTGGAGCCGGAGGCGGTGCTGGAGGCCTTCCAGGCCTACTACCCCGGCGCGTATGAGGGGAAGGGTGAGGGCCACGTGGTCGCGTACACCCACGCCGGAGGGACCGGCTTCATCACCGTGCCCAAGCCCCGGGTTCAGCTGGCGGTGGGCACGCTCCAGGCCTTCCTGGACGCCTACGTCAGGGACCACGGCGGCGAAATCGACTATATCCACGGCGCGGACGTGACGGACCGCCTGGGCCGGCAGGCGGGGGCCATCGGCTTCAAGCTGCCCGCCATGGGCAAGCAGCAGCTGTTCAAGACCGTCATGGCCGACGGCGTGCTGCCCCGGAAGACCTTCTCCATGGGCCACGCTCAGGACAAACGCTATTACGTGGAAGCGCGCAAGATTCGATAACATGCCATAGGAGTGGTAGATCGTGGGACTCATAAACCTGTTCAAGAAGAAGGCCCCGGAACCGCCGCCGCCTCCGCCGCCAAAGCCGGCCGGCGTCGAGGACGACCTGTTCGATTACGCCCATATGCGGGTGGAGGTGACCACCGAGGACGGGCAGATGCTCTTTGTCGCAAAGCTGATGTACCCCCGCCAGCACACGGCGGAGCTGCATCAGTATTCCGAGGCGGAGCTGTCCTCCGTCTCCCTGGAGGAGCCCCTGCACGTCCGCATCCGGGGCTATCACGACCACCTGCGCAAGGCTGTCTATATGGAGGGCGACATCACCCCCCAGCCCAGGCACATCTGGCTGGTGTCACACCTCAATGTCATCAAGCTGGGAAATGACCGGGCCTTCTTCCGTCTGAACACGGACCTGCCCGCCAGCGTCACCAAGTTCAGCGGACGGAACGCCGGGGAGCGGCCCTGCACGATGCTGAACATCAGCGTGGGCGGCGCCCGCGTCTTCTCCGACTGCCAGTACTGGGAGGACGACAAGCTCCTCCTCACCGTGAAGTTGCTGGAGGACCGGGACCCCTCCGTCATGTTCTGCAAGGTGCTGCGGGTCATCGAGAAGAAAGAGGAGGGCTATGAGTACGGCCTCCAGTTCCTGGAGATGAACGAGGCCGACCAGGACAAGATCACCGAAAACATCTTCACCGCCCAGCGCAAGATCCGGCAGGGTTCCAATTGAAAAAGCCGCCCATGCCAGGCATGGGCGGCTTTCCATTCCGGAGGGACTCCCGGCTCAGAGCCGGAAGAGCTTCAGAATCACGCCGTAAATCACCGAGGCCACGGTGCCGAAGACGATGACCGGCCCCGCCACGGTGAACATCTTCGCCGCCATGCCGGTGACAAAGCCCTCGCTCTTGAAGTCGATGGCCGGGGAGACCACGGCGTTGGCGAAGCCGGTGATGGGCACCAGGGTCCCCGCCCCGCCGAAGCGGGCGATCTTGCTGTAGAGATTCAGCCCCGTCAGCAGGGCGGAGAGGAACACCAGCGTGCAGGAGGCGGCGGTACCCGCCTCCTCCTTGTTCAGGCCCGCGCGGGCCCAGAAGTCGGTGGCCGCCTGTCCCAGCACGCAGATGGCCCCGCCGATCACAAAGGCCAGGGCCACATCCTTGACAATGGGGGACTTTCTGGACTTCTGCTTGACGTAGGCCTGATACTCCTTGGGAGACATGTCCATGGAACGCATCCTCTTTTCCTTCTGAATTTTCCTGAATAGTGTTTCCTCCCGGGGGCGGAACTATTCCCGCTTTCCGAGGCCCTTGCAAAACCTTTCCAAATGTCGTATCATGGGCTTAATCTGTCAAAAAGGAGCTTTCCCCATGACCAGACCCCTTGGCATCTACCTCCACATCCCCTTCTGCAAACAGAAGTGCGTCTACTGCGACTTCTACTCCCTCCCCCGCCGGGAGGGGGACATGGACGCCTATGTCTCCGCCCTGGAGCAGCAGCTGGCTCAGTACGCCGAGGCGGCGGAGGGCCATGACGTCACCAGTGTCTACTTCGGCGGCGGCACCCCCAGCTGTCTGGGGGCGGACCGGCTCCGCCAGCTGCTGCGGAAGGTCTGCGCCGCCTTCCATGTCACTCACAGCGCGGAAATCACCTTCGAGGCCAACCCCGATTCCGCCGCGGACCCCCGGGCCCTGTCCGAGCTCCGGCGGGCGGGGTTCAACCGGATTTCCCTGGGGATGCAGTCCGCCGACGACGGGGAGCTCCGGGCCCTGGGCCGGATTCACACCATGGCGCAGGTCCGGGCTTCCGTGGAGGCGGCCCGGGAGGCGGGCTTTGAAAACCTCTCCCTGGACCTCATCTACGGCCTGCCGGGCCAGGACCTCCCCCGCTGGCGGGAAACCCTCTCCGCCGCCGTGGGACTGAACCCGGAACACCTCTCCTGCTACGGGCTCAAGGCGGAGCCGGGCACCCCCCTGTACGCCCGCCGGGAAACTCTGCCCGGGGACGAGGTTCAGGCGGACCTGTACCTGGAGACCGTGGACTTTCTGGAGGCCCGGGGGTACCGGCAGTACGAGATTTCCAACTTCGCCAGGCCCGGCCGGGAATCCCGGCACAACCTGAAATACTGGACCCTGGAGGAGTATCTGGGCTTCGGCCCCGGGGCCCACTCGTATTTCCAGGGCCGGCGCTTCGCCTGGGCCCGGGACCTGGACGCCTTTCTCCGGGGGGACCGCATCCTCTCCGAGGCCCGGCGCGTCTCCCTCCGGGACCGGCGGGAGGAATACCTGATGCTCCGCCTCCGCCTGACCCGGGGGCTGCACCCGGACCACTTCGAGGGGACGTTCGGCCTGGACTTCTCCCCCTTCCTGCCCTTCCTGGAGCGCTGCGAGGCGGCGGGCTACGCCGTCCGCCGGGAGGGGGCCTGGCGGCTGACGCCCCGGGGCTTCCTGGTGTCCAACCAGATCATCGGCGAGCTGCTGGCGCTGCTGCCGCCCTGTCCTTGAAGGAGGTTCGCCCATGCACGTCTACACCACGGGCCAGTGGGTCCTGCTGTTTTTCTTCTACTGCCTCTGCGGCTGGGTCTGGGAGTCCTGCTACGTCTCCCTCTGCCAGCGGCACTGGGTGAACCGGGGCTTCCTCCACGGCCCCCTCCTGCCCATTTACGGCTCCGGGGCCATCATCATTCTCCTGGCCACCATCCCGGTGGCCAATGACCTCCGGCTGGTCTGGCTCTTCGGCATGATCGCCGCCACGCTGCTGGAATACGTCACCGGGGACGTGATGGAGCGCATTTTCAAGGTCCGCTACTGGGACTACTCCAAGCAGAAATGCAATCTCAACGGCCACATCTGCCTCACCAGCTCCATCGCCTGGGGCTTCTTCTCCATCCTGCTGGTGCGCTTCATTCATCCCCCCATTGCCCGGCTGCTGGCCCGGGTGCCCGCCCTGTGCGTGGACCCCCTGGCGATTCTCCTGACCGCCGCCTTCACCGTGGACGTGGTCCGCTCCGTCCAGGCCGCCCTGGACCTCAGGGACCTGCTGGCCAGGGCCGCCGAGGAGAACGAGGACCTGCGCCGCCTGGCCAAACGGGCGGAGGTCTACGCCGCCTTCGCCGCGGACGACCTGCGCCGCTTCCGGGAGAAGACGGAGCTGGAGGCCCTGGAGCTGCGGCAGAAGGTGGGCGAGGAGCTGGAGGAGCGCCGCGAGGTCCGGCGGGAGCGGGTGGAGGCCGCTCTGCGCCGCCGCTTCAGCGCCAAGCTGGACATCCTCTCCACCATCTCGGGCGCCCTGGAGACCTGCCGGGACCACCTGGGGGACCTGCCCGACTCCACGCCGGAGACCCTGGCGGAGCGCCGGGCGGACCTGGAGGAGATCATCCGCCGCATCCGGGCTCGGGAGGCCTCCCTGCGGGACCGCTCCTCCGCCCCCTATCACCGCTCCCTGCGGCTTCTGCGGGCCCACCCCTCCGCCTCCGCCAAGGAGTTCGGCGAGGTCCTGGAGACGCTGAAGAAGCTGGGGAAGGACTAATCCCTCCCCAGCTCCTTCATGCGTCTCAGCAGCTTGTCGCGATCCCACAGGAGGTTGTACACCGCGTCCTCGGAGAGAACGCCCCGCTTCAAGCCTTGTGGAATCCTTCCCCGCGGAGTCATCGTCGTAGTCCTGCCTCCATTGCCCGCCGCTGTAATAAGCCTCCAGCTCCGCCAAGCCCTCCCGTACGGCGGCCCAATCCTCCAGAGCCCGGTCCAGGGCAGCAAGCGCCGCCTCGGACCGGTCCAGAATGGCTTCCATGCGGGTGATGCGTTCGAGTTGGTTCATGGCGCGTCCTCCTGTCACAAAAACCGCCGGACGGCTGTCCGGCGGTTTGATTTTCAGCTCATCTGCTTCCGTCTGCTCAGGTTCATGGTGCCGTCCTGCATGCTGTTCAGGGTCTCCAAGCTCTTGCCCGTGCCCAGGGCCACGCAGGAGATCGCGTCGTCGGCGATCATGGTGTGGATGCCCGTCCGGGCCGTCACCAGCTTGTCAAAGCCCGCCACCAGGCTG
Organism: uncultured Oscillibacter sp.; assembly: GCA_910576865.1. Classification (GTDB taxonomy): domain Bacteria; phylum Bacillota; class Clostridia; order Oscillospirales; family Oscillospiraceae; genus Oscillibacter. The sequence continues at coordinate 48,199 of CAJTKE010000003.1, forward strand.
CCGCCGCCGGTCATGACGATGCCGTTGGTGGAAATGTCCGCCACCAGCTCCGGCGGAGTCCGCTCCAGCACGGAGTGGATGGCCTCCATGATGCGCTCCACCGGCTCCTCAAAGGCGTCCATCATCTCCGTGGAGCTGACGGCCACCACCTTGGGCAGGCCCGTGAGGAGGCACCGGCCCTTCACGTCCATGATCTCCTCCTCGTCCTTGGGGAAGACACAGCCGATCTGCTTTTTCATCTCCTCGGCGGTGCGCTCGCCCACCAGGAGGTTGTGCTTGCGGCGCATATACTTCACCACGGCCTCGTTCAGCTGGTCGCCGGCGATTTTGATGGAGGCGGACTCCACCACGCCGCCCAGGGAGATGACGGCGATGTCCGCCGTGCCGCCGCCGATGTCCACCACCATGTGCCCGTCGGGCTTGGCGATGTCGATGCCCGCCCCGATGGCCGCGGCTACGGGCTCCTCAATGAGGTAGACCTTCCGGGCCCCGGCGGAGATGCCCGCGTCGATGACGGCGCGCTCCTCGACCTCCGTGATGCCGGAGGGCACGCAGATGATGACCCGGGGCTTGAAGACGGAGACCCCCGCCACCTTGTGAATGAACTCCCGGAGCATCCGCTCCGTCATGTCGTAGTCGGAGATGACGCCCTCCCGCAGGGGGCGGATGGCGATGATGTTGCCCGGGGTCCGGCCCAGCATGGCCTGGGCCTCCTCGCCCACCTTCAGGAGCTTTCCCGTGTTCTTGTCCAAAGCCACCACGGAGGGCTCGTTCAGAACGATACCCTTGCCGCGCACAAACACCAAGACCGAAGCGGTACCCAGGTCGATACCGATATCCTTTGCCATGGGCAATTCCTCCATTTATCCTTAGTCCAGTTTATGTCAGGCGGAGAGCCGCCATCGAATCCATAAAGTTACAAAGTACATTATACTTGCACCTCTTCCAAAATGCAAGCCTGTTCTTTCCCTTTTTCTCCCCCGTTTTCCCCCTTCGGCCCGGGGAAGGCCGCGGCGGCGCAGACCACCCCCGCCGCCCCCGCCGAGAGAAGGGCCCCGGCGGCGGAGCGCAGGGTGGACCCGGTGGTGCACACGTCGTCAATGAGGAGGACCCGCTTCCCGTGCAAATCCCCCAGGGCCTCGTAAACGCCCCGGGTGTTTTCCCGGCGCGCCTCCGCGCTGTCCAGGCCGGACTGGGCCGGGTTGTCCCGGACCTTGCGGAGGAGGACCTCCGGCTCCACGCCCCAGAGCGCACAGGCGCGCTCCGCCAGGAGGCGGGACTGGTCATAGCCCCGCTTCCGCAGCCGCCGGGCGCTGACGGGGACCCAGGTGACCGCGTCGAATTCCCCGGAGAAGCGCTCCGCCGCCGCCCGGGCGATCAGCTCCCCCAGGGGTCCGGCGGCGCAGACGCCGCCGCGGAACTTGAACCGGCGGACGGCCTCCCGGACGGAGCCCTCGTACCACAGCGGCGCGGCGCAGAGGAGGCCGTCCCCCAGCTCCCGGAGGCCGTGGGCCTCGTCCGTCCAGGGGAGGGTCTTTTCGCACTCCGGGCAGACGCCGGGAGCGTCCAGGACCCGGCGGCAGAAGGGGCACTTGGGCGGAAAGAGGAGGTCCAGCAGGGTGTCGGTCAGCTTCATGGCTCCAGCAGCTGGTCGTAGGTGACGCCCAAGGCGTTCTTGATGGCCCTCAGCTGGGACGCCTGGATGTGCTGGGCGCCCCGCTCGATCTTGACCAGGGCCTCCCTGGTCATGGAAACACCCTCCAATTGCAGAAGGCCCGCCAGCTCCGTCTGCCCCAGCTTTTTCGCCTGGCGTGCCCTTCGAATATTCGCACCAATGCAGATATCTTGTTTGATTTTTTGTTCCATTATGACTGCCTCCGTTTCCGGGGATATGGAACAGTCTCATCCGTCAGACCCACTAAATAGTCAATACTGACATTATAGTATTCTGCTAATTTAACAACTGCGTCCAGAGGGAAACGAGAGATGCCAATTTCATATTGCGAATATGTGTTTTGACTAACATTTAGCAATTTTGCGACTTGCTTCTGCGTCAATCCACGGTCATTTCTCAAGTCTCTAATTCGTCCATATTTCAGGATTTCCATTCTCATACTCATCACCGAGTATGAGTATATGTATCTGAAATTCAGATATTTTGCTTTATCTAGTTTCTAGATATTTTGTGCTTGACAGAAATTCGTTCATAACATATAATAAACATCAGAAAGCACTTCGACAAACGGTTAGCCCATGTTAGATTTGGGAGGCATGCCAAAGCCTTGAAACTATCACTTGTCGAGGTGACGGTTTCTGCTTTTCACGATGATTGTAACTATCCGAAGAAGGAGAAGGACCGCCCGACGGCGGTCCTTCTTCTTCACTTTGCGCCCCCCTTGGCCAGCCGCCAGCGGAGGCCGGAATAGCGCTTCTGGCGCTTGTCGTTGGCCGCCATGGCCCGGATGGCCGCGTCGTCCCCCACCACCACCAGCAGCTCCCGCGCCCGGGTCAGGGCCGTGTACAGCACCCCCCGGACCATCAGTGACGCGGGGGCCGGCATGGCCGACAGCACCACGCAGCGGTACTCGCTGCCCTGGGATTTGTGGACCGTCATGGCGAAGGCCAGGTCCAGCTCGTTCAGCTGCTCCGTGCCGTAGACCGCCCGGCGGCCGTCGAAATCCAGCTCCAGCCACTCGCTGGAGTCGTCGATCTTCACGATCCGCCCCACGTCCCCGTTGAACATCCCGGTGCCCACGGTGCCGTCCTCTTTTTCCCAGATCACATCGTAGTCGTTCCGGGTCTGCATCACCCGGTCCCCCTCCCGGAACAGCCGCTCTCCCCACTGGAGCTCCCGCTTCTCCGCCGCCTGCGGGTTCAAAGCCTCCTGGAGGCGGCGGTTCAGGTTCACCGTCCCGGCGGGGCCCTTCCGGGTGGGGGTCAGCACCTGGATCTCCGACGCCGGGATGCCCATCTTCTCCGGCAGGCGGGTCCCGCACAGCTCCACCAGGGTGTTCACCGCCCGCTCCGGGTCCCGGCGGCAGAGGAAGAAGAAGTCCCCCTGGTTCGCCGTCAGGTCCGGGGCCCTCCCCTGGTTCACGGCGTGGGCCCCCCGGATGATGGCGGACCGCTCCGCCTGCCGGAAGACCTCCCGGAGGAACACGGTTTCCACCCGTTCACTGCGGATGAGGTCCGAGAACACGTTCCCCGCCCCCACGGAGGGCAGCTGGTCCGCGTCCCCCACCAGCACCAGCCTCGTCCCGGGCCGGAGGGCCCGGAGCAGCGCCGCGAACAGGGACAGGTCCACCATGGACATCTCGTCCACCACCACGGCGTCCGCCTCCAGGGGCTCCTTCTCCGTCTTGGAGAAGGTCACCTGCCCGGCTTCCTCGTTCCAGCTCATTCCCAGCAGGCGGTGGACCGTCTGGGCCTCCATGCCGGTGAGCTCGCTCATGCGCTTCGCCGCCCGGCCCGTGGGCGCCGCCAGCGCCACGTCCAGGCCCATCCCCCGGTACAGGGCCACCAAACCCCGGACCGTCGTGGTCTTGCCGGTACCGGGGCCGCCGGTGAGGATCAGCACGCTCTCCCGGGCCGCCAGCTCCACCGCTTTCCTCTGCTGGGGGGCGTAGGTGATGCCCTGGGACCGCTCCAGCCCGTCCACCGTCCGGGCGGGGGAGGGATCCCCCTGGGGCCTCGCCGCCAGCAGGGCCCCCAGCCGCTTCTGGACCGTCCGCTCCGCCTCCCACAGCCGCCGGAGGTAGCAGGCGTCCACATTGGCCACCCGCTCCTGAATCACCAGTCCCCGGTCGATGAGGGCGTCCAGGGCCCGCTCCGGCCCCTCCTCCTCACATTGGAGGAGCTGGGCCGTGGCGGAAATCAGCTTCCCCCGGGGGAGAAAGACGTGGCCGTTGTTCTCGTTGTGCCCCAGCTCGAAGCTCACCGCCGCCTCCAGCCGCGCCCCGCTGTCCGGCTCGAAGCCCAGGCTCATGGCGATTTCATCCGCCACGGAGAAGGCCACGCCGCAGCCGTCGCCGGAGAGGAGGTAGGGGTTCTCCCGCACCTTCTCCAGCGCGGCGTCCCCGTACTGCCGCCGCAGGCTCATGGCCAGCACCGGCGGCAGCTCGTACCGGGCCAGGAACGCCATCAGCCGCCGGAGGCCCATGTGCCGCCGGAACTCCTCGCCGATCTCCCGGGCCCGCCTGTCGGTGACGCCCCGGAGGCAGGTCAGCCGCTCCGGGGCGGTCTCCAGCACGTCGAAGGCCTCCAGGCCGAAGCGGTCCACGATATTCCGGGCCGTGGCGGGGCCCACGCCCTTCAGAACGCCGGAGGACAGATAGCTGAACATCTCCTCCTCGTCCTCGGGGAGGCTCCGCTCCAGCTCCGCCGCCCGGAGCTGCTCCCCGTGCTGGGGGTGCCGCTCCCAGACGCCGGTGACGGTCAGGTGCTCCCCCGGGGCGGCGCAGGGCACGCAGCCCACAACGGTGACGGCCTCCCCCTCCTCGGTGAGGAGGCGGAGGACCGTGTAGCCGTTTTCGGCGTTTTGAAAAATGACGCTATGTATGGTGCCCTCCCGGCAGATCCGTTCGTCCATTTGGGATGTCCTCTCTTTTCGCTTTCCACGGGGATTCAGAGCTCCCCGGCCAGCTCCCCGGGGGAGACCAGGGCGGCGTTTTTCTCCCGGTCCGCCAGATACCGGGCCAGGGCCAGGGCGTCCGGAGTCAGGCCGCAGTCCGCCAGAATGATTTTCGCCCCGGGCAGGCCCCCCTGGACCCGGCGGAGCTCCCGGACGTCGGCCTCCATGGCCAGGGCCTCCCCCCGCAGGGGCAGGACCAGCAGGAGGCCCGGGATGGCCGGCCGGCCGCCGGACCGGAGCAGGGCCCCGGCGATGGCCCAGACAATCGTCGTCAGGCCCACGGCGGAGAGAAAGGCCAGGACGCCGTCTTTCAGCAGCAGCATTTGCATCACCTCGATTCAGTCTATGCCGAACCGGGGAATTCGGTCAGTTGTCCGGCTGCCCTTGACAACGCGGTCTGTTTTGGTATAATGGATATGGAAGGACGCTGTTACCGACGGTCAGCCCTTGCAAGTCAATATAGGAAACCTATGCTGACTGCTCGTGCCACCGGGCAGTCAGCACGCTTTTGTGGTCAGTACCCAGGCCCAAAGGGCCAGGCATACCAGAAACCGGAGTACCATGTACAGCCGCTTTCTCCACATCCGCACCACCTCCTTTCGACCGAAATCTCAGGAGATGGGCTGACCGCCTCTATGTAACAGCGTCCTTCTGGTGTTCATCCTACCAGAAAGGGCGTTTTTTGTCAAATTGGGGATGGGGCTTTACCGCTCCTCAGACCGCCCCACCAGATAGTCGATGCTCACCCCGAAGTGATCCGCCAGCTTCCAGATATTTTCCAAATTAGGCAGGCTTGCGCCTCTTTCATACTTTTGGTAGTGGGATTCCGCAATACCAATTGCATCGGCTACCTGCACTTGCGTTTCATATTCTTCCTTACGAAGTTCCCGAAGTCTCTGTTTTACCAGAATTTCCATTCTATCCCCCTTGACACGGCAAGAAGTTAGTGTTATACTATAGTTAACACTCCAAATAGTTCGTGTTTGGATTGGAGAAAACATGTCTGACTTCATGAAATGGCTTTACGCCAACTACATCAAGCCCCATTTGGACGCAATCCCCCGTGGAGACTATGAACCGGACTTCTACCTCCTGGAGGACGAAGTCGCCCCGGAGACCTGCGGCAGCTTCTCCAAGACCCAGGAGTTCACCGCCGCCCACGCCTTCCTCCTGGGCCTCCGCACCGGACAGGGCCTGTCCGATTCCCTCCGGGTCTAGCGCGTAATCCCCAGCTCTCCCAGGATGGCCTCTTCCCGCTCCCGCATCCGCCGCTTCATCGGCCCCTCGTCCATGTGGTCATACCCCAGCAGATGAAGAACCGAGTGGACCGTCAGATACGCCAGCTCCCGCCGGTTGGAGTGGCCGTACTCCTTGGCCTGGGCCGCGACGTGCTCCAGGGAGATCATCATGTCCCCCAGGGGCACCAGACCCGTCCCCGGGTCCGCGTCCTCCGGCCCGGGCAGCTCCCCCGGTTCAAGGTCGAAGGCGGGGAAGCTCAGCACGTCGGTGGCCTTGTCCACCTGCCGGGCCTCCCGGTTCAGCTCCCGGATCTCCTCGTCCCCGGTGACCAGCACGTCCACCTCACAGGGAAAGTCCACCCCCTCCGCCGCCAGGGCCGTCCGGACGGCCCTGCGGATGAAGGCGATCTGGCTGTCGTTCACCCCGGGGAGGTTGGCGGTGACGGGAATGTAATGCCGCCTCATTTCCGCCGCCCCTTTCCCGGGTCCCTCCGCTGGTCCCGCTTCTCATAGTCCTCGTAGGCTTGTACAATCCGCTGCACCATGACGTGGCGCACCACGTCCGCGTTGGTCAGCTCGCAGATGCCGATGCCCTCCACGTTCCGGAGGACCCGCATGGCCTCCCTGAGGCCGGAGGTCTTCCCGTCCGGGAGGTCGATCTGCGTCGCGTCGCCGGTGATGACGATCTTGGACCCGAAGCCCAGGCGGGTCAGAAACATCTTCATCTGCTCCCGGCTGGTGTTCTGGGCCTCGTCCAGGATGATGAAGCTGTCGTCCAGGGTCCGGCCCCGCATGTAGGCCAGGGGGGCCACCTCGATGCTGCCCCGCTCCAGGTACTTCTGGTAGGTCTCCGCCCCCAGCATGTCGAAGAGGGCGTCATACAGCGGCCGGAGGTAGGGGTCCACCTTGGACTGCAAGTCCCCGGGCAGGAAGCCCAGGCGCTCCCCGGCCTCCACGGCGGGGCGGGTGAGGATGATGCGGTTCACCTGCTTGTCCCGGAAGGCCATGACGGCGGCGGCCACCGCCAGATAGGTCTTCCCCGTGCCCGCCGGGCCCACGCCGATGGTCACTGTGTTTTTCAGCACGGAGGCGATGTAGTCCTTCTGGCCCACGGTCTTGGGCTTGATGGGCCGGCCCTTGGCGGAGATGCAGAGGACGTCGCCGGTGAGCTCGGCGATCTTCTCCTCCTTCCCCGCCCGGACCATGCCGACCACATACCGGACGTTCTGCTCCGTGATGGGCTCCCCCCGGCTGGAGAGGGTCAGCAGGGCCTGGATGGCCTTGCAGGCCAAGGACACGTCCTCCGCCTCCCCCTCCACCCGGAGCTCGCTGTCCCGGTTGACAACGGTGACGGAGAACTCCTGCTCCAGAAGCCGGATGTTCTCGTCGAAGGACCCGAAGAGGTTCACGGCCTGCTCCAGCCGCTCGATGCTTATCCTTTGTTCCAAAATCTTCACTCCTGTATTGCGCGGGCCTCAGCCCGTTTCGTCCGTATCCTCCGTATAGATGGGGGCCGTCCTCCCGATCTCCTCCAGGCACTCCGCCGACAGGGTCACCATCAGCACATCCCCCTTCTGCCGGGAGGAGCAGAGGGTGGACTTCACCTCGCCCCAGGGGTCCACCATCTCGTGGAGCTGGGCGGTGAGGATGGCCTCGGCGGCCTTCTCCGCCTGGGCAGCGGTCCGGGCGGCCGGAACGGCCTCGTAAAAGCGCCATGTTTCCACCTCCACCGTCACCGGCAGGGGCACGTCCAGGAGATTCAAGGAGAATCTCCTGGTTATTTTATCATATTCCGCCCCCTCAATGCTACTGTTTGAGAAGAATTTTATCCGCCGGGACCCGAAAATCAGGGAGAGCCCGGTTTTTTCCTTCCCCGTGTACCGCTTTTCCGGCGCCGTCAGGGGCATGGAGGCGGTGAGGCCGTACCACGTCCGGGCCTCCACCTTTCCCAGGCCCGCCAGGACCCGGGCCCCCACGGTGTCCGTGTCCTCCACGCCGGATATCAGAATCTGCCCCTCCGTCACGGCGCTGCCGGGGACCACGCAGCTGACGCCCCCGATGGTCTGGACCCGCTTCACCAGCCCCGCCCGCCGGGCCACCAGGTTGCAGGGCTCCCGCCGGTCGATCCGCACCGCCTCCGGCAGGCGCTCCCGGACCTGGACCTCCGCCCGGCAGCCGGAGACGTTGACGGCGATCCAGCTCAGCTCCGGCACGTCCAGGAGCACGTGGTTCCGGATGTCCTCCCCGTCCAGGGAGAGGCCGAAGGTCCCCAGGCCCACGCCGTTCTTCTCCAGGGCCCGGAGGATGCGCTCCGTGGGGACGGTCTCGTTGCCCTCCACCTGGAAGTCCCAGATGAAGAAGGACCCCAGGAACAGCCCCAGGGCGCAGCCCACCAGCCCCAGGGCCAGGGTCTGCCGGTTCCGGAAGCGGAAGAGGAAGTAGGGCGCCCCCTCCCGGCCCACCACAGAGAACTCACAGTCCAGGTTTCTCCCCGCCTCCCGGAGGGTTTTCCAGTCCCGCCGGGACAACCGGCAGGTGAAGGCCGTGGGGGACTCCCACTCCAGATCCCAGAAGGCCAGGTCCCGGGCCCCGCAGAGGTTCAGCACCCGCTCCGGGAAAGCGCACTCCGCCCGGACCCGGACCTGACCACGGAGGCGGTTCACCAGCCCCGTCAGCATGGCCCCACCCACTCCAGGGAGTCGATTTTCCCGCCGATGCGCAGCTCCCCCGCCGTCATGGCCAGGAGGGTCAGCCGCTCCCCCCTCACCCGGAGGACCCCGGCGGTGGTGTTGGCGTCGATCTGCTCCTCCGTGTAGGCCAGGAGGCCGGTGTGGTGCTCCAGATACAACTGGCGGCTCCCCACCATCTCCAGCCGGGGCAGGCCCGCCACGATGTCCGCCGGCAGGTCGAAGAGCTCCGCCGCCGCGGCCAGGACGCCGCCCTCCCGGTCCCGTCGATTGCGTTCCATACATGTCTCACCTCGTCAAAGCCTATGCGGCGGGGGGCGAAAAACTGCTTGTCCCGGAATGATTGTCTCCCGCCCCGCATAGGATTCCCCGAGGTGAGGCGTATGAAACCCCGATGGCGCACCGGCGCGTGCCTGCTGCTCTGCGGCCTTCTGGTCTGGCTCCTGGCGGACGCGGGGGAGGTCCGGGCCGCGGCGGCGGCGGGGCTGGCCCTCTGCGGCCGGTCGGTGATTCCCGCCCTGTTCCCCTTCATGGCGGCGTCCACCATGCTGATGTCCCTGGGCTTCGGGGAGTGGGCGTCCCCCTGTCTGCGGGGGCTGATGAACCTCTACCGCCTCCCGGGGCCCGCCGGGTCCGCTCTGCTGCTGGGGCTGGTGGGGGGCTATCCCATCGGGGCCCGGACGGCGGCGGAGCTCCACAAAAAGGGCCTCCTGACCCGGGACGAGGCGGAGCGGCTCCTGGGCTTCTGCAACAACTCCAACCCGGTCTTCCTCCTCAGCGTCCTGGGGGGCGGGGTCTTCGGAAGCCCCCGGGCCGGCGTCCACCTGTGGCTCATTCACGTGCTCTCCGCCCTGCTGACGGGCTTTTTCTTCCGGGGAAGCGGGCAATCCCCCGGGCGGCAATCGCTGCCAAGGACGGTCCCTTGTCAGGCCTCCTCCCTCCCCGCCGCCTTTGTGGAGGGGGTCCGGAGCGCCTGCGGCGGCATGGTGACCGTCTGCGGCTTCGTGATTTTCTTCTATGTGCTGGCCAGCCCCCTGGCGGAGCCGGGCGGGCTTCCGGGGGCCGGGCTGACGGGCTTTTTGGAGCTCTTCTCCCTGACGCCCCTGCTGGCGGCGGACCGGGCCGGGTTCATTCTGGCCTCCGCCTGCGCGGGCTGGGGCGGAGTGTCCATCCTCTGCCAGACGGCGGCGGTGCTGGCGGGCAGCGGCCTGAAGCTCCGGAACTGCGTGATCGGCAAAGCGGTTCAGGCCCTGCTGGCGGCGGGGCTGGCAGCCGTCGTGAGTCTCTATCTGTTCTGAGCAAATGAAGGAGCGGCCCGGTTGGGGCCGCTCCGTTTCGTATTGGTCCGACAGGATATGACGGTCTGTACTCACCTCTGCCCTTTGTCGTAAGGCACACCCTCCGCCTTGGGCGCCCGGGACTTCTTGGACGTGAAGGCCAAGACCACCAGGGAGATGATGTAAGGCAGCATGTTGTACATGGCCGCCGGGAGGTTCAGGGCCTTGAGGAAGTCAAAGCCGGAGTACACGTTGCCCAGGGCCCGGCAAAAGCCGAAGAGCAGCGCCGCCAGGGCGATGCGGGTGGGCTTCCACTGGCCGAAGATCATGACGGCCAGGGCCAGGAAGCCGAAGCCCGCCACGCCGTTTTCAAACTTCCACTCGCTGACGCCGGCGGTGATATACACGATGCCGCCCAGGCCTCCCAGCATGCCGGAGATCAGCACACCGGCGTAACGCATCTTGTAGACGTTGATGCCCACGCTGTCCGCCGCCTGGGGGTGCTCGCCGCAGGCCATGAGGCGGAGGCCGAAGCGGGTCTTGTACAGGGACACGTAGGACCCGATGAGGGCCAGGGCCGCCAGCAGCATGAACCAGTTGAACTCAAAGCTGCCCAGGTTCACCAGGAAGGCCTTTTTGGCGTTGATGTACTGGATGGTGGAGGAGACGTTGTCCACGCTTTCCGCCGTGTTCATGGCCTTGACGAAGACCGTGGCGGCGGCGGTGCCCAGGAGGTTCATGGCCGTACCCACCAGGGTCTGGTCCGCCTTGAAGTTGATGGCGGCGACGGCCAGCAGCAGGGAGTACACAACGCCCAGGGCGACGGCCGCCAGGACCACCAGCAGAATCATGGCGAAGGCGGGGGTGCTGTCCGGGAGGAACTTCATCATCAGCGCGCCGCCCAGGGCGCCCATGACCATGATGCCCTCCAGGCCGATGTTGATGACGCCGGAGTGCTCCGAGAAGCAGCCGCCCAGGGCCACCAGCAGAAGCACCGACGCGAAGATCAGCGTGTATTGCAGCAGAAGGATCATTTCCCGTCGCCTCCTTTCTCAGCGGCCGCTTGCTTCTTCTCGTCCCGGCGGTTCAGCCAGGCGTTCAGCGCCGTCTTGAAGAAGAGGACGAAGCCGCAGAGGTAGATGATCAGCGCGGAGATGAAATCGGAAATCTGGGAGGAGTACATGGTCTTGTCCACGTAGGCCCCTCCGTTGGTGATGTGCTGGATGAAGTAGGAGGAGAAGATGGCCCCGATGGGGTTCAGCCCCCCCAGAAAGGCGGCGGCGATGCCGTTGAAGCCCATGGCGGGGACGGCGGACTGGGTGCACTGCCACTGCTCGAACCCGGTGAGGAACAGCATGGCCGCGCCCATGCCGGCGAGGCCGCCGGCGATGGCCATGGTCAGGATCAGGTTCTTCCGCTCCCGCATGCCGCAGTACTTGGCGGCGAACTTGTTGCAGCCCGTGGCCTTCAGCTCATAGCCCAGCTTGGTCTTCTCCAGCAGAACCCAGACCAGCACCGCCACCACGACGGCCAGGGGAATGGCCAGGCCCACGTACTGGTTCTTGCTGAACAGCGTCCCCAGGCCCAGGGAGGGGAGGATGGCCCCCTCGTTGGTGCTGGCCAGGGTGAAGGTGTAGGGGCTGGTCTCCTCCTTCACCTTTGTCAGCAGCATGTTCACGGAGTACAGGCTGATCCAGTTCAGCATGATGCAGGAGATGACCTCGTTGACGTTGCACCAGGCCTTCAGCAGGCCGGAAATCGCCCCCAGGGCGGCCCCGGCCAGGACGGCGGCGAGGAGGCACAGGAACCAGGGCAGCTTCAGCCCCAGGGCGCAGTACAGCGCCGCCCCGGTGCCCACCACGTACTGGCCCGCCGCGCCGATGTTGAAGAGGCCCACCTTGTAGGCGAAGAGCACCGACAGACTGCACATCAGCAGGGGGGCGGTCTTCACCAGGGTGCTGCCGAAGTAGCGGAGCTGGGCCGTGGACTTGGAGTAGGTCATGAAGTTCTCCACGATGGCCAGGATGGCCCCGTTGGCCCCGGCGGGGTTGATGAGGAACAGGGCGATGTAGCCCACCAGCAGTCCCAGCAGGATGCACAGCAAAGAGGCCAGCAGAGACTGGACCGCGCCGTTGCGCAGCAGGGAGGTTTTTTCCTGTTTCATGCCTTACGCCCCCTTCTTCTTCGCGCCGGCCATGTAGAGGCCCAGCTCTTCCACCGTGACTTCCCTGGGGTCGAACTCGCCCACGATCTCCCCCTCGTACATGACGAGAATCCGGTCCGAGACGTTCATGACCTCGTCCAGCTCCAGGCTGACCAGCAGCACGCCCTTCCCGGCGTCCCGCTGGGCCACAATCTGCTTGTGGATGTACTCGATGGCGCCCACGTCCAATCCCCGGGTGGGCTGGACGGCGATGAGCAGCTCCGGGTCCTTGTCGATCTCCCGGGCGATGATGGCCTTCTGCTGGTTGCCGCCGGACATGCTCCGGGCCGCCGTCACGGGGCCCTGGCCGGAGCGGACGTCATACTGCTCGATGAGCCCCACGGCGTACTCCCGGATGGCCTTCCGCTTCAAAAAGCCCGCCGGGGTGACGAAGTGGCTCTCGAAATACCGCTGGAGCACCATGTTGTCCTCCAGGGTGTAGTCCAGGACCAGGCCGTGCTTGTGCCGGTCCTCGGGGATGTGGCTCATGCCGGAGGTGGAGCGCTTGCGGATGGGGGCCCTGGTGATGTCCCGGCCCCCCAGGGTCAGGGTGCCCTCCTTCAAAGGCTCCAGGCCGGAGATGCCGTACACCAGCTCCGTCTGGCCGTTGCCGTCGATGCCGGCGATGCAGACGATCTCCCCCCGGCGGACCTGGAAGGAGACGTTTTTCACCGCGTTGTTCCCGTGCCGCTTGGAGGCCACGGTCATCCCCCTCACGTCCAGCACCACCTCGCCGGGCTTGGAGGGGGCCTTTTCCACGGCAAAGCTCACGTCCCGGCCCACCATCATGCGGCTCAGCTCCTCCTGAGAGGTCTCCGCGATGTTGACGGTGCCGATGTATTTCCCCTTCCGCAGCACGGAGCAGCGGTTGGCAACAGACATGATCTCACCCAGCTTGTGGGAGATGAAGAGGATGCTCTTCCCCTCCTTCGCCAGGTTCCGCATGATCTGCATCAGCTCGTCGATCTCCTGGGGGGTCAGCACGGCGGTGGGCTCGTCGAATATGAGGATCTCGTTCTCCCGGTACAGCATTTTCAGAATCTCGGTGCGCTGCTGCATGCCCACGGTGATGTCCTCCACCAGGGCGTCCGGGTCCACCCGGAGGCCGTACTTCTCCGAGAGGGCCAGCACCTTTTCCCGGGCCTCCCCCTTCTGGAGAAAGCCGTGCTTGCAGGGCTCCACGCCCATGATGATGTTGTCCAGGACCGTGAAGCACTCCACCAGCTTGAAGTGCTGGTGGACCATGCCGATGCCAAGATCGTTGGCGTCGTTGGGGTCCTTGATGGACACCGCCCGCCCGTCCTTTTTGATCACGCCCTCCTCCGGCTGGTACAGGCCGAAGAGGACGCTCATCAGCGTGGACTTCCCGGCGCCGTTTTCCCCCAGCAGGGCGTGGATCTCGCCCTTTTTCAGCTGCAACGTGATATTGTCGTTGGCCACGATGCCCGGGAACCGCTTGGTGATGTTCAGCATCTCAATGGCGTAACTCTCTTCCAATTTCACGACCTCCTCCTTTGAAGAAAATGGTTCGTGTACATTGTACCATATCCCGCCGGGGATTTCAAAGCATTTTTTGCAAATTTTACAAAACCCGCCCCTCCCCGGCCCGCGAAAAACGAGGACGGGATTTCTCCCGTCCTCGCTGTGCAAAGGTTCTTACTTGATGTTGCCGTACTCGTTCACGGTGATGTTGGCGACCTCCGGCATAGCGGTGATGTCGTCGGACACAGTGACCTTGCCGTCGAACATATCCTTCACCAGGGCCTTATAGTCGTCCTGAGAGAAGCCGTCGCCCCACTGGGTGGTCTCCATGGGCAGGAGGACATAGTTGGCGGTGGGATCGTCGCCGGAAACGAGGCCCAGAGCCTCAGCCTTGCCGCCGTAGTTGCCGAAGTTGCCCGCGGCGACCTCGTCCAGCATGTGGTTCACGGTGGCGCCCAGACCCTTCATGGCGGAGGTCAGCGTCAAGCCATCGCCGTAAGCGGCGTCGATGGTGAAGGACTGGTCCACGTCCACGCCGATGACCTTGGTGCCGGGAACCTTGACGGCCGCTTCACCAGCGGAAGAGAAGATTCCGCCGCCGGAGGCGAAGACGCACTCCACGCCCAGGTTCTGATACCAGTTGTCCATATAGGCCGTGATATCGGCGTCTCCGTTAAACTGGTTGCCGTAAACATACTCAAGGGTGACGTCCGCGCCCAGCTCGCCGGCGGCGGCGTCCGCGCCCTGAACGAAGCCATAGCCGAAGCGCTGCACGGCGGGAACGGCCATGCCGCCCAGGAAGCCCAGATGCTTGTAGCCCAGCTTCACGGCGGCAACACCGGCCATGTAGCCGCAGAGCTCTTCCTTATAAACGGCGCAATAGGTGTTGCTGGGAATCGTGCCCACGTCGCCCTCGGCCACGTCCAGAGCGATGAAGCTGATCTCGGGATAGGTGTCCGCCGTCTGGCTGATGGTCTCGGCGAAGGCGAAGCCGGGCATGACGATGACATTATAATCCTCGTCGGCGGCCTTCTCCACCATGGCCACGCGCTCCGCAGTGGAGTCGCCGGCGGGCTTGAAGTAGTTGAACTCCACACCGTTGGCCTCACACCAGGCCTTGCAGGCCTCATAGGTGGTCTGGTTGAAGGACTGGTCGGTGATGTCGCCGTAGTCGGTGATCATCGCGACCTTCATGTCCGGGCTGCTGCTGCCGCCGTCCTCGCTGGGAGTGGAGGCGGGCTCCTGCTGCTGGGTGTCGCCGCCGGTGCTGCCGGAATCACCGGAGCTGCCGGAGTCCTTGCCGCCGCAGGCGGCCAGGGAGAGGACCATTGCCAAAGTCAGCAGAACTGCAAAAAACTTCTTCACGGAAATCAACCTTCCTTCCATTTGTTCCTCTGCCGAAACAGAGGTCTGACCTCAATGGGTCAAACCCATTATAACAATTCCTGCCTGAAATTTCAACCGGATTTCCGCATTGTTTTCTTTTTCGCCAAATTTATGAGGAAGTCCCATAAAAAACCGGTCCCGGCCCCCTGTCATTTTTTACCGTTCCGCCATACGGACGGCGGTCTCCAGGGCGATCTCCATCATCTCCGTCAAAGAGCTCTGCCGCTCCTCCGGGGGGAGCTCCTCCTTCGTGACCAGGTTGTCCGTGACGGTGCAGATGGTCAGGGCCCGCCTCCCCGCCTCGGCGGCGGTGGCGTAGAGCCCCGCCGTCTCCATGTCGATGGCCAGGACGCCCATGGGGGCCCATTCCAATCCGCTGCCGTGCTTGTAGTAGAACACGTCGGAGCTGAGGATGTTCCCCACCGGGGGCTCAATGCCCCGTTCCCGGGCGGCGGCCACGGCGGTCTCCAGCAGGCGGAAGTCCGCGATGGGGGCGAAGACGCCGGGAAGCCGCAGGTGTCCGGCGAAGCCGGAGTCCGTGCAGGCCCCCTGGGCGATCACCAGATCCCGGAGCTTCAGCCTCTCGCTGAGGGCCCCGGTGGTGCCCACCCGGATGATGTTCTCCACGCCGTAGAAGTGGAAGAGCTCGTGGGCGTAGATGCCGATGCTGGGGATGCCCATGCCGGAGGCCATGGCGGAGACGGGGACGCCCCTCCAGGTCCCCGTCCAGCCCTGGATGCCCCGGACGTTGTTCACCAGCCGGGGGTTTTCAAAGAAGGTCTCGGCGATGAATTTCGCCCGGAGGGGGTCGCCGGGCATGAGGACCGTCCGGGCGAAGTCCCCCCGGGACGCCTCGTTGTGGGGCGTGCCCACGTCAGGCCTCCAGGGCCTTCACGGCCTTGACCACCCGGCTGGTGCCCAGGCGGGAGGCCCCCAGGTTGAGGAAGTCCTCCGCGTCCTTCAGGTCCGCGATGCCGCCGGCGGCCTTGATCTTCACCTCGGGGCCCACGTGCCCCGCGAAGAGGGCCACGTCCTCCCGGGTGGCCCCGCCGCCGCCGAAGCCGGTGGAGGTCTTGATATAGTCCGCCCCGGAGGCGGTGACGATCTCGCACATTTTGATTTTTTCCTCGTCGGTGAGGAGGCAGCACTCGATGATGACCTTCAGGAGCTTGCCCTTGCAGGCGGCCTTGATGGCCTTGATCTCCGCCAGAAGCTCGTCCCATTTCCGGTCCTTCACCCAGCCGATGTTGATGACCATGTCCACTTCCTCCGCCCCATTGTCCACGGCGTCGGAGGCCATGAAGCATTTGGCCGCCGTGGTGTCGTATCCGTTGGGGAAGCCGATGACCGTGCAGATGGCCAGCTTGCCCTGGACATACTCCGCCGCCTGCTTCACGAAGCTTGCGGGGATGCAGACGCTGGCGCACCCGTATTTGATTCCGTCGTCACAGAGGGCCCGGATCTCCTCCCAGGTGGCTCCCTGGGCCAGAAGGGTGTGATCGCACTTTCCAAGGATTTCCTTCAGTTCCATTTCAGCGTTCTCCTTTACAATCGTGATGTCATTTGCCGGAAAAGGTCTGCCTTTCCAATTGTAACAGACTTTTCCGCATCTGTCCAGCCCGGGGCCTCTTGCAAAAACCGGACAGGCGTGCTACAATATGACGAATATTCTCAATGGAGGCATTTCCCATGAAAAAAAGACTGCTTGCCCTGCTCTGCGTTCTGGTCCTGCTCCTCAGCGCGGTTCCCGCCGCCTCCGCCCTGGAGGGGGAATCCCGGAGAGCCGCCGGGACCCTGATGGAGCTGGGGCTCATTGACGCCGTTCCCCCCGGGGAGGCGCTGGACGCCCCCGCCGCCCGGTATGAGGCCAGCCGGCTGCTGGCCCGGCTGGGGGGCGCCCCCCTGTCGGAGCTGCCCGCCGGCGCCCAGTACTACGTGGTGTCCAAGGGCTGGGTCACCGTCACCAGCGGGCAGAAGGAGCCCATCCCCACCGGCGAGTTCTGCGCCTCCCTGCTGCGGATGCTGGGGTACGAGGGCTTCACCGATGAAAACGCCGGCCTCTTCGCCCGCCGGGTGGCCCTGACCTCCCGGGACTACGGGGAGACCCTGACCCTGGGGGAGCTGTACCAGCTGGTTCGGGACGCCATGTACTTTCCGGACAGCGAGGGCACGGCCCTGGCCCGCCGTCTGGTGGAACAGGGACTCTGCACGGAGGAGCGAATTCGGGAATTCTTCCCCGAGGAGCTGACCGCCCGGCAGATCGCCGACCGGCACATGGCCGCCGCCTTCCGCCTGGACGTCTACTACACCAAGCGGGCCTTCCGGAACGACATCCGGAGCAACGGGGGCAGCGGCTTCTTCGTCACCGCCGACGGGCTGGCCGTCACCAACTGCCACACCATTGAGGACGCCCTCTACGCCAACGTCTCCCTGATCACCGGGGAGACCTTCCCGGTGGAGGAGGTTCTCTTCTACGACGCGGACGCGGACCTGGCCCTGCTCCGCGTCTCCCGGACCTCCACGGACAAGAAGACGGAAGTTCCCTTCTTCTCTTACCTGGAGCTCTCCCGCCAGCCGGACCTCCACCGGGGCGACCCGGTCTACACCCTGGGCGCGCCCCTGGGCCTCACCCTGGCCATCAGCAGCGGCGTGGTCAGCGCCACGGACCACGAGGTCCAGCAGTTCGGCTTCCCCTGCGTGGTCAACACGGCGGACATCTCCCACGGCAGCAGCGGCGGCGCCCTGCTGAACACCCTGGGCCACGTGGTGGGCGTCACCTCCGGCGCCTATGAGGCGGGGAACAACCTGTACATCTCCGTTCCCCTCACCCCCATTCTGGAGGCAGACTGGGAGGCCGAGGGCCTGACCCTGGAGGAGGTCCGGGACCAGATGCGGAGCGAGGAGTGAGGCCCGTCCCCAGGCTCCGGAGAATTTTCCCGGAATTTTCCCGAATGGCACTTGAAAACGGGGAAAACCTGTGGTAATATAGTAAGCTGTCAAATATGCTTCACGCTCCGCGTGATTCAACTTGGAGGTAGACTGCTTTGAAAATCGCCATCACCGTTCTCCAGCTCCTCTGCGGGCTGGGCATCATCCTGATCGTCCTGTTCCAGTCCGGCAAGAGCGCCGGCCTCTCCGGCGCCATCGGCGGCGTGGCCGACTCCTTCCTGGCCAAGAACAAGGCCAAGACCATGGACGCCAAGCTGGCCCGGGCCACCAAGTGGATCGGGGCCCTGTTCCTGATTCTGACCATGGTCCTGCTGATCCTGGGCTGAGCGTTTCACCCGCGAAAAACCGCCCCCGGTTTCCGGGGGCGGCTTCTTTTGAAAAAAGTTTCAAACAAATGTTTGCTTTTCCCGCCGGACTGTGCTATACTGGGAAAAACGGCTGCAAACGCCCGCGGTTTCGAGGAGGTTTTTGCCATGGCGAAGCTCACCCATATGCAGCAGAAGGTCTATGACTACATTGTCTCCTGCATCCAGACCCAGGGATACCCGCCCTCCGTGCGGGAGATCGGCGACGCGGTGGGGCTGAAATCCCCCTCCACCGTCCACTTCCACCTCAAGCACCTGGAGGAGGCCGGCGTCATCGCCAAGGGCGCCGGGAAGGGCCGGGCCATCTCCCTGACCGAGGCCGCCGTCCCCAAAAACCGGGTGCCCATCGTGGGCAACGTGGCCGCCGGAAGCCCCATCCTGGCGGAGGAGTGCATCGAGGACTACCTGCCCTTCGACGCCGGAGGCCGGGAGGGGGAGTACTTCGCCCTGCGGGTCCGGGGGGAATCCATGCTGAACGCCGGGATTCTGCCCGGGGACCTGGTGGTGGTCCACAGCCAGCCCACCGCCCGCCACGGGGAGATCGTGGTGGCCATGATCGAGGACGAGGCCACCGTCAAACGCCTCTCCCTCCGGAACGGACAGACCTGGCTGCTGCCGGAGAATGACGACTACTCCCCCATCGACGGCACCTATGCCCGGATCCTGGGGAAGGTGGCCGCCGTGGTCCGCCACTATTAAGCGGCTGTCTCGAGAAAACGCAAGGCCGGAGCCTCTGGGCTCCGGCCTTGTTTCCGTTACGCGTAAGTGTCGATATAATCGCCGAGGCTGGGCGTGGGAGGCAGCATGGCCAGCTCTCCCATGGCCTGCTGTTCCATGTCCGTCATGGTCCGCTTCTGCAGGCTCATGGCGTACTGCATCTCCAGCCGCGCGGCGCTCATGTCCATGGCGGCGAGGGCGATATCATCCATTGTTCGGTTCTCCTTTCTCGGAAATTCGCTTTTTGGGCAGTCCGCTCAGCAGCCCCAGCAGCTCGGCGGGGGCCGCCTCTTCCACGGCGGAATCCTGGTTGGCAAGTTTGGCGTCCAGCAGCTCACTGCGGAGGATGGAAACCTCCGACGGGGCGGAGATGGCCAGACGGACCCGGCCCCCCTCGATGGACACCACCGTGACCCGGACATCCTCCCCGATGAGCAGGGATTCCCCGGTCTTGCGCTGTAAGATCAGCAAGGCGCGTCCCCCTCCCCGCGGCTGAACTCCGCCAGGGGGTGCCGCATCTCATACCGCTCCATGATGACCTGCCGGGCCTCCCGGGTCTCGGGGTGGACCACCAGGGGGCACTTCAGGTTCACCGTGCTGGCGGAAACCGGGTTCTTCACCGCGCACAGCACGTAGAAGCCCAGGTCCCCCACCTCCGCCACGCCGAACTGCCGGAGCTCCGCCGGTTCCAGCTCCGGCGCGTAGTCCGGCTTCAGCGTGAAGGGATCCAGCACGACAAAGGCCAGGGCGGGCGTCCTCACGCTCTGGAGGCACAGCATCCCGCCGCCGCCCCCCTCAAAGGGCAGGAGGAGAAAGGCCTGTTCCTCTTCAAAGCCGATGATACCGGCGGGGAAGCGGACCAGGTCCTTTTCCTCGTATTCGACCTCGCCGAAATACTTGGTTTGGAGCTTCAACATCTCTGTCATGCCTTCACGTCCACCGGCTCATAGTTGGGATCGGCGGAGGGGGGCACGTAGAGAGGCCCGCCGATATACTTGACGATGACCTCCGCCCTCTGCTTCACGGAAATCTCGATGTCGCCGGGGATGAACTCGAATTCCGTCTGGTTGATTCTCCAGTCGAAGTTCAGCTTATCCATCTCATAGCGGATGTTCATCTCCCCCGGGTTCCAGTCGATCTCCGGTCCCTCGGTGGGGATGAAGGCCATGGCGGGCTGGCTGTACATCTCCTCGCTGATGGCGGTCTTGGAAATCTGGGCCTGCACGTCCTCGCCGAATTTGGCCTTCAGGTAGAGCTCTCCCTCCTGGGCCCGGGCGGCGGTGGCACTGTAGGCGGCCTGATGCCCCTTCTGGGCGCTCTGCTCGATGCTGCGGGCGGCGGAGGGGACGATGGACTGGCGCATCTCGAAGGTGTCCATGTTCAGCTGGATGGGCCGGCTCTTGATGCTCAGCCCCTTCTTGTCCCGGGAGATCTCCAATTCCGCCGTGCCCCGGGTGTATTGCAGCTGCGCCCGGGACGTGCGCATCTCAATCTCAATGGGCACACTGGTGATTTCAAGCAACTGTCTCATAGGTCATGGCACGCTCCTTCCTCTGAAAAAATATCTTGAATTTCTTTTGATCTTTAGAAATTGATATAATCCATCAGGCTCTGGGAGAGGATGCTGTTGCCGACCTTCAGGGCGGCGTCGTAGCAGTAGCGGGCGAACATGAAGTCGGAAATCGCCGCGGCGGGGTCCGCGTCCTCCAGCTCCATGTACTGCTGCTTCAGGGAGTCCGCCGTGCCCTGGAGGAGTTCGCTGTTGTCCCGGAGGAATCCGGTCTGGGTGTCCATCTCCACCCAGCGCTCCCGGAAGTTGCTGGTGCTGCTCTCAAACTCCTGGAACAGGGCCTGGAAGCGGAGCTTGTCGTCCTCGCTGGCGAAGTCGCCGTCCTTGACGTCGGAGCGCTGGAGAATCTCGCCCATCTCCTTGACGATGGAAATCACGTTGTTGGGAATGTTTTCCACCTCCCCCAGGGTGGTGCCGTCCTGGTCCTTGACCGTCACGGTCTTGGTGCCGTAGCCGCCCAGGTAGTACAGGCCCTGGAGGGAGGAGTCGAACACGGTGGAGCTGACGGCCTTGCCGTCCGCCTCCTGGTGGCCCAGGCCCACGTCGATGTCCTTCCGCTCCTCGTTCAGGAAGTACTCCATCTTCTCCACGTCCTTGGGGTCCTTGGAGTCCACGGGCACGCCCCGGAAGTAGAGGCCCTGGGACGCTTTCTCCGGGTCGTCGGTGGTGCCGCCCTCCGCCGTCAGATACCTGGGCAGGCCGCTGCCCTCGGTGTACTCGGGGTTCACCTGGGGGCCCCAGGTGAAGGGGGCGTTCAGGGTGTCCGCCCCGGAGAAGACGTAGTTCTCGCCATAGCGGCAGTTCATGGTCTGGGCGATGTCCTGGGCCTTGGCGATCATGGACTGCCCCAGGGACACGCGGCCCGGGCCGGTGGGCGTGTTCTCGCCCCGGATGATGCTGGTGAGGACCGTGTCCTCCGCCATGGCGTACAGGTCCGTGGAGACGGTGCCCAGGGACTGCCACGCCACGTCGTACTTGTGGCGCAGGGACTCGTTGACGGTGTACTGGCTCTCCGCCCGCCAGTAGGCGTGGCGGATCTGGAAGCAGCGGGTGGCCAGAGAGGGGTCCTCGGCGTAGGAGCTGAACAGCCGCCGGGAGGTGACGATATTCATGGCCTTGCCCAGTGTGTTGTTGGACTGGTTCAAATTGTAGCGGTAGTTTTTCAGGGTGCCTACCGTGGTCATTCTCGGAATCATGCCTCTCCTCCTTATCAGGTCGTCATGCCGGTGTTGTTGATCAGTTTATCCAGCACGCTGTCTATGGTGGTCATCAGCCGGCAGGCGGCGTTGTAGGATTTCGCGTACATCATCAGGTTCATGGCCTCGTCGTTGAAGTCCACGGAGGAGACGGCGTCCCGCTGGGTGTCGATTTCCAGGGCGGTCTCGTAGGAGGTTTTCAGCTCGGTCTCCGTGGAGGTCTGGTCGTGGCCCAGCACGTCCCCGATGTCGTTCCACATCTCGAAGAGGGTGCCGTTGAACATGACCTCATCGCTGGCGTTTCCGTCGCCCACGAGGTCCGTGGGGATGAAATCGTACTTCTGGTGCTCCAGCAGGTACGCCATGTGCAGCAGGTTTTCGCTGTCGCCGGAGGCGGGCTCCGTCGTGCCGGGGACGCAGGTGTAGCTGCGGACCAGGATGTGGTTTTTCTGCCAGGTGTTGGAGATGGAGATGGTGGCGGCGGTGATATTCTCCGGGTCGTCGTTCCCCGGGTTGTTGCTGAACAGGACGCCGCCCACCTTGGTGGGCGCGGGATTCGTCGTCGTGACCTTGGTGTCGGGATCGGTGACCCCGTGCTCGTTCATCAGATCCGCCACCGTGGCATAGCCGTGTTTCTGGGCGTACGCCAGCTTTTCGGCGTCCGTGGCGGTGGCCGAAAGGGGGTCCGTGGAGAAGATGCAGGGATCGTGGGCCGAGACGCCGACATAGTTCCCCTGATCGTCGATATAATAGCCGTCCGCGGACTTGGTCAGGCCCAGCTCCGTGGGCGTTCCCGTCTTGGGCCCCACCAGGGTGCCGTCCGGATAGACGAGATAGCCCTGGTTCGCCTCGTTCATGACCTTGGCGAACTGTCTGGCCAGCAGGTCCAGGGTCTTCTGGTAGTAGGGGATGCCCCGCTTGCCGCCGGCGCCCTCGTCCACGCCGGTGATCACGTCCGGGTGGGTGAACTCACCCTCCTCGGTCAGCAGCTCCCGGTGGGCCTGGAGCTTGCCGTTGAGGTCGTTGTCGTCCAGGGCCACGGGCTTGGTGACCAGCTGCTCGAACACCTGCCGGGTATAGGTGTAGTCCGTGTCCGCGGGCGGATTCGCCGTGACGCCGGGCTTCAGGGTCCGGGTGTAGACCGTCATGGTCTTGTCCCCGGTGTCCGGCTGGTCCGCCACCTCGGTCAGGGCCTTGCCGGTGACGGAATTGAACTTGAGGCCGGCGGGGAGGTCTATGAGCTCCACCGGCACCTCGTCATGGGCCAGCACGCCCACCTGAAGCTCTCCCAGCCTGTTTTCCAGCTCGGAGATCATCACGCTGTAGTTGGGGTTTCCGTCGCCCGTCAGGATTTCGGCGTTCCGAAGATCGTCGGTGGGGTTGCCGTCCTTATCCAGGTATTTCCCCTGATAGCCCGCGTCTCCGGGCTTCAGATTCGGGTCATAGGCGTCGTTCAGCTTGGGCGTCCCGAAGGAGAGCTGGGCGGAGAAAATGCCGTCCACCAGCAGCGACTCGTCGGTGGTGACGTGGCCGTCCGGGTTGGCGTCGTCCAGGCGGATGGTCAGCTTTTCCACCGTCAGCCCGCCGGAGATGACCTCCTCGGTGTAGACCACGTTGATGTCGACCAGCTCGGAGAGGGCGTCGATCTGGCGGTTCCGCTCGTCCCGGAGCTCCAGGGCGGGGTCCCCGTGGATCTCGCACTTGCGGATCTCCTCGTTCAGGGAGCGGATGGAGGTCAGATAGCCGTTGATGTCGGTCAGGTCGTCTTTTATTTTGTTGACGGTGTCCTGCCGGACCTTTTCCAGCTTGTTGGCGTAGGCGTTGAAGGTGGAAACCAGATTCTGGGCCACCTGCCGGACGGTGTTGTCGTACTCCTGGTGTCCGGTCTCGCTGGTCAGGTCCCGCATGGCCTCGGCGATCTTGTTGAAGTACAGGCCCAGGATGCCGAAGCCGTCCTCGCCCTTGGAGACGTCGCCCTTGGCCACCTCGTCCAGAATGGTGGCGATTTCGTTCAGGCCCTCCAGCTTGGCGTCCATATAGCCCACCTTGGCGTTCTCCGTCCGGAAGCGGATGTCCAGATAGGGACTGCGGATCTGGGAAAGGCTCTTCACCAGAGCGCCCTGCCCGGTGCGGATGTCGCCCTTGGCGTAATAGCGGTCGCTGCCGGCGGCGTAAAGGCTCACCTGATCCAGACGCTGGCGGGTGTAGCCCGGGGTGTTGATGTTGGAGATATTGTTTCCCGTCACATTCAGGCCCGTCTGGGCGGCGTAGATGGCCAGCCGGGCCTGGGTGAAGGCGCCAAAGGTACCAATTGCCATATCGAAATACTCCTTATATAGTCTTCACGCGTCAGGCGCGGAAATCCGTTTTCATGGACGGCGGCGGGGCGCTCTCCGCCTCCCTGCCGTAGCCGGGGCCGCTCTCTCCCGTGGGGGAGCCCCCCAGCTGCGCGATGATGCCGTCCACCTCCCGGAGGTTCTGCTCCAGCAGGTTCCGGGTCTTCACGGAGGCCTTCCGGTAGTCCACGTACCGGCTTCGCAGCTCTTCCACCGCCTGACGGGCCTCCTCCCGCATGGCGGGGGGGAAGTGGTCGGGGACTCTGTTCATGGGCACGCCCGCCAGCCCCAGCTGGGGCAGCAGCTTGTCACGGGTCAGCTCCAGGCCCCGGAAGTTCAGCGCCTGGGCCTGCTCCTGGTTCAAAAGCTCGTTCAGGACCATCAGGTCGTCGCTCTGGGCGGCGGCCAGCTTTTTCTCGTTCAGGGCGGAGAGGCTCTCCAGCCCGCGGGTCATGGAGCGGAGGAAGTTCAGGTAGGACCGGTACAGCTCATCCATGCCTTACTCCTCCACCAGGAACAGCATCCGGCCGGCGATGGCCATGGGGTCCGGCCGGTACTCCCCGGCGGACACCTTCCGGCGCAGCTCCTGGATATCGCCGGTGGTGTTGGCGGTCCGCACCTCCCGGGAGAGGCGGCTCACCATCTCCATCTGGAAGCTCTTCCTCCCGGCGGGGGCGGAGAACTCCGCGGAGTCGTATTTGTTGTACCCGGCGGCGGACGGGACCGGCGTCCCCCGCTTCTGGGCGGGATAATAGGCTTTCGTCCGGCCAACGGTCGTGATGGGGCCGGAACCGGTAGAGGTCAGCATCATAACTCACATCCTTTGCTCTTGGCGGCAATCCACTTCATTTCATTTTCTACACTATTTATATCGGCTAAACCCGGGGAAAGTTAAGAATGGCAGGGAGATTTTTCTTGCATTCGCCGAAAAAGCCGAAAATCCGGGCCCCGCCTCCCGTAAAGAGGCGGGGCCCGGGCTTGCTTCAGTGCAGGGTCTTCAAATGCCGGAGCAGCACGCTGGCCACATTTTCGCAGGAGGCCTGGATGCAGACCGCCCCGATGTCGTTGGCCACCATGGGCATGCCGTACACCACGCTGGATTCCTTGTCCTGGCCGATGGTGTAGGCCCCCTTCTTCCGCATTTCCAGCAATCCGGCGGCGCCGTCCTGGCCCATGCCGGTCATGATGATGCCCACCATTCTGCACCGGACCACCTCCGCCATGGAGTGGAACATGGCGTCCACCGACGGGCGGTGTCCGCTGACCTTCTCTCCCGGCGTGCAGGAGACGGTGTACTTCTCCCCGATGCGCACCACCCGGCACTGGAGATCCGCCGGGGCCACCAGGGCCAGCCCCCGGTGGAGCTCGTCGCCGTTCCGGGCCTCCCGGACCTCCATCTTGCAGATGCGGTTCAGCCGGTCGGCGTACATCTGGGTGAAGCCCTTGGGCATGTGCTGGACGATGACCATGGGCGGAATGTCCGCCGGCAGGCGGCGCATGACCTCCAGCGTCGCCTCCGTGCCCCCCGTGGAGGCCCCCAGGCCCACCAGCACCCGGTCCAGGGCCAGGCCGCCGCCCAGGTTGGGCGCGTCCACCGCCACGGAGGGACTCCGCAGCGGGGCGGAGCGGGGCCGGGCCATGGAGGCCACCAGCACCTTCTGGGTCAGATTGGTGATGAAGACCTCCTTGCTCTCCTGCACGTCCGGCTTGCGGACGAAGTCCACCGCGCCGGCGTTCAGCGCGTCGAAGACCTTCAGGTTCAAAGAGGAGCAGAGGATCACCGGCACCGGGTTCGCGGGCAGGTACTCCTTCAAAAAGTCAATGCCGCTCTGGCCGGGCATCTCCACATCCATGGTGACCACGTCCGGCTTCAGGCGGGGCAGCTTCTGTTTGGCGTCCAGCGTATTGATGGCGTAGCCCACCACCTCGATCCTCGGGTGGGCCGTGAGGCCCTGGATGATGAGGTTCCGGGCCAGGGCGGAATCGTCCACCACCATTACGCGGATTTTCTTCCCCAGTTCCATCGTGAGGGAACCACCTCCTTGTTATTTTTGGAAGGTCGCCGTAGCCAAACGGCGATAGGGCGCGTTCTGGCTCAGGTTTTCCGAGGCGCTGATCAGCAGATAGCCGCCGGGGACGGTGGCGTCGTAAAACCGGCGGACCAGGGCGTCCTTGGTGGGCTGATCGAAATAGATCATCACGTTCCGGCAGAAAATCACGTCGAACTTCCGGCGGAACTTGATGGGGTCCATCAGGTTGAAGGTCTGGTAGATCACGTTGTTCTTCACGTCCGGGGAGACCGTGTGGGTCCCGTCCCGGTTGGGGACGAAGTACTTCCGCTTCCAGTCCGCCGGGATGGTGTCCGGCAGGTTGTACACGCCCTGCCGGGCCTTGGTCAGGGCCTGGGCGGAGATGTCCGTGGCCAGGATGCGGGTGTCCCACTGCCGGGCCTGGGGGCCCAGGTAGTCGTAGAGGAACATGGTGATGTTATAGGGTTCCTCCCCGCTGGAGCAGCCGGCGCTCCAGATGGCCAGCGTCTTGTCCCGCTCGTGCCGGCGGACGATCTCCGGAATGATGTTGCTGCAGAAATAGTCCAGGTGCTCCTTCTCCCGCATGAAGAAGGTGTAGTTCGTGGTCAGCTTGTTCAGGACCAGGGTGACCTCGTCGTTCTCCTTCTTGTCCAGGAGGTGGTTGACGAACTCCCCGAAGCTCTTGTAGCCCAGCTTTTTCAGCGCCGGGGAGAGGCGGCTGGTGATCAGCTGCTTCTTCTGGCTCAGGTCGATGCCGTAGCTGGACTGGATGAAGTTCACCATCTTCCGGAAGTCCGCGTCGGAGATCGTCATGGGGCCGAAGCCGCCCAGTCCCTCGTTTTTATTTGCCGTATCCATGATTCTTGTTCACCGCTCTTACAAAAGTTTACACATAGTCCCGGGCGATCAGCTGCTCGCAGTCCAGCACCAGCATGGTGCCGGAGCCGTCGGGCAGGGTGCACATGCCGGAAACCAGCTTCTGGGCGCTCTGGGAGGGGATGGGGACGATGCTCTCCAGGGGAATGTCCAGCATCAGGTCCACGGAGTCCACCTGAATGCCCAGCTGGTTGTTGTTGTAGTCGATCACGATGAGAATGCTCTCCTCCGCGGGGGGCTTCCCCAGGCGGAGGCGGATGTCCATGATGGGAATGATCTGGCCCCGCATGTTGAAGATGCCCAGGATATAGTCCGGCATCATGGGGAGGTAGGTGGCGTTGTAGACATGCAGGATTTCCACCACCTGGTTGGCGTCGATGCCGATTTTCAGGTCGTCCACCGTGAAAATGAGGTGCTTCCGGCTGCCGGCGCCCTCGTCCTCGGGGGCGTTGGTCTCCACCTCGTCTTCCTCCACCTGGAACAGGACGTTTTCGTTACTCATTGCGTTTCTCCCTCCTCTGGCGCTCATCCGTTCCGGGCCGCCGCGTAGAGGCCGCCCGCGTCCAGGATGATGCTGATGTTGCCGTCTCCCAGGATGCTGCATCCCGTGATGCCGTAGTTTTTGATATCAAAGTTGTTGACATAGGCCGGGAGGGGCTTGACAACGATCTGCTGCTCTCCCAGAAGCTCGTCGACGAACAGGCAGTAGGAGCAGTCGCCGGACTCCAGCCACATCAGGACGCCGTCGTCAATCCTCTCCGCGCCGCCGGGGAGGTTGTAGAAGTCCCGGGCCCGGATGACGGGATAGTACCCGTCCAGCATCTTCACCATCTCCCCGTTGACGGAGTCGTGGAGAATGGCCTCCTCCGTGGTCTTGATGCTGGAGCGGATGTTGTTGATGGGGATGGTGAAGATGGAGTTTCCCACGGAGACCTCCATACCGTCCATGATGGCCATGGTCAGGGGGATGCGCATGATGGTGGTCATGCCCTTGCCCTGCTCGCTGGAGATGCTGACGGAGCCGCCCAGGCTCTCCACGCCGCTTTTCACCACGTCCATGCCCACGCCCCGGCCGGAGAACTCCGTCACCTGGGTGTTGGTGGAGAAGCCGGGGGCCATGAGGAAGTTCAGGATCTCCTTGTGGGAGTACTCCACATCCGGGGAGGCGATGCCGTTGCGGATGGCCTTGGCCAGGACGGCCTCGTCGTTGACGCCGGCGCCGTCGTCGGAGATCTGGATGATGACCTCGCTGCCCGTGTCCTGGGCGGAGAGCAGGATCTCGCCCACGGGGTCCTTTCCCGCTTCGATGCGGTCCTGGACGTTTTCCTCAATGCCGTGGTCCATGGAGTTGCGGACCATGTGCATGATGGGGTCCCCGATGGAGTCCACGATGGTCTTGTCCACCTCGGTGTTCTCTCCCACCAGGGTGAGCTTCACCTGCTTGTTCAGCTTTTTGCACATGTCCCGGACGATGCGGTTCATCTTCTGGAAGGTGTTGGCCACCGGGATCATCCGCAGGGACATGGACACGTCCTGGAGCTCGTCCGTGAGCTTGCGGAGCTGCCGGGCGGACTTGGCGAAGCCGTCCAGGTGCAGGCCCTTCAGGTCCGGGGAGCCGGTGACCATGGCCTCGGTGATGACGATCTCGCCCACGATGGCGGAGAGCTGGTCCAGCTTGCTCAGCCCCACGCTGATGAGGCTCTCCTTCTGGCCCTGGGCCTGGTGCTGCTGGGCGCCGGACTGGGCCGCCGGGGCGGCGGGAGCCTTCTGGGCGGCGGGGCCGGCCTCCTGGACGGGGGCGGAGGGCTTCGCCTCCGGGGGCGGGGCGGGCACGTAGTTCTCCTCCTCGTAGGAGTGGACGGAGCCGGCGGTCATCACCACCGGCACGGCCCGGGCCCGGTCCGCGTCGCTGCGGAACTGGAGGAGGAAGCCGTGCTCGATCACCACCTCGGACAGGGAGGAGTCGTTTTCCACCCCGGCGGGCTGGTACGTGAAGTCCGCCTCGGCGCAGAAGCCCTGGACGGAGGTGACCAGCATGAAGGCCCGCAGGTTCTCCATGCCGCAGCCGTCGTCAAAGAAGACCCGGAGTCCGTAGGGGAACTCGGCGCTGCCCTCGGAGGTCCGGACGGCGGCGGGGGCGGAAGCCTCCGCCGCGGGGGCCGGAGCGGCGGCGGAAGCCTTCGCCGGTTCCTCCGCTGGAATTTCTTCCCCCTTAATTTTAGCGATCAGACTATTAATATTTCCAAGGAAACTGTCGACATCTTTGTTAAGGGGCTGTTCCGCCTCCACCTTCTCCATTTCCTCCCGGAAATAGTCCACGGAGTGGAGCATCACGTCGAACAGCGCCGGGCGGTCCTCCTCCTTCACCACGGACATGGTGCCCTCCCGGATGAGGAAGAACATGTCCTCGATGCGGTGGGAGACCTGGGCCAGGGTATCGAACTCCATCATGGCGGAAGAGCCCTTGATGGTATGCATGATGCGGAAAATCTCATTGACGTTGTCCTGAGAGAATGTATTTTCCTTTTCCGCGTCCAGAACGATGCTCTCCAGCTGTTCAAGAAGCGTATTGGTTTCGTAGATATACATATCCAGGATATCATTGTTGCTCACGAAAACACCACCTATCAGCCTTTTTCATTACTATCGACCTGTTGCGCTAAAAAAATAAGTAGCGGCGGCAAGTTTTTTCTGTGAGGTGTCACGAATGCCCGATCTGCTCGGCGCCACCAATCCGGTGCCCGGTTATGACAAAACAGCCATCAACCGGAACGTCACGGTTTCCCCGGACAACACCCAAATCCAGAACGTCCCCGATCCCAGCAAGGTCGTCCGCGCCGACGGGCGGACCGAACAGCAGGACAGCAACCTCCAGGGGGACGGCGGAATCCGGTACGACTCCAATTTCCAGACCTTCCTCCAGCGCCTGCGGGCCACGCCCAGCCTGGCCCAGAGCCTCTCCCTCCTCTTCTCGGGGCGGGAGGGCGTCGTCGTCTCCTCCGGCCTCAGCGCCGGCATCGCCGAGGAGATGGGCCGCCTGTTGGAGATGCTGCGGATGGACGAGAGCCAGCTGCTGGATTTCCTCCAGGGCCAGTTCAAAACCGGCACCCGCTTCGGCGGGGCCCTCTTCGCCCTGCTGCGCAACGCCTATGACCGGGCCGCCTCCGACGGGGTGCGGACGGACATCCTGCAATTTTTGAAGGCCTACGTGGACTTCGACTCCACGAAGCACATCGAGGGCAACCTCCTCCGGGACCTCCAGTCCATGGCGGACGCCATGCCCGCCAGCTGGGCGGAGAAGCTCCGGGACCTGACGGCCCGGCTCCAGAACGGCATCGCCGCCGGAAACCGCCAGGGGAACCTCCAGCTCCTCCAGCGGGAGATCTTTCCCTACATGTCCAGCTATGTGGAGCGGACCCACGACATGGGTACGCCCCGGGCCCTTCTGACCATGCTGGCGCTGAACGTGGCCCGGTATGAGAACGGGTCCGAGGAAAAGCTGCTGGAGGGCTTCCACCAGCTCAGCGGCTACGGCACGCTGAAGGGCCAGCTGGGGGGCATCGACGACCAGTCCCTCCTCCTCCTGCTGAAAAGCCGGGGGGGCGGGGCCGACAGCGCCGGGGCCATCCGCTTTTCCGACCAGCTGGCCGCCGCCGCCGCCCGGGCCTTCCGGGGGGAGGGCAGCGCCGAGGTCCAGCAGGCGTTTCAGAACCTCATCGCCGCCATGCTGCTGAACGAGAGCGTGTACATGCCCGTCAACCACTACCTCCTTCCCCTGGAGTGGAACGGGCGGATGCTCTTCTCCGAGCTGTGGGTGGACCCCGACGCCGAGGATGAGCAGGGCCGGACCGGCTCCGGCGGGAAGAACATCATGCGCCTGCTGTTCAAGATGGACGTCCAGTCCCTGGGCCTGTTCGACGTGATCCTCACCGCCCAGGGGACGGACGTGGACATCCAGATCGCCTGCCCCGACGCGGCGGTCCCCTTCTCCAGGCAGATCGGGGACGCCGTCTCCCGGATACTGACCCGGAACGACCTGAAGCCCGCCCGGGTGGCCGTCCGGCGGATGGACCGCCCGGTCACGCTGACCGAGGTGTTCCCCAAACTTTTTGAAGGGAAGAACAGTGTCAATGTCAAGATCTGAAGGAACCACCAGGGCCAAGAAAGCCGTGGCCCTGCAATACGGCCCGGGGGACACCGCGCCGGTCATCGTGGCCTCCGGCATGGGCTATATGGCGGAGAAGATCGTGGAGACCGCCGCCGACTGCGGCGTGCCCATCTACGAGGACAACTCCCTCTCCACCATCCTGACCCAGCTCCAGCTGGGGCAGGAGATTCCGGAGAGCCTGTATCAGGCCATCGTGGAGATTTACGTGTACTTCCTCCACTTTGACCCCACCTCGAACCAGAAGGCCCAGGAGCGCGGCCAGACGCCGCCCGAAGAAACGGAGGAATCCAAATGACCGCCAAGCGCACGTATCTGATCCTGGACTCCCAGAACAACGCCCTGGCCAACGGGGAGCTGGCCTCCCCCGCCGGCACGGCGCCCATGCGGCTGAACGTCCTGAACAACAAGGTGGACGACGTGATGGCCCACCAGGTGGTCACGCTTTTCAGCGCCAGCACCGAGGAGCTGCCCATCCAGTGCCGCATCCTCCGCCAGCGGGGAGACGCCATCCTGCTGGAGAAGATCGCCACCCTGGACCCGGAGGTCCGGAGGAACCTGCGGGTCCCGGCCAAGTTCGACACCTTCCTCTACCCCGTCTCCACCTCCACCTGGAGGGGGCAGGCGGCGGTGCAGTCCGTGGACCTCAGCTGCGGCGGCATCGCCTTTTACTCCGATCTCCGCCTGGAGCCCCACGAGCGGGCGGAGATCGTCGTGACGCCCACGGAGGAGCCCGTGATCCTCATCTGTGAGGTTCTCCGCCGGCAGGAGCTGCAAAATGACCGCTACATGTACGCCACCAAGTTCGTGGACATGTGCGAGGACGAGGAAGTCGTGGTGCGGGAGGCCGTGTTCAGCCTCCAGCTGCAAAACCGCGACGCCCGGGAATAACCGATTGAGGAGGTACTGTGACATGACTGAACAAACACGCGCCCGCCGCGCCTCTCTGCCAGGGTACGCCGGCATGGCGGCCCTGGTTCTTGCCGCCCTGGCCCTTTGCGCCCTCCTCTGTTCCCGCCCGGCCCGGGCGGCGGACTGGATGACCCCCTACCTGGAGCAGGTCCAGGAGTGGGGCGTCATGCGGGGGGACGCCAACGGCAACCTCCATGAGGACCGGAACATCAACCGGGCGGAATTCGTCACCCTGGTGAACCGGGCCTTCGGCTACAAGGACGCGGGGCCCAATCCCTTCTCCGACGTGAACCCCAACGACTGGTTCGCCGAGGACATCAGCATCGCCCATCAGGCGGGCTACTTCAACGGGACCAACCCCAACACCGCCTCTCCCTACGCCCTGGTCACCCGGGAGCAGGCCGCCGTCCTTCTGGGCCGGTGCCTGCGGTTCCAGGGCGTCCCCAACGCCGCCAACTCCACCTTCACCGACATGCAGGACATCGGCGGCTGGAGCCGCGGGTTCGTGCAGGAGGCCGCGGACCTGGGCATCATCCAGGGCTACTCCGACGGCAGCTTCCGCCCCCACCTGCCCATCACCCGGGGGCAGATGGCCTGCTTCCTGGTCCGCGCCCTGGGCACCCTGGTCCAGGAGCCCGGCGAGCAGACCTCCGGCGGCGTGTACGGAAACCTGACCATCACCACCCCCGGCGTGAAGCTCAAGGACACCGTGGTCACCGGGAACCTCTACCTCACCGGCGGCGTGGGCCTGGGCAACGTGGAGCTTGAAAACGTCGAGGTCCTGGGCAAGATCGTCATCTGCGGAGGCGGCGAGGCCGAGGGCGGAAAGCACAGCGTCATCCTCCGGAACGTCACCGCCGGCAGCCTGGAGCTGGACAGCATCACGGAGCAGTTCCTCTCCCTGGAGGCCGAGGGCCTCACCAGCATCGACGAGGTCACCGTCCGCTCCTCCGCCTACATCGAGGACCGGACGGAGGACGGCCTGGGCCTCAAGACCGTCCGGCTGGACGGCGTGGAGGACTCCCTGTTCCAGCTGGCGGGCAACCTCAAGAAGGTCATCGACCTGACGCCGGGGTCCACCCTCCAGATCGCCCAGGGCGTGGCCGACGTGGTGACCATTGACGAAAAGGCGGAGGACGCCTCCGTCATCATCGACAATCTGGCTTCCATCCGGGAGCTGAACCTGGACCGGGCCACCGAGGTCACCGGAGAGGGCGACATCAGCCACCTGAACGTCAACGCCCCGGGGTCCACCGTCTCCATGCTGCCGGACACCATCTATGTCCGGCCCGGCATCACGGCCAACATCTACAAGCAGAACATGGACAACAAGGCGGCGGCGGAGTCCTCCGAGGATCCCCGCATTCTGGCGGGCTATCCCAAGGCCAGGAACATCGCCCCCACCTCCGCCAACGCCCTCTTCCGCACCAACAAGCCCGGCACCATCCACTGGGCCCTCACCGCCCTGATGGACGGGTCCGTGGGCGAGGAGGAGCTGATGGAGCCCGGCTCCTATCCCAAGATCATCCGCAGCGGGACCATCAAGGTCACCGCCTCCGACACAGACTTCACCGCCCGGCTGACGGGGCTGACCAAGGAGGGCTCCTACTACATCTCCGCCCTGCTGGAGGACAACCGGGGCCGCCGCAGCCCCGTGAAGGTCGCCGCCTTCACCACGCCGGACGACACGGCCCCCAACTTCGCCAACGGCTATCCCCAGACGCCCGTCCTCACCCAGGACGCCGACAAGGAGCAGGTGGCCCAGGTCATGGTCATGGCCACCAAGGACTGCCAGATGTACTACGCCCTCTTCCCCAAGGGCTCCACGGCGCCCACGCCGGCGGACTTCCGTGCCGCGGCCCTGCCGGGGAACCTGGGCTACGGCGTGGTGGACCTGAAGAAGAACACGCCCTTCCTGGTCTCCCGGATCAACACCTCCCACCTCCAGGAGTCCACGGCCTATGACCTCTACCTCTGGCTGAACGACGCGGACAACGGAAAGAGCTCCGCCGTCCGGAAGCTCACCTTCACCACCAAGGACCTGACCCCGCCCACCATCCAGCACGTCACCGTCCGCAAATACGACGCCAAGCAGATCACCATGAGCTTCGCCCTGGATGAGCCCGGCACGTTCTACTGGGCCGTGGTGAAGCACGGCGACGGCTTCTACGCCCCCGGCGTGGACCCCACCAACCCCAGCCGGAACGCGAAGATTCAGATTGAAAACGGCGTGGCCTACGGCGGCACCCTGATCCGCCGGGGCGGGCCCGTCCGGGCCGCCAAGGCCGGGACGGACTACACCTTCGTCATCTCCGGCCTCCAGCCCCAGACCTCCTATGACCTCTACTTCGTGGCCAAGGATCTGGCGGGGAACTACTGCGAGTACAACAAGAACCTGCTGCCTCCCATGGAGATCCACACCCTGGACGGGGAGAAGCCCACGGTCCGGCGGGAGTTCAGCAACGACGCCAGCCCCGAGAACAAGCCCCACACCACGCCCCACCCCAACACGGACATCCACATCATCTTCTCCGAGCCCGTCACCGGCTTCCAGGGCAAGGGCGCCAGCCGGATGCCCGACGACTTCCTGGACGCCTATCAGAAGGTCCTGAACGCCTCCACCGCCGACCGGCCCGCCCGGGAGCGGGAGCTCGCCGAAATGCTCCAGCGGCACATCACCCTCTACGACACCGGGACCAAGAAGCCCGTCCCGGTCCGGAACGGTGAAAACGAGGGCACCATCGGCAGCAACTGGGTCCTGGACTTCCGGAAGGCCATCGTGGAAACGGACTCCCAGGACAATGAGATGACCATCACCTTCCCCTATAACCCGGACCCCGCCCAGAGCGCGGTGAACCTCTCCAGCGGCGGAACCTACTACTTCGTGGTCAAGGACATCATGGACACCTCGCCCAACCTGAACGTCATGGACCACAACACGAAGGAGGGCTTCAAAACGCCCAACTTCACCACCACCGTGGCCTCGGTGTTCCTGGAGACCGCCGACACCATGTGGATCAGCCGCAGCGAGCTGACCCGGCCCGGAGACTTCCCCTCGGACAAAAACACCAGCGGCGACCGCCTCCGGGTCAACTGGAGCTTCACCATGGACCCCGACGCCACCAATCAGGCGGCGGACAACCTGGGCTGGGATATGCTGCTCTGGTCCGACCACAACGTGGAGTTCGACCTCTACAGGCGCTCCCGGCCCGAGGGCACCGTGGGCACCGCCGGCTGGAGCTCCTGGGAGAAGATCGGCGGCACGGCCCAGATCGACAAGGCCGACGAACCCGGATTGATCTACATCAGCCTGACCCGGTCCGTGCATCTGAACAACACCACGGACTTTCCCCCGCTGAAGACCCTGGACCAGGACACCCAGTATGAATATGCCGTCCATCTGGTGAAGGTGAAGGGCGTGGACGACCCCAACAGCTGGATCGAGAGCATCAAAATGCGGGCCACCGTCACGGCGGGCCGGGCCACGGCCATGAACCAGTCCTCCCTGTTCTACCAGGGCAATGAGGACACGCTGAAAGACGGCGTCACCGCCGGGGTCATGCAGATCAGCGAATCCGACAACGACCCCGACCACCTGAATTACACCGTCTCCCCCGAGGAGCTCAGCGGCCCCCTGCTGGAGGAGGGCTATCCCAAGATCAAGAGCGGCTCCACCGTGGCCGAGATCACGGCGATGCTGGACCGGGACGGCACGATCTACTGCATGGCCCTGCCCATGACGCCCACCGCCGGAACGCCCATCACCGGGACCAATTACGACGTGCCCCGCATCGTGGCACTGAAGAGCAGCCCCACCTCCGTGGTGAAACCGGCCTTTGAGGATATCCCGACGGACGGCACCGTTCCCGCCAACAAGGCCAACCCCATGCTCCGTCTGCCCCGGGGCTCCGACGTGGCGAAGGAGTCCACCACCGGCGGCACCTGCTGGGGCTCCAAGCAGCTGCTTCAGGGTCAGGCCGACGTGGTCACCCTCACCGGCCTGGCCCCCAACACCACCTACATGCTGCTGATCTCCACCAAGGGCCTCACCCGGTTCTCCGACGTCTCCTGCTACAAGTTCACCACCGGGCAGGTAGACAAACCGAACCTGAACCTCCAGGCCGGCGACCAGAGCGGCACCACCTGGGCCGACGCCCAGACCAACGAACCCGCCAAGGGCACGGCCCTCCTGGTGGTCGACGGCAAGGTCAGCCAGCTCTACCAGCCCTTCAGCGTCGCCGCCGGAACCGCCATCAACGACGAATACGCGAACCGCACCGGGCAGGCCGCCAACGGCAAATTCAGCGTCCTGGACGCCCTGATTGAAAACTTCGGCTCCGTCACCCAGGAAAACCCCGTCTTCGCCTCCGTCTTCGACGCACGCGCGACGGATACGACCAAGGAGGCGATCCGGCGTCTGATCGGCCAGGACCGGCTCCAGACCGGCGTCATCGTGCAGCGGATCAAGGACTTCACCACCCCCGGCAACCGGGGCGAGTGGGCCACCATGCGGGATCCTCTTGACCTGGGAGACGGCAGCGGTTGGTATACCCTCCTGGCCTATGCCGAGAACACCCTGGGCTCCGACATCTCCTTCCGGGCCCTCGGCCCCATTGAGCGCCGGGATAAGCAGTGGCCCACGGTGAATCCCAACACGGACATCACCTTCACCCCGGTGGGAACCAAGGGTGGACGCATCACCATCACGTTTACCGAGGACCTCTATTTCGTACAGCGGACCTCCGGCAAGCCTCAGGATCTGAAGCAGGTCACTCCCACCGGGCTTTCCGGCGGCAGCGTTTCCGGCAACTGGATTTCCCGGGGCCTCATAACCGACAGCGTCGCCCCTGGCTGGACCAGTTATCTGGAATCCGGCGACCCCAGAGGCACCCGCACGCTGGCTTTCGACTGTACGGACGTGACACCCGGAAAGGTGCAGTTCACCATACGGTCCGGCCTCTGCGACCAGTGGACCAACGAGCCCTCCGGAGGCAGCTTCAGTGTCACCGTGACCCTTGCCCGGAACGACAAGGGCGAAATCGAAATTGTCGGAACGCCTGTGATTCCTCCCGCGTGGGACAATACCAAGACCCAATCCCGTCCCACCAACTGATTCCCCTCAACCCTCAAAGGGCGGGCGATACCGCCCGCCCTTTGGCTTTTCCTCTTTGT
Source organism: uncultured Oscillibacter sp. (assembly GCA_910576865.1). Lineage (GTDB taxonomy): Bacteria > Bacillota > Clostridia > Oscillospirales > Oscillospiraceae > Oscillibacter. Next base: position 85,390 of record CAJTKE010000003.1, read on the forward strand.
AGATAAGGAGTGTGTGTTATGAAACTTCCCTTCCTCCGCCGGGCCGGGGCGCTGCTGCTGGCCCTGGCGCTGGCCTGCTCCCTGCTGGTCCTCCCCGCCGCGGCGGACGACACGGTCCCCGTTGACCCGATCGATCCCACCGTGACCGGGGTGGAACTGGACCGTGACACCCTGACCATGAAGGTCGGCGAGAAGGTAACTCTCAAAGCCACCCTGACCCCCTCCAGCGCCACAAACGCCCTGACCTGGTCCAGCTCTGATTCCACAATCGCCAGCGTCACCCAGAGCGGCTTGGTCACCGCCAACAAGGCGGGAAAAGCGACGATTACCGTCGCCGTCTCCAATTCTGACAAAGCTGCCTCCTGTGAGGTCACGGTGGAGGAGGAAACGCCGCCCCCGTCCACCGCCGTCAGCGAAATCATCCTCAGCGAGACCAGCCTCAGCATCCACCCCGGAGGGAGCGCCACCATCACCGCCACGGTGAAGCCCGAGACCGCCGCGGACAAAACCGTGTACTGGCAGTCCAGCGACTATCAGACGGCCCGGCTCGCCCCCAACGGAAACACGGTTGAGATTTCCGTCCCCTCCACGGTGGAGGTGGGCAAAACCGCCACGGTCTGGGCCACCTCCACCAGCAACAAGACCGTCCAGGCCCTCTGCTCCGTCACGGTGTCCTCCCCGCCGCCGCCGGAGATCACCTCCGTGTCCATCATCAGTCCCGACACCGACCAGTTCCACTATGTGGACCCGGGGAAGAGCATCACCCTGACCGCCTCCGTCTCCCCCTCCAGCGTGAAGGACCCCACCCTGGACTGGACCTCCGCCGACAACGCCATCGCCCGGGCCCGGGGCAACGGGGACCTGACCGCCGCCATCACCGGCGTGGCCCCCGGCGTGACTGAGATCACCGTCCGGGCCGGCGGGCCCAACGTGCCCCCCGCCGTCCGGGAGGTGGAGACCTCCGGCATCCTGCTGAGCTACATCAGGAAATCCACCTCCGGCGGCCAGGGCACCACGGTGAACCTGACCCGGGACACGGTGGTGGACATCTTCCAGTACCGGGACATCAGCGTCACGGCCCGGCTCTTCGGAAACGCCAGGAACAATCTGGTGAACTGGGAGAGCAGCAACAACTCCGTGGCCCAGGTGGTATCCGGCCGGGTCACCGCCAACTACCCCGGCGACGCCGTCATCACGGCCTCCGCCGCCGGAACGGGCTTCAGCGCCAGCTTCAAGGTCCATGTCTCCGAGGACGTGGCGGACGCCATCAATGTCAACATGGGCTCCGAGCCCTCCTACGCCCTCTCCGGCATCCTCAGCCAGCTGAACGCCCGCTCCCAGAGCAAGGCCGGCGGGCCCCTGGACTACGTCTACAACCTGAAGGTCTCCACCGAGAACGGCGTCCTCTACTACCGCTACAACTACCCGGAGACCCCGGGCCACGGCGTGGGCGGCACGGAGCGCTATTACTACCAGCCCTCCGGACAGGGGCAGATGGGCCTGCGGGACGTGACCTTCGTCCCCCTGCCGGGCTTCAGCGGCACCGCCGTGGTGGACTATAACGCGGCCTCCACCAACGGGACCAACTTCACCGGAACCATCCGCATCGAGGCCACGTCCTCCGGGGACGTCTCCTACAGCACGGAGGCGGGCCAGCCCGTCTCCTTCGCGGCGGAGCACTTCTCCGAGATCTGCCGGGGCCGCAACGGCCGGTCCATCCGCTACGTCACCTTCTCCCTGCCCTCCGCCAGCCGGGGCACGTTGTACTTCAACTACAGCCCCAATGGCCAGTTCTCCCCCAAGGTCACCAGCGACACCCGCTACTACGCCACCAGCAAGCCCTCCATCGACAACATCAGCTTTGTCCCGGCGGAGGGCTACGTGGGGAACGTGGAGATTCCCTACCGCTGCGTGGACAGCGCTGGGTCCACCTACAGCGGCACCGTCACCGTCCGGGTTTACGGCTCCGGCGGATCGGGGAACAGCAGCGGTGGGAGCGACGTGGAATACTACATCGCCCGGAACCAGCAGCGGACCCTGAACGCCGCCGACTTCAACGCCGCCAGCCGGCGCGCCACCGGCAGCGACCTCAGCCGCGTCCGCTTCGACAGCCTGCCCGCCTCCGGCGCGGGGACGCTGTACCTGAACTACTCCAGCGGCTCCAGCACCCGGGTCTCCGCCGGAACCAGCTATTACCGCAGCTCCACCCCCCGCATCTCCAACATCACCTTCGTCCCCGCCTCCGGCTACAGCGGCGCCGTCTCCATCCCCTTCACCGGCACCAACTCCAAGGGGAGCACCTTCACCGGGCGGCTCACCTTCTACGTGGGCGACGCCTCCGGCGGCACGGGCTCGGTGTACTACACCACCCAGCAGAACCGGACCGTCCCCCTCAGCGCCTGGGACTTCAACGCCGCCAGCCAGCGGGTCAACGGCGTGACGCTCAGCAGCGTCCGCTTCACCAGCCTGCCCTCCTCCGGCGCGGGAGCCCTCTACTACAACTACGCCGGGGCCGGCTCCACCGGCACCCGGGTCACCGCCAACACGGACTACCGCCGGAACGGCTCCCCCGCCCTCTCCAGCGTCACCTTCGTCCCCGCCGCGGGCTACGCCGGAACCGTCTCCATCCCCTTCACCGGCTATGACGACAACGGCGGGCGCTTCACCGGCTCCCTGATCATCACCGTGGAGGGCGGAACCGCCGCCGCGGTCCCCTCCTTCTCCGGCATCCGCTACACGGGCAGCTCCACCCCCGTCTCCCTCCGGACCTCGGACTTCCAGAACGCCTGCCGGTCGGCCCTGGGGAACGCGCTGTCTTATGTCCAGTTCAACTCCCTGCCCTCCGTGGGGCGGCTGTATCAGAACTACAACCTCTCCTCCCGGACGGGCACGGCCGTCAGCGCCGGGACCCGCTACGGCGCCCAGGAGCTGGGCCAGATCAGCTATGTCCCCAAGGCGGAGTACCAGGGCACCCTCACCATCCCCTACACCCTCTATGACACCCAGGGGGGCGCCTCCTCCGGCTCCATGGAGATCCAGCTCTCCAACGGAAACTGCTACGCCTCCTTCAGCGACACCGCCAGCGGCTGGGACTGGGCGAAGCCCTCCATTGAATACCTCCGCTCCAGCGGCATCACCACGGGCTACAGCAACAACACCTACCGCCCCGCTCAGTCCATCAGCCGGGGAGAGTTCACCCTGATGGTCTGCCGGGCCTTCCAGTTCCCCACCACCGGCTCCTCCGGCTTCCCGGACGTGCCCGACAGCAGCGCCTACGCCGGGGCCATCGCCACCGCCAGGGACCTGGGGATTGTCCAGGGGAACAACGGCCGCTTCCAGCCGGACCGGCCCATCACCCGGCAGAGCGCCATGACCATGATCTGCCGGGCCATGGACGCCGCGGGGCAGTCCCTGCCCGCCGCCGACACCGGCATTCTCTCCTCTTACGCCGACGGGGGCCAGGTCTCCGCCTTCGCCCGGTCCTCCGTGGCCGCGATGGTCCAGGCCGGGGCCGTCCGGGGGAACAGCGCCTCCCGCCTGAACCCCGGCGCGGCCATCAGCCGCGCGGAGATGGCGGTCATCCTGCACCGGGTCCTGGCCCGATAAAAAGGAGACAGACGTATGGCATTTTTCAAATCGTGGAAAAAGGAACCGCCCCCGCCGCCCCCCGGAACCAGCGACTATGAGGAGCTTTACGACGGCATGAGGACGGAGGTGCTGACCCCCGCCGGCGAACGGCTGTGTACCGGCAGGATCCGCCTCCACGCCGGCGACAGGCTGGACGTCCTGGCGGACCCCGGGGAGTACCTCCCCCGGGCGAAGTACAACCAGCCGGTGATCCTCCGCTGCGTCCCCCGGGAGGGGAAGCCCTTCTCTCTGATCGGCGTGGTGGGGCCCAACGACCGGAAATTCTGGCGGGTGGAGAAGCTGCAATACCCCCAGGCCCCGGAGAACCGGAGCTTCTTCCGCCAGTCCATCGACGTGGAGGGCTATGTCCGCCCCACCGCGGGGGGACAGCGCTTTCCCTGCAAGCTGATGGACATCAGCGGCGGCGGCGTCCGGATCGTGTCGGAGAAGCTCTTCCAGCTGGAGAGCACCTTCCTGCTGGAGGCCACCCTCCTCCCCACGGAAGACCCCTTCTCCATCACCTGCATGGTCAAACGCATCAAGGTCCGGCCCCAGGCCTCCGCCAAGGTGAAAAAGTTCGAGTACGGCTGTCAGTTTGTGGACACCCCTCCCAGCGTGCAGCAGCGGCTGCTCCAGGTCATCTTCATCCTCCAGCGAAGGGCCCGGCAGGGAGAGGAATAAAAACAGCAACAGGGAAGCGGCGCGAAATCGCGCCGCTTCCCCTTTTTCTCTTTTAAAACTGGAAAAAACCGGGAATCCTCTCCTCCGTGGAAAGGAGGAGCGTGTATGAGCGTCGCGTTTTCCCAATTCTGTTCCGCCACCCCGGCGGTCCGGGAGGCCCTGCGCCGCCGGGTGGACGACCTGGGACGGCAGGGCCGGAGCTGTGAGTTTGCCGACTGCCGGATGCCGGCGGGCTGCGTGCCCCGGCAGGCCGCGCTGGGTTTCCTGCATCGGGAGGGGCGGTATCTGCTCTACTGGAGGCCCGCCGTGGCCTACCGGGGGCAAAGCCCGGCACTGTCCGCCCTCTTCGCCAGAAGCGCATGGCGCTTCGACAGCTACGAGGCCATGACGGACCGCCTCGCCTCCCTCCGGCGGGAGGCGGAAGACCCCGGCCCCCGGCCCTTCCGCCCCCCGGCCCTGGAGGCGGAGCCTCCCGCCTCCCCCTGGCCCCCGCTCTATCGCCGCCTCCGGGAGGAGCTGGGAAAGCAGGTCCTGGGCCAGGACAGGGCCCTGGAGGCCGCCGCCTTCCGGCTCTACAGCCACGTGGGGAAGCGGGATCCGGCCCGGCCGCTGTCCCTGGTCCTCCACGGCCCCACGGGCGTGGGGAAGTCGGAGCTGGGGAAGGCCCTGGCCCCGGCTCTGGAGCGCTGCTGCGGCCAGCCCTGGCAGCGGGTGTGGACGGAGCTGAACACCTTCACCGAGGCACACACCGTCCACCGCCTCACCGGCGCGCCGCCGGGCTACGTGGGCTATGAGGACCAGCCCGTCTTCGAGGCGGTGCGCCGGAACCCCCGCACGGTCTTCATGTTCGACGAGCTGGAGAAGGCCCACCCGGAGGTGCTGAAGGTCTTCATGTCCATCCTGGACGAGGGCCGCTGCACCGCCCGAAAGGCCGACGAAACGGGAAACCGGGAACTGGACTTCCGCCGCTGCGTCTTCGTCTTCACCACCAACGCGGACCTGACGGCGGCGGGGGGGCGGCCTCTGGGCTTCTCCGACGACCGGCCGGCCTCCCGGAGGGAAGCGGAGGCGCCGGGGGAGGCCCCGTCCCCGGCGGCGCTGGCGGAACGCCTCTTCCGGGAAAATGAGGAAGCACGCCGGGCGATGGTGCGCCTCGGCGTGCTTCGGGAAATCGCGGGCCGCTTCAGCGGCATCATCGGCTTTCAAGCGCTGGACGGGGAGGCCCGGCGGGCCGTCACCGTCAAGCAGATCAGGGCCCTGGGCCGGGAGTACGGCCTGGACATCGTCCAGGTGGACCCGGACACCGCCCGGGCGCTGACACCGGGGCGGGACGCCCTCTCCGTCCGGTCCTCCGCCTGCGTGCTGGAGAGCCTGCTGGCCCCCCTGCTCACGGCGGCGGGCGGACGGACGGCCTGCCGTCTGGCGGGCCTGCCCGGCGGGCTCCGGCTGCTTCCCGCTTACTCCCAGGACAGCTCCACCACCGCGTTGGCGGCCTCGTCCAGCTGATAGAGCTTTCCGTCGCTGGACAGGAAGTAGCTTCCGGCGTGCTGGCCGTTCTTGCTGTAGACATTCACCCGCATGCAGACGCTTCCGGCGATGCGGACGGAGCCCTCCTGGGGAATGAGCCGGTAGGACTCCATGGTCTCGCCGGGAAGGCCCAGCTTGGAGGGATGGATGGCCTCCAGATCCGACAGGCCCCGGCTGGGCGCGGAAGGAGCGGGCGCCTCCGGCTTCGGGTCACGGACCCGGCCCTCCGGCATATCCAGAGTCACGGAGCAGCCGGTCCCCTCCCAGCTCAGAAGCAGGGACTGAACACCGCCGCCGGTGCCGTCCTCCGCTGTGGGCGCGTTCCGGGCCAGCTGGACGGAGCCCCGTTCGCCGTACTCCGCCGGCGGGTCGATCCGCAGCAGCGTCTCGTCCACCACGGAGAAGCCCGCGTCCTCGGTGGTCATCAGGGCGGCGTAGGCGGAAATCAGACTGACGGGGTTCTGCAGGCCCTCATAGCGGTAGAGGATCCTGGTGAAGCCCGGGGCCTCCTCCGTTTCGGCGGCGTCCTCCGCCTCTTCGGAGTTCTCTCCGTCCTCTTCCGTCTCTCCGTCCTTCTTCTCGCCAGCGTCTTCCAGCTCCTCCGCCGGGGGCTCCGGCGGGATTTCTTCCTGGTATACCAGCACCTCCTCCCCCGTCACCGGCAGGGCGGTGATGGGGGTCTCGTTGAGCAGGTACTCCATGGGGATGGGAATGGGCTCCTGTGTCTCCGCCTCTTCCCCGCCGCCCCGCAGGAAGAAGAACCACACCGCTCCGCCGATGACCGCCGCCAGCACCGGAATGAGGAGGAGCAGCAGCTTCTTCTTCCCCTTCTTTTTCTCGGGGGCGGCCTCGCCGCCGTCCACGGCCTCGCCGGTTTTCACCGCCTTTTCGGCCACCTTCGCCAGGGCCTTCAGCTTTTTCTCCTCGGCCCGTTTGGCGGCGGCCTGGGCTTTCTTGGCGATGGCTTCCGCTTTTTTCGTCTTCGCCGCGGCCTTTTTCGTGGCGGCGTCGGCGGCCTTCGCCGCTCTTTTCTCGGCCTGGGCCATCTGCCTCTGCTTCGCCGCTTCGGCCTTCTTCCCGGCCAGCTCCACCTGTTTGGCGGCTTTCGCCGCCTTCTTCTCAGCCTTCTGGATGATCTTTTCAGCCTTATCCTGTTTCAACGCTTCACTCTCCTACCTGTACTCAAGGGGCCCGCCCTCAGCGGATGGTGATGGAATCCCGGTCCTTCACCGCCTGACTGAAGCCGCACTCCGTCCCGTTCACCGCCAGATGGACCGGACCCTCCAGCTGGTCGAAATCCACGCCGGAGCGCTCCAGCAGGTCCATGACGTAATAGGGCTGGCCGTTCTCCTTGGGCGGCAGCACCATGGGCCTGCCGTTCAGGAGAATCTCCACCTCCCGCCTGCGGATCACCGGCTTCACCGGCGGCACCGGCTCCGCCTTGGGCGGCTCTTCTCTCGCCGGGTTCTCCGGCGGGGGAGGCGGGGGTGCGGGGGGGGCGGGGGGCTCTTCCGGCTCCGGGTCCGGATCGTTCTGGGGCGGCAGCGGCGGGAGGGCCACTCCGGCGGGGCCCTCCAGGGTCATGATGACGTCGCCCTGGCGCAGGGGGGCCCTCAGATCCCCCTCCCGGTTGTTCACCAGCACCCGGCCGGAGAAGTCCTTCCCCAGCAGCTCGCCCAGGGTCCTGGCGGCGTCCCTGCCGCCCCGGGCGGGCTGAAAGCGGATGCCGTCCCCGGCGTGGACCACGGCGTTGATGGCCGCCTCCTCCCCGTTCACCTGGAGGATGGCGGGGGAGGCGGGCTCCCCCCGAAGGACCATCCGCCGCCCGTTGAGGGTCACGCCCAGGTTCTTCCCGGAGCGGCCCAGCATGTCGGCGTAGGTATAGCCGTTCATCAGCAGAATGTCCCGGACCGTCAGGGTCCCGCTGCGGAAGAGCTTGGCGGTCTCTCCGTTGAGGGTGATGACATAGCTGTCGTTCAAAAGCCCCAGCCCGGCGGAGACGGCGATCCCCAGGGGCGTGGCGTACTCCGGGTTGTTCAGGTCAATCTCGTCGGCAAAGGCGCTTTTGGCGAAATTGTTCCCGGCGATGGCCACCCGGCGCTCGTCCATCCCTAAGCTCTGGGCCACCTTTTCCCGGAGGCCGTCCAGCTTGCTGCCGCCCCCCGCCAGAAACAGGGCCGAGGGCGCGCCGCCGTTGAGCTCCGTCACCTGGGCGGCGATGGCCTCCGCCAGGCGGCCCATGGGCTCCTGGATGGCGGCGTGAATCTCCTCAAAGGCGGCGGTGTTCTCCAGACCCAGAATGTCCGTGTAGCGGGCGTCCTCCCCGGGGCGGAGGTTCCGCTTCATGGTCTCGGCGGTCTGGAAGTCCACCAGGAAGGTTCGCATGATGGCCTCGGTGATCTCGTCCCCGGCAATGGTGGCCATGGTATAGCCGGTGATGCTGCCGTCCCGGCAGACCGCGATATCCGTGGTTCCCGCGCCGATGTCCACCAGCGCCAGATTCAAAAGCCGCAGCTCCACGGGGATGGCGGCGTTCATGGCGGCGATGGGCTCCAGCGTCAGGCTGGAAACCTGGAGGCCGGCGGTGCGCATGGCGGCGTAGAGACTCTCCACCACCTCCCCGGGGAGGAAGGTGGCCACCACGTCCGCCTCCGCCTTTTGACCGTTGTGATCCAGCAGGGAGGCCAGGGGGTAGTTGTCCAGCCGGTACTGGGCCACGGTGTAGCCCACCATGAAGAACTGCCGCCGGACCTCGTCCTCCATCTGAAGGGCCTCCTCGGCGGCGGAGAGGGCCCCCGCCTCCAGGCGGCTGATGGTCTCGGCGCTGATGGTCTTTTCCGCGCTGATGTCCATGGTGAAGCTGCCGCTCTGGGTCCGCAGGGCCCGCCCGGCGGCCGCCACGCAGACCCGCTCCAAATGGACGCCCAGGCGCTCTTCCAGGCGGTCCGTCACCGTCCGGGCCAGGGTCCCCACCTGATGGATGTTGTCGATCTGTCCGTCCAGCATGGCCCGGCTCTCGTGCTCCGCCATCTCGATGTCCAGAGCCTTGAACCGGCCCCCGGAGGGCCTGCCCACAACGCCCACGACGCTGCGGGTCCCGATATCCAGGGCGAAGATCAAGTCCCGCTCCTGGGCTCTCAAATCCTTCATAGTCACTCCTTTTCATGCCTCTCGGAGGCGCAAATGATGCCAGAAGGCGGCACCGAACCGCCTTCTGGCATCATGGCAGGGGACTCTACTGCCAGCGCGGGATGGCGCGAGTGATCCTGCGTTCATTCCATTGCCGGATCTGCCCGGCGGGAAAGAATCGCTCAGTACTTGCTGAAAGCGCTGCCGCCGGAGCTGTATCCGGCGTCATAGGACGCGTCGGCGCTCTCTCCGGAGTAGGAGGAGGCGGCGGGGGCGCTGTAGCCGGCGCTGGAGGAACCGCTGTCGTTGCGGAGGCGGAACTTGCTCAGCAGTTCCTTCATCAGGCTGGCCTGGCTGCTCAGCTCCTCGCTGGCGGCGGCGGACTGCTCGGAGGTGGCGGAGTTGGTCTGGACCACGCTGGAAATCTGGTCGATGCCCTCGGTGACCTGGGCGATGGCCTCGGCCTCTTCCTCCACGGCCTGGGCGATCTCCTGGAGAGCGGACATGGACTCGTTGGTGGCATCCACGGTCTTGTCCAGGGACTCGGAGACACGGTTCACGATCTCGCTGCCGTCCTGGACGGAGGTGATGGAGTTGTCAATCAGCTCCTTGGTGGCTTTCGCGGCCTGATCGGACTTGGTGGCCAGATTCCGCACCTCGTCGGCCACGACGGCGAAGCCCTTGCCGGCGCTGCCCGCCCGGGCGGCCTCCACGGCGGCGTTCAGGGCCAGAATGTTGGTCTGGAAGGCGATGTTCTCAATGGTGGCGATGATCTTGCCGATCTCCTCGGAGGAGCTGGAGATCTTCTCCATGGCCTTGACCATTTCATCCATGTGCGCGGCGCTCTCCCGCAGGCGCTGGCCGGCGTTCTTGGAGTGCTCCATGGCCTGTTCGCTCCGCTTGGCGTTGCTCTGGGCCTTGGAGGAGATATCGGCGATGGTGGCGGACAGCTCCTGGACGGCGCTGGCCTGCTCCGTGGCGCCCTGGGCCAGGGCCTGGGCGCCGGTGGACACTTGGTCGGAGCCGGAAGAAACCTGCTCGCCGCTGAGGCTGATCTGGGCCAGGGTGTCGCTGAGGCTGCGGTTGATGACGCGGATGGAGGCGAGCATGTCGGCCAGCTCGCCCACGTAGTACTGCTCGGCCTGGGTACGGCAGTTGAAGTTGCCGCCGCCCATCTCCTCCAGCAGGCGGCAGGCGTCCTTGATGACGCTGTCCAACACCTTCTGGCTGGTCCGCAGGGCGTCGCACATCTCGCCCAGCTCGCTCTTGCTCTCATAGTCCACGGGGATATCCAGCTTGCCCTCGCTGAAGCCCACCAGGGCGGCGCGGACCTTCTCCGTGGGGATCACGATGCTCTTGATGATGATCAGGGCCATCCGGAGCACCACCGCGGTGGCGATGATCATGGCCACCACGATGCAGATCATCGCGATGTTGGAGATCGTGCTCTGCCGCTTGATGATGGTTTCCTGCTCCGACTGGAGCTTGGCGGCCAGCTCATTTCCGGCGGTGGCCATCTGATTCAAAACGGGAGTGCAGTCTTTGACCAGCATCTCGGCCGCCTGCTGCTGGCTTGTGCGGGCCGTCTGGCCGATGGTGGTGGCCTCCTTCTCCCAGCTCTGCACCAGGTTGATGAAGGCGTTCAGCTCCGTCTTGTCGTCCAGGGGATAGGTATTGGACAGCTCGGTCAGCTGGGCGCTCAGCTCACTGATTTTACTGTTCGTGGCGTCCACGCTGGACATATCGCCGGACAGCACCGCGTCCCGCAGATTCCGGGCGGCGATGTTGTAGTCGATGCGGCACTCGGACACCAGCTCATTGGACGCCACATACTGGTCCAGAATGTCGGTATACTGCCCCTTCTGAACCGCCATCAGGACCAGCGACACGATGATGATGATCGCGGAAACAACGATGGTGATTCCGAAGCCCATGATCAGGCTCTTCCTGATCTTCATGTTTTTTATCATTTCCTGCTTCCTCCTCGTTTTCTATGAATGCGTCATGATTCTTTATTCTAATCGGCGTCCCGCGGCTTTCACACCACGTCACCGTATCTTCCTTTTTCGACGTCGCCGAAGATCTTTCCGTCCACCAGCGTCACCACCCGGCGGCGCATGATGTTGACATAGCGGCTGGCATGGGTGGCCATGATCACCGTCGTGCCCTTTCGGTTGACCTCCTGCAGAAGCTGGAACATATCCCAGATGTTGTCGTCGTCCAGATTGGCGGTGATCTCGTCCAGCACCAGGATGGGCGGGCTGTTGATGAGGGCCCGGGCCAGCTCCACCCGGCGGCACTCGCCGATGGACATCTCCACGGGGTACCGGGACTCCACGCCCCGCATCCCCACAAGGCCCAGCACCTTCTTCACCCGAAGGTCCACGTGCTTCGTGCTCTCGAAGCGGCGCCGCCCCACCTGGGCCGCGACCCAGAGGTTCTCCTCCACGGTCATCTTCCGAATGAGGCTGTGCTCCTGCTGGACCCGGCCAAAGAGAATGGCGGCGCGGTTCTGACTCCAGGCGATCAGCCTGGAGAGCTCCTTCCTGTCCAGGTACACCGTTCCCCTGTCCGGCCTCAGCTTCCCGGAAATCAGGTCCAGCAGCGTGCTCTTCCCGGCGCCGCTGCTGCCGATCAGGAACACGAACTCCCCCTGCCTGATGGTCAGGTTGATGTCCTCCACGCCGGTCTCGTACTTTTTCCCCTTCTGCTCTCTCTGCTGCTTTCGGTCCAGCTTGTAGTTCTTTGTTACGTTTTCCAGCGTGATCGTGGGCATATTCCCCGCTCCCGTAGTCCTGAAATCCCGACCGGGACCGCCTCCCGGCTTTCATCCGTACGCGCGGCGGGAGCCCGGCCGGTTGGACCAGCCGGGGCTCCGGCTCCCGCGCGTTCTTCATTTGTAAATGGATTTTTCCCTGGCCAGCTTTCGGTTGACCACCCGGTCCAGGTCCACAAGCTGCTTCAAAATCCGCTGGTTCGCGCCGACCTGGCCGGCCAGGGGGGCCTCCTCCTCCGTCTCCGCCTCTCCGCCCTTCAAAATGGCGGCAAGGCGGGCGGCATCGGCGGCGGGCAGGGACTGCCGCTGCTGCTCCAGGGCCTGATGGGCCCCGGACAGCTTGTCGGTGGGCTCCTGCCGCATGGAGACCAGCATCTGTACCGCGATCCGGTCGTCCCGGTCCACGGCGTCCGCCAGCTGGCGGGTCACATCCAGGGCCTCGCTCAGAGCGGTGTAGATCCGCTTCAGCTGCACATGGGCGTCCAAGAGCGCCGCTGCTTCCATCCTGATCCCTACTTTCCTGAGTCTCCGCTTTTTTGCGCCTGCCGGAAGGCGTCCCTCAGCTCTCCCACCATGGTCTTCACGTGGGTCAGGACCTCCTTGCGGCGGCCGATCTTCGCCCGGCCCAGCTCGTAGGTGAAATACTCGTAGAGCTGCGCGAGGTTGGTGCTGATGGAATACTGCCGGTCCAGCGTGGAGTCCAGATAGTCGATGATGGCGACCGCCCGTTCAATGGAGGCCTCGTAAACGGGGTAATTCTGCTGATCCAGCATGAGCTCCGCCTGAGACAGGCGTTTGTACAGCTCGTCGTACAGCAGCAAGAGCAGTTCTCCCTGGGTCATGGTGTTGACGCTTTGCTCCTTGTACTGCTGGAAGCCTTTCATATCCATTGTCTGTGGATCACCGCCTCTTTAAAATCAGCCGCCCATCAGCTGGGAGAAGTAAGAGCTCTGGGAGTTCATCTGCTGGATCAGCTGCTCCAGCCGGGAGAACTGATTGGTGTAGTAGTCCACCTGATCGGTCATCTTGTCCTGCCAGCGCTCGATCTCCTCGTCAATCCGGTTGAGCTCTTTTTGGATGGTGTTGTTGTACATGGTGCTGGGGGCCAGGGGGGAACCCGCCTTTTCCACCAGCACGCCCTTGCCGCCGCTGGTCTTGCCGAAGACGTCCAGGGGCTGCTTCAGGGCCTGCATCAGGCCGTTGCTCTTGGCGCCGGCTTCCGTGCTGGCGGTGAAGGCGTCCCGGACCTTGTCGGGGTCGCTGTTCAGCGCGGCGCGGAACTTGGTCTCGTTGAACTCCAGGGTACTCAGGCCGTTGGAGTAGCTGACGGTGATGCCCGCCTCCCGGAGGGCCGCGCCGTTCTCGCCGGTCATGGAGACGGCGGAGGTCAGGCGCTGATAGAGGGACGCCAGGTCCCGGTCGCCAAAGAGGATGCCCTGCTTGGCCTTCTCCGTCCAGTTCTTGATGAAGCTCTCGGTCTCGCCCTCTTCCTCTTCGGCGGTCAGAGGCTCATAATAGGCGCCGTTGGACCGCTGGGCGGGGAGGGTGGAATAGGCGTCCTTGATCTCTTTCGCCATGGCGTTGTAGTCTTCCACCATCTGCTTGACCACGTCCACGATTTTGTCCGCGTCGGAGCTGGTCTCAAAGGACACCGCCTCGGCGGTCTTGTCGAGTTTTCCGCTCTCGTCGTAGCCGAAGGTCCCCTTGAGGGTCACGGTCATTCCGTCCAGATTGACGTCGTTGGAGCTCCGGGTCATCTCGATCTCCTCGCCGTTGACGGTGGCCGTGAAGATGGCGTCCTGCCCGGCGGTGAATTTGCCGGCGGTGGCCGTGGAGGCGTCCGTGAAGCCGAACAGCTTGGCGGACAGGCCGTCAAACTTGATCTGGCCGCCCTCTCCGGTCTCCTTGGTGGAGAAAGTCAGGTTGTTGGTCAGCTTGGAATAGCCCACCTTGACATCGGAGTCCGAGTTGCTGTTCATGGCGTTCATGACGTCGCGGAGGGTGCTGTTTTCATTGAACTGCCCGATTTCCTTCCCGTTGACCTTGAAGGAATAGAGCGTGTCCCCGTTGTCGTCCACCGCGACCGTTCCCTTTTCCGTCCTGGCCACGTCGAACTGGCTCCAGTCCACATCGCCCATGATGTCCTTCAGGGATTTGCCGGTGTTGAGGTAGCTGGTGACCTGCTTGCTGTCGCCGAAGCCCAGAACCTCGCCCTTGGCGGAGTACACCGAGAAGGTGGAGCCCTTCTGGGCGGTCTCAAACTTGAACTGGATGCCCGCGCCGGCCTCGGCGTCGCTGACCTTCAGCTTGGAGGACCCGTCGGCGTTTTTGCCGAAGGCCTCGTCCACCTTGTCCTGGAAGGCCGCCATGAAGGCCGCGTCCCGGTACTTCTGGCTCTCTTCGCTGTTCAGCTTTTCCCCGTTCTTGATCTTGGTTTTCAGAGCGTCGGCGTACTTGTAGCTGGAATCCACCTTGTCGGCGACCTCGCTGGCCGAGGGCAGCTTGATGGTCTTGGTCTTGCCGTCCAGGGTGATCTCCATGCTGCCGCCCCGGCTCATCAGGTACTGGAAGGTGCTCATTTCCTCGGTCTTCAGGGCGCTCTCGCTGGGGCGCAGGCTCTTGATCTGCTGGCCATCCTTGCTGCTGGGCTCCTGTCCGCCCAGGAGCTGGTCCTTCAGGTTGCCCGAGGCGCCCGCCACATAGACGTTGTTCCCCTTGGGGTCGGAGAAGGTGATGCTGCCTCCGTTCACTTCGGCCTTGACGATGTTGTCCAGCAGCTCTTTGCCCGTGTAGGTCTTGGTTCCGATGGAGACGCTCTGTCCCTCCAGCTGCTTGTTGATCTCCTCCGCCAGCTTCTCGGCGCCGCTTTTGATCACGTTGCCGTCGGCGTCCACATCATCCTTGAAGGTCATGGTTTCATCCAGGTTGATGGTCAGGTAGCTGGTGTCGTTTTTGCCGCCATAGGCCAGGGTCAACGTGCCGTTGAGGCCGCCCACTTCCATCATCTTGTCCAGGTCCATGACATCGGAGGCGGAGGCCTCCACCTTGTCCCCGCCGAAGCTGGAGGTGGTTTTGTCCAGCGCCGCGCCGCTGAGGGTGAAAGAGCTGGAGGTGGCCAGCTGCTTGACCCCGTTGATCTGGATATTGCTGCTGGCCCGGCCGATGGCGGACACCATGTCGGCGTACTTGCCCTTGGTCACCGTCTTGACCGCCTGGTCAAAGAAGCTGGTGGACATGAGGTTGTTGGCGGACCGGTAGGAGGTGTACTTTTCGCTGAAGAGGGACATCTTGTTGATGATGCTCCGATACGCCTCCTGCTTCCACTCGGTTTTCGTGCGGTTCTGCTGCAGGGCGGTGATCTTGTTTTTGTACGCGGATATCGCGTTTTCGATCATGCCCTCCGTGTCCATTCCACTGACGAGGCCGGTGATCACATTCCGGTTCCCGTAAATGCTTGTGGATCTGCCTACTCCGCTGACTGCCATAGTGATGCAACTCCTTTCGCGTATTCAGGCGCAAACCCGGCCCCGGGGCCCGGGTCCGCCGAATGAAAATTTTTTTGATATTCCTCTATGCTTTTTTATCGACATATAGTATAATAAAAATAAGAGGTCCCCGTTCAGTTTTTACGGTAAGGAGGAAAATCCTTTGACACAGGTCATCACTGTCACGAATCAAAAAGGCGGCGTGGGCAAAACCACCACCGTTTCCGCGCTGGTCTGCGGCCTGAAGCAGCGGGGCGCGCGGGTCCTGGGCGTCGATCTGGACCCTCAGGGCAACCTCGGGTTCACTCTGGGCCTGGACATCGGCGAGTGCAAAACCGTCTACGACGTGCTCACCGGCGCCTGCCCCATCGAGCGGGCCATCTCCCGCACGGAGTACGGCGACATTCTCGCCTCGGACATCATGCTCTCCACCGCCGAGGTGGAGTTCACGGCCCCCCGGCGGGAGTTCATGCTCTCCCAGCAGCTGGATGTGATCAAGCCGAATTACGACTTCATCATCATCGACACGCCGCCGGCGCTGAATATTCTGACCATCAACGCGTACGTTGCCTCCACCGGGCTCATCGTCCCCATGGAGGCGGAGGTCCTGAGCCTTGTGGGCGTCTCCCAGATTCAGGACACCATCGAGACCGTCCGCAAATCCTTCAACCCGGATCTGAAGGTCCTGGGCATTCTCCTGAACAAGTATGACCGCCGCCTGACCCTCTCCCGGGAGATTCTGGATCTGGCGGAGTCCGTGGCGGAGCAGCTGGGCAGCCAGGTTTTCCGCTCCAAGATCCGCCGCAGCGTCAACGTGGCCACGGCGCCCGCCCACGGGCAGAGCGTCCTGACCTACCAGCCCGGCTGCAAGGCCGCTTCCGATCTCCGTCGGATCGTGGACGCTGTCGCGGGCCCGGAGTTCCCTCCCCACTACCGCCGCATCGCGCGGTACTGAGACAATGACTTTTTTGACTTTCTGAATGTAAAGGAGTTTTCGTTATGGCGTCCAACAATTCCAGCAAGACCGCTCACGTGATGAACCTGCTCAGCAAAAACCGGAGCGCCGCCGAACCGGCGCCGGAGCCGGCGGCGGAGTCCCCCGCTCCCCAGGCGGAGGCCGCCCCCGCCGCGCCGGTGGCGCCCATCATCTCCTCCATCAACGCCGACGCGGCCGTCTCCTCCCAGATCAAGGATGCCCTGGAGGCGGAGCTGTCGGAAGCGCCCAAGGCGCCCCCCGCCCGTCCCGCGGAGCCCGCCCGGCAGGCCGCGCCCGTTCAGGCGCCCGTCCCTCAGCCCGCCGCCCCCCGGCCGGAGGCGGAGGAGCCCGCTCCCCAGGAGGAGGAGGAAGAGTCCGCCGAGGTCGAGGCCCCCTCCTATGTCAACGTCATGCAGCTGCTGGTGGAGGAAAAGGCGGACGAGTATATGAAGATGTTCGGCATCTGCTGCTGCGACAAGTGCCGGGTGGATGTCCGCGCCTACGCTCTGAACCACCTGCCGCCCAAGTACGTGGTCCTGAGCCAGAACGAGCGGGTCCCCCGCCTCACCGTCTACGAGAACCGGTTCAGCAGCGACATCACCTCTCAGCTGATCCAGGCCTGCAAAAAGGTCATGCTCACACCCCATCACTCCCGCCCGAAGGATTGACCTCCGGAAGCCAAAAGGTTCGGCGCTGAGCGCCGAACCTTTTTTACTTTTTCCGTCCTCAGTTCGCCGGAGCGGGCTCCGCGCCCTCCGGCTCCAGGCCGGCGGCGGTGCTGCTCAGCTGCTCCCAGATCACGTTGACGTTTTCCATGCAGTTGAAGTAAACGTTGGTCAGAATCTGGTTGGGAATGCCCAGCTCCTCCGCCAGGGCGGTGATGGCGTTCCAGTTGGCCGCCTCATAGCTCAGCAGCAGCTCATAGAGCTTGCCGCAGCGGCCCTCCTTTTTCGTGAGGGCGGCCCGCACCACGTCGGATACGGGCAGCTCCTCCAGAATCTCCTCCAGCGGGGCGTCCACCAGGTGGTTCAGCGTGGAGAACATGCCCATGAGATAGGCCTCCGCCGGGGAGATCGGGATGTTCTTGGCGTACTTCATCAGCTCCTTGCAGAAGGAGGCCCGCATGAAGGAGCGCTTCAAGAACTCCTCCGTCCCCACCTCGGCGGACTCGGTGCTGACGCTGGCGCTGAGGAGGTAAATCCACTGCTTCAGCTGCCCCAGGCCCAGGGTCATGATGGCCTGATGGACGGTGGTGGCCCGGTTCCGCAGGGCGAAGTAGGCGGAGTTGGCCACCTTCAGCAGGTTGTACGTCAGGCTGGCGTCCATGGAGATGAGCTGTTCGATCTCGTCCACGTCCGGTTCGTCCCGGGTCACGGCCACCATCAGCCGGAAGAAGCTGGACTGGAGGTAGGCGCTGGAGTGGACCCGGGTGGTCATCTGCTCCGCGACATACGAGCCCTGGAGTCCGTCGGCCTTCAGCAGCACGGCCTTGCGGTACTCCTCCTCCGTGGAGATGTTGGTGATGATGCACTTTTTCTGCATGCTGTGGGCCACGTCTATGATATTGTGCAGGGCCGCGTCCGGGGTCGCCTCGATATTCACTTTTATGTAGTCGATGCTGTCCAGCAGGGCCAGATACCGGGGGGCGAACTGGAACTCGTTCACCGCGATCTTGTACCCGTCCTTGGCGAACTGGTTGACAAAGTGCATGGACAGCGGGTGAATGATGACACTGTCGTTGATCTGAATCACCAGCTCCGACTGGTCGAACAGCCGGGGCGTCTTCTTCATCAGCAGCGTGGTCGTGAAGGTCATGAAATTCAAGGAACCCCTCAGCGTCGTGGTGCTGTTTTGGGTGAGGAAGCTGTAGATCGTGTCGGCGGACGCGAATTCCTTGGCCTGGGGGTTCTCCACGGTAAACGCCTGGTTCTCCCCGTGGTAAAGAATCTCATACCCCAGGATGATTCCCTCGGGGTCCTTGATCGGCTGCCTTACGATATATTTACTGCTCATGATATCCCTCCGCGATTACTGCCGGCGCCCGGTTTCTTCCAGCAAATGGTCGATCACCCGGACCAGATGGCCGATTTCCGGCTTGCTCATCTGCTCGTCGGCGCCCAGCTCCTTGCCCTTGCGGCGCATCTCCTCGGTGATCAGGGAGGAGAAGATGATGACCGGCAGGTGCTTGAAATCCTTGTCGTCCTTCACCAGCTTGGTCAGCCGGTGGCCGTCCATCTGGGGCATCTCGATATCGGTGATGATCAGACCCACCTTGTCGTCCAGGTCCGGGTCGCCCCGCAGGTCGCTGAGGTACTCCCAGAGCTTGCCGCCGTCGGGGAACATCCGGGTGTTGACATAGCCGGAGCGGTGCAGGGCCTCCTCGATCATCTTGCTGAGGAGCACGGAGTCCTCCGCCACCAGGATGACGGCGTCGCTCCGCTTCCGCTCGCCCAGCTGGTCGATCTCGGACATCTGGATGGTGGTCTCCGGGGCGATTTCCGCCACGATCTTCTCGAAGTCCAGGATGGTCACCAGATCGTCGCCGCACTGGGCGATTCCGGTGGCGATGCCCTCATTCCCTCCGGTGACGGTTTTGTCGGGCTTCTGGATGCTGGTCCAGGAGATACGGCTGATGCCCACCACCGTGTGGACCCGGAAGGCGATGTTGATCTTATTGAAATTGGTGACAATGAACAGGTCCTTTTCCCGCTTCTCGTCGGAGACGCCCAGAAGATAATTGGGCAGGTCCACCACGGTGATGACCTTGTCTCTCGGCTTGAAGATGCCCTCCACCGCCGGGTGGGCGTGGGGCATGTGCTTCACGGGCTGGGAGACCAGAATCTCCTTGACCTTCGCCACATTGATGCCGTACAGGCTCTCATTGATGGTGAACTCCATGACTTCGATCTCATTTGTGCCGGACTCCAGCAAGATCCCCCGTTTGTCCTCTTCCAACAACATTCCGAACACTCCTTTCAATGGCTGACTCTATACACATACAAAATACACGCAAATGAATACCGTGCTAGAAAATCATCTCCTGCCGCCCGTAGCAGCGGACGCACGCCTGTCCGGTGGCGGGGTCGAACAGAAGCGTCCGGGCCACGGATCCGCCCACGTCCTCCTTCAGAAGCTGGACGCCCTCCCGCTTCAGGTGCGCGCGCACGCTTTCAATGTTGCGCTGGCCGATGTTTCCCAGGTTTCCCCCGCTGACCTCGAACATCTTGGCCCCGCCGGCGATCTTCGCCGTGATGCGGGAGCGGGAAGCCCCCTTGGACTCCATCATTTTCAGCGTCTCCCGGATGCCGGTGTCGGCGTATTTCATGGTGTTCTTCCGGCCCGGCTCCATGTTCAGCGGCAGCATGATGTGAATCAGCGCCGCCAGCTTGATCCTCTGATCATACAAGCAAATCCCGATGCAGGAACCCAGGGCGTAG
Source organism: uncultured Oscillibacter sp. (assembly GCA_910576865.1). Classification (GTDB taxonomy): domain Bacteria; phylum Bacillota; class Clostridia; order Oscillospirales; family Oscillospiraceae; genus Oscillibacter. The sequence goes on from CAJTKE010000003.1 coordinate 105,028, forward strand.
GTGATCAGCATGCCGTGGGCCTGCGCCATTTTCATGTCCGCGATTCCAACTGTGATCTTATTCTCCACTGTTCACGCCCAGCTTCCTTAATAAAAAGTTCAACGACCGAATATCCGGCGACAACAGCAAACGGCAGGGGATCTCCTTTCCATTGCAAATGAAGTTTCCGCCGATGGTCATGATGTAATTGGACTGTCCGCCGTACTCCGCCATGGGCACGGCCATGATGGCGCCCTGCATATCCACAGTGAAAGCGGGAACCGTCAGCTCGATGTCCAGGCCCGCCAGACCGCTGAGGGCGTTGATGAAGGTGGAGATCATGATGTTGCCCACCTCGGTCAGGGCGGAGTGCTCCATCTCTCCCAGCTCCATGTAATCCTCGATGGTCTTTTCCATCATGCTCTCCAGCACCAGATTCACGAAATCCAGCTGCTGCACCGAGAGCATGATGCCGCTGAGCTGCCCGCTCATCCCCACCAGCACGCCGGCGGTGATGGGCTCCGGCCCGCCGATCCACTCGATGGCCTCGTTGTACTCCATGATGCGGACCTCGGGCTGCTGAATGCGCACCGGCTTCCCGATGAGGGCCGAGAGGCTGGTGGCGGCGTTTCCGGTGCCGATGCTCCCGATCTCCTTCAGGGTGTCCAACTCCAGCGAACTGAGCTCGTCGTAGCTTTTTATGGTCATTCTCTGCCTCCCTCTCAGCCGCGCAGGCCGTTGATGGTGGTCTCAATCTCGTCGGAGGTCTGCACCATCTTCAGCGCCATGCCATAGGCCCGCTGGGACTCGATGACCTTGGTCATCTCCTCCGCCAGGTCCGCGTTGGACATCTCTATGAAGCCCCGCATCAGCTCGCCCTCGCCCTGGCGGATGCCGCCGTTTTTGTCGATGGCCCGGAAGCGGGTGTCGTTGATGTGTTCCATGCCGTCGTAGTTCATGTAGTCAAAAATTCCCACCGGCTGGGGCTCGTGCTCGTCCTCCACCTCGATCATGCCTCCGGTGTCGCTGAGGACGAAGCGCCCCTCGTTGTCGGAGAGGTAGTAGATCCGCTCCAGGATGTCCTCGCCGTCCTCGTCCACCTCGCCGGTGGGGCGCATCAGCTCGGAGATGACGAAGGCGCCGTCCCGGGTGAGGGTGATGTCCCCGGTGACCAGATCCGCCACGGCGAAGAAGCCGTCCCCGGCGATGGCGTAGTCCTGGTCCCGGCGGGTCTCCTCCAGGGCTCCGCCCTTGAAGTCCGTGTCCGTGGTCCACAGCGCCGCGCCCACGCCGGAGGAGAGCATCTCGAACTCTCCGCCCTCTCCCCGGGCGGCGGCGGCGCCCTCCGTGGCCTCGCCCACGGCCTTGAGATCGTCGTACATCAAGGAGGCGAAGCGGCTTTTTTCCGCCTTGAAGCCATAGGTGTTCAGGTTCGCGATGTTGTTGCTGTGGACCGTCAGCCGCTTGAGCTGCTGATGGGCCCCCACAGCCGCGATGAAAAAGGATTGATTCATAGGCTCCCTCCTCAGGCGAAGCGGCCGACGTCGCTGGCGGCCCTGGACATCACCTGATCATAGATCTTGGTGACCTGGGCGGCGCTCTGCAGCGCCCGCTGATAGGTGATCATCTCCGTCATCTGCTTGACCATGTCGCTGTTGGACCGCTCCAGATACTTGTTCCAGATTTCGTAATCCTCGCTCTGCCGGGCGTTCTCCCCGGTGAAGAGCCCCCGGTCGTTCCGTTCCAGCGCCTGGTTGTCCTCAAAGCTGTAAACGCCCAGCTGGCCCAGAGTGGTGCCGCCGCCCAGCTCCGGGGACGCGTCGAAGTAGATCACGCCCCGGTCGTCTCCCCGGATCTTGTCGGTGCCCAGGTAGATGGGCTGCCCCTCCGGGTTCAGCACCTGCCCGAAGCCGGGAAGGCAGAGATAGCCCTCCTCGTCCAGGGAGAAGTTGCCCATCCGGGTATAGGCCACGTTGCCCTCCGGGTCCTGAACGGCGAAAAAGCCGTCCCCCACGATGGCGAAGTCCAGAGGCAGGTCCGTGGGCTCCGGAATGCCCTGGCTGTAGTCGGTGTAGACCTCGCTGGGGGCCCGTATGTAGCTCTGCCGCCCGATTTCCGCGCCGCCGCTTTCATTCACCGTCACCCGGCTGTACATCACATCGTCAAAGGTGGTGGCCACGTAGCGGTCCTGTTTGTATCCCGCCGTGGAGATGTTGACCATGTTTTCGCCGATGACATTGAGATTCTGCTGGTGGGTCAGCATGGCGGAGGTCAGATTGTAAAAACCTTTAAACACGCGTTATCCCTTCTTCCTCTTGGCGTTCGGCTCCGGTGAGTCGTCCAGATAGGCTTCCATGTAGGTCCGCAGCTTCTGGATGGCCCGGGTGTGAATCTGGGAGATGCGGGGCTCGCTGAGCTCCATCACCTGGGCGATCTCCTTCAGGTGCAGGTTCCGTTCGTAGTACAAGGAGAGGACGATCTGCTCGTTCTCCCGCAGGGACGCGATGCCCTGGGCCAGGGCCCGCTGCATCTCCCGCTCCTGAAGCACCAGCTCCGGCTGGCTCTGGGCGTCGCTGGAGGGGACCTCCATGGGATAGCCCGCGGCCTCCCGGGTGTCCATCAGCACGTCCAGGGACAGCACGTTGCTCAGGGCGATGTTGGCGGCGTCCTTCTGATACCGCTCCTGGGTGATGCCCAGGTGCCGGGCGATTTCCCCGTCGGTGGGGGTCCGGCCCAGGGCCGTGGCCAGCTCCGCCGAGGCCGCGTCGATCTCCTTGGCCCGCTTGCGGATGTTCCGGGGGATCCAGTCCTGCTTCCGGGCCAGATCGATGACCATGCCCCGGATGCGCTTGGAGACGTAGGTCTCGAACTTCACGCCCTTGTCCGGGTCGAATTTGTCGATGGCCCCCAGGAGGGTGATGATTCCCTCGTTGATGATGTCGTCGATTTGGGCGAAGCTGCTGTAAACCCCCCGAATCTGCATGGCGGCGCTTTTGATCAATCCCTCGTACCGCAGCACCAGCGGCCACTTCAGGCTCTCGTCCCCCGTCTCCTTGTAGAGGCGGAGCAGGTCCTGGGTGTCCATCTCCTCGATCTCCCGTTCGCTGTAGCGGACGGCGGCGGTCATCTCGCTCATGTGCCCACCGCCCTTCGCTCCGGCCGGGCCGCGGACTCCAGGGTGATGTTCCCGATGGCCTGGATCTGCACGGCGCTGGTGATCTCATTGAAGGACAGGACGTACACGCCGGGGTAAAATTGGGTGATCATCTTGGAGAAGTAGCCACGAATCACCTGGCTCACCAGGATGATGGGCGTCTGGGAGAGGTCGTTGAACTTCTTCATCTGGTTGGCCAGCTGAGAGACGATCTGCTGCATCAGGTCCGGCCCCATGGCCAGATACACGCCCTGCTCGTTCCGGGTGAGGGAGGCGATGATCTTCTTCTCCACCTCCGCGTCCAGCGTGACCACCCGGAGCTGCCCGTCCTCGCAGAAGCGGCGGGTGATGGTCCGGGCCAGGGCGCCCCGGACCTGCTCCGTGGCGGCGTCGATGTCCCGGCCCTGGCTCAGGGCGTCGGACAGGGTCTCCACGATGGTGGCCAGGTCCTTGATGGGCACGCCCTCCTTCAGCAGGTTCCGCAGCACCTTCTCCAGGGTGGCGTAGGAGACGATATTGGGTATGGCCTCCTCCACCAGCTCCGGGGAGGTGCGCTTCAGGTTCTCCACCAACTGGATGGTCTCCGTCCGGCCCAGCATCTCGTAGGCGTATTTCTTCACCGTCTCCGACAGGTGGGTCAGCATGACGGACAGAGGGTCGATGACATTGTAGCCGTAGATTTCCGCCATCTCCTTGTTCTCCGGCAGAATCCACCGGGAGGGGATGCCGTAGGCGGGCTCGATGGTCTCGATGCCGTCGATCTCCCCCAGGGGGTTCGCCGGCTCCAGAGCCAGATAGTAGTCCACCAGAATCTCGCCCCGGGCCACCTCCTCGCCCCGGACGCGGATGACATACTGGTTCGTCCCCAGGGACGACGCGTCATGCAGCCGGATGGAGGGGAAGACGAAGCCCATATCCTGGGCGTACTGGCGGCGGAAGATGACGATGCGGCTGATGAGCTTGCCGCCGTGACTCTCGTCCACCATGGGGATGAGGCTGTATCCGAACTCCATCTCGAGGGGCTCCACCGAGAGGAGGGAATAGACGTTGTTGATATCCTTGTAGTAGTCGGTTTCGCTGGGGGCGGCGGTTTCGCCGGCCTCCTGCTGCTCCGCGGCGGCCTGGAGGGCCGCGGTCTCCTGGCGCTCCCGCTCCATGCGGCCGCTGACGAACCAGCCCAGCCCCAGCAGCAGCCCGCCGCCGACGGCCAGGGCCAGGCGGGGCGTGTTGGGGATGGCCGCCAGGAAGAGGAGGACGACGCCGGTGGTCATGATGGCCCGGGGCTGGTTCTTGAACTGCCCGATGACGTCCTTGTTGAGGCTTCCCTCGGACACGGACCGGGTGACGATCATGCCGGTGGCGGTGGAGATCATCAGCGCCGGCAGCTGGGAAACCAAGCCGTCGCCGATGGTGACGATGGAGTAGCGGGACAGCACGTCGGTAAAGGTCCCGCCGTTCATCACCATTCCGATGATGGTTCCGCCGATGAAGTTGATCATGGTGATCAACAGCGACATGGTGGCGTCGCCTTTGACGATTTTGGTGGCGCCGTCCATGGCGCCGTAGAAGTCGGCTTCCTTTTGTATCTTGTACCGCCGGGCCTTGGCCTCCTGCTCGTTGATGAGGCCGGAGGAGAGGTCCGCGTCGATGGCCATCTGCTTGCCGGGCATGGCGTCCAGGGTGAACCGGGCGGCCACCTCGGCCACGCGCTCGGCGCCCTTGGTGATGACGATGAACTGCACCAGGACAATGATGAAGAAGATCACCACGCCCACGACGATGTTTCCGCCGGTGATCAGGTTGCCGAAGTTCTGAATGACGGTTCCGGCGTAGCCGTACCAGAGAATCTGCCGGGTGGTGGAGACGTTCAGTCCCAGCCGGAACAGCGTGGTGATCAGCAGCAGGGACGGGAAAATGGAGAACTCCAAGGCCTCCGAGATGTTCATGGTGATCATCAGAATCATGATGGAGAGCCCGATGTTCACCACCAGCAGGATGTCCAGCAGGGGCACCGGCAGGGGGATGATCAAAAACAGGACGATGACCACGACGGCGAGAGATATTGCGTTGTCAAAAATTCTTCTCAAGCCTCGGTCACCTCCCGTCCCGCGTGTTCCTTTCCGCCCCGGCGCGCCTCACGGCCGGACTTCCTTATCCTTTGGACAAGGCGGCAAATTTATTTTACCAATTGATTCTTCTCGTTCAGTCTGAAGATGTAGACCAGCACCTCCGCCACGGGGTTGTAAAGCTCCGGGGGAATCTCCCGGTCCAGCTCCGCGTCCGCGTACAGGGCCCGGGCCAGGGGCACGTTCTCGATGACGGCCACCTTGTTCTCCTCCGCCACCTTCACGATGCGCAGGGCCAGCTCATCCATTCCCTTGGCAAGGACGATGGGGGCCGCGTCCTCGTCCGGGTGGTACCGGAGGGCCACGGCGAAGTGGGTGGGGTTTCGGATGACCACGTCGGCCTGGGGGACCTGCTGCATCATGCGGCTCTGGGCCCGCTTGCGCTGCATCTCCTTGATCTTCCCCTTGATCTGGGGGTCGCCTTCGGTCTGTTTGTACTCTTCCTTGATCTCCTGCTTGCTCATGCGGATCTGCCGCTCGTAATCCCACCACTGGTAGAAGATGTCCAGCGCCGCCAGGGCCACAAAGGCCAGGGCGATCTTGATCACCATGCCCATGCCCTGGGAGAACAGGTGGGTGCAGGAGGCCCGGAGGTCCACGTATAAATATTTCGCGCTCTCATGGAACATGCCGTCGATGCTCAGGTAGACGATGACCATGAGGATGCTGATTTTCAAAAGCCCCTTCAGCGCGTTGATGACGCTTTTCAGGGAGAACAGCCGCTTGAAGCCCTCCAGGGGGTTGATCCGGCTGAATTTCGGCTTCATCAGCTCCCCGCTGACCAGAAGCCTCGTCTGGGCGAAGGTGGCCACGATGGCACACCCCGCCGTCACCAGCGTGATGGGGAGCACGGTCCGGCCGATCAGGCCCAGAGCCTGCATGGTCAGCTCGTGGAGAATGTCCCCCACGGACAGCCCGGCGGCAAGGTCCACCTTGCTGAAGCAAAAGCGCATGTAGCCCGTCAGCTGCTCCGCGATCCGCCCGGACATCATCCAGAAAGCGGCGAAGGAGCCCAGCAGCGTGACCACCGCCACGGCGTCCTGGCTCATGAAGACGTTGCCCTTTTTTCGTTCGTCTCTTCGCTTTTTCGGGGTTGCTTTCTCAGTTTTGGAACTGTCCGCCAACGGTCGATCCCCCCTTCAGGACGCGCGGGTTCAGGTCAGGAGGACATCAGCCGCAGCATGTTCTGCAGGCTTGCCAGCATGGTCTTCTCCGTCTCCAGAAGGAATTCGCTGACGGGAAGCATCAGCATCAGAAGCAGCGCCAAGCCGATGATGACCTTCAACTCGATATTGATGGAAAACACATTGATCTGCGGGATGACCTTCATCAGAACGCCCATTCCCAGCTGGCCGATCAGCTCCGCCGCCAGGATCGGCATGCAGAGCTTCACCGCCAGGACGGTACACTCGATGAACAGTTCCAGCGCCAGATTGGGAATGTCGTTCCCAATGGAGACGCCGCCATAGCCCACAATCTCGCCGGAGGTGATCATGATCCGCAGCAGCGTGTGGTGGCCGTTCCCGGCGAAGAACAGCAGGATCATCAGGGTGTTCAGCAGCGTGCCCGTCACGGACATGTTGGACTGGGACCCGGAGTCGTAAATCTGGTTCATGGTCATGCCCATCTGGGTGTCGATGGCCAAACCCGCCATCTGGGGAATATAAAAGAAAAAGTGAACCACCATGCCCAGCACGAAGCCCAGGCCCATCTCCAGCAGCAGCGCCCCCGCCAGGGGCAGGACCCCGCCGGGCGGCTCCGCCCGTCCGCCCGTCACCGAGTAGGTGAAGGCCGACAGCAGCAGCACGAACCCCGCCCGGAACATTCCGGGGAAGTTCTGCCGGCTCAGCAGGGGGTTGAACAGCACGAGGCCGCTCATCCGCGCCGTGATCAGCAAAAACAGCATCAGGGCCCCTTCGTCTATCATAGGCTCCTCCGCTAAATCCGCGTCATGAGGTCAAACAGCTCCCGGGAGTAGTCCTGGAGCGTGGTCAGCATCCAGCCTCCCGCCAGGAGAAGGACGCCCACCACGATGACCACCTTCAAAATGAAGCTGATGGTCTGCTCGTGAATCTGGGTCACCGCCTGGAAGATGGCCACCACCACGCCGGCCAGCATGCTCAAAACCAGCATGGGCCCGCCCAGCTTGATGACCACGCCCACGGCGTCCCGCATCACGTCGGTTATCATTCCCGTATCCATCCGTCAGCCCTCCGCTAGTGGAAGCCCCGGACCAGGGTGGAGAACAGCAGCTCCCACCCGTTCAGGGTCACGAACAGCAGCAGCTTGAAAGGCGCGGAGATCATGGACGGGGGAAGCATGATCATGCCCATGGACATCAGCGTACAGGAAACCACGATGTCGATCAGCATGAAGGGGATATACAGCAGCAGTCCGATGGTGAACGCCTTTTGAAGCTCGCAGGTCACAAAAGCGGGCACGATGATCCGCAGCGGCAGGGTGTCCACCACGGTCCGGACGTTGACCTCCTCCGGCATCTCCACATGGGCCATGTCGCAGAACATCTCCAGGGTGTTGATCCTGGTGTTCCGCGCCATGAACTCCGAAAGGGGCACCACGGCCCTCTCCAGGAACTCCTCCTGGCTGATCTCCTCCGCGGCGTAGGGCTCATAGGCCTCCTCCTGTATGCGGGTGAGAGTGGGCGACATGGTGAAAAACGTCAAAAACAGCGCCAGTCCGATCAAAACCAGATTGGGCGGCGTCTGCTGGGTGCCCATGGCGTTGCGCAGAAACGAAAAGGAGATGATAAACCGGGTGAAGGACGTCATCATCACCACGAGAGAGGGCAGGAGCGTGATTGCCGTCATCAGGAATATGATTTCCAGCGCCTGCACGTTCTCGCCGTTTACATTGATCAGCCCTTCCGGCACCTCCGGTTCACCTCCGCTCTCGCTGTTTCTGTTTCATCACGGTGAGAAAAGCCTCCTTGAAACCCGGCTTTTCTCCCTCCGCCGCCTCCGGCGGCTTCCAGGCCGCGGCCTCCTCCTCCGTCAGCTCCGCCAGCAGGGTCACCCCCGCCGTTCCGGCCCCCAGGAGCAGGTACCGCTCTCCCACCCGGGCCAGGACCACGCTCTGGTCCCGCCCCAGGGGCATCCGGTCCAAAACCTCCATCCGCCGGCCCCCGGAAAAGGCGCCCAGCGCCCCCCGGCCCGCCACGAACTTCGTGAACCAGTAGGCCAGCCCGATGATCAGGACGACGCAGACGGTCATCCACAGGAGGGAGCCCAGGGCCGCGTCACCTTCCAGGCCCGGCATCCCGTCAGGGATTGCCCAGGATGGTGCTGACGGTCTTCAATACCCGGTCGGGCTTGAAGGGCTTGACGATGAAGTCCTTGGCCCCGGAGCGCACCGCGTCCATGACCATGCTCTCCTGGCCCATGGCGGAGCACATGACCACGTTGGCCCCGCTGTCCTTGGCCCGGATGGCCTTCAGGGCCTCCAGTCCGTCCATGTTGGGCATGGTGATGTCCATGATCACCAGATCCGGGCCGATCTCGCTGAACTTCTCCACGGCGTCCGCGCCGTCCACGGCCTCGTAGAGTTCGGTATACCCATTTTTGCTCAGGGTGTCCTTGATCATCTTCCGCATAAAGGCGGCGTCGTCGACCAGCAGAATCTTCTTAGCCATTGTTGTATTCCTTCCTTCTTATTCAAAAGTAGTCATATATGCCTGATCTCGTTATCTGAAAAGCGCCCCGGTTTCCGGCCGCTTATTTTTTCACCAGCTCAATGACGGGGTCCTGGACGATTTCAGTGATGCGGACACCGAAGTTGTCGTCGATGACCACCACGTCTCCCTTGGCCACGCATTTTCCGTTGACGAACAGGTCCACCTGGTCGCCCGCCAGCTTGTCGAGGACCACCAGGGACCCCTTGGAGAACTCCAGGATGTCCTGCACCTTCCGCTGGGTCCGGCCGATCTCCACCGTCACCTGGAGGGGAACCTCCATAATGAGGTCCAGGTTCTGGGCCTGCTCCTTGCCCAGGGCGTCCGCCGGATTCAGGTCCCGCATGGGCACAGGCCGGGTGTTGATGACCTTGGGCTCCGGAGCGTGAGCCGCGGAAGCGGGGGCGGCGGCCGCGTTGTTGTTGGCCATGGCCGTCGTCATCGCCGCCATCATGGCCGCCATCATGGTCCCGAAATCCGCCGCGGCGGCGGGCTGCATCGGTGCGGGCTGAGGCTGAGGCGCGGGCTGCGGCGCGGGAGCGGGCTCGGGGCTTCCGCCGGCCATACCGGCCATCATGGCCTCGATTTCCGCCTGGCTCATCTTCTTGCCGGAGGAGGCCGGCTCCGGCGCGGGGGCCGGTTCGGGGGCGGGCTCTCCGCCGCCCATGCCGGCCATCATGGCCTCGATCTCCTCCTGGCTCATCTTCTTGTTGGAGGCGGGGGCGGGCTCCGGTTCCGGCTCGGGGGCTCCGCCGCCGTTCATACCGGCCATCATGGCCTCGATCTCCTCCTGGCTCATCTTCCCGCCGGAGGAAGCCGGCTCCGGCGCGGGAGCGGGAGCGGGGGCCGGAGCGGGAGGCGGCGGCGCGGCCTCCTCCTCATCCTCGTCCACCAGACCCAGTCCCTTCAGCAGCTCCTTGGCCAGCTCCACGCTCATGACGTTCATGAACTCGCTCTCCAGGGCCCCCTCGATCTTCAGGGCGAAGCGGACGATGACAATGTCCTCCGCGCCCTGGGGAAGGTGGTTCTCCTTGAAGGCGTCCAGATTCTCCAGTTCAAAGGGCTGAGGGGTGGAGATGTCCACCTGATAGCCCAGAAAGTCGCTCATGGCCGTGGCGGCCGCGCCCATCATCTGGTTCATGACTTCGCAGACGGCGCTGATGGTCAGCTCATTGAGCTCGAATTCCTCGTCCGGCGTCTCTCCGCCCATGAGGATATCCACGATGACCTTGATGTCGCTCCGCTTGAGCAGCATGATGTTGCTGCCCGCCAAGCCTTCCACGTATTTGATCTCGATGCCCATGGCGGGCTCCAGGTTGCCCAGGGCGAAGTCCGCCGTCTTGATGGCCGTGACCTTCGGCGTGGTGATGTCCACTCTGTGCTCCAGGAGGTTGGATACCGCGGTCGCAGAGGAGCCAAGGCTGATATTCATCATCTCCCCGAGGGCGTCTATCTCCATCGGGCTGAATAATTTTTTCTCCATTCCGTCTACTCGCTCCTTTGCTCAAGCTGATAGCATACTTCATCTATTTTCACAGCCATGTTTTTCTTGTGGGTACCCATCTTGCCGGTGAACCAGTGGTATCCGCCGATCTCCAGGTAAATGGGGGCCTCCTTGGACTGTCCAAGGTCGATGACGTCTCCCACGTTCAAATGGTAGATGTCGCTGAGGGACAGCTGGGCGCTGGCCAGCTCCGCGATGATCTCCAGCTTGGAATCCCGCAGCTTGTCGAAGATCTCGTCGGATTTGTCCTCCGCCGCCGTCCGGCGCAGGGGGCTCTCCCGGCTGATCTCCGCGAAGACGTTGGCCAGAACCTCCCCGGGGAGGCACACGCTCATCCGCCCCGCCATGTTGGGAAACATCAGCTTCAGATCCACGATGACCACCGTCTCGTCCAGGCCGATGACCTGGTTCAAGGTGGGGTTCACCTCGGTGCGGCTGTAGGTGAAGTGGATCGGCACGTAATTCTCCCAGCTCCGGTCCATCACCTTGACCACGTCGCCCGCCAGATCCTCATAGAGCTTGAGCTCCAGGTCCGTGTAGCTGTAGTCGTCGTCCAGGTCCTCGTCCGCGGCGCCCTCGCCGCCCAGCATCCGGTCCATCATGCTCAGGGCCGTGGAGGTGGAGATATAGAGCATCGCCGGGGTCTCCTGCATCTGGTCCTTCAGCTGCACGTCGATCATGCCCAGCACGTCGCCCTCGGTCAGGGCGTTGGAAAACTCAAAATAGCGCTGCTCCTCGATGCTCTCCACCGTGATCTCGCAGGTGGAGCGGAGGCGGGCGTTCAGGCGGGAGCTGATCACCCGGGAGTAGTTATCGAAAATGCCGTTGAGCATTTTGATGCGGTCTTTGGTGAACTTTCGGGGACTGCTGAAGTCGTATTTCTGATACTTCTTTTCCTGTTTTTCAGCGGAGGGCCCCGAATCCTTCTCGCCGCTCCGGACCGCGTTCAGCAAAGCATCGATCTGCGCTTGCGATAATACGTCTGCCATGTCATCCCCCCTGTTCTTCCTTTATCGCGGCCCGGGGCCGCTTTTCAAAAACGCCGTCTTCCGGCCTCAGGCCGACGTCCGGACGATATACTCCTGAATGCCGCCCTGCTCCGCCACCTCGGCCTCGATGTCCCGGCCGCTGATGATCATTTCCACCCGGCGGTTTTTCGCCCGGTTCTCGGCGGTGTCGTTGGTCGCCGTGGGCCGCCACTCGCCGAAGCCCTCGCTGACGAGACAGCTGGGGGGCACGGAGCTGTGCTGCTGCACGTAGATGACCACGTTGGTGGCCCGGTTGCTGGCAAGGTTCCGGTCGTTGACCACGTTGTTGGGCCCCTGGCCCGCCCGGGCGGTGTGGCCCTGAATCCGGACCTCGTCCAGAGACGTGGCCACGCCGCTGAGGATGTCGCAGACGCTGTCCAGAATGGGATAGGCCTCCTTGCGGATGACGGGGCTCTCCCCGTCGAAGAACACGGACTGGCTGAAGGTGATGAAAACCTTCCCCCCGTCCTCGCTGACGGTCACCGCGTCCTGGAGGTTCTTCTGCTCCACGAACTCCTGAATCTGCTGGAGGAGGGACTGGATGTCCTGGTCCACCTTCTCCTGCATCTCATCCACGGGGAGCTGTCCGGACTCGCCCCAGTCGTCGGCGTCGGGGCCGTCCGCGCCGGCGGTGGCCCGGGTCTCCTCCACCGCCGAGGGGTTGAAGCTCTGGACGATGGCCTTCCACTTGTCCTCGCTGATGGTGGACATGGAGTACAAAAGCACGAAAAAGCACAAAAGCAGCGTCACCATGTCGCCGTATGTATCCATCCAGTTGGCGCCTCCGCCTCCGCTGGATTTTTTCTTGATCGCCATAGCCGTTCATCCTTCCTTTCGGACGAAAGCGCGTTTCTTATTTCGCCTCGCCGGCGGCGCCCTCGCCGCCCATCTCGCGCTGCTTCTGGGACATGTAGGTCAGAAGGCGCTCCCGCAGGGACTTGGGGTTCTCGCCGGCCTGGATGGCCATGACGCCCTCCACGATGATCTGCTTGCACAGGACCTCCTCGCTGTCCCGGCCCCGGAGGAGCTGGGCCACGGGGCCGAAGACCACGTGGGCCAGAAGGCAGCCGTACAGGGTGGTGATCAGGGCGGTGCCCATGCTGGTGCCCAGGGAGTCCGCGCCGCCCTCGCCGGAGAGGTTCATGGATTTCAGCATGTTGATCAGGCCCACCAGCGTACCCACCATGCCGAAGGCCGGGGCCACGCTGGACGCCTTGTCGTACAGCGCCGCGGCGTCCTCATGCCGGGCGGACATGCACTCGATGTCGTTTTCCAGGATGCCCCGGACCTTGTCCTGGTCGTTGGCGTCCACGATGAGCATGATGGCCTGCTTGAAGAAGGGGTCGGTCTGCTCGTTGGCCTTCTCCTCCAGGGACAGAAGGCCGTTCTTCCGGGCGATCTGGGCCAGCTCCACCAGCTGGTCGATATAGCCCTTGGGGTCGAACATCTTGTTGTTCAGGATGATCTTGAAATGCTTGGGCATGGCCTTGAGCATGGACCCCGGGAAGCTGGCCAGCACGACGAACACCGTACAGCCGATGGTGATGAAGATGGACGCCGCGTCGAAGAAGTTCCAGAGGTTGCCCGGGTTGAAGTCGAACAACGGCTTCCCCGCCGCGCTGGGACCGATGTTGATGCCCAGGATGCAGCCCAGCAGGAACACGCCGAACGCGCCGACAATGCCGATGATATAGTTTATATTCATGAAGAATTGCCCCCTCGGCCGGGCAGGGACCCCGGCCTGTGAATTTTATCTATATTCCATCAACGCTTGTCCGATACCACGATCTCGCGGTGGATATCCTGGACCTTGGCGTTGTACTCCGCGATTTTAGAAATGATCTCCTCCACGCTCTCACGGACCAGATAGTAGTCGTGATTCATCATGGTGATCTTGGACTCCGGGATGCACTCGATGTGTTCGATCTGCAGGTGGTTCACCAGGAACTTGTCGTGATTTCTCTTGGTCAGAAGGATCATATTGGACCGCCCTTTCCCGCCCCGCCGGGGCCGCCTTCGGCCCCGGCGGGCAGCTGTTTTAATGAGTGCGTTGGCAGTTTACCGCGCGCTCCGCTCTATCAGCGCTTCATGTTCACCAGTTCCTCCAGCATGGAGTCGGTGACGGTGATGATGCGGGTGTTGGCCTGATAGCCCCGCTGGGTGGTGATGAGCTCGGTGATCTCCTCCGCCAGGTCCACGTTGGGGCCCTCCAGGAAGCCGGTCATCATCTCCGTGTCGGTGGTGAGGATGTCCGTTCCGGCGGGGTACACCGGCGTGTCATCGTCGCCCTCGGGAGTGGGAGCCATGGAGCCGTTGAGCTGGTGAATGCCCAGCTTCTCCTGGGCGCCGCCCAGCATACCCACGTGCAGGTCGCCCGCGCCCTCACGGCACTGGTAGTAGGAGTCGCCGATGTGGCTCACGCCGTTGGGGTTGTCGACGCTTCCGATGGCCAGATAGCCGATGGTGATCATTTTCCCGTCCGCCTTGCTGAATCCCGTGATGCAGCCGGTTCCCGCGTCGATGCTGATGCTGTCCATCTGGGCGAACTCGTATTCCAGATTCGGGTCCGGGGCGTCGTCACCCGTGGCGTCTCCCGCGTTGTAGATGGGCTTGTCGTCCTTCAGCTGGTTGGCCACGACTCTTCCCTCCCCGTCCTGGTTTTCCACGGGGCGGTCCGTCGCCGGGTCGATATCGGTCCGGGCATAGTGGATATTATAGGTGACATCTCCGTTTTCCGCAACCACCTTTTCCCATTTCGGCTTGCGGATGGGGACCAGCTGGTCGCTGATCTTGGGGACGGTCTTGCCCGTGGCGGGGTCCACCGTCTCGCCCACGCACATGAAGCCGTAGACCACGTTGCCCTGGCCGTCGGTCAGATAGCCGTCGGCCTTGAACTCGAAGTCGCCCACTCGGGTGAGGTTCAGGGATTTCAGGCTCTCGGCGGAGAAGTCGGCGTAGTTGGCGGGGTTGACCGCGTTGGCCACGTCCTTGTCGCCCACCAGGAAGAACCCGTCGCCCACCAGAGCGCAGTCCATGGGGTTGCCCGGGTTGTACTGGGCGGAGGACATGTTCAGGTCGATGCTTCCGATCCGGGAGCCGTAGCCCAGCTGAGAGGGGTTCATGCCGCCCACGCTCTCGGAGCCGTTGGAGCCGGCGGAGTACATGCTGTACACGCTGTCCCGGAAGACGGTCCGCTGCTTCTTGTAGCCCTGGGTGTTGACGTTTGCCACGTTGTTTCCGATGACGGTCAGCTTCTGCATATGGGTTCGCAGACCCGCCACGGATGCGTACATTGATCCGGTCATAGGGAATAGGTCTCCTTTCGATTTGTGGCGCCGTCCGGGTCCCGTCAGTCGGGCGGGACCCGATGGCCTCCGTAAACCGGTCCTGCCATTTCGCTTACAGGAACACGGCGCCGTCGATATTGGTGAATACGCTGTCCTTCATCTCGTCCTGGGTGATGGCCGTGATGACCCGCCCGTGGGGGACGTTGATGATGAAGGCTTTTTCGGTGTCCATCGCCAGGATGTTGGTGGCGCCCTTTGCCTGGGCCCGCACCACGCTTCCCTTGATCTGGTCGATGAGGCTGGGAGTGATCTCGATGCCCCGCTCCTCGGCGCGGCTCATGGCGTGCTTGGAGAATTGGACATCCTGTCCCGCCCTGGCCAGCTCCGTCTGCAGGGCCATGGCAAAGCCGCTCTCCGCCGCACGCCTCCCTGCGTCCGGTATCTGCTGGATCTGGCTCTGTCTCGCTACGCGTTCGATCACGTGGAACTCACCTCAGCTTTCGCTCTCCTGGGGGGCGCCGTTCTCGCCGTTGTACTCCGGGTTTTGGGTCTCGCCGCCGGGCTGCACGGTTTCCTCCGGCTTCGTGGTCTCCTCGGGCTTGGTGGTCTCGCCGGGCTTCTCCGTGCCCTCCACCTTGTCTTCTCCGTCCTCGTCTTCCTCTTCCTTGGGCGGCGGCAGCTTGCCCACGGCCATGATGTCGCTGAGGAAGTAGTACTCGTCGTTGTCCAGGAAGATGACCTGCTGTCCGTC
Source organism: uncultured Oscillibacter sp. (assembly GCA_910576865.1). Taxonomy (GTDB): domain Bacteria; phylum Bacillota; class Clostridia; order Oscillospirales; family Oscillospiraceae; genus Oscillibacter. Next base: position 120,545 of record CAJTKE010000003.1, read on the forward strand.
CATGGTGCCGGTGCCGGTGACGGTGCCGCAGATTTCCTGGAGCTTTCCGTCTTCTCCGTACTTGCCCACGGTGACTTCCTTGCCCACCAGGGAGGCGGAGTAATTCATGGTCACCGCGTCGGTCATGTTGACCATGGAGGTGATCATCTGCATCTGCACCATCTGGTTCAGCATTTCGGAGGTGTCCATGGTCTCGTCGATGCCCTGGCTGGTCAGCTGGGTGATCATCAGCTGGATGAAGTCGGTCATGTCCAGGTCCAGGTTGCTGCCCTTCCTGACGATGGTGACTTCCTTCCCGCCGGCGGTTTTATGGGTGCCGTAAAGACTGCCGATATCGGTCATCAAATCGCTCACTTGCTCACATCCTTTCCCGGGGTCACTCCCCGTCCATGGGAATCAGGCCCAGCCTGAGCTGCTGGAGGAAATCCTCCCCGCTCCGCTCCTGCCTGCGGCGCTGTTCCTGCTGGTGTCTCTGGTGGTGCTCCTGCTGCTGCTCATAGAGGTCCTGCCTCTGGCTCTCCTCCTGGCGGGGGACCTCCACCCGGACCTCCTGCCGGGCCTCCCGGCCCAGAAGCTGGGCCAGCTCCGTGGTGCTCCTGCTGAGCAGGTCCTGGGTGCCCCGGTTCTCGGCGTGAATCTGGACCACCAGATTGCCCTCCTTGCCCCAGGTCATCTCCACGGTGACCTTGCCCAGGTTCTCCGGGGTCAGCTGGAGCTCCACCCGGGTCTCGCCGTTCTGCAGGGCCTCCGTCAGCCTGGGGGCAATCTGCTTTTCCAGGGGTTCCTCCGCCTCCGCGGTCCTGGGGGCCTCGCCCACCTTCACGGGGACGGCTTTCACGTCCTCAAAGACGGGGGTCTCGATCTCCGCGCCCTGGGGCTCGCCGGATTCCTCCGTGTCGGCCGCCTCCGGCGCCCGCGCCTCGGCATGGCCGGTTTCCACCTTGACCTCCACGGTCCGCTCCTCCGCCTTTCCGGCGGTCTCGGGGGCCTGGATGGTCTGGGGAAGCTCCTCCGCCAGGGCCGGGTCCACGGTCTGGGCTCCGCCCTCCACCTCGGGGACCTCCGTCTCCTCCGCCTCGGGAACAAAGCTCCGGACCTCCGGCGCCGGCGCGGTCTCCGCCATCAGGGGGGCGATGTCGTCCGCCGCGGCCTCGGCCTGCGCCTCCGGCGTCATGGCCTGCTCCACAGGCACCACCGGATTCTGCAGCATCGCCATGGCCGCCAAGGCCATCTGATTCTCCAGCTCCTTCTCGCTCTTGGGCGCGGCCGGGACCTCCGTGTCCGCCTCCGGGGTCTTTTCCGCGTCCTGGGCGTCCTGGGGCTTCTGCGTGGTCTCCGCCTTCTCCTGCCCGGGGGCCTGAGAGGCGTCGGTCTGCTTCTGCTCCAGCAGCTTCTGGAAGCCGTCCTTCTGCCCGGAGGCCTCGCCCTTCTTTCCCACCTGGGGAATCTGGGGCATCTGCGCGTTTGCCAGCATGGTGTTGATCAACTGTTCCATACGGTTCTTCACCTCCTTGTCATGTGGGGATATCTATTTCCAAACGGCGTCTCCGCCGCTCAGAACGAACTCATGAGGCCGCGTGGGCCCGGGTGGAGCTGATGAACTCCTCGATGAACAGCTCCTCGCTCTTGGCCTCCTCCTTGTGGTAGGCCTCCAGCTTCTTCTCCTTCAGCTTCTCAATGGAAGAGGTCTCCTTTTTGGCCTCCACCATGGCCTCCCGGCGCTTCTCCGCCTCGGCCTCCAGCTCCTCCAGGTGCCTGGTCTCCCGCTGGATCTCCAGCTCCGCCGCCCGGAGGGCGCTCTGGTACATCAGGGCGTCGGTGATGGCAAGGCCCTCCGCCGCCCGCTGGTGGTACTCTCCGTCACAGTCCCGGTATTCCTGCCAGAGCCTCTCCAGCAGCGCCTCCTGGGCCCGGACCCGGGCCACGGCCTCGGCGTGCTCCCCCTGGAGCGCGCCCAGCACCTGCTGCTTGTAGGAGAGCACGGTGTCCAACGCGAATTTGAACTTCTTCACTGGTCTGTTCTCCTTTGGTCCATCAGTTCAGAATCTGCTTCAGCTTCTCGATGCACTGCTCATAGCTGAAGGCCTCGTCGATCTCCTGGGTCAGAAACCCGTTCACCGCGTCGATCTTGGAAAGGGCGTAATCCAGGTTCCGGTTGGTTCCCGGCTTGTAGGCGCCGATGGCCACCAGGTCCTGGTTCTTCTCATAGGTGCTGAGGATGTCCCGCAGACGGGAGGCCAGCTGCCGGTGCTCCTGGTCCACGATCTCCACCATCAGACGGGAGATGCTGGCGGAGACGTCGATGGCCGGGTAGTGGTTGCTGTTGGCCAGGGCCCGGGAGAGGACAATGTGCCCGTCCAGAATGCCCCGGACGGTGTCGGCGATGGGCTCGTTGGTGTCGTCGCCCTCCACCAGGACCGTGTAGACCCCGGTGATGGACCCCTTGTCGAAGTTTCCGCTCCGCTCCAGGAGCTTGGGCATCTCCGCGTACATGGAGGGGGTGTAGCCCCGGCTCACCGGCGGCTCGCCGATGGCGAGGCCGATCTCCCGCTGGGCCATGGCGAACCGGGTCAGGGAGTCCATCATCAGGAGGACGTCGTAGCCCTGGTCCCGGAAGTACTCCGCGATGCCCGTGGCCACGCTGGGGCACTTCATCCGCAGCATGGCGGGCTGGTCGGAGGTCGCCACCACCAGCACGGAGCGGCGCATACCCTCCTCGCCCAAATCCTTCTGGACGAACTCCAGGACCTCCCGGCCCCGTTCGCCCACCAGGGCGATGACGTTGATGTCGGCCTTGACGTTTTTGGCGATCATGCCCATCAGCGTGGATTTTCCCACGCCGGAGCCGGCGAAGATGCCGATGCGCTGGCCCTTGCCGATGGTGATCATGCCGTCTATGGCCTTGACTCCGAACTCCATCCGCTCCCGGATGGGGGGGCGGCGGAGGGGATTGATATAGGAACCGCCCACACAGTAGGCGTCGCCGCCCTCGAAGGGGGGCTTTCCGTCAATGGGCTGGCCCATGGCGTTGATGATGCGGCCCCGGAGGAACTCGCCCACCCGCAGTGTCAGCTGCCGCCCGGTGTTTCGGACGAAGTTGCCCGCCGAGATGCCCGCCATGTCGGAGTAGGGCATCAGCAGGATGTGGTCGTTCTTGAAGCCCACCACCTCGGCGGTGACCTGCCCGCCGGAATCGCCGTTGTAGATCCGGCAGATGTCGCCGACGGCCGCCCGGCCGCCGCTGGCCTCAATGGACATTCCGACAATATTCTCAATTTTCCCGGTCAGGCTGTAGGTCTCCGCGTTGTAGACCTGACGGATCATTTGCCGGAACATAGGCAGCTCCTTCTGCGCTTACAGGCCCCCGCTGAAATTCAGGTTGTTGAAGCTGACGCCCTCCTCCATGGGGCCGGCGTCGGACAGCAGGGTCCGGATGTTGTTCATCTGGGTGGCCGCGCTGGCGTCCACGATTTCGTCCGGGGTCTCGATGATGCAGGTCCCCGCCTCGTCGTCCGCCATGGGGATGATGCGCACCCGGTCCGAGAGGGCCGAGAGGGCGTTCATCAGGGAGGCGGGAACCTTGGAAAGGTGTCTGGCGTCGCACTCCGCGATATAGATGTGGGCCCACTCCCGGCGCTTGCGCTTGTCTATGGCGGTCTGGATCATCCGGCAGATGACCTCGCCGCTGCTCTTCAGGCTGACGGAGACCACTTTTTCCGCGATGGCGATGGCCAGGTCCCGCAGCTCCTCCACATTGTCCTCCATCTGCCGGTCCAGGGCGGCGCCCGCCCGCTCCAGAAAGCGGTCGAACTCCGCGGCCAGCTCCTCGGCCTGCCGCTGCCGGGCCCGCTGGCCCTCCTGAAGGGCCTGGGCGGCTCCCTCGGCCAGACCCTCGGCCCGGCCGGCCTCCAGCCCGCTCTGGCGGGAGGACTCGAACAGCTCCTGCGCCTTGATCTCCGCCTCCAGCCGGGCCTGATCCAGGATGTCCTCCGCCCGGCGGCGGGCGTCCTGGATGATCTGCTCCGCCTGAATCTGGGCGAAGCTCACCGGGTCCGGCTCCGGTTCGGGCTCAGGCTCGGGGGCCTTCGCCTCCTCTCCGGCCCGGAGGTCCGGGAGCGGGGCCTCCTCCGCCGGCTCCTCCTCGGAAACGGGGGGCGGCGGGGGCTCCGGCTTCTCCTCCTCCAGCACCAGCTCCTCCGCCTTGGGGAACCGGTAGGGCTCGGCCTTGGGGCGCATGATGGATTTCCAAATACTAGGCAATGATATCGTCCTTTCCGCCCTTCAGGATGATGATCTCACCCTTTTCCTCCAGTCCGCGGATGATGCCCACGATGCGCTGCTGGGCCTCCTCCACGTCCTTCATGCGGACGTTGGAGGTGATCTCCAGGTCGTCCTTGATGCTCTGGGCCATGCGGGTGGACATATTGGTGAACAGCTTGTTGGCGACCTCCGTGTTGGCGGCCTTGAGGGCCAGAACCAGGTCTCTGGGGTCGCAGTCCCGGACGAAGCGCTGCACGGAGCGGTCGTCCATGGTGATGATGTCCTCGAAGACGAACATCCGCTTGCGGATCTCGTCCGCCAGATCGGGGTCGGACAGGCCGTCGAAGATGTTTTTCTCGCTGGTCCGGTCCAGGTTGTTCATGACGTCGGCCACATAGTCTATGCCGCCCACCTTGATATTGGTGTCCGTCATGATGTTGGAGAACCGGTTGTGCATCTCCGCCTCCACGATCTTGATGGCCGCGGGGGAGACGCTGTCCAGCTTGGCGATGCTCTCCACCACCTGGATCTGCTTCTTCTCGTCCAGCTGGGACAGCACGCCCGCCGCCTTGTCCGCGTCCACGTAGGAGAGGACCAGGGCGATGGTCTGGGGCCGCTCGCCCCGCAGGGCGGAGAACAGGGACTTGATATCCGCCTTGTCCATGAAGGCGAATTCCCGGTTTTTCAGGCTGCGGGTGACCTTGCCCAGAAGCTCGATGGCCGCCTGCTCGCCATAGGCCTTCTCCAGGACGGCCCTGGCGTACTCCAGGCCGCCCTCCGTGACGGCCTTGTTGGTCATGCACAGCTGGTAGAACTCGTTGAGGATGTCCTCGGTCTGCTGGGTGGTGAGGAAGCCCAGCCGGGCCACCTCCAACGTGAGCTGCTCGACCTCCTCATCCTCCATGAACTTGTAAATGAGGGACGCCTTCTCCGCCCCCAGGGCGATGATGACCGCCGCCGCCTTCTGGGCGCTGGACAGCTCCACCTTGGGCTTCGCGTTCTTCGCCGCCGCGGTCTGGGTCTGGGTGGCGGCCGCTGCCTCAGCCATTCTTGTCGCCCCCTTTCAGCCACGTCTTGATCATCTGGGCCGCGATTTCCGGATTGTCGCTGACGAACTGGCGGATGTCCTTCCGGAGCTCCATGCTCCGCTCCATCTCCAGGTCCATCACGTTGGCGCCGGTCTCGGGGGACTCGCCGTCCACGGACAGGCCCGCCGCCGCCATGAAGGCCTCGGCCTCCTCCCGCTGGCGCGCTTCCTCCTCCTCCTGCTTGCGGCGCTTCTTCCTGCGCAGAAGCAGGACGACCACCAGCAGAATGACGAACAGCAGCAGCCCCGCGCCCGCCGCGATCAGCACCCACAGGGGCACCGTCCGGCCCGAATCAATGGCATCCGGGGGCAGGCCCGCGTTGGGATCGAAGAATTCCATGGGCAGCACCTTGATCTTGCCGTCCAGGATCTCCTCGCCGGTGATGGGGTCGATCTCGCCGGTGATGCCCGCGGCCCGGGCCACCAGCTCCTGGACGTCGGGCACGCTGAAGTCCCCCGCCGTCCGGGCGTTGATGGACACGGCCACGGAGCAGTCCGTGACTTTTCCCACGCCGTTGTTGTTGATGTTGATGACGCTGTGGGTGTTGTCGTAGTCCACCTGTTTGTTGGAGTAGATCGTGTTGTCCCCGTCCTCCGGGGTCAGCAGGGACTCCACCTGCTCCGTCAGGTCGGAGTTGGACTCCGTGCCCACAAGGCCCCCGGCCGGGTTGTCCCCGGGCCGGCCCACAAGGCCCTCCGACCGCTCGGAGGAGATGGGGCCCCGCCCGCCGGTGGACCCGTCCTGGGCGTACTCGGGGAGGATGGTCTCGTACCGCTCCTCCGTGGTGGAGTTCAGCTCCACCTCACAGGTGACCGCCACCTTCACGTTGTCCTCTCCGAAGATGGGGTCCAGGATGTTTTTGACCTTGGTGTTGATCCGGTTCTCCCAGGCCTGCTGGAGCTGGATCTTCATGGCGGAGGCGTCCCCGTCCAGGGCCTCCCCCGTCAGGTAGATGTTGCCCGTGGTGTCCGAGATGCTGACGGACTCGATGTTCAGCCCCTGCACGGAGTGGGACACGAAGCGCTGGATGGCGGCGGCCTGCTCGTCCGTCAGGACCTTGCCCTCCACCATGGTCAGCATGACCCCCGCGCTGGCCTCCACCACGTTGTTGCTGTCCAGTATGTAGGCCCGGTTTTCCCCCAGGGTGATGTTCACCGTGGCGTCCACCACGTCGGGGAAGTTGCGGATGACCGCGGCCATCTTCAGCTCCAGGTCCGATTTCTGGGCGTAGAGCCGCTCCTCGTTGGTGGAGAAGGCCCCCAGGTTTTCCATATAGTAATTGCCCGTCTTGTTCAGGTTCGCCATCAGAAGCCGGGCCTTCAGGCCCGTCTCCTGGTTCTCGGGCACCAGGATCGTGTTTCCGTCCTCCACCTTGTAGCTGGTGACCCCCTGCTGACTCAGGAAGTTCAGGATGTCGGAGGCCTCGGTGTCGCTCACCTGGGTGACCAGCACGGCGTAATCCTGCTTGTTCAGCGTCAGAACCATGGCGATGACCACGATCAGGGCCACCAGTACAGCGGCGATGACGAGCCACATCTTTTTGCTGATTTTTTTCAGGCGCTCCTTCGCTTTTTCAAGGAACGCCTTCGCCTTTTCCTTCACGTCGTTCAACCGCTGTCACCTCCTTCTCTCGCCGCGGCGCGGCGTCCTGTAGACATGATTCGTGCTGCCCTGACCCCAGAGGCCGGGCAGCACAGGGGGAGGACTCCCCCGTCTGCCGTTCTCGCTTACAGGTTGATCCTGGTCAGCTCGGAGAAAGCGTCCTGGGCCTTGTTCCGAAGCTGGATCAGCAGGTTCACCGCCGCAACGTTCTTGCTGGCGGCGATCATGGTCGCGGCGGGGTTATCCAGCTGGCCCGTGGCCAGCAGGTATTGGGATTCCTTGAATTCCGCGTCCGTCTCCTTCACGCTGTCGATGGCGGAGCGGAACACGGCGCCAAAGGCGCTCTCCCCCTTGAGGGAGGGCGTTTCCGGGGTTTTCGTTTCCTTGCCGGGGCTGAGCGGCGTCAGCGGCGTCAGCTTTTCCATGGGGGTCAGCATGGCGGAACCATCTCCTCTCAGAGTCCCGGGCCGGACGGAGTCCGCCCGGGAACGTCAGATGTCATTTTCCGATCTGAAGCCCGTCGGTCACGACGGTCTTCATGGTGTTCAGCATGGTCACATTGGCGGCGTAGGCCTGGCTCGCCGCCATGGCGTCGGCGATCTCCTTGACCATGTCCACATTGGGCATTTCCACATACCCGTCCTCGTTGGCGTCGGGGTGGGTGGGGTCGTAGACCAGCTTCATGGGGGAGGGATCCTCCACGATCTGCGTCACCCGCACGCCGCCGGGCACCTGCCCGTCGGGCACCATGCCGGTCTCGGCCCGGGCCATGGCCCGGCGGAAGCCGTCCCGGCCCGTCCGGGCCTCGAAGACCACCATCTTCCTCCGGTAGGCGCCCTCGCCGTCCTGCACCCGGGTGGTGGTGGAGTTGGTGACGTTCTCCCCCACGATGTCCAGCCGCAGCTGCTGGGCCGTCAGGCCGGAGGCCACAATGTTCATGGAACTCAAAAATGCCATAGTCAGCTTCTCCAATCCCCGCCGGGCGTGTCCCGGCAGACCTTCGCGGGGCCGGCGCCGCCGGTCCCGTAATCGTTTGCCCTGCTTCGCGGCAGAGCCTGTTCATCGATGTAATGTGAAAAAGCGTCCGCTGAGGGACCGGAAACGGGCCCTCAGGCCCTTACTGGCCCCGGATCGCGGTGTTCAGAATGGAGAGCTCCGTGTTGATGGAGCTCATCACGTACCGCATCTGGTAGGCGTTGCGGATGGCCTCCGCCGCCTGGGCCGTGACATTGACCCCGTTGTCGTCCATCCGGGTCTGAACCGTCTGCTCCGTCACGGCGAAGGGAGTCCCCTCCAGCACCTGGCGCATGGACTTCACCGGCGCGGCCTTCCGGGAGGCCAGCAGCAGCTTGCCCCGCAGACCGTCCTCGAAGGTGACGACCTTCTCCTTGTAGCCGGGGGTTTCGGCGTTGGTGATGTTGTCCGCGATGGCTGACTGTTTGGTCCACAGGTAGCCCAGGGACTTCTCCAACATTAAAAAGGAATTGCTTGACAGGACATCCAAAGGAATCCACCCTCCAATCGTGAATCGTCACAAGCTCCGGCGGGGAACCGCCCGGGTATGGCAAACGCGCGGGTTGTCAAGCAAGGCGTGCGTCTGTCTCCGGACCGGGGGACCGGCTTTCCAGCATATTCGGCGGCGGGCGGTTTCATACCGCCGGGCCAAGTCCGGCAAACGCCGCCGCCTTCCCTCCGGTTTTGCGTCTATCATGTGAGTTTTGCAACACATTTGTCTGTTCCGGCCAATCGGGTGAAACTCATTATGAACCATTCTCCCAGAAAAATCAAGTATTTTTTTGCCGGACACATCTTCCATTTCTGAGAAATTGCCCACTTTCCTTACTGATTTTGCCGTATTATGCAAAAATCACCGCCTCTGGATACCCCCTCTCCGCCCGCCTTGGCGTCTGTCACAATTTTTCTGTCGATTTTTTATGTATTTTTGTGGAAATCTTGTGCAAGAGGACAAAAGGCATCCAAATTCTGGAAGTCAAAAATTGTCATCTCTTTTACACGCTTCTTCCCGGTTCGTTCTTGCTATTTTCCCGGAGCTGTGGTAAAATCAACATATTGTATAAGCTGGTCTTTTTCGCCCCCTCTCATGGGGGGACGCTTCCGGCGGGCTCCGCGCCCGCCGCTTTGAACCGAGAACAAGGATGTGATCCCTTTGAGCGCAGAGCACAAGCAGAAAATTCTCATCATAGACGACTCGGAGCTGAACCGCGCCATTCTGGCGGATATGCTGGACGACGAGTACGAGATCATCGAGGCCGAAAACGGCCTCCAGGGCGTGGGCATCCTGCAGCAGCGCAGCGCCGAGATCTCCCTGGTCCTGCTGGACATCGTCATGCCGGAGATGGACGGCTTCGGCGTTCTGGAGGTCATGTCCGAGAACCACTGGATCGAGGACATCCCCGTCATCATGATCTCCGCCGAGTCCGGCTCCAGCCACATCGAGCGGGCCTATGAGCTGGGCGTCACCGACTTCATCTCCCGGCCCTTCGACGCGCTGATCGTCCACCGCCGGGTGGTCAACACCATCATGCTCTACGCCAAGCAGAAGCGGCTGGTGGGCATGGTGGCGGACCAGATCTATGAGACGGAGCAGCGCAGCAGCCTGCTCATCGACATTCTCAGCCACATCGTGGAGTTCCGCAACGGCGAGAGCGGCCTCCACGTCCTCAACGTCCGGACCCTGACGGAGCTGATGCTGAACCATCTGGTCCAGAAGACGGACCGCTATCCCCTCTCCCCCTCGGACATCTCCATGATCTGCACGGCCTCGGCCCTCCACGACATCGGGAAGATCTCCATCGACGAGAAGATCCTCAACAAGCCCGGCCGCTTCACGCCGGAGGAGTTTGAGATCATGAAGACCCACTCCATGATCGGGGCGGAGATGCTGGAGAACCTTCCCATCCATCAGGACGCCCCCCTGGTGAAGGTGGCCTACGACATCTGCCGCTGGCATCACGAGCGCTGGGACGGCCGGGGCTACCCCGACGGGCTGAAGGGGGACGAGATTCCCATCTCCGCCCAGATCGTGGCCCTGGCGGACGTGTACGACGCCCTGACCTCCAAGCGCTGCTACAAGGACTCCTTCTCCCACGAGAAGGCGGTGCAGATGATCCTGGACGGCCAGTGCGGCGCCTTCAACCCCCTTCTGATCGAGTGCCTTCAGGAGCTGGCGCCGGACCTGCCCGCCCACCTGAACGGCAGCAACACCTTCGTCCAGCGGAACCGGCGGGAGATGCGCAACGTGGCCCGGGAGATTCACCGGCACGAGGAGCTCACCGCCTCCGAGCGGACCCTCCAGCTCCTGGAGCACGAGCGGATGAAGTACAGCTTCTTCGCCGACATGAGCAAGGAGATTCAGTTCGAGTACACCGTCTCCCCGCCCATGGTCACCCTGTCCCACTGGGGGGCGGAGCACCTGGGGCTGGATGAGATCATCATGGACCCCCTGCACCAGCCCGACGCCCAGGGCATCATCGACCCGGCGGACCTCCACGGCTTTGCCGACATCCTGCGCACCACCAGCCCGGACCTGCCGGTGATCAAATACGACTGCAAGCTGAACTACAAAGGAAACTGGCGCTGGACCCAGATCGTGGCCCGGGCCATCTGGTCCAGCGACGAGCCCCCCCGCTACACCGGCGCCATCGGCAAGGCCATCGACATCCACGACTCCCGGATGAAGCTGGCCTCTCTGGAGCGGCAGGCCTCCCACGACGCCCTCACCGGCCTTTTGAACCACGCCTACGCGAAAAAGCGCATTCTGGAGCGGATCAAGTCCCGGCCCAACGCCCTCTACGCCCTGGCCATCTTCGACCTGGACCACTTCAAGTCCGCCAACGACACCTACGGCCACTCCTTCGGGGATCAGGTTCTCGTCCACTTGGCGGAGAAGCTCCGCCAGAGCATCCGGGGCGGGGACATCGCCGCCCGGGCGGGCGGGGACGAGTTTTTGATCTTCCTGGAGTACAAGGACGAGGTGGAGGCCGTCATCTCCCGCATCTTCCAGTCCCTGGGCGGGCAGTTCGAGCAGTTCCCCCTCTCCGTCAGCATGGGCGTCGCCCTGACGGAAACCGTCTCCAGTGAATACGACGACCTGTTCCACGCGGCGGACGCCGCTCTGTATACCGTCAAGCGCGGCGGGCGGGGCCACTACCGGTTCTACGACGACGCCATGCGGGAAACTCTCTCCGTCATCTCCCCCATCGAGGATGGAGAAACCCCTCAGAAATAAGGAGGAGCACCTATGACCTTACAAGAGTGCTACGCCGCCATGGGCGGCAATTACGAGGACGCCATCGGCCGCCTGCGCAGTGAGCGGCTGGTCCGGAAATTTGTGCTGAAGTTCCTGGACGACGGCAGTTTTGACCTTCTCTGCCGCTCTCTGGAGGAAAAGAACTACGAGGAGGCTTTCCGCGCCGCCCACACCATCAAGGGCGTGTGCCAGAATCTGAGCATGGATAAGCTCCAGGCCTCCAGCAGCCGGCTCTGCGAATCCCTGCGGAACGGCTATACCCCGGAGGCCGGCGCACTGGCGGAGGAGGTGACGGCGGACTATCACGCAACCATGGATGCCATCCGAGCCTTCCAGAAAGAGAGCACGGAATGAAAAAACTGCTGAACAACGCCACGCGTTTTCTGACCGTCAGTCTGGCGCTGGTCCTTCTGCTGACGGTGTGCATCTTCTCCTTCCTGGCTTATTTCATGGTGCACAAAAGCAATGAGACCATCAGCACCGTGGGCACCACCTACATGTCCGGCATGGGGGAAAAGGTCACCCAGCACTTCGCCACCACCATCGAGCTCCGCCTCTCCCAGGTGGACGCCCTGGTGAAGAGCTTCCCGGAGCTGGACGGCCCCTCCGCCAGCCTTCGCAGCGACCTGACCTTCAACGCCAAAGCCCGGGACTTCGAGTCCCTGGCCTTTTACTCCTCCTCCGGGGAATTCGACATGATTTACGGCGACCCTCCCACCCTGTCCAACCCCGAGCCCTTCCTGGCCTCCATGAACAACGGGGACAAAAAGGTGGCCGTGGCCGACACCAACCACGGGGAGCGGGATGTCATCCTGGGCGTCTCCGCCGAATACACCATGTCCAACGGGGAAACCTCCACCGCCCTGGTGGCCAGCCTCCCCGCCGACTACATCGCCGAGACCCTCTCCCTTTACAGCGAGACCTCCCTGGTCTACTCCCATATCATCCGGCGGGACGGCACCTTTGTCATCCGCAGCGGCGGCGCCTACCGGGAGAACTATTTCGACCGCATCCAGGCCCTCTTTGAGGAGCAGGGGGAGAGCGGAGAGCAGTGCATCCGGGAGCTGGAGGCCGCCATGGACGCCGGGGAGGACTATACCGCCCTCCTCACCCTCGGCAGCGAGCGGCGGCATCTCCAGTGCAACAAGCTCCCCTATTCCGAGTGGTTCCTGGTGACGGTTCTGCCCTACGGCCAGCTGGACGAGACCGTCAGCGACCTGGGCCGGGCCTCGCTGTATCTGGCGTTTTTGTGCTGCGCCGTGGTGCTGGCGGCGCTGCTGCTGGTGTTCTTGCAGTACTCCAAGATCCTCCGGGAGCAGATGGCGGAGCTGGACAAGGCCCGGAAGGAGGCCATCCACGCCAACAAGGCCAAGAGCGAATTCCTCTCCAACATGTCCCACGACATCCGGACCCCCATGAACGCCATCGTGGGCATGACGGCCATCGCCACCGCCAACATTGACGACAAGCAGCAGGTACAAAACTGCCTGAAAAAAATCACCCTCTCCAGCCGCCACCTCCTGGGCCTTATCAACGACGTGCTGGACATGAGCAAAATCGAAAGCGGCAAGCTGACGCTGAACATGGACCAGATCTCCCTCCGGGAGGTGATGGACAGCATCGTCAGCATCGCCCAGCCCCAGGTCCGCTCCAAGCACCAGCAGTTTGACGTGTTCATCCACGACATCTCCACGGAGAATGTCTGCTGCGACAGCGTGCGGCTGAACCAGGTCCTGCTGAACATCCTGGGCAACGCCCTGAAATTCACCCCCGACGGCGGACTCATCCAGGTCTCCCTCTACGAGGAGGAATCTCCCAAGGGAGAGGGCTACGTCCGGACCCACATCGTGGTCAAGGACAACGGCATCGGCATGACCCCGGAGTTCAAGGAGAAAATTTTCGAGTCCTTCGTCCGGGAGGACAGCGCCCGGGTCCGCCGGACCGAGGGCTCCGGCCTGGGCATGGCCATCACGAAATACATTGTGGACACCATGGGCGGCACCATCGAGGTGGAAAGCGAGCTGGGCAAGGGCAGCGAGTTCCACGTCACCCTGGACCTCCAGCGGGCCGAGACCCCGGAGGAGGAGATGATCCTCCCCGAGTGGAACATCCTGGTGGTGGACGACGACCAGCAGCTGTGCGAGAGCACTGCCGCCTCCCTGAAATCCATCGGCGTCCGGGCCGATTGGGCCCTGACCGCGGAGGGCGCCCTGGAGATGCTGGAGCGCCGGGCCAGCATCCGGGACAATTACCACATCATCCTCCTGGACTGGAAGCTGCCGGACATGGACGGCATCTCCGCCGCCAGGGAGATCCGCCGCCGCTTCGGCGAGGAGACTCCCATCATGCTGATCTCCGCCTATGACTGGAGCGAGATCGAGACGGAGGCCCGGGACGCGGGCATCACCGGCTTCATCTCCAAGCCGCTGTTCCGCTCCACCCTCTTCTACGGGCTGAAGCCCTTCATCGACGCCTCCGGCACGTCCGAGGAGCTTGTCCACGAGGAGCGGTACGCCGACTTCACCGGCCGGCGCATCCTCCTGGCGGAGGACAACGACCTGAACTGGGAAATCGCCAGCGAGCTCCTCTCCGACCTGGGGCTGGAGCTGGACTGGGCGGAAAACGGCAAGCTCTGCGTGGAGAAATTCCAGGCGTCCTCCCCGGGCTTCTACGACGCCATCCTGATGGACCTGCGGATGCCGGTGATGACGGGCTACGAGGCGACCGAGGCCATCCGGAAGCTGGACAGGCCCGACAAGAACATCCCCATCATCGCCATGACCGCCGACGCCTTCTCGGAGGATATCAAAAAATGCCTGGACGCGGGGATGAACGCCCACGTGGCCAAGCCCATCGACATCCGGGAGGTCTCCCGGCTGCTGGAGAAATTCATCCACGAATACCACCACGGGGAATAAGAAAAGGCGGCGGGGAAAACTCCCCTCCGCCTTTTTCATCTCCCGTTTTCAGCACTCCGCCGCCTCTCCGCCGGAGGCCGGGGCCTCCGTCTCTCCGCCGTCGGACTCGGAGGAGCCGCCCTCCCGTTCCTCGTCCTCCAGGACGGACTCCCACTCCTTGGGCTTCTCCTTGGGCACCCGGCAGGCGATGGCCAGCTTGTACCCGTCCGGGTCGGCTTCCATCAAAAACTGCTCGTCCTGGGGCGGCACCTTGTCCCCCCTCATGATCCGGGAGGCGATCTTTTGGCACTTCTCCATGACGTCCAGGGACTTGGACAGCATCTCCAGGTCCCCGTTCTTCCGCTGCGCGGCCTCCAGGCGCTTTCTCTCCTCCTCCATCTTCCGCCGGTCCATCTCCCGGAGGAAGGACAGCGCCGCCTGGGACCAGTCGGCCTTGTCGCCCCTGGGCCCGGCCGGGGCCCTGTTCGTCCCGGCGGGCCGCTTCTCCGCCTGGGGCGCGGCCTTCGCCGTCTGCTCGGCCCGCCTCCGCCGTCCGTTCACGCTGAGCTCCATGGTCCGCCCTCCCATACCTTGTTTCATATCCATCGCCCCGTCCGAGGCTTGACAATACCCCTCATCCGGGGTATACTGTTGACAAAGGCGCCGCGGAGCGGTTGGCCCGAGTTCACTGGCTTCTATTCAGAAATGGAAACCGTCACCTGCCGGGGTGGCGGTTTCTGCGTTTTACAGTAATCGTGACCGTATAGATCCCAATATGTAACGTAACACGCATCGGCTTCACCTCCTTTCGGAGGATGTGGCCAACCGCCCCGCCCTTCGGCGCCCTGCCTACACCATAACATAGAATCCGGCGGAACGCAAGCCCGCTTCCTTGTGAAATCTCCCACTTCCCTTTCCCCACCGAGTATGATATCATCTTCCTGTCCAAAATAAGTCATACCTTTATTTTTCACAATACACAAAGGAGGGCCCCGCCATGCACGTTCCGTCCGACATCGAGATCGCCCAGTCCTGCCAGATGCGCCCCATCGGGGAAATCGCCGCCGCCGCCGGCGTCGATGCTCAGTACCTGGAGCTCTACGGAAACTACAAGGCCAAGGTGGACCCCCGCCTCCTCCGGGAGAGCCGGCGGGGCGACGGGAAGCTGATTCTGGTCACCGCCATCAACCCCACCCCCGCCGGGGAGGGCAAGACCACCACCACCGTGGGCCTTGCCGACGCCCTCCGCCGCCTGGGGAAGAACACCCTGGTGGCCCTGCGGGAGCCCTCCCTGGGCCCCGTCTTCGGCGTGAAAGGCGGCGCGGCCGGAGGCGGCTACGCCCAGGTGGTGCCCATGGAGGATATCAACCTCCATTTCACCGGGGACTTCCACGCCATCGGCGCGGCCAACAACCTCTGCGCCGCCATGCTGGACAACCACATCCAGCAGGGGAACGCCCTGGGCATCGACGTGAAGAAAATCACCTGGAAGCGCTGTGTGGACATGAACGACCGCCAGCTCCGGAACATCGTGGACGGCCTGGGAGGCCGGATGCAGGGTGTGCCCCGGGAAGACGGCTTCGACATCACCGTGGCCAGCGAGATCATGGCGGTCCTCTGCCTCTCCTCCGACATCCCGGACCTGAAGGCCCGCCTTGGCCGGATGGTGGTGGCCTGCACCTATGACGGCAGGCCTGTCACCGCCCACGACCTGAAGGCCGAGGGGGCCATGGCCGCCCTCCTCAAGGACGCGCTGAAGCCCAATCTGGTCCAGACCCTGGAGGGGACCCCCGCCTTCATCCACGGCGGACCCTTCGCCAACATCGCCCACGGCTGCAACTCCGTCATGGCCACCCGCCTTGCCATGAGGCTGGCGGACTACGCCGTCACCGAGGCGGGCTTCGGCGCGGACCTGGGGGCGGAGAAGTTCCTGGACATCAAGTGCCGCCTCGCCGGGCTGACTCCCAGCGCCGTGGTGGTGGTGGCCACGGTCCGGGCCCTCAAGAACCACGGCGGCGTCCCCAAGGCGGAGCTGAACGCCGAGAACCTGGAGGCCCTGGAGAAGGGCCTGCCCAACCTGCTCCAGCACGTGGACAACATCAAGAACGTCTACGGCCTGCCCTGCGTGGTGGCCGTCAACGCCTTCCCCACGGACACCACCCGCGAGCTTCAGCTGGTGGAGGACAAATGCCGGGCCCTGGGGGTGAACGTGGCCCTCAGCGAGGTCTGGGCCAAGGGCGGCGAGGGCGGCACGGCCCTGGCCCAGGAGGTTCTCCGCCTCTGCGAGGAGCCGGGTGACTTCCGCTTCGCCTACGACACCGAGGACACGATTGAAAACAAAATCAACGCCATCGCGCGGAAGGTCTACCACGCCGACGGGGCCGTCCTGACCCCCGCCGCGAAAAAGCAGCTCTCGGAGCTGGAGGCCCTGGGCTTCGGCAAGCTCCCCGTCTGCATGGCGAAAACCCAATACAGCTTCTCCGACGACCCGGCCCTGCTGGGGGCCCCCAAGGGCTTCACCATCACCGTCCGCAATCTGAAGGTCTCCGCCGGGGCGGGCTTCCTGGTGGCCCTCACCGGGGACATCATGACCATGCCGGGTCTTCCCAAGGTCCCCGCCGCCGAGAAGATCGACGTGGACGAAAACGGCAGGATTACAGGACTTTTTTAAGGAGGGCGGGCCCATGTCCTACCTCTCCCCCAAGGAATTTCTGGAACGTTACGCCGCCGCCGGGACGGCAAAAACCCAAAAACCCGCCGGGAAGCTCCTGGCCCTCTCCGTCCTGGCCGGGGCCCTCATCGCCCTGGGCTGCGCCGCCACCAACACGGCGGTCCACGGCATGGAGAACGTCGGCCTTGCCCGGACGGTTTCCGGCCTCCTGTTCCCCTTCGGCCTGTGCATGGTCATCGTCACCGGGGCGGAGCTCTTCACCGGGAACAGCCTCCTGGCCCTCTCCCTGCTGGAAGGGAAATGCACCCTCCCCGGCCTCCTGCGGAACTGGTGCCTCGTCTACCTGGGGAACTTCCTGGGGGCGTTCCTGACGGCGGCGGGCTGCGTGTGGTTCGGCCAGCTGAACCACTCCGCCGGAGGGCTGGCGGTCCACACCATCCGCTTGGCCGCCGGGAAGTGCGGCATCTCCTTCCTGAGCGGCTTCGGCCTGGGCATCTTCTGTAACCTCCTGGTGTGCCTGGGGGTCCTGCTGGCCCTCTCGGCCACGGACGGGGCCGGGCGGCTCATGGGGGCCTTCCTCCCCGTGTGCTATTTCGTCCTCTGCGGCTTCGAGCACTGCGTGGCCAACATGTACTACGTCTCCGCCGGTCTGCTGGCGGTGCAAAACCCCCACTATCTCCAGCTGGCCCAGGAGGCCGGGGTGGAACTCTCCGCCCTGACCGTCCCCAATTTCCTCCTGGGAAACCTCCTCCCCGTCACCCTGGGGAACGTCCTGGGGGGCGCGGGGCTGGCGGTTCTGCTCTGGTACGCGCACTTGAAAAAAGACTGAAAACACCGGGCCGGGAGGCGTCGCCTCCCGGCCCGGTCCGCTTATTCCACAAACGAGGACATCCCCTGCTCCAGCTCCACCCTGGCGGTTTCGTAGTAATATTTGTCATACCCGATGACGGTGAAGTCCTGGACGCTCCAGCTGACCTCCGCGTCGGCGCGGGCCGCCGCCAGGAAGTAACGCCGCCCGTCCTTCTCCAGCCAGTCCCCCTCCTCCAGGACCCACTCCTGTTCCGTCTGGCCGGTGGGCAGGTCCGAGTCGTCCCCGAAGGTGACCCAGCTCCCCTGGATCTTCAGCCGGACGATGTCCGGGCCGTCAATTCTGCCGAAGACATACAGCCGCATCCTGTCCCCCACGCGCATGGTCCACATCCCGCAGTGCATGGGGGCCTCCTCGGTGCAGTCCAGCGGGAAGCCGAAGCCGTCCATCCACCCCAGATACGTCAGCCGCGTCCCGCTGAGCATGGTGACGTTTTCGTTCTCCGTCAGATAGGCCAGGAAGTTCCAGCGGAAGTTCGGCTCCCAGTCCCGGCAGACCACCGCCGTCCGCCCCGTGCCCGCCTGCTCCTCGTTGCGGCGGATGGCCTGAATGGGGAACAGCAGGCCGATCAGGAACACATGGTTCACCAGAAACAGCGCCGCCAGCGCGATGAGGACCCGCCGCGCCGTCCGCCTCCTCCGGGAGAGCGTTTTTGTTTTCCTCATGCCGTCTCCTCCCCTCCCGGCAGGGGGACCTCCAGCCGGACGGTCCCCCCGATGGCCCGGTACTCCCAGACCACATGGGTGTCCCCCGGCTCCACCGGGGCCCAGCGGGCGGCGTACTGCGCCGTGGCCGTTCCCCGGCCCCCGCCGCTGGTCCCCGTCTCGCCCCGCTGGCTGAGCAGCTCGCTCCTGGCCCTCAGGCCGTTCGCCACGATGCCGAAGGGCCACCGGTCATACATGCAGGCCAGCACCATGGCCGCCCTTTGGCCGTCCTTCTCCCCCACGGACACCTGATAGATCCGCAGCACGTCGTTCCCGACCTCCGCCCGGATGTCCAGCTCCTCCACGGCCTCCACGTTTTTCAGCTCGCCGATGGAGACGGCCGTGGACGGGCTGATCCGGACCGTCAGGCTGTCCCAGGCATAGCCCAGCATTCCAAACCCCAGCAATGCCTGGATGCACACCACCGCCGTCAGAATCACCGCCGCCCGGCCGATCCACAGCCACCACGGTCCCGGGTACTGCCGCGCCATCTCCCGGCCGATCTCCACCGGGTCCCCCATGGCCTCCAGGCACCGGGACTCCGCCAGCTCCTCGCTCCAGCCCATTTCCAAAAGGGCCTCCATCCGGTCCTCCACGTGCTCCTCCAGCTCCCGGCGGACGTCCGCCCGCTCCTCCGCCGTCAGCCGCCCCAGGGGCAGGAGCACCCGGTCCAAAAACTCTCCCCGGGTCATACCGGCTCCGCCTCCGCCCCGCCCCGGAGCACGTCGTTCACCGCCCCGGAATAGCGCTTCCACGCGGCCTCCTCCTCCTGGAGGGCCCCCTGGCCCTTCCGGGTGAGGTGGTAGTACTTCCGCTCCCGGCCCGTGGGGGCCTGCTTCCGGTACGCCTCCACAAAGCCCTCCTGCTCCAGCCCGTGGAGCACCGGGTACAGCGTCCCCTCCTTCATGTCGAAGGTGTGGTTGGACCGCCGGGCCAACTCCACGATCATCTGATACCCGTACATGTCCTCCCCCGCCAGCAGGGACAGGGCCAGCAGCCGGGTGTGCTCAATGGCCTGTTTCTTCATAAGCCGCCTCCGTTCCATACCTGGAATTTCTATGCTCATTATACATAGTATTACTAGGTATGTCAAGCCCAAAAAATCTGTGCTATAATCTTCCCCATGAACGAAAACACCATGAACTTGTCCCGTCTCCCCCCGCCCCTGCTGGCGTGGTACCGGAAGAGCGCCCGGGACCTCCCCTGGCGGAGGACCCGGGACCCCTACCGCATCTGGGTCTCGGAGATCATGCTCCAGCAGACCCGGGTGGCGGCGGTGCTGGGCTACTACGCCCGGTTTCTCTCAGCCTTCCCCACGGTGGAGGCCCTGGCCTCCGCCCCCGAGGAGCAGCTGATGAAGCTCTGGGAGGGCCTGGGCTACTACAGCCGGGCCCGGAACCTCCAGCGGGCGGCGAAGCTGGTGGCGGACCGGGGGGGCTTCCCCGACACGTATCAGGGCCTCCTGGAGCTCCCCGGGATCGGAGACTACACCGCCGCCGCCGTCGCCTCCGCCGCCTTTGCCCGCAGGGAAGCGGCGGTGGACGGCAACGTCCTCCGCTGTGTCACCCGCCTGACGGACGACCACGGCGACATCACCGGCCCCCGGACAAAAAAGAACATCCGCGCTCAGGTCCAGGAGATTTTCCCGGAGGCGGAGGCGGACATCCGGATTTTCAACCAGGCCCTCATGGAGCTGGGGGCCACCGTCTGCGTGCCGAACGGCCCGCCGAAATGCCTCCTCTGCCCCGCCCGGGCGCTGTGCCTGGGAAGGGCCCGGGGCACGGCGGAGAGTCTGCCGGTGAAGGCCCCGAAGAAATCCCGCCGGGTGGAGGAGAAGACCGTCTTCCTCCTCCTCCGGGAGGGCCGGGTGGCCCTGCGGAAGCGCCCGGAGGCCGGCCTGCTGGCGGGCCTGTGGGAGTTTCCCAACGTGGAGGGGGCCCTGGACGAGCCCGCCGCCGCCGAGGCGGTCCGGGCCTGGGGCCTGGAGCCGAAAGCCTGGAAAAACCGCCTGACGGCCAGGCACATCTTTACACACGTGGAGTGGCGCATGACCGTCTACACCCTGGAAGTCACCGGCGGAGGGCCGGGGGATTTCGTCTGGGTGGACAGTCTGGAGCACCACGCCGTGCCCTCCGCCTTCGCCCGCTGCCGGGAGGAGGCCGAGCGGGCGCTGAGAGAATAGGAGGAAACTCATGGCCTTTTGGAAAAAGAACGAGGACCCCTGGGACTGGGACCCCAGCAAAAAGCGCCCGGCCCCCCGCCCGGCGGAGCCTCAGGAACCCAGGGAAAATCCCATCGACGCCCTCAAATCCTGGAACGAGGACCGCAAGGCCAAGGCGAAGGAAAAAGAAGAGGCCAAACGCCTTCCCCCGGAGCCCTGCCCCTGGTGCGGCAGGGAGATGGAGCAGGGCTTCCTCACCGGCGGCCGGGACGCAGTCCGCTGGTATCCCGGCGTCTACAAGTTCGATCTCATCCGGGGCCTGGACGGGGACGCCATGGACCTGCTGGATGAATACAGCGGCTGGAGCCGTTATAAAACCGTCTGGCTCTGCCGGGAGTGCAAAAAGATGGTCCTCAGCATGCCGGACCCGCCGGAGGTCTATGATCCCTTTGCCGCCCCGGCGGAAACCGAAGAAACAAAAGAGGAGGAAGAGAGCGGGGAATAATTCGTCGAATTTGATCGCTCTTTGTATATTTATGGCGCAATTATACTTTAAGTATGGAGCCATGGGCTCCAGCAAGTCCGCAAACGCCCTGATGGCCCGCTTCAACTACGAGGAGCGGGGCCAGAAGGCCCTGATGGTCAAGCCCCGCCTGGACGCCCGGGACGGGGACCACATGGTCCATTCCCGCATCGGATTGGAATACCCCTGCGTGTACTTCGACGAGATGCGGGAGATGTCCGCCATGGAGCTCCAGCAGAACGCCTGCATCATCGTGGACGAGGCCCAGTTCCTCACAAAGGAAGAGGTCATGTACCTGGTGGATCTGGTGGACCGGCTGGACATCCCGGTGATGTGCTACGGCCTCCGGGCGGACTTCAAGGGGGAGCTCTTCCCCGGCAGCTACCAGCTCCTGGTCATGGCGGACAAGATCGAGGAGGTCAAGACCATCTGCTGGTGCGGGAAAAAGGCCACCTTCAACGCCCGCTTTGACGAAAACGGCAAGGTCCTGAAGGAGGGGGAGCAGGTGGTCCTGGGGGCCAACGACAAATACATCGGCCTCTGCCGCCGCCACTGGATGGCGGGGGACCTGGGCCCGGACTTTGACGTGAACGCCCTATGACCTGCACCCTCTGCCCCCGGAACTGTAAAGCGGAGCGGACGCCGGACCGCCCCGGCGGCGTCTGCGGGATGCCCTCTGCCCCCGTCGTGGCCCGGGCGATGCTCCACCGGTGGGAGGAGCCCTGTCTCGTGGGGGAGCACGGGGCCGGGGCCGTCTTCTTCTCCGGCTGCAATCTCCGCTGCGTCTACTGCCAGAACAAATCCATCTCCCAGGGCGGCGTGGGGAAGCCGGTCACAGTTCCCCGCCTCCGGGAGATTTTTCAAGAGCTCGCCGCCCGGGGGGCGGCCTGCCTGGACCTGGTGACCCCCACCCATTTCACCCCCGCCGTCCTGGAGGCCCTGGGGGAGGCGCCCTGGCCCGTCCCCGTGGTCTGGAACTGCGGCGGCTATGAGAAGGTCGAAACCCTCCGCCTGCTGGAGGGGAAGGTGCGGATCTATCTCCCCGACCTGAAATACGCCCTCCCCGGCCCCGCCGGGACGTACTCCGCCGCCCCGGACTACTTTGACCATGCCGCCCCGGCCATCCTGGAGATGTTCCGCCAGACGGGCCCCTGCCGCATGGAGAACGGCCTTTTGAAATCCGGCGTGCTGATCCGCCACCTGCTCCTCCCCGGGGAGCTGGAGAACACCCGGCGCGTCATCGACTGGGTGGCGGAGACCTTCCGCCCCGGGGACGTGCTCTTCTCCCTCATGAGCCAGTACACCCCCCAGCCCGGGGCCAGTGGGAACCTCCGCCGCCACGTGACGAAGGCGGAGTACCGGGCGGCGGCGGAGTACATGGTCAACTGCGGCATTGTGGACGGCTACACCCAGGAGCGCACCTCCGCCAAGGAGGAGTACACCCCGGATTTTGACCTGTCGGGAACCTGAGGCCGCGAATGGGAGCGGAAAACCGAATGTTTGGAGAGACGCCTATGATCAGACTCAGACCATATAAACCGGCGGACGCCGCCGTGATCTTGTCGTGGTGCCAAGACCCAAAGACCTTCTACCAGTGGACAGCGGGAATGCTTGGAGATTACCCCGCCTCGGAAAAGGACTTCGCCTTTGTCGAGTCTCTCATGCCATTTACCGCGTTTGACGAAACCGGAATCCTGGGCTTCTTCACATTGAGAACCCCCAGGGGCTCACCGGAGGAGCTGCGTTTCGGATTTGTGATCGTCAGCCCGGACAGGCGCGGGACAGGCTGCGGAAAGGCCATGCTTCGTCTGGGGCTGAAATTCGCCTTTGAACTGTATGGCGCCGGGCGGGCGTCCCTGGGGGTCTTCGAGAACAACCCCGCCGCCTATTTCTGCTACAAGGCGGCCGGGTTTCACGATGTGGTTCTCGACGAGCCCGAGCGATACCACATCTCCGGCGAAGAGTGGACATGCAGAGAGCTGGCGGCGGAACCCCCCGCCGGCGGAACTGTATCCGCCCCATAAGCCGCCCGCCCGCTGAAAAACCGCGGGCCGAACCGGGAAGTCGATATAAAAAACCCCGCAAGCAGAGCTTGCGGGGTTTTTTATGTATCCCTGATTACTCCTCGGGGACGATGGCGCCGTTGGGGCAGGTGTCGCTGCAAGAACCGCAGTCCAGGCAGGCGGCCGCGTCGATGACGTAGGAATCATCGCCCTGGCTGATGGCGCCGGCGGGGCAGGCGTCAGAGCAGGCGCCGCAGCTCACACAGGCAGAAGTGATCTTATAGGCCATGGGTTGCACCTCCATTAGAATTGTATCCTCATTGTAGCATACTCTTGAAAAAAAGCAAGAGCTTTGTGGAAGCCCCCATGGAAAAATTTTGCCGTTCACAATTTGTTTTCACAAACGTCAAAGAAAGTCAAACATTCCCTCTTGACATTTCGCCGCGCCGTGCTATACTGACATCATCCGGAACATCAAAGATAGTCAAAGTCAGATTAGGAGGCGCACCCATGGGGATTTCCGATTTGATTGCCAGCTTTCTCCAGGACTGCCTGGATGAGACCGGGGACGGCGTGCTGGAGGTCCAGCGGGGGGAGCTTGCCCAGCGGTTCAACTGCGTACCCAGCCAGATCAACTACGTCATGTCCACCCGCTTCTCCCCCGAGCGGGGCTATATTGTGGAGAGCCGCCGGGGCGGCAACGGGTATATCCGCATCACCCGGGTCCGGGTGGACCGGGAAACCCTGCTGATGCACGTCATCAACTCCCTGGGGGACCGGGTGGATCTGCCCTCCGCCCGGGCCATCCTGGGCAACCTGGCGGAGGCCGGGGCTCTGACGGAGGACCTGGCCCGGACCCTGCTGGCCGCCGTGGGGGACAAGGCCCTGGGGGCCGTTCCCCGGGACCTCCGGGACCAGGTCCGGGCGGACGTCCTGAAAAACGTCCTGATTCTCCAGGTCTAGCGCATAAAATAAAGCGGTCCCATTCAACACGTTCACAAAAACATTTGCGATATATAGGAGGTACTGATTATGAAATGCGAACATTGTGGCAAGAATGAAGTCACCTTTGTTTACCAGAGCAACGTCAACGGCCAGGTCACCGAAAAGCACCTGTGCGCCGACTGCGCCGAGAAGCTGGGCTACACCCAGCGCCTCGCGGCGCACAGCCAGCGGATGATGCAGAACTTCTTCGGCGGCGGCCTCTTCGACGACTTCTTCACTCCCTTCCCCTCCCTCCTGGGCGGTCTGAACCGCATGCTGGAAAGCCCCTTCGACGACTTCTTCGCCGACATGCCCGCCCTGGGCGCCCCGGCGGAGGCGCGGCAGGAGGCCCAAAAGCCCCAGGACCCCCTCCTGGAGCAGGAGGAGCGGAACGACATCTCCAGACAGCGCCAGCTCAACGCCCTGCGGATGGAGATGCAAAAGGCCGTCGCCGCCGAGAACTTCGAGCGGGCGGCGGAGCTCCGGGACCAAATTCACGGCATGGAAGGAAACTGAAACCCGACCTTCACGAAAGGAAGTGTACCGCATATGAACGAGAAAAAATTCAGCCCCGGCGCGGAGGAGTCCCTCCGCCTCAGCCAGGAGGCCGCGGGGGAGCTGGGCCACGGGTACGTGGGCACCGAGCACCTGCTTCTGGGCCTCATCCGGGAGGACCAGGGCGCCGCCCACGACGTGCTCCTGGAGGCCGGGCTCACCGACGACATGATCGTCCAGATCATCAAGCGCAGCGTGGGGGCGGGCCTCCCCGGCGGGAACCCCGCCCAGGGCCTGACCCCCCGGGCCCGCCGGGTGGTGGAGATCGCCGTGGAGGACGCCGTCCGGGGCGGCAGCCCCTGTGTGGGCACCGAGCACCTGCTGGCGGGCCTCCTGCGGGAGGGGAACAACATGGCCGTCCGCATCCTCCGCACCGCGGGGGTGGAGGCCCGGCCCCTGTACGCCGCCCTGATGCAGAAGCTGAACCAGCGGCCCCAGAGCCGCCAGCCCGCCGCCCCCCGGGACGACCGGGGCCCCTCCTCCGGCGGGGCCGGCGGCGGAAGCGGGAAGACCCTCCGGGAGTTCACCCGGGACCTGACCGCCGACGCCCGGAACGGCAAGCTGGACCCGGTGGTGGGCCGGGACGACGAAATCCAGCGGGTGATTCAGATTCTCTCCCGCCGGACGAAGAACAACCCCTGCCTCATTGGCGAGCCCGGCGTGGGCAAGACCGCCATCGCCGAGGGCCTCGCCCGGAAGATCGTCCTGGGGGACGTGCCCGACGACCTGCTGGACAAGCGCATCCTCTCCCTGGACCTCTCCGGCATGGTGGCCGGCACCAAGTACCGGGGCGAGTTTGAGGAACGGATCAAGAAGGCCCTGGACGAGGTGAAGAAGTCCGGGGACGTGATCCTCTTCATCGACGAGCTCCACACCATCGTGGGGGCCGGCAGCGCCGAGGGGGCCGTGGACGCGGCCAACATCATCAAGCCCGCCCTGGGCCGGGGCGAGATCCGGGTCATCGGCGCCACCACCCTGAACGAGTACCGGAAGTATATCGAGAAGGACGCCGCCCTGGAGCGCCGTTTCCAGCCCGTCCAGGTGGGCGAGCCCAGCCAGGAGGCCAGCCTGGAGATTCTGAAGGGCCTCCGGGAGAAGTACGAGCAGCACCACAAGCTCCAGCTCACCGACGAGGCCCTGGAGGCCGCCGTCAGCCTCTCCGCCCGGTATATCTCCGACCGCTTCCTCCCCGACAAGGCCATCGACCTGATGGACGAGGCCGCGTCGAGGGTCCGCATGGAGCAGGAGGAGATCTCCCCGGAGCTGAAAAGCCTGGAGGAGAAGATCGCCGCCCTGGCGAAGGACAAGGAGGCCGCCATCGCGCGTCAGGACTATGAGACCGCCGCCCAGCTCCGGGACATCGAGAGCAACTATCAGGACCAGGTGGAGCAGGAGCGGGAGAAGCGCCGCACCAGCCCCCGGCAGCACCGCCCCGTCACGGCGGAGGACATCGCCGCCGTGGTGGCGGGCTGGACGGGCATCCCCGTCACCCGCCTGACGGAGGACGAGGGCGCCCGCCTCCTGCACATGGAGGACATCCTCCACAAGCGGGTGGTGGGCCAGGACGAGGCCGTGAAGGCCGTGGCCCGGGCCATCCGCCGGGGCCGGGTGGGGCTGAAGGACCCCAAGCGGCCCACGGGCTCCTTCCTCTTCCTGGGCCCCACGGGCGTGGGGAAGACCGAGCTGTGCAAATCCCTGGCGGAGGCCATGTTCGGCGACGAGTCCGCCATCATCCGGATCGACATGTCGGAGTATATGGAGCGGCACACGGTGTCCCGCCTCATCGGCTCCCCCCCGGGCTATGTCGGCCACGAGGAGGGCGGCCAGCTCACCGAGAAGGTCCGGCGGAAGCCCTATTCCGTGGTCCTCTTCGACGAGATCGAGAAGGCCCATGAGGACGTGTGGAACATCCTCCTCCAGATTCTGGACGACGGCCGCATCACGGACTCCCAGGGCCGGACGGTGGACTTCAAGAACACGGTCATCGTCATGACCAGCAACATCGGGGCCAAGAGCCTCACCACCGCCGGGACCCGCCTGGGCTTCAACCACGAGGACACCCCCGCCGACGACGCGGAGAAGAAATTCCAGCAGGCCAGGGAGACCGTCCTGGCGGAGCTCCGCCAGACCTTCCGGCCGGAGTTCCTGAACCGGATCGACGACATCATCGTCTTCCGCTCCCTGACGGAGGAGGACATCCGCGAGGTGGCCCGCCGGATGCTGGAGACCGTCTCCGCCCGAATGGAGGCCATGGGCCTGCACCTGAACGCCTCCGACGAGGCCGTGGCGGAGCTGGTCCGGGAGGGCTACGACCCCAAGTACGGCGCCCGCCCCCTCCGCCGCTGCATCCAGAGCAAGGTGGAGGACGCCGTGGCCGAGCGGATGCTGGACGGCACCCTCAAGGAGGGCGACACCGCCGCCCTGACGGTGGAGGACAGCAGGCTGCTGGTGACCAGGGAGGAGATTCCCGCCTGAGGAGACAAAAAAGAGAGGCCGTTCTTCCGGCCTCTCTTTTTTCGTGTGTTCCGGCGGACGGAGTCCCCGGGCGGAGGGAGGTCAAACGTCTGTTGGAACGAACATGGATTTTTTGTCCCTCCGCCCGGCGTCCGCCGGAAACATAAGGCGGCGCCGGGTCCTTCGACTCAGCGCCGCGTGAAATGCGGACGCACAGCTCTTAAAATACCCTTGAAAAAAGAGGGGGATGAGGGTATAATAAGCCTGTGGTGCAGGTTGATCCTGCTGTGCTGAGTGCTTCCGACACTCGTACAGGGCCGTTGGGTGATTCCGCACCCGACGGCCTGCCGCTTTATGTTTCCTTTTTCATTGTACTCCCTTTCGCCAAAAATTGCAAGGGGATTCCAGAAAAAACTCCGCTTCCCAAAGGAGGACCCGCCATGCCCTTCACCGCCCTCTCCGCCCTGCTGGCCCTGGCCCTGCTGGCCCTGGACCAGTGGGTCAAACGGCACATCACCCTCACCCTGCCCCTGGGGGAAACCCGCCCCCTCCTGCCGGGCCTTGTGGAGCTGAAGGCCGTCCACAACTACGGCGCGGCCTGGTCCAGCTTCTCCGGGGAGCGCTGGCTGCTGGTCATCGCCACCAGCTGCATCCTCCTGGTCCTGCTGACCCTGCTGGTC
Source organism: uncultured Oscillibacter sp. (assembly GCA_910576865.1). Classification (GTDB taxonomy): domain Bacteria; phylum Bacillota; class Clostridia; order Oscillospirales; family Oscillospiraceae; genus Oscillibacter. The sequence continues at coordinate 148,265 of CAJTKE010000003.1, forward strand.
CGCCGGGTGGTCCGGCACCCCACGGGGACCCTGGCCTGCTGCCTCATCATCTCCGGGGGCCTGGGGAACATCCTGGACCGGGCGCGCCTGGGCTACGTGGTGGACATGTTCCACTTCCAGTTTTACGAGAGCTACCCCGTCTTCAACGTGGCGGACATCTGCATCGTCTCCGGCTGCGTTCTGGGCCTCGTCTACTATCAGTGGTTCTACGAGAAGTACGACAAGAAAAAGGAGAAGCCCCATGGAAACGCTGACGCTCCGGCCAACGGAGCCTGACGCCGGGAAGCGGGTGGACGTGTGGCTGTCCGCCCAGGTGGAGGGCCTGACCCGCTCCGCCGCCCAGCGCCTCCTGGAGGAGGGCCGGGTCTCCCTGAACGGCAAACCCCTGGCGAAGAACCACAGGCTCACCGGCACGGAGGTCCTGACCGTCACCCTGCCGGACCCGGAGCCCCTGGACGCCGTCCCCCAGGACATCCCCCTGGACGTGGTCTATGAGGACGCCGACGTCATCGTGGTGAACAAGCCCAAGGGCCTGGTGGTCCACCCCGCCCCGGGGCACCCGGACGGCACCCTGGTCAACGCCCTGCTGCACCACTGCGGCGGGAGTCTCTCCGGCGTGGGCGGGGCCCTGCGCCCCGGCATCGTCCACCGCATCGACCGGGACACCTCCGGCCTCATCATCGCCGCCAAGAACGACTTCGCCCATCAGGCCCTGGCCGCCCAGCTCCAGGACCACAGTCTGGCCCGAACCTACGAGTGCCTCGCCCTGGGGAGCTTCCGGGAGGACCGGGGGACGGTGGACGCCCCCATCGGGCGCTGTCCCACGGACCGGAAGAAGATGGCCGTCGTCCCGGGTGGCCGGCCCGCCGTCACTCACTGGGAGGTGCTGGAGCGTTACCCGGGCTGCACCCATCTCCGCTGCCGCCTGGAGACCGGGCGGACCCACCAGATCCGGGTCCACCTGGCCCACCTGGGCCGCCCCATCCTGGGGGATACGGTCTATGGGAAACCCGTCCCGGGCCTTCAGGGCCAGTGCCTCCACGCCGTGGGACTGCGGTTTCTCCATCCCCGGACCGGGGAGGCGGTGGAGCTCTCCTGTCCCCTGCCGGAGGAATTCCAGGCCCAGCTCCGAAAACTGGCGGGGCGGCTCTGAGGGCCCCGGGGGCCGGCTTTCGATTTTCAGAAAAAACCAAAAAATTTTGAAATACGCCTTGACAAAACCGGATTCTTTTCGTATACTAGTCAATGCCGTTTGACGTGGGCGGTGACTTGGGAGCATAGCTCAGCTGGTTAGAGCATCTGCCTTACAAGCAGGGGGTCACTGGTTCGAGTCCAGTTGTTCCCACCAGCTTTTCTCTCTTGAGCCCCCCTCCACGAAAGGTTACGGCCCGGTAGTTCAGTTGGTTAGAACGCTAGCCTGTCACGCTAGAGGTCGACGGTTCGAGCCCGTTCCGGGTCGCCACTTGCCCAGATAGCTCAGTTGGTAGAGCAGTGGACTGAAAATCCACGTGTCGCTGGTTCGATTCCGGCTCTGGGCACCACTTATGGACATCCGCAGGATGTCCTGCATGCGGGCATAGCTCATCTGGTAGAGCGCCACCTTGCCAAGGTGGAGGTAGCGAGTTCGAGCCTCGTTGCCCGCTCCAGCTCAGGAATTCCCACCACCGTTCCGTTTCCGGCTCCGCCGAAAACTGCACTATGGTGGGAATTCCTTCGCTTCCCCACCGGAACCGCTCCGCTTACGTTCCGGCGGGGGGCCCCGGGGTTTTACGCCGCATCACTTCGTTCGCGGCGGGACTTTGACACCGCTTTGCTGCGCTCGCGGCGGGATTGCGGGGTACGGGGGAAAACGGGGAGGCAAAAAAATTTGAGATTTTTTTAAAAAGGGGTGGACTTTTTCCCGGAGTTCGCATATAATAGGTTATAGATGGTGACATAGCCAAGTGGTAAGGCAAGGGTCTGCAAAACCCTGATTCCCCGGTTCAAATCCGGGTGTCACCTCCAACATGAAAAGACGGGCTTCGCTCGTCTTTTCGTTTTTCCTGTCCTTGTAAAATATGCCTTGTCGGCATGCAAGAGGGAGCCGCCCGGCGGGCGGCTCCCTCTTTGCTTTTTCATGTTTTCCCTTGGGCGGTCTCAGACCTCCGCCGGGGCCTCCTCGGTGGCGCCGAAGGCCTTGACCGCCTTGGCGGTGGCCTCCCGCTTCTCCTCCAGGGATTCCTTCAAAATCATGTCCTTGACCTTCATAAGCCGGATGGTGGTCGCGCGGTCGTTTTCGTCCAGCTTCATGTTGATATACCGGATGGCCTCCTGGGTGTCGGGGATCATGACGTACTCCAGGGCGTTGACGCGCCGCCGGGTCTTCTCGATCTCCTCCGCCATCAGCTGGGCGGATTTCTCGATCTCCGCCAGCTTCAGGAGCTTCCGGAACACCTTGCCCAGAGCGTCCACCGCCGTGTCCAGCTCGCCGGACGTGGCCGCGAAGCCGTAGGGATAGATATCCGAATCCGACCGGGTCTGGGTCTGGAAGTCGTACACCGGCACGTTGACGGACATGATGTTCTGGGTGGTCTGGGTCAGGACCACGCTCTGCTTGGGGTAGAGCAGGGCCTGCTCCATGGCCTCGGAGCTCATCAGGGCGGAGGCCACCGTGAAGGCCCCGTGGACCGTCATCAGCTCCTCCTCCACCTCCGCCCGGAGGGCCCGGACCTCCCGGACCGTCTCCAGGAACTGCTTCATCAGCTCATCCCGCTTGTCTTTCAGCAGCTTGTGGCCCCGCTGAGCGGTGCGCAGCTTGCCCTTGAGGCGGGTGAGCTCCATTCGGGTGGGGCTTACCGTGATATTCGCCATGGCTCACCCCTCCTTACTGCTCGTCTTTTTTCGGCCAGTATCTCTCGATCAGCTCGGGCTTGATCCGCTTCAGCTCCGCCTTGGGCAGGATGCTGAGGAGCTCCCAGCCCAGGTCCAGGGTCTCGAAAATGGAGCGGTTCTCCTCATAGCCCTGGTTCACGTAGCGCCGCTCGAACTCGTCGGCGAACTTGGCGTACAGCAGGTCCGTGGGGGTCAGGGCCGCCTCGCCCAGAATGGACATCAATTCCTTGTTGTCCTTGCCGGTGGAGTAGGCCGCGAAGAGCTGGTTCATGGTGTCCGCGTGGTCCTCCCGGGTCTTGCCCTTGCCCACGCCCTTGTCCTTCAGACGGCTGAGGCTGGGCAGCACGTCCACGGGGGGATGGATGCCCTGGCGGTACAGGGCCCGGCTCAGAATGATCTGGCCCTCGGTGATATAGCCCGTCAGGTCGGGGATGGGGTGGGTCTTGTCGTCCTCGGGCATGGTCAGGATGGGAATCAGGGTGATGGAGCCCTTCTTCCCCAGCTGCCGGCCGGCCCGCTCGTACAGCGTCGCCAGGTTCGTGTACAGGTAGCCCGGGAAGCCGCGGCGGCCCGGGACCTCCTTCTTGGCGGCGGAGACCTCCCGGAGGGCCTCGGCGTAGTTGGTGATGTCGGTCATGATGACCAGGACGTGCATGTCCTTCTCAAAGGCCAGATACTCCGCGGCGGTCAGGGCCATGCGGGGGGTGGCGATGCGCTCGACGGCGGGGTCGTTGGCGAGGTTCGAGAACAGGACGGTGCGGTCGATGGCCCCGGTGCGCTTGAACTCGTTGACGAAGAACTCCGACTCCTCGAAGGTGATGCCGATGGCGGCGAAGACCACGGCGAAGTTGGCGCTCTCGTCTCCCAGCACCTTGGCCTGCCGGGCGATCTGCGCCGCCAGATTGGCGTGGGGCAGGCCGGAGCCGGAGAAGATGGGCAGCTTCTGCCCCCGGACCAGGGTGTTCAGGCCGTCGATGGTGGAGACGCCGGTCTGGATGAACTCGTTGGGGTAGTCCCGGGCGGCGGGGTTCATGGGCAGGCCGTCGATGTCCCGGTACTCCTCCGGCAGGATGTCGGGGCCGCCGTCGATGGGGCGGCCCATGCCGTTGAAGACCCGGCCCAGCATGTCGCCGGACACGCCCAGCTGCAGGGGGTGGCCCAGGAAGCGGACCTTGGCGTCGGCCATGTTGATGCCGGCGGCGGACTCGAAGAGCTGGACCACGGCGGTGTCGCCGTTGACCTCCAGCACCTGGCCCCGGCGGGTGGTGCCGTCGTGGAGCTCCACCTCCACCAGCTCGTTGTAGGTGACGTTCTCCACCATCCGGACCATCATCAGGGGGCTGACGATCTCCTCTACGGTTTTGTATTCACGAATCATTACTGGTCACCTCCCTGGGCCGCGATCTCGGCGATCTCGGCTTCCATCTCGGTCCGGAACTCCTCATAGGCCTTGACATACTCGTCGGCGGGGACGCTCTTGGCCCGGCCGATCTTCTCCCGGACGGGGATGTCGAAGAGCTTCATCACGTCCGCCCCCTTGGCGATGGCGTCCCGGCACAGAACCTCGTAGCGGAGGATCAGCGCCAGGAGCTTGCCCTGGCGGTCGTAGCTGGAATAGCCGTCGATGTCGGTGAAGGCGTTCTGCTGGAGGAAGTCCTCCCGGACCATCCGGGCAACCTCCAGGGTCAGCTGGTCGGAGGGGGACAGGGCGTCCTTGCCCACCAGCTGGACGATCTCGTTCAGGCTGGCCTCCTGCTGGAGGATGCTCATGGCCTTGCTTCTGTCCTTCATGAAGTCCTCGCCGAAGTTCTCGTCAAACCAGGGCTTCAGGGTGTCCAGATACAGGGAGTAGGAGTTCAGCCAGTTGATGGCGGGGAAGTGCCGCTTGTAGGCCAGGGACGCGTCCAGGGCCCAGAAGACCTTGACGATCCGCATGGTGGCCTGGGAGACGGGCTCACTAAGGTCGCCGCCCGGAGGCGACACGGCGCCCACGGCGGTCAGGCTGCCCCGGCGCTCGTCGGAGCCGATGCACTCCACGGAGCCGGCCCGCTCGTAGAACTGGGCCAGACGGGAGGAGAGGTAGGCGGGGTAGCCCTCTTCGCCGGGCATCTCCTCCAGACGGCCGGACATCTCGCGGAGGGCCTCGGCCCAGCGGGAGGTGGAGTCGGCGATGACGGCCACGTCATAGCCCATGTCCCGGAAGTACTCCGCGATGGTGATGCCGGTGTAGACGGAGGCCTCACGGGCCGCCACGGGCATATCGGAGGTGTTGGCGATCAGCACCGTCCGCTTCATCAGGGATTCGCCGGTGCGGGGGTCCTTCAGCTCGGGGAACTCCCGGAGAACGTCGGTCATCTCGTTGCCCCGCTCGCCGCAGCCGATGTAGACCACGATGTCCACGTCGGACCACTTGGCCAGCTGGTGCTGGACCACGGTCTTGCCGGAGCCGAAGGGGCCGGGGACGGCGGCGGTGCCGCCCTTGGCGATGGGGAACATGGTGTCGATGATCCGCTGGCCGGAGCACAGGGGACGCTCGGGAGAGTACTTCTTCTCATAGGGCCGGCCGACACGGACGGGCCATTTCTGCACCATGGTCAGAGGCACGTCTTTTCCGTCCTCGGTGGTGAGGGTGGCCACGGTGTCGGTGACCTTGTAGCTGCCGCTCTGGATGGTCCTGATGGTGCCCTTCAGATTGGGGGGCACCATGATCTTGTGGAGCACCACGGGGGTCTCGGGGACGGTGCCGATGACGTCGCCGCCAATCACCTTGTCCCCGGCTTTCGCCGTGGCGGTGAAGTCCCACTTTTTCTCGTGATCCAGGGGGGAGACCTCCACGCCGCGGGTGATGTTGTTGCCGTGGACCTTCTCCATGATCTTCTCCAGCGGGCGCTGGATGCCGTCATAGATGCCCTCGATCATGCCGGGGCCCAGCTCCACGCTCATGGGCGCTCCGGTGGTCTCCACGACGGCGCCGGGGCCGAGGCCCGAGGTCTCCTCGTAGACCTGGATGGAGGCGGCGTCGCCCTTCATGGTCAGAATCTCGCCGATCAGGCGCTGGGGGCCGACGCGGACCACGTCGCTCATGTTGGCGTTGGAGAGGCCCGTGGCGACCACCAGCGGCCCGGAAACTTTAACAACTTTGCCGCTCAAACTCTAAAACCTTCTTTCAGGATAGATTTGCGGGAAATTGAATCATTTTTGCGACGACATGCGCGTCACAAAAATTCCTCGACTCGCGCGCCTTGGGCGCGCTCACCAGTCCGCAGACTGGTGGGGGGAATCTAAAGGGGGGACGAAGTCCCCTCTTTAAGAGGCTACAGGATGTCCGCGCCCACGGCGCGTTCGATGGCGCGCTGGATATTGTTCCTGCCGATGCCCAGGGACCCCTGGCGGCCGGGGATGAGGATGATGGCGGGACGGATCTCGTCCTTGTAGCGGGAGATCACGTCCTCCAGATCCTTCGCCAGCTGCTCCGTAAGGTAAATCACGGCGCAGTTTCCTTTGGCCAGCTCGCGGATTTTCTCCCTGGCCTCCGCCGCGTCCACGACGGGGTAGGTGTCCAGTCCCAGGGCCCGGAAGCCCATGACGGACTCCCAATCGCCGATGGCGGCGATCTGATAGGTCATAGCCATAATGTCACCTCACCGCCTTACACATAGCCGTTCCGCAGCCGGGAACGGATCACGTCGGCGGGCAGGCCCGCCCCGCGGCCCATCAGCAGGATGCGGATGTTGGTATACTCGGTCTCCCGGGCGGCCAGATAGCCCAGCAGCGGGGCCTCGCCGAAGGGCACGAACTGCGCCCCGGCCAGATACTCGCCCACCGCGTCGTCGCAGAGCTTCTCGAAGTCCGTCAGCGGACCGCCCCGGAGGGCCTCCGCTCCCGCCTCCGCCGCCGCCTGGAGGGGCGTGGGGCCGTAGAGCTCCTGGAGGGAACCGGAGTTCCCGGCGGCGGCCACGGCGTCCGCGCCGATGTCGCCGCCCTCCAGAAGGACTGTTTTCAGGAAGTCCCCGCTCTTGCCCATCCGCAACGTGCGGACCAGGGCGCGGAGGTTGGCCGCGTCAATCTGGATCTTCACGTAGCCCGCCAGGAAGGCGCTGCCCGTCTCCCGGGCCACATTCGCCATCTCCTGATAGCACCAGCGGTCCAGGACGATGTCGCTGAGCTGGGGATCCCGGGTGGAATCCAGCACCTCCCGGGCCTCCGCCGCCGCGGCGGCCAGGGTCTCCGGCAGCTCGTCCAGCCGCCCGGACTGGACGGCCTCCTTCAGCTCCGCCGCGCCGACCCGGCCCATGTCCATCAGCATGGAGTCGGGGCTCGTGTTCATGGCCTGGGCCTTCAGCACGGCTTTCATATTGTGATAGTCATACTTCAGCTTGAAAATGTCGATATACCTGGGGTCCGGCGCGCCGTCCAGCACGTCGGAGAGGGTGGCCTCCCGGGCCGCCGAGAGGGCGGCGTCCATGGCCTCCGGGCTGCGTGCGTCCAGCTCGGGGTACCCGCACTCCTGGAGGAGCTTGACGGCCTCCTCGTCCGTGCGGGCGTCCAGGACCTGTTCCATCCGTTCCCGTGTCAGGAGCCCGGTCTCCATGGCCTTGATGCGGGCCGAGATCGCCAGGTAATCGGTGTCTTTGATTTTTTTAGCCAAGACACTTCCTCCTTGTTTATGAGAACAGCTTCTTCACCACTTCTCCCGCGGTCTCCGCCTTCTGCAGGCGCACCAGGGTGTCGAACGCGCAGTTGACCTCCACGTTCTCGGAGCGGAGGATGAAGCCGCCCTGAATGGAACGGGTCTCCCCGGAGAGGGTCAGTTTTTTGCCGCCGTCCTTGTTGGCCTTTTCCACGGCGGCCTTGCCCACCTTGCGGCGGTCGGCCTCGGAGAAGATGACCTCCTCCTTCCCGGTGGAGGACGCCTGGATCAGCAGCCCCGCCAGCACGGCGGTGTACTTCTCCTCCGGCAGGGAGCAGAGCTTTCGGAGAGCCAGGTCATAGGCCTTCTCCACCATCTCCTGCTTCGCGGCCAGGGCGGCCTTCCGGGCCTCCATCTGGGCCGTGCCGGCCAGGCGCTCCTCCCGCTCGGCGGCGGCCTTCTTGTTCCGGGCGTCCAGGTCCGCCGCCTCGGCGTCCGCCTGGGCCTTGTACCGGGCGGTGATCTTCTCCGCCTCGGCCCGGGCCTCGCCCAGGACGCGGTCGATCTCCGCCTGGGCGTCGGCGCCGATGCGCCGGGTGATTTTTTCAATTCCGTTCATGGTTCAATCCCCTTTCTTCGGGGTGATCAGGAGATGTTGATGATCATCAGCATGGAAGCCAGCAGAGACAGGATGGCGTAGAACTCCACGGTGATGCAGAGCACCATGCCCTTGGACCAGTCGTCGGGCTTCTTGGCCAGGATGTTGATGGAGCCGGCGGCCACGCGGCCCTGGGCGATGGCGGAGAACAGGCCGCCCAGAGCCATGGGCAGGCAGGCGAAGAGGTACTGGCAGCCCTGGGCGATGGTCATCTGGGGCAGCTCGCCGCCCAGCAGGCCCATGGAGAAGATGGCGAAGAACCACACCACGAGGCCGTACAGGCCCTGGGTGCCGGGGATGACCTGGAGGATCATGACCTTGCCGAACTTGCCGGGGTCCTGGCACAGAAGGCCCGTGCCCGCCTCGCCGGCGATGCCGGTGCCCTTGGCAGAGCCGATGCCGGGGAGCACCGCCGCGAGGCCCGCGCCCAGCAGAGCCAGGGCCAATCCGCCGAAGGCGCCGATGAAGGAGCCGGCGGCCGCGTTCTGTTCGATTGCCAGAATAAGATCCTGTCCATTCATAGTTGTATTCCTCCTAAAATTTGATTACTTTGTAATGTCCACGTATCTGGTCTCCATGGCCAGGGGCCGGAAGGGCTTGCCGCCGTCCTCATAGAACTTGCCGAAGTACTCCAGGCACTGGAGCCGGAGGTCGTGGACGTAGCAGCCCAGCAGGTTCAGCGCGAAGTTCAGCGCGTTGCCCGCCAGGGAGATCACAAGGAAAATGATGATGTTGCCGGGAATCGCCCCCAGGGTGTTGAACACCTGGGCGATGACGCTGCCCGCCAGCATCAGGGCCATGAGACGGGCGTAGGACAGAATGTCCCCGAAATAGCCCGTCACGTGGTTGTAGAGGGAGCCGAAGATGCCCATGACCTTGCCGAAGCCCTGGCCGGTGACCAGGGGCCCGATGACGATCAGGGCCAGGCCCGCGTAGAGCACCAGGTTCGTCACGCCCACCGCCATCAGGCCGATGCCGATGAAGACGATCCACCAGGTGACCTCCTCGAAAATGGCGTCCAGCACCTGCCCGGCTTTCAGCTTGCGGATGAAGCTGATGGCCATGCCGGTGACGATCTGGACCAATCCCAGGGCCATGGCCCCCACGAGGATCATCAGCGTGTCGTTCAGCGGCGTGAAGAGGGCCGGAAGGGCGAAGTCTCCGCCGGTGGTGAGCTTCACCACCTGGGTCAGGAAGTCGCCGAAGAAGCCGCCGGTCAGCGCGCCCCAGAAGAAGGTGGAGACGCCGCAGAGCTGCAAAAGGCCCATCATGTGGCCCATGGTGCCCTTGGGCCGGAATTTCTTCGCCACGATGGTGCCCGCCAGGAACATCAGAATGCCGTAGCCCATGTCCGCCATCATGATGCCGTAGAACAGAATGAAAAACGGCGCCATGAGGGGGTTGGGGTCCACGTTGTTGTACGCGGGGAGGGAGTACATCTCCGTCACCATGTTCAGGGGCTTGGTGAACCAGTTGTTCTTGAGGCGCACCGGCACGTCGGGGATGTCCTCCTCGGCCGGGTCCTCCGCCTCCCAGGCGCAGCCCCTGCCGTCCAGCAGGGCCTGGACCTCCGTCAGGTTCTCCGCCGGGGCCCAGCCCTCGAAGAAGACGATGGTCCCGTCGGTGAGGAGGCGCTCGGTGTTCTGGTCCTCCGCCGCCTCGGCGGCAAGCCGGTCGGCGTAGAGCCGGAGCCTGTCCCGCTCCGGGGCCAGGGCGGCGATGGCGGCCTCGGCCTCCCGCCGCCTGGCGTGGTTCTCCTCCAGGGTCTTGTCCATGTCCCGGACATTCTCCGCCGCCGTGCCCGTGACCCCCTGGAAGGCGGTCACGCTGAACCCGTGGGGCCGCAGGACCTCCAGGGCCTTCTCCTCCTCCGCCCGGTGGGCGATGAGGAGGCAGCAGCGCTGCTGCTTGTCCCCGCTGACCTCATAGAGCTCCGCCAGGATGTCCGCCAGCTCGTCGCGGATGGCGGCGGTGTCCGCCGCCCCGGGGAGGACCCCCAGGCGGAACACCGCGTTCTCCGTCCCGCTCAGCTCCAGGGGCATGTCCAGGGGGACCCAGGGGACCAGCCCGGCCCTCCGGCTCAGGAGGCGGTTCTCCTCCCCCTGGAGGCGGGAGAGGTCCTGCAAGTACCCGTTGATCTTTCCGCTGACGGCCCGGGAGGTCTCCAGGGTCTCGTCGCTGAGGAACTCCGCCTCGCTGACCGCCCGGCGCTGAATGAAGAGGCCGTCCTTGGTCCCGCCATAGCGCTTCAGGGCGTCCAGGGCGGCGTTGGCCTCTCCCTGCTCGTTCTTCGTCTCCGCAAGCCGGGAGGCGTCCCGCCGCAGCAGCGCCGCCCAGGCGGGGTCCGAGAGCTTCCCGGCGGGCTCGCTGATCTCCACACAGCCCAGGCGCAGAAGCTCCCGCAGGAGGGCGTCCCGGCTGTCGGCCATGGCCATGACGCGGAGCTTTTTCATTTTTACAATGGCCATCTCAGTTGCTCACAACCCTTCCGACAATAAACTCCGCCGCAGCCTCCAGGCGTTTTCCCGCGGCCTCCCGCAGCCTGGCGGCGTCCGCCTCCGCGGCCCGCGCGGTTTTTTCCGCCGCGGCCGCGGCCCGTTCCTCCGCCTGCCGCAGCAGCTCCCGGCCGCTCTCCGCTCCGGCGCTCCGGGCCCTTTGCAAGAGCGCCTGACCTTCCTTCTCCGCGTCGGCGACGATCTGCTTCGCCTCCGCCTCGGCGGCGGCGCGGCGCTCCCGGGCCTCGCTTTCCGCCCGCGTCACCTTCTCGATCGCTTCCAGGGACATTCGTTCTCACCTTCTCTCCATGTGCCGCGCGCCCGGCCTGAGTCCCGTCCGGGCGCATGGTCATTCTGATTATACAGTATAGGCGAACTCTCCCGGTTTTGCAAGGGAATTTTTGTTAGGGCCCCGAAAAGAGCAGCGGCCGCCCCGAGGGGGCGGCCGCCTGAAAACCGGAATCTGCGCACATCGGTCAATTTGTCTGGCTCAGCCGCTCCAGGGCCTCTTCCCTGGTGGCGGCGAAGAAGAAGTGCCTCCCCTTGTTGGACTCATGGATGAAGTCCCGGAGGGGCTTGCTGGTATAGCGGGAATAATCGCCGAACACGGCGGCTTTCACATGGTAATTCACGAATTTCTGGAGGATCTCCCCGGCCACGCCGGTGCTGAGGATGAAAAAGTCCTCCCCCAGCGCCTCCTTGTCGATGGCGACGCGCTCCGTCCCCGCCTCGTATTTCACGGTCATGGCCAGCTCCAGAGCGGCCTGTGAGGTGCCGATCTCCGCCTGATCGCCGGAAACCACCGCGATATCCGTTCCATTCACTTGTACGTATTCGATGTTCACAAGACTGCCTCCTTTGTTCAAACTCGCGCGCGAATCCCGGCTGAGCCTCCATCCCAACACGGCGCCGGCCTCTTTGTCAAATTCCTTTTCTTTTTCTCCCAACCGTGGTATACTGCTTTTTGACTCAGACACTTGAATCGTTGGGAGGGACCACTATGCGGGCAGAGGAACGGCGGCGGGCCATCTTGAAATACCTGCGGCAGTCCAGCCGCCCCGTCAGCGCGGGGTTTCTGGCGGAGCGCTTCTCCGTCAGCCGTCAGGCGGTGGTGGGGGACGTGGCCCTGCTCCGGGCCTCCGGGGCGGACATCTCCGCCACCCCCAGGGGCTACATCATTCTGAAGGCCGACCAGGGCCTCATCCGCCGGGTGGCCTGCCGCCACGACGCGGCGGGCATGGAGGCGGAGCTCTGCGCCGTGGTGGACCAGGGCTGCGCCGTGCTGGACGTCATCGTGGAGCACCCCATTTACGGCCAGCTCACCGGGCCCCTCCAGCTCTCCAGCCGCTACGACGTGGGCCAGTTCCTCTCCCGCTGCGCCGGGGAGGGGGCCCGGCCCCTCTCGGACCTCACCGGGGGCATCCACCTTCACACCCTCTCCTGCCCGGACGAGGACGCCTTCTCCCGGGTCCGGGAGGTCCTGCGGGACCTGGGCGTTCTGCTGGAGGGCTGAGACATGAGACAAAACAGCGGCCTCCGGGACATGACCGCGGGCAGCCCCGCCGGGCACATCCTCCACTTCGCCCTGCCCCTTCTGGCGGGGAGCCTCCTCCAGCAGCTGTACAACATGGTGGACAGCTGGGTGGTGGGGCGCTACGTGGGGGACGGGGCCCTGGCCGCGGTGGGGGTGGGCTTCCCGGTTTTGACCATGTTCTCCTCCCTCTTCATCGGCCTCTCCAGCGGCGGCACGGTGGTCATCGCCCAGTTCTTCGGCGCGGGAAAAATGGACCGGGTCCGGGACGCGGTGGACACCATCTACGCCGCCTTTCTCGCCTCCATCCTCCCCCTGACGGCCCTGGCCCTGCTGGCGGTGGGGCCCATCCTCCGCCTGCTCCAGGTGGAGGAGGCGGCCTACGGGGAGGCGTACCTCTACCTGATGGTGGTCTGCGCCGGGCTCATCGGCAGCATCGGCTATAACCTGAACTCCGGCATTCTGGGGGGTCTTGGGAACAGCCGGAGCACCCTGCTGTTCCTGGCTTCCGCCTCGGTGCTGAACATCGTCCTGGACCTTCTCCTGGTGCTGGCCTTCGGCCTGGGGGTCTTGGGCGTGGCCCTGGGGACCATCATCGCCCAGGCGTTTTCCTGGCTCTTCGGCGTGTTCTACATCAACCGGCGCTACCCGGAGATCTCCCTCCGCCTCATTCCCCGGAGATTCGACCGGGCCCTCTTTCGGCAGATCATGGGCATCGGCCTCCCGGCGGGGGTGCAGATGTCTTTGGTTGCCCTGGGGGCCATGGTGGTCATGGGGCGGATCAACGCCTACGGCAAGGAGTTCACCGCCGGGTACAACGTGGGCTTCCGGCTGGACCAGCTGGCCTTCCTGCCCATCCAGAGCCTGTCCAGCGCCGTCATCTCCTTCGTGGGCCAGAACATCGGCGCGAGGAATCCTGACCGGGCCCGGCGGGGCATCCGGGTCACCGTCACCCTCTCCGCCGTCTGGGCGGTGTTGATGACGGCGGTCCTCATGCCCTTCCGGGAGCCTCTGGTGGCCTTCTTCTCCCCCACCCCGGCGGTGATTCACGCCGGGGCCGTGTACCTCCAGTGCATCATGCCCTTCTACTTCATGTTCGCCGTCATGTTCTGCCTGAACAACGCCATGCGGGGCGCCGGGGACAGCGTGTTCCCCATGGTGGACGTGATTCTGTCCCTGATCCTGGTCCGGGTCCCGGCGGTCTACTGGCTGGCGGACCACTACGGGCCGGACTATATGTATTATGGCATGGCCGTGGGCTGGACCGTGGGGCTGGCGCTGTCCGTGGGGTGGTACCTCTCGGGACGGTGGAAGCGGCACGGGAGTCTGGCGGACGAGGAGGGGGAGCGCGGTTGAGAGGCCGGTGCCGCGCGGTTATCGGAGCGCCATCCTCAGAGAGCTGTTGGGCGGGATGGGCGAAAACGTGGCGATTGACACGCCCTTTCATTGCGACCATGGAAAAAACATCTTCATAGGCAGTGACGTGATCATCAATATGAACTGCACCTTTGTGGACAATATGCCGATCAAAATTGGAAGCCGGGTGTTGATCGCGTCCAACGTACAGATTTATACGTCCTCTCACCCGGTACTGCCGCAGGAAATCCATGCAAAATCATACGCCATTTCCAGGCGGATGAAATTGGGCAGGACAACTTGTAATTTCCCGCCGCTTTCGGTATAATAAACCAATTGCACCCCGTCAATCCCGGCGTCCCTTCCATTCGGGGCCGCCGTTTCAAAGGAGAACAGCCATGGAGAAGAAAAAATTCTATATCACCACGCCCATCTACTACCCCTCGGACAAGCTCCACATCGGCCACACCTACTGCACCGTGGCCACCGACGTGCTGGCCCGCTACCACCGATTGCTGGGGGAGGACGTCATGTTCCTCACCGGCACCGACGAGCACGGCCAGAAAATCGAGGACAAGGCCAGGGAGGCCGGCGTCACACCCCAGGAATTCGTGGACCGCATCGTGGAGGGCCCCCGGGGCGTGCTGGATTTGTGGAAGCTGATGAACATCTCCAACGACCGCTTCATCCGCACCACCGACGACTACCACGTCCGGTCCGTCCAGCGGATTTTCAAAAAGCTCCATGACAACGGGGACATCTACAAGGGGACCTACAAGGGGAAATACTGCAAGCCCTGCGAGTCCTTCTGGACCGAGAGCCAGCTGGTGGACGGCAAGTGCCCCGACTGCGGCCGGGAGGTCCAGGACGCGGAGGAGGAGGCCTATTTCTTCCGCCTGAGCAAATACGCCGGCAGAATCCGGGACCTCTTGGAGAACACGGACTTCCTGGAGCCCCGCTCCCGGGTGAACGAGATGGTCCGGAACTTCATCGATCCGGGCCTGGAGGACCTCTGCGTCTCCCGGACCAGCTTTTCCTGGGGCGTGCCCGTGGACTTCGACCCGGGCCACGTGGTCTACGTCTGGGTGGACGCCCTCACCAACTATATCACCGCCCTGGGCTATGAAAACGACCGCTACCATGACTACGAAAAGGGCTGGTGGCCCGGGGTCAACATCGTGGGCAAGGAGATCGTCCGCTTCCACTCCATCATCTGGCCCGCCCTGCTGATGAGCCTGGGCGAGCCCATCCCCAAAAAGTGCTTCGGCCACGGGTGGCTGCTGCTGGACGGCGGCAAGATGTCCAAGTCCAAGGGCAACGTCGTGGACCCCTATATCCTGGCGGAGCAGTTCGGCGTGGACGCCCTGCGCTTCTTCCTGATGCGGACCTTCCCCTTCGGGTCCGACGGCAACTTCTCCAACGAGCTTTTGATCCAGACCATCAACACGGACCTTGCCAACGACCTGGGCAACCTGGTCTCCCGGACCACCGCCATGGCGGGCAAGTACTTCGGCGGCACCCTGCCCGCCGGCTGCGGCACCTGGGGGGAGGAAGTCTCCTTTGACACCGAACTCAAGGAGCTGGCCGGGGGCCTCCGGAACCGCTACGCCGCCGAGATGGACCACTTCGCCCCCCACAAGGCCCTGGAGGAGGTTTTCAAGGTCATCCAGCGGGCCAACAAGTATATCGACGAAAACGCCCCCTGGGCCCTGGCCAAGGACATGGAGCAAAACGGCCCCCGCCTTGGCCACGTGCTCTACAACCTGCTGGAGGCCGCGCGAATCTGCGGCGTCCTGCTGACGCCCTTCATGCCGGAGTCCATGGACAAGCTCTTCGCCCAGATCGGCGCGGACGCCTCCGCCCGGACCTGGGACTCCGCCGCCGCGTGGGGCGGACTGTCCGAGACCGCCGCCGTTTCCAAGGGCGAGAACCTCTTCCCCCGGGTGGACATGGACAAGGCCCTGGAGGAGCTGGAGGCCGCCGTGGAGGCCGCGAAGCAGGCGGAGTCCGGCGTGGAGCTGGAGCCCCAGCTGGAGGAAAAGGTGGACTTTGACACCTTCTGCAAGAGCGACTTCCGGGTGGTGAAGGTGAAGGCCTGCGAGGCGGTGAAGAAGAGCGAGAAGCTCCTCAAATTTATTCTGGACGACGGCACCGGCACGGACCGTCAGATTCTCTCCGGCATTCACAAGTGGTACGAGCCGGAGGACCTGGTGGGCAAAACGCTGGTGGCCATCGTGAACCTGCCCCCCCGGAAGATGATGGGCCAGGAGAGCAATGGGATGCTGATCTCCGCCGTCCACAAGGAGAAGGGGGAGGAGGTCCTGCACCTTCTCATGGTGGACGACGCCATCCCCGCCGGGGCGAAGCTCTGCTGAGCGTATAATCCCCCAGATAGTGGAAATACTGCCTCCATACTTCAAAAGCAGGAGGCAGTATTTTCATGTCCAAAAACCTGAAAGAGAGCGAGACCCTGAAAAACCTCATGCGGGCCTTCGCCGGCGAGAGCCAGGCCCGGAACCGCTACACCTTCGCCGCAAACCTCTGCAAACAGCAGCAGCTCCACGTCCTGGAGGCCGTTTTCACCTTCACCGCCAACCAGGAGAAGGAGCACGCCGAGATCTTCTACAACCACATGAAGGAGGTGGCCGGGGAGACCGTCCACATCGACGGCGGCTATCCCGTGGACCTGACCAACGACGTGGCTCAGCTTCTGCGGATGGCGCAGCACAACGAGTTCGAGGAGTTCGACCCCGTCTACCCCGGCTTCGCCCAGACCGCCCGGCAGGAGGGCTTCCCCCAGGTGGCCTCCTCCTTCGAGCAGATTTCCAGGATTGAAAAGACCCACGGGAACCGCTTCGCCAAATTCGCGGAGCTGCTGGAGTCCGGGAAGCTCTTCGTCTCCGACGCCAAATGCGGCTGGCTGTGCCTGAACTGCGGCCACATTCAGGAGGGCCTCCAGGCCCCCAAGACCTGCCCCGTCTGCTCCCACGACCAGGGCTTCTTCATCCGCCTGGAGATGGCCCCCTACGGCGGGCACATTCTCACCGCCTGACCCCCGGCCTTCCGGAGGGCCCGCCGGGCCCTCCGGAAGGGGGCGGGAAATCCCTTGAAAAATCGCCGGGTTTTTATGGACAAGCCGCCCGGCTTTTGGTATAGTAAAGGGGAGAGCAGGCGTGTCCCCCCTCCCGGGAAGCGGAAACCGCCGTCACTACTACATCAACGGAGGAACATCACCATGGAAGAAGAAGGCATCGTCTCCATCTGGCTTGGCAATTTTGAGAGTATGGAAGCCCTGGCCCTGTACGCCGAGAACCGCTTCAAGCGCAACGAGAACGGCGAGAAGGTCCCCTCCTTCACCCAGGACTTTTTCAACGGCGACCTCTGGCCCTTTGAGCCGGAGGTGTTCGACTATGAGTTCAACGGCGCCCCCTCCCAGGACCCGGCCGTGGTGGCGGCGCCCCTGGGCGAGGAGCTGTGCGCCGCCCTGACGGAGGTTTACTCCAAGGGCTTCGACCAGCCTTACAACGCAATCCTCGCCGTCTACGACTACCAGTTCGAGGGCAGCCGCCATGTCCCCGGCGCCCCGGCCCAGTTCGTGGGCTCCTTCTCCTACATAGAGCGCTGAGCAAGGGGCAGGCCCCTTGGGGAACGGGCGGGGACAGAGCCCCGTCCCTACACAATTCCATCAAGGATGTCCTGCAGGGGGCGGGCTCTGTCCCGCCCCGCCTCGGGAAACGCCCCGCCCGCCGGGGCATATTTTTTTATACTTTTTTCCAACGGGTGAAAGTATCCGCCCCGCCGGATCGTATCCATACTGAGAGCGCTCCAAAGGAGTTGACGCCATGAACACGAACCAGCGGGCGGAGCGGTTGGTCAATGCCTACGCCGACGCCATCCTCCGCCTCAGCTACACCTATCTGAAAAACACCCAGGACGCCCAGGACATCTGCCAGACCGTCTTCGTCAAGCTGCTGGCCGAGCCCCGGGAGTTCGAGAGTGCCGAGCACGAGCGGGCCTACGTCCTCCGCATGGCGGCCAACGCCTGCAAGGACCTTTTGAAAAGCCCCTGGCGGAGGCGGACCTGCGGCCTGGACGCGGTGCTGGAGGTCCCCGCCCCGGAGGCGGGGGACGGCTCCGTCCTGGCGGCGGTGAACGAGCTGCCCGCCCACTACCGCTGCGTGATCCACCTCTTCTACTACGAGGGCTATCAGGCGGCGGAGATCGGGAAAATTCTCGGCGTGCCCACCGCCACGGTTCACACCCGCCTGGCCCGGGGCCGGGCAAGGCTCAAGGATATCTTAGGAGGTATGGACTATGAGCGATCTGTTTGATTACAAAAAGGAGATGAGCGAATTGCGCTTTACGGAGATTCAGAAGAAAGCCCTGGCGGAGGCCGCCGCCTCCGCCGCCCGGACCCCGGCAAAACGCCGCCGCCCCGTGTTCCGCACGGCCCTGATTGCCGCCGCCATGGCCGCCGTGCTGGTGGTGGGGTCCAGCGCGGCGGGGATTCTGCCCAGCCCCACGGAGATTTTCGCCCCCCTCTTCGGCGGGGCCGCAGCCCAGACGGAGGTCATTGACAAGATCGGGCGTCCTATTGGGGCATCGGACACGGACAATGGCATCACCATCACGGCGGAAGCCATCATGGGCGACCAGTACAACGCCGTCATTGTCTACACCCTCACCCGGGACGACGGGGAGCGGTTCCTGCCCGAGGGCAAGAGCCTGGACGAAACCCACCTGATGATAGACGGCTTCAACGGGGCCAGCTGGGTCAGGGGCTGCACCCAAGGCGGGTCCTGGTTTGTGGACGAGGACCCGGAGGACAACCGGATTCAGCTGGTGGAAACCGCCAGCTCCAATGCGGTCATGACCAAGGGAACCGCCAACGCGAGTTTTGAGGACCTGCAATACTGGAACACGGAGACGGAACAGGCCGAGCTTCTCTACCCCGGCAAGTGGAAGCTCCGCTTTGAAGTGGACTACGAGGACTGCTCCCTCCACCTGGGCGGCGGGGAGACCTTCTCCCAGGACGACATGAATTTCACCATCGACGAGCTCACCATCTCCCCCATCGCTGTCCGGGTGGCCTACACGGCGGACATGGCGGTGGTCTGGAGCGACGCCCCCAGCGGGCGGCAAAGCCCCGAGGACGCCCCGAAGGCTCAGCGGTTCCTGGAGAACATCGAGATTCTGCTGACGAAAACCGACGGCACGGTCATCGATCTGGGTGGCTCCGGCGGCCGCGTCAGCCCGGACTATGAGGCGGGCGTCTCCCACTGCTCCAAGGGCCAGGTCTTTGACGAGATCATCCCCCTGGAGGACATGGCCAGCCTCTCCGTGGGCGGCGTGACCTACGAAATTCCCCACAGCTGAATCCACAAAGAAAGGCCGGGACAATTGTCCCGGCCTTCGCCTTACTCAATTTCAATATGTACCGACTCGTGGAACCGGGGCTCCACCAGTCCCGGGATATCCACCGCGTCGGTGAACCGCACGTCCTCCGTGTACTCCCGGAGCATGGAGACAACATACGGATGGGGCCGCTCGTCGGGCCGTCCCGCCGCGACGCACACCACGATGGTCTTCGGGGCCAGGCGGCTGACGCTCTTCCGGGTACTGGAGGTCAGGGATGCATGGTGGGGCAGCTTCAAAATGTCGCAGGGGGCCAGGGTGTCGTTGTCCCAGACCGCGCCGTACATGTCGCCCCCCAGGACGATCTCCTTCCCATGGTAGTACAGCCTCTGGCGGAGGCTGGAGATGTTCATGGACTTGGTCCAGCGCATCAGGTCGTGCCGGTTCCGCTCCCCCCGGAAGGCCGCGTCATAGACGGCCCTCTGCCGGGGGTACAGGGCGGGCTCCCCGGCGTAGATGTCCATGGTCAGCTCCTCCGTCAGGCGGAGGGTTTCCACCTTGTCTCCGGGAAGCTCCACAAACTCCTTCACCCGGCCCGGGTGGGCCCGGAGGGCCCCGGCGTAGATGTCCAGGCAGCGGAGAAGGTTCCTCGCCGCGCCGGGCAGGCCGTTGTCCCCGTCGGGGTCCAGGGGGCCGTGGCCCTCCGGCGGGACGTAGGTGGAGACCAGTTTGTCCACCGCCGCCGCCTCCAGCACCCGGCCCAGGCCGCCGATGTGGTCCCGGTGGAAGTGGGTGGCCAGGAGGATGTCCAGCCGGCCGATTCCCTGCTTTCTCAGGAAGTCCCCGGCGTAGATGCGCCGGGAACGGGGGTCCAGTTCTCCGGGGTGGTCGTCCCGGATCAGGCTGTCGTGCCCGCAGTCCACCAGCATGGAAAAGCGCGTCCGTCCGCCCTCCAGCTCCCGGACCAGGATGGAATCCCCGTTGCCCACGTTGATGAAGTCCAATGCCAGCATCGGTCCCGCCCCCTCACTTTTTTATTTAAAATAGGATACCACAGCCCCGGCGGGTCCGCAAGGAAAAGCCCCCGGCCCCGGCGCCAAAATTTCACCCGGATTTTTGGCATCCTGACAAAGGCGGACCTTTCCCCTACGCCCGCCGCCCCGGCAGCTTCTCCGCCAGCAGGCACAGCCCGATGGTCAGCGCCATGTCCGCCAGGGTGCAGCCCACGATCAGGTCCACACCCATCAGCGCCCGGTAGGCGGCGAAGCCGATCAGCCAGATCACCAGATTCCGCCCGTCGAAGTCCCCGGCGGAGCGGTCCCGCCTCAGCAGGTAGAAGTCCGCGATCTGAATGGCGATCATGGGGGCGAAGACGGAGCCGATGAGGTAGAGGAAGCCGGTGATGTCGTCCATGGGGAACAGCATGGCCCCGGCGGTGCCCAGCAGGGCGGCCCCCACGGCCATCCACCTGCCGGAAAGCCGGGGGCTGATGGACTCGGCGGAGATGCCGGCGGACCAGGCGTCCAGGAAGGTGGTGGTGACGGTGGACAGGATCAGGATGGCCAGGGCGGCGAGGCCCAGGCCCGCCTTCACCATGATGACGGCGATGTCGGACTCCCCGGTGAAGATCGCCGCGCCCATGCCGATGGCGTACATCCAGGTGGAGACCAGACCATAGACCACGGCGCTGGCCAGCGTGGCCTGGAAGGGCTTTTCCGCCTCCCGGGTGTAGTCGCTGACCAGGGGCAGCCAGCTCAGGGGCATGGCCACCGCCAGCTCCACCGCCCCGCCGAAGCTCATGGCCTCCCCCAGCCCGCCGCCATAGGCGCCCCGGGAGAAAATCACCCGGCACAGCGCCAGCGTCAGCAGGAACAGCGCCGCCATGGACAGCTTGTTGAGCCACCCCAGATTGGTGACGCCCACCAGAATCCACAGCAGGATCAGCCCCCCGATCACCAGACACCAGACCCAGTGCCCGGCGGGGAACACGCTCCCCGCCGCCAGGGCCCCGTCGTAGATCATGATGGCCGTCCAGCCCACCAGCTGGAGGACGTTCAGCGCCGCGAAGAACAGCCCGCCCCGCCGGCCGAAGCTCATTTTCACCGTCTCCATGGCGCTCTTCCCGCTCCGAGCGCCGATGAGGCCCGCCAGGAAGAACAGGGCGCAGCCGATGACGTGCCCGATGACGATGGCGGCGAAGCCCCGGGCAAAGCCCAGGGGGGCGAAGCTGGTGCCGGTGAGAATCTCCGCCAGGGAGACCCCGGCCCCGAACCAGATGAGGCCGTTTTGAAAGACAGAGGTTTTCTTCACTCTCGGACCTCCCCGCCGATGAAGCGGCTGTGGAGGTCCCACATGTGGTCCATGGGCCCGGAGCCGCGGCCCAGGTCCAGCATGGCGGAGAGGGCCCCGGAAATGTACTCCTTCGCCCGCTCCACCGCCGCCGCCAGGTCCATGCCCTTGGCCAGGTTCGAGGCGATGGCGCTGGAGAGGGTGCAGCCGGTGCCGTGGGTGTTGGGATTGTCCACCCGCCTGGCCAGGAGCCAGAGGGGTTTTTGCCCCCGCCGCCAGAGGAGGTCGCTGGCGGCGTTCACGTGGTGTCCGCCCTTGCAGAGCACGGCGCAGCCGTAACCCTCGCCGATAAGCCGGGCGGCGGCTTCCATGTCCTCCGGCGTGTGAATCGCCATGCCGGAGAGAATCTCCGCCTCGGGGATGTTGGGCGTCAGAACCGTGGCCAGGGGCAGAAGGCGGCTTTTCAGGGTCTCCAGGGCGTCCTCCGAGATCAGCCGGTCCCCGGAGGTGGCCACCATCACCGGGTCCACCACGATGTTCCTCGCCCCGTACTCCGTCAGCTTGTCCGCGATGACCTCGATGAGGGGGACGCTGGCCACCATGCCGGTCTTCACCGCGTCGGGGAAGATGTCGGTGAAGACGCAGTCCAATTGTTCCGCCAGGAAGTGCGGCGGGGCCTCGTGAATGCTCTTGACGCCGGTGGTGTTCTGGGCCACCAGGGCCGTGACGGCCGTCAGGGCGAATACCCCGTGGGCGGTCATGGTCTTGATATCGGCCTGGATACCGGCGCCTCCGCTGGGATCGGTCCCGGCGATCGTCAATGCTGTTTTCATGTTCATTCTCCTTTTCGCATTGAAGTTTTATATCGCGGCGTGAGGTGGTGCCCCCGACACACCGCGTGAAAAACGCCCGCAGGCGGTTTTCCCTTACAACTGTTTCGCCAGCTCCAGCAGCTCCCGGGCGGCGGACTCGATGTCCCGCTGGCCGAAGATGCCGGAGACCACCGCCGCGCCGGCGAGGCCCAGGCCCTTGAGCTCCAGGATGTTCTCCCGGCTGACGCCGCCGATGGCCACCACGGGGATATCCACCGCCGCCGTGACGGCCCGGATGGTCTCTTTGGAAATGGGCTTCGCGTCGGACTTGGTGCCGGTAAGGAAGGCCGCGCCGCAGCCCAGGTAGTCCGCCCCCGCCGCCAGGGCCCGGCGGGCCTCCCCCGGCGAGTGGGCGGAGACGCCGACGATTTTATCCGGCCCCAGCAGCGCCCGGGCCCGGCCGGCCTCCAGGTCGCTCTGGCCCACGTGGACGCCGTCGGCCCCGGAGGCCAGGGCGATCTCCACGCTGTCGTTGATGATGCTGACGGCCCCCAGGCGGCGGCACAGGGCCGTGAAGCGCTTCGCCTCCGCCAAAAAGGCGTCGTGGTCCAGGCGCTTCTCCCGGAGCTGGACCACCCCGGCCCCGCCCCGGACGGCGGCCTCGATCTGGCCCATCAGCGCGTCCTCGTCCGCCGCCCAGGCCCGGTCCGTCACGGCGTACAGCCGCAGGGCTTCCCTGTCGATGCTCATGTGAAACTCCTCCCAACGCGAAAACCCGCGGACAAACCAACCCGGTCCGTCCGCGGAAAAAACACCGCTTATTTCCCTACGTTGGCATGATCCAAATCAGGTTCCGGGTCGGGGCCTTCACGGCCCCCTCTCAGCCCGCGCCAGCGGACTCCCCTTTTGTGCAGGAACATCATACCCCTTTCCATCCGGATTTGCAAGCCCCCTTGACAAACTTTTTCCCCGGTGATATCATAGGGCCGAAAAGCGGGGGAGCCGAAAGGCTGAGAGGAAGCAAGCGCTTCGACCCTTTACCTGACGCGGATAATGCCGCCGTAGGGAGTCGATACGGGACTTTTGACGGCGGTGCGCTCAGGGGCGGGCCGCCCTGTTTTTTGGAAATCTCTTCATGAAGGAGGTGCGCGCACAGAGGACACACCGGCGTCCCGGCCCCGAGAGCCGGGAGCGGACGGAGGGGGAGCGCCCTGCGCCCGGGCCGGACAATACGGGGGCCCTCCGGGGTCCCGGCAGCGATGGGAAGCCGTGTTCCGGCGTGAGAGGAGGCCAGGGAGCCTCGACCGAAATTTCCAGGGCGGAAGACCCGCCCGACCTTGCCATGCAGGGGGAAAGCGCTGCCGCGTGTTTCTCTTTGCCATCTCATGAAAGTGAAGGAGCTGTTCTCATGAAAAACAAATCCGTCCAAAAGCTGGCCCTGGCCGGCATCCTCTGCGCCGTGGCCGTGGTGGGGAGCCTGCTCTCCTTCCCGGTCTTCGGCAGCAAGTGCGCCCCGGTCCAGCACATGGTCAACGTTCTCTGCGCCGTCTTCCTGGGCCCCTGGTACGGTCTGGCCGCCGCCTTTGTGGCAAGCCTCCTGCGGAACCTCCTGGGCTGGGGGAGCCTCCTGGCCTTCCCCGGCAGCATGTGCGGGGCCCTGCTCTGCGGTCTGGTCTGGTGGAAGACAAGGAATCTTCCGGCGACGCTGACCGCCGAGGTGCTGGGCACCGGCGTCCTGGGGGGCCTCGCCGCCTACCCCGTGGCGAAGGAGCTCATGGGCCTGACGCCGGAGGCCTACACCGTCTACATCATCCCCTTCCTGATCTCCACGGCGGCAGGGTCCATCCTCGCGGGGGCCCTGGTGTACGCCCTGCGAAAAAACGGGGCCCTGAAATCCATGCAGTCCGCTCTGGAGCGGTAATCTCCACCCAACGGGAGGGCCTATGACAACGCCTGACTTCTCTCTTCCGGAGGCGGTCCGCCGCCGCCGGCCCCTGGTCCACTGCGTTTCCAACCTCGTCTCCGCCGGTGACTGCGCCAACCTGGCCCTGGCCCTGGGGGCCAGCCCCATCATGGCCCAGGCCCCGGAGGAGATGGAGGCCATCGCCGCCGTCTCCGACGCCGCCGTGCTGAACACCGGCACGCCGGACGGGGAGAAATTCCGCGCCTGCCTCCTCCGGGGGCAGGCGGCCCAACGGCTGGGGCAGCCGGTGATTCTGGACCCGGTGGGCGTGGGGGCCAGCCCCTGGCGGCTGGAGCGGGTGGAGGCGCTGCTGGAGCGTTTCACGCCCGCCCTCCTCCGGGTGAACCTGGGGGAGGCCCAGGCCCTGCTGCGCCTGGAGAGTCAGGAGCGGGGGGTGGACAGCCCCGCCGGCACCCTGGCCCGGCGGGCGGAGCTGGCCCGCCGTCTGGCCCGGGAGCGGGGGACCGCCGTCCTCCTCACCGGCCCCGAGGACATGGCCTCCGACGGGGAGGCCCTCTGGACCGTCTCCGGCGGCAGCGCCCGCATGACGGAGATCACCGGCGCGGGCTGCATGCTGTCGGTCCTCTGCGGCGTCTTCGCCGCCGTGGCACCGGACATCCTCACCGCCGCCGTCACCGCCGCCGCCTTCTGGAAGGCCTGCGCCCTGCGGGCGGAGGAGCGGGCGGAGGGCCCCGGCAGCTTCCGCGCCGCCCTGCTGGACGCCGCCGGGACGCCGGGGGCGGCGGACGGCGCCGCCGGCGTCCAAGTGGAGCGAATCCGGTTGTAATCACCGTCCCCGCGCGCCCTCCGGCGCGCGGGGATGTGCTTTTCTCCAAAAATTCTCAATCCGCCCGCATGATGTGGACAGGCGGAGAATAGGGTGTTATAATAAATTTATTAGGATATCGCTTGGGGAAAGAGAGGACAGATCATTCGTATGGAAGGAATCATGATGGGCCTTTGGACAACGCTCTTGGTCACCGCCGTGGCGGGCGTCGGCGGCACCGGCCTGGGGGGGCTGTGCGCCACGCTGTTCCGCCGGGACTCCGGCCGGGAGGCCAGCCTGCTTTTGAGCTTCGCCGCCGGGGTGATGGTGTCGGTGTCCTGCTTCGGCCTTCTGACGGAGGCGGCGGCCCCGGGGGCCATGCATCTGGTGGCCCTGGGGGTGTTCCTGGGCTGCGGCGTGACGGCGGCGCTGAACACACTGCTGGACCGGGGGAAGCCCTCCGGCGGGCTGGTGCTGGCGGGGCTGGTCATGGCCGCGGCCATCGCCCTGCACAACGTGCCGGAGGGCATGGTCATCGGCGCGTCCTTCATCGGCGGCACCGTGCGCCAGGGCTGGACCATGGCGGCGGTCATCGGCCTGCACAACATCCCGGAGGGCATGGCCATCTCCGCCCCCATGGTGGCGGGGGGAGAGCGCCGCTGGCGGGCGGCGGGTCTGGCGGCCCTCTCCGGGGCCCCCACGGTGCTGGGCGCGGCCCTGGGCTACTGCCTGGGCACCCTGGGCCCCGCGGCCCTGACCCTGACGCTGAGCTTCGCCGCCGGGGCCATGCTCTTCGTGGTCTTCGGCGAGCTCCTGCCCGAGGCGGCGGAGCTGTGGAAGAGCAAGCTCCCCGCCCTGGCGGCGGTGCTGGGCATCCTGGTGGGGATGCTGATCGGATGAACAAAACCGGGAATCCGCCTCCCCCGAACGGGGCCGGAGGCGGAAGGAGCGGCATGGCGTTTCGCCATGCCGCTCCTTTTTCGCTCACTTGTAATAGGCCACCAGCAGGTCCACCACCGCCCCGTAGGACTGGACGCCCCGCTCGTCACCGTAGCTTTTCAGGATGCCGTCGTAGACCTTGCTGCTGGCCTTCTGGACCGGCGTGTCCTGGAACTGTGCCCAGTAGGCGTTGTTGTAAGCCAGGTCCAATCGGGCCTCCTCCGGCAGCGTCTCCCGGATGGCCCGGTAGCCCTCCGGGTCCTGGGAGTACAGGGCGTTGCCCAGGTACACATAGCCGATGAGCCAGCCGGAGTATTGATAGGCCGGGTCGGCGCAGGTCGTCGAGGCCAGGACGGCCAGGAAATTGCACTCCTGTTCCGAGGCGAAGCCCCGCTGGTGGGCCAGCTCGTGGGCCACGGTGGAGGGCAGCATGCAGGCGGGGCTGTCCACGTTGACGTTGGACTCCCCGGTGAAGGAGCTGTAGAACCCCGTGAAGTCCAGGGCGCTCATCAGCCGGGAGAAGAACATGGGCTTCACGCCGGGGTCGTCGAAGGCCAGGAAGGGGAAGTCCTCCGTGATTCCGTCGTAGGCGTGGACGCTGTTCCGGAGGATCTCCTCCCGGGGGACGGCGAAGAGGCCGCTCTCGTCCCGCTCCACGTCTCCCGCCGTCTCCGCCACCCGGTCCGCGAAGTATTCCGTCACCGCCCGCAGGTCCTCCAGGGCCACGGGCCGGGCGTGGATGCCGGACTTGTCCTGGAAGCCGTCCGTCCAGTAGTTGACGCCCCAGAGGAGGCAGAACCCCGCCCAGACGGTCAGCACGGCGCAGAGGGCCCCCAGCGTCAGGCCACAGGCCCGCTCCCGCCGCCGCCCCTTTGCCCGGGCCACGGAGACGGCGCTCCAGATCACATACCCGGCGGCGGCGAGGATCGCCAGGACCTCCACCAGCTCCATGACGGAGAAGGGAACCAGATGGCTGAGCTTCCCCAGCCCCCGCCGGAGGGGCCCGGTGAAATGGTCCGCGATGGCGTTCATCAGCGGGCGCTGTCCCCGGAGGGAGAAGAAGGCCAACAGCGCCAGCAGGTCCGCCAGCAGCCAGATATGGAGTTTTTTGTACTTTCGCAAAAATGCCTTCATCGTCACTCCGCCGCAGCCAGCAGCTGCTTCGTATACTCCTCTTTGGGATGGTCGAAAATCTCGTCCACGGTCCCCTGCTCCACGATGCGGCCGCTCTTCATCACCAGCACCCGGTCGCAGAGCTGATAGACCACATTCAAATCGTGGGAGATGAACAGGTAGCTCAGGTCCAGCTCCCGCCGGAGGGACCGGAGCAGGTCCAGAATCTGGGCCTGGATGGTCACGTCCAGGGCGGAGACCGGCTCGTCGGCAATCAAAAACCGGGGCCGCCGGATCAGCGCCGCGGCGATGCTGACCCGCTGGCGCTGGCCTCCGGAGAGCTCCGAGGGCTTGGCCCTCAGGCACTCCTCCGGCAGCTCCACCCGCTCCAGCATCTCCCGGACCCGGCGCTTCCGCTCCACCCTGTCGTACTTCCCGTAGACCCGCAGGGGCTCCTCCAACGTCCACTCCACGCTGTAGAAGGGATTCAGGGAGCTGTAGGGGTCCTGGAAGATCATCTGGGGCCGCTTCGTGTAGTGGGTCACCGTGCCCCGGTCCGGCTTCACCAGCCCCAGGATGGTCCTGGCCAGGGTGGACTTCCCCGTTCCCGACTCGCCCACGAGGCCCAGGATCTCCCCGTGGCGCACGTCGAAGGTCACGTCGTGGAGAACCTCCTGGCGCTGCTTCTTCCCGAAGGGGCCAACTCCATCGCTGTAGCCGCTGTACACGTGGTCCAGGGACAGCACCAGCGCCTCGCTCATGACCCCGCCTCCTTCCGCTTCCGGGTGGGAATGGCGGCGATGAGCCGCCGGGTGTAGGGGTGCCGGGGGCTGTGGAAGACCTCATCCGAGGCCCCCTCCTCCACCAGCTCCCCCCGCTGCATCACCGCCACCCGGCCGCAGAGCTTCCGCACCACGTTCAGGTCGTGGGAGATGAAGAGCATGGAGACGCCGGACTCCCGGTTCAGCTTTTTCAAAAGCTCCAGAATCTGGGCCTGGATGGTCACGTCCAGGGCCGTCGTCGGCTCGTCCAGCAGCAGTAATTTCGGCCTCGCGATGACCGCCGCCGCGATCATGGCCCGCTGGAGCATGCCGCCGGAGAGCTGGTGGGGGTACTTTTCGTACACCAGCTCCGCCTCCGGCAGCTCCACCGCCGCCATGGCCTCCAGGGCCAGACGGCGGCGCTCCTCCCGGCCCATGTTCGTGTGGACCCGGAGGACCTCCTCCACCTGGGGGCCGATCTTCATCAGGGGGTCCAGGGCGCTCTGGGGCTCCTGGAACACCACGCCGATCTCCCGGCCCTGAATCTTGCGCAATTCCGCCCGGTCCGCGTGGAGGAGCTCCACCCCGTCCAGAAGAATCTGTCCGGAGTACTCACACTGCTTCCGGGGCAGGAGGCCCGCCACGCTCATGGCGGTGACGGTCTTCCCGGACCCGGACTCCCCCACAAGGCCCACGATCTCCCCCGCCCCGATGGAGAGGGACACCCCGGCCACGGCCTCCCGCTCCCGGCTGAGGAATTTCACGCGCAGGTCCTGAATCTCCAGCATCACAGCACCCCCCTGTCCCGCCGCCGCAGGCCCTCGCCGATGAGGCCCACGCTGAACACCATCAGCACGATGACAAGGCCCGTCCCGGCGGCGTACCAGGGGGCGGCGAAGAGCATCCCCTGGGCCTCCGACAGCATGTAGCCAAGGGAGGCGTCCGGCGGCGTCACGCCGATGCCGAGGAAGCTCATGGACGCCTCCGCCAGCACCGCGTTGTTGAACCCGATGGTCAGGGCGGGCAGCAGCACCGGCAGGGTGTTGGGCAGCATGTGCACCGCCAGAATCCGGGCCGCCGGGGCGCCCATCAGCCGGGCGCTCTTGATATGGTTCACGTCCCGGAGGGAGGCGAAGGCCGTCCGGCTCACCCGGGCGAAGCTGGGGATGAACACCAGCCCCAGGGCGAGGATGACATTGATTTTCTTCCCCGGCTCCAGGATGGAGATGACCACCAGGGCCAGGAGAATGCTGGGAAAGGCTGTCAGGGCGTCGTTGAGGCGCATCAGAATCTCGTCCACCGGCCCGCCGAAGTACCCCGTCAGGGCCCCCACCAGGCAGCCGCACACCACCCCGATGGCCAGGGTGGCCAGGGCGATGGAGGCCGTGGCCCCGGCGCCCTTGAGAACCCGGCTGAAGATGTCCCGGCCGAAGTTGTCCGTGCCCATCCAGTGGGCCAGGGAGGGGCCCTCGAACTTGGGCCCCGCCGCCATGGCGTTGGGGTCCCAGGGCGTCCAGAAGAAGCCCAGGAGAATCAGCGCCGCGAGAAGACCCGTCAGAATCAGCCCGGCGGTCAGAAATCCGTTTCTCTTCCTCATGCCGCGCCTCCCAACCGGAGACGGGGGTCGATGCGCGCATTTGTCACGTCCGCCGCCGTCCCCGCCAGCACCACCCAGAAGGCCAGGATCACCACGATGGCCTGGACCACCGGGTAGTCCCGGCCCGCGATAGAGGTCACCAGCATCCGCCCCAGGCCGGGAATGACGAAAACCTGCTCCACCACGATGCTCCCCGCCACCAGCTCCGCCATGGTCTGGGCCAGGAAGGTGACCACCGGGGGCAGGGCGTTTTTCAAAACGTGCCGCCGGAGGACCTGACTCCGGTCGTTCCCCCGGGAGATGGCCGTCCGCACATAGTCCCGCTCCAGCTCCTCCCGCACCGTGCCCCGGAGCATCCGGGCCGTCATGGCGATCCGGGGAATGGACAGGGCCACGGCGGCGAAGAGCAGGTACACCGCCGCCCCGGCGGGGTCCGTTCCGGCCTCCGGGAACTGTCCCGGCGTGAACCACTTCAGCCCCACGCCGAAGACCCAGGACAGCAGAATCCCCGTGAAGAAGGGGGGCACCGCCATGCCCAGCTGGTTCAGGGCCGTCCGGGCCCCCTCGAACCTCCGCCGCCCGGCGGTGAGCAGCCCCAGGGGGATGGACACCGCCGTGATCAGAATAAAGCTCAAAAGGCTCAGGCACAGGGTCAGCCCCGCCTTGGGGGCGATGAGGTCCCAGACCGGCTGCCTGTAGCTCTGGGAGACCCCCAGGTCCCCGGTGAAGAAGCCCAGCAGCCACCCGCCGTAGCGGAGGAGCAGGGGCCGGTCCAGCCCCAGCTCCGCCCGAAGGGCCGCGATCCGCTCCGGCGTGGCCGAGGTGCCCAGCATGGCGGTGGCGGCGTCGGAGATCAGGTCAAAGGCCGCGTAGGTCAGGAAGGAGACGATCAGCATGGTCGCCAGCCCCGCCGCGGCCCGTTTCAACGCGTATTTCATCAGCAAACACCCCTCTGAAAGGCGCGGAGAGCAGAGCGTGAAGTTCCAGCTTCCGCCTTTCACGCTCCGCTCTCCGTTTTTCGTCAGTCCGTCCAGCGCAGGCCGCTGAGGTCCAGCACGTAGATGGGATAGAACCGCACCCCCGTCAGGCCCTTCCGCACGGCCACCAAGTCCGCCAGGTCCTGGATGTACACGTTGGCGGCGTTCTCCGTCAGGTTGGCCAGGGCCTGCTTGTAGGCCGCCGTCTGGGCGGCGTCGTCCGCCGCGGAAACGGCCTCCTGGAAGAAGGCGTCGTATTCCGGATTGTCGTAATTGATGAAGTTGTTCCCCGCCGTGGAGGTGAACCGCTCCAGCAGGGCCCGGGCCGTCATGGTGGAGGCGTCCACGCCCACCACGGTGGCCTGGAACTGCCGCCCGGCGTACACGTCGGACAGCCACGTGGCCCACTCCACCAGCTGAATCTCCGCCCGGACGCCCGCCTGCTTCAGCTGCTCCACGATGACCTGGGCGGTGTCGATGTGGGGCTGGTAGTTGGAGGGGACGGTGATGGTCATGTCAAACCCGTCGGGATACCCGGCCTCCGCCAGCAGGGCCCTGGCCTTCTCCACGTCGTGGGGGTAGTGATTCGTCAGGGAGTCGTCGAAATATTTCCCGAAGGCGGGGTACATGCTGGACCCGATGAGGCTGCCGTACCCGTCGAAGGCCAAGTCCAGAATCTGCTGCCGGTCCACGGCGTAGCACAGGGCCTGCCGGACCCGCACGTCGTCAAAGGGGGCCACGGCGTTGTTCAGGTACATGGCCTGAACCAGATTCATGGTGCCCTCTTCGATGTTGAAGCCGTCCCCCAGCTGGGCCGTCTGGGTGGAGGTCAGATGGGCGAACAGGTCCACCGCCCCGCTCTGGAGGCTCATCAGGATGCTGTCCGCGTTCTCGATGATTTTATAGGTGACTTTATCCAGATAAGCCTTCTCGCCCCAGTAGTCCTCGAAGCGCTCCAGAACGATGTTGTCCTGAGCGGCCCGGGAGACGAACCGGAAGGGCCCGGTGCCCACGGGGGCGGTGTCCTGCCCGTCGTACTCCGCCGGGAGGATGGCCAGGGTGAGGTAGGCCAAAAACTCGGTGTTGGGCTCTTTCAGGCGAATCTGGACGGTCCGCTCGTCCACGCCCGTCACTTTCTCCACCGCCGACAGGGGCTCCACCGCCAGAACATCGGCCTCATAGGGCTCGATGCAGCGGGTGATGGAGTTCACCACGTCGCCCGCCGTCACGGGCTCGCCGTTGTGGAACTTGATCCCGTCCCGAATCGTAAAGGTATAGACCAATTGGTCGTCGGAAACCTCGTATTTCTCCGCCACGGCGGGAATCAGATCTCCCTCCGGGGTGGGCTTCACGAGGCCCTCGAATACGTTGAACATGACCTCCTTCGTCCCTGCCGCCACGGCCTTGTGGGGGTCAAGGCTCTCGTCCAGGTCCTGGGCGATGCCCACGGTGATCTCATTGGGATGCGCTTCCGTGGGCTGAGTGTCCGCCGGGGCCTGGGCCTCGGTGCTGGTGGAGCCGTCTGTGGGCTTGCTTTCCGCCGTCTGGCCTGTGCTGCCGCCTCCGCAACCGCAGAGTGCCGCGCTCAGGAGTCCCAGCGCAAGCAGAAGCCCCAAGAGCTTCCGTGTCTTCATGGTGTTCTCCTCGTATCACTGCCCGTTCCCGGGTCAGTGTTGAGCGGATGATGTTCCGCCCGGACAAAGTAACGGGGCGGTCCGTGAACCGGACCGCCCACAAGGCCGTATTGTACACGATGGGGGTGGAGATTGCAAGAGCTTTCACAAATTTTTCGGGTCCTCCGGCTTCGGACCATGGGCCCCCCCGGCGGCGTACTCCCTGGAGTCCGGGGAAAGGCCCTTCTTCCGCAGGCGGGCCTCCACGAAGTAGTTGATGAGGCTGTTGAGGCAGGCGCACACCGGCACGCCGAAGAACATCCCCGCCACGCCGAAGAAGCCGCCCCCCACCAGGATGGCGATGATGACCCAGAGGCTGGAGAGGCCCGTGGTGTTGCCCAGAATCTTGGGGCCGATGACGTTGCCGTCCAGCTGCTGGAGGGCCAGGACGAAGAGGAGGAAGTACAGCGCCTGCCGGGGGGAGACCAGGAGGATGAGGAAGGCGCTGGGGATGGCCCCCAGGAAGGGGCCGAAGAAGGGGATGATGTTGGTCACGCCCACGAAGACGGAGACCAGGGGCGTGTAGGGGAATTTCAGGATGGAGCAGCAGACGAAGCAGAGAATGCCGATGATGATGGAGTCCAGCAGCTTCCCCCGGACGAAGCCGGAGAAGATGACATCCGCCCGCCGGACGCCCCGGAGGACCAGCCCCACCCGCTCCCGGGAAAAGAGGCTGTAGACCATCTTCCGCCCGTAGGCGGCGCAGCGCTCCTTGGTCGCCAGGAGGTAGACGGAGGCGATGACCCCCACCAGCAGGTCCAGAAGGAAGTTCACGGCGCTCACCACGCCGCCGGACACGGTGACCATCACCGCCTGGAGCTGGGGCAGGACGCCGCTGGTCAGCCACTTGTCGATGTCCTGGAAGTAGTTCGCCATCTGCTGGGATGCCCACTCCGCCACAGAGGGGTTGGTCTCCAGCAGGTGGATCACCCAGCCGCTGATGGTCCGGTAGTAGTTGTCCGCGTTGGCGATGAGCTGGAGGACGCTTTTATAGAGCTCCGGCAGCAGCACGGAGGCCAGCAGATAGACGAACAGCACGATGACCATCCAGGCCAGGGCGATGCCCGTGGCGCGGATCAGCATGGCCTGGGCCCGCTTCCGCTCCCGCCCCGGGCGGAGGGGGAAGAGGTGTTCCTCGAAGAAGTTCACCATGGGGGCCAGCAGGTAGGCGATGAAGGCCCCGTACAAAATGGGCTTCACCGTCTCCAGCAGGGCCAGGACGGCCTTGCCGCCGAAGAAGGTGTCATGGAGCAGCAGAATGGCGGCGGCGGTCAGGAAGGCCGTCACCCCCATGCTGATGTAATTGTTCTTCCGTTCCATGGCCCCGCCTCCTTCTTTTTCCCCCATTCTACACGGGGCCGGGGGGAATTGCAATCCCATTTTCCCGGCGTTCCCCGGGTCCGGCCAATATTTAACAGTAATTTCACAGGCAACCTGCTATACTGTACTTGAAAAAGATTCCAAGAAAGGTGGCATGCCCCATGAAGCCCCGCAAGCTCCTCATGATCGTCAACCCCCGGGCCGGGAAGAGCAAGTCCCGGGGCCCCCTGTTCGACGCCGCCGCCGTCCTCTCCCAGGCGGGGTATCTGCTCTCCATCCACGAGACCCGCGCCCCCGGCGACGCCGCCGAGACCGCCGCCCGGAAGGGCGGGCGCTATGATCTGGTGGTGGCCGTGGGCGGCGACGGGACGCTGAACGAGGTGGCCTCCGGCCTGGTCCGGCTCCGCCGGCCTCCCCTCCTGGGCTACCTGCCCCAGGGCAGCACCAACGACTTCGCCGCCAGCCTCCGCATCTCCGGCGACCCGGCGGAGGCCGCCGCCGCCATCGCCCGGAACGTGCCCCGCCTCCTGGACGTGGGCTTCTGGAACGGGCGGAGCTTTCTCTATGTCGCCTCCTTCGGGGCCTTCACCCGCAGCAGCTACGCCGCCCCCCAGAACGCCAAGAACGCCCTGGGCCACTTCGCCTACATCCTGGAGGGCATGAAGGACCTGAGCACCCTCCGGCCCTGCCGCGTCCGCCTCACCGCCGACGGGGAGGCCCTGGACGGGGAATACCTCTTCGGCGCGGTGTGCAACTCCACCTCCATCGGCGGGCTGATGAAGCTGGACCCGGAGCGGGTGGTGCTGGACGACGGCCTCTTCGAGCTGCTGCTGATCCCCAGCCCCAAGACGCCGTCGGACCTCCAGAGCCTGGTCCACGCCCTTTTGAACCAGCAGTACGACGGCCATGGGCTGGTCTTCCGCCATGTCTCCTCCATCCGCCTGGAGACAGAGGAGAATCTGCCCTGGTCCCTGGACGGGGAATACGCCCCCAGCGCCCCGGTGGTGGAGATCGAGAACCGCCGCCAGGGCCTCACCATGCTGCTGTGACCGGGGAGCTGGAGCGGCTGCGCCGCCGCTATCAGGACCACGAACCGGGCCTCCTGGGGGCCTCCCGGAGCTATGCCGTCCTCTGCCCCCTGGTGGAGGACGGGGACGGCCTCCTCTTCGAGGTCCGGGCCCCCCAGCTCCGCCAGGGGGGCGAGGTCTGCTTCCCCGGCGGAAAAATGGAGCCCGGGGAGGCCCCCCGGGACTGCGCCCTCCGGGAGACGGAGGAGGAGCTGTCCATCCCCCGGGAGGAGGTGGCCCTCCTGGGCACGCCGGACTTCATCTGCAACCAGCGGGGCTTCCTCCTCCGCCCGGTGCTGGGGCTGGTGTCTCCGGCGGGTCTTCAGGCCATGCGCCCCTCCCCGGCGGAGGTGGCGGAGGTCTTCACCGTCCCCCTGGCCTTCTTCCGGGAGACGCCGCCGGAGGTCCGGCGCTACGCGCTGGCCCCCCAGGTGCCGGAGGACTTCCCCTACGACGCCGTGGGCATCCCCCGGGACTACCCCTGGAGCCACGGGCAGGTGGAGGTGCCCATCTGGCATTATGAGGGCCATGTCATCTGGGGCATGACCGCCCGATTGGTCAGGGAGATTGTGCGATAAACAGCCTATGGGGCCCCCGCCGCAACGTAAGCGAAAGCGGTTGCGGTGGGGAGAGGAGGAAGGAATGGAGCGGGCGCAGTCCTCGCCGCCAGGCGGGGACGAAGCAGAGCGGAATTTCTTCCGACGAGGGGCATGACGGCCCGATTGGTCAGGGAGATTGTGCGGTAACAGAAGCCGGGCCGCCTAAAACGGAGAAATGGCCCGCACAGGGGTGCGGGCCCCACTGGGTGTTCTATCGGTAGAAGGGGTGTGGGGCCCGGTCCCCTGACCGGGCCATCTCCCGGAACTCCGGCGCTCCCCGCTAAAACAACAGGAGACGGGTCCTCCCCGTCTCCCTGTTTTTCATCCGGCGGACTCCGCCGCGCCCTCCAGCCGGGCGGCGATGTAGCCCTCCACGCCGTCATAGGGAATCTCCAGCGCCGTGGCCAGCTCGCCGTAGAGCAGGCGCTCCGCCTGCTTCATATAGCGCTCGTCCACCAGCCCCAGGCGGCGGTTCTTCGCCTCCGCCAGGCCCCGCTTGCGGTGGATGGCCTTCATCATCTCGATCAGGGCCTGATGGCCCCCATCCTTGACGGCGCTCTGGTACTGCTGGGCCAAAGCCTGGGCCGTGCCCCCCCGGCAGGCCGCCGCCGGGATGTCCGGCATCCGGTCGATGAGGTCCTCCGCCTCCTCCCGGCTCATCACCGGGCGCATGGGCACCTTCCCGCCGTCCACCGGGGCGTAGATCACCCCGTCCTGCCACAGGGGGTCCAGGAGATAGTACCGCTTCCCCCGGTCCCCGCCGGGCTGGTCCAGCCCGGCGATGTCCTCCACCCGGCACACGCCGGTGGACCCGTAAACCACCAGTTCTCCGACTTGAAACATAGGTCCTCCTTTCCGCCGGGCTCCGGGCCCGGCAATTTCTGCCTCTCTTGTTTACAGTTTACCACATTTCAGGCAAAACATGTAAGAGAAATTTTCGTTTTTTCGCATTTTCTCCGTTTTTCACGGAAAAAGATTGACAAATATCTCCAAATTCTTTATGATGGACCTGCCGCCGGGCCCTTCCGGCGGGCCGAATCTGAAAAAGGAGCGTACCTATGAGCATCGACGTCAAGGCAAAGATCGAGGGGCTGGCCTCCAAAATCCAGAAGGATCCCGCCCTCCTCGGGAACTTCCAGAAGGATCCCGTGAAGACCCTGGAGGACCTCACCGGCCTGGACCTGCCGGAGGAGCAGCTCAAGCCCCTGGTGACCGGCATCAAGGCCAAGCTGGCCGCCTCCGACCTGGTGGACAGACTGGGCGGGCTGAAAAAAGCTCTTCTGAGTCCCGCCAAGACGGCGGAAAGCGCTCCGGGATTCCCCGGAGCGCTTCGCTGTTTCTTTCGTCAGGCGACGGCCTCGTAAATTGCCCGGCTGATCTCGCCGCAGACGGCGTAGACGCCCCGGCCGTCCTTCTTCCCGTCGGCCCCCGTGGTCAGCACCACCACGCCGTCCCCGGTGTCCGGGTCATAGCTGAGGAGGTTGTACACGCCGTAGGCGCTGCCGGTGTGGTAATAGAGCCGGTCCCGGCCGTAGAAGTCCCGGGCCATCCGCATGGGCAGGGCCTGGGCGGTCCCGTCGGGGAGGGTCCGGCACTCCTCCATCAGCGCCACGGACGACGCCTCCATGAGCCGCACGCCCTCGAAGCAGCCGTCCCCCGCCAGGAGGGCCGTCAGCTTCGCACAGTCCCATGCGCTGGCGGTGAAGCCCCCGGCGAACTGCCGCCCCGTGGCCCCCGGGGCGCTCCAGCGGCGGACGCTCCGCACGGATTCGGCGGACCGGCCCAGGGCGCTCCGCCGGTACAGCGGCGTCACCAGCTCCGGCTCCTCCAGCTCCCCGGCGGCGAAGCCGCAGTCCGCGCTCATGGGCCCCAGCAGCCGCTCCTCCAGCACGTCGTCCAGGTACCGCCCCGCCGCCAGCTCCAGGGTCTGCCCCAGGACGCCGAAGGCGTGGTTGTTGTAGCTCCAGTATCTGAGGTCCCCGGGGGTCCCCCCGGCGTAGCCGGAGGCGGAGGCCAGCTGGGCCTTGACGCCCTGGTGGTCCCAGGCGATATCCTCCCGGTTCGCCAGGGTGGAGGTGTGGCTCAGCAGGTCCCGGACGGCCACGGGCTTCCAGGTTTTCACGCCCCAGTACCCGCCGATGTCCGCGTCGTAGTCCACCACCCCCTCCTCCCGCAGCAGCGCGGCGGAGAGGCCCACCGCCACCTTGGAGAGGGAGGCGGTGCGCAGCTTGTGGGCGTTCGTCATGGGGACGCTCCCCTGGACGGCCCAGCCGTGGTGATAAACATCGGTGACGGCCCCGTTCTCGATGACGGCCACCTGGACGCCCACCGCCCCGTGGCGGCGGGCCGCGGCGGCGACGGCCCCGCCCAGCGCCTCGTGCTTCTCCCTGGAGAGGCTGGGGGCCCCGCCTCCGGGCAGGGCCAGGGACGCCGCCAGGGGGTCCCGGTCCTTTTGCAGCCGGGCCAGGACGCCGGCCAGCTGCAGCCGGGACACCGGCAGGTCCGGGTAAAGCCCCCGGTCCGTCATGCCCTCGTACAGCCCCCGGTCCATCACCCAGCCCACGGCCTCCTCCGCGTAGGCGGGGATCTCCCCGCCGTCCCAGGAGACGGCGGTGCGGCTCTCCACGTCCTCCCCCCGCCAGACGGCGAAGCGGCGGAGCATCGCCGCCAGCTGGCTCCGGGTCACCGGCCTCTCGGGCCCGAAGCGGTCCTCCGCCACGCCGCCGCTGACGCCGCAGGCCGCGGCCCAGGCCACGGCGTCCTGGAACGCCTCCGGCACGTCCGGCCAGGGGCAGGCGTCCACCCGGACCAGAATGCCGCTGAGCCGGTACAGGGCCTGGACTGCCTCGGCCCGGGTCACGGGCCTCTCGGCGTCAAAACTCCCGTCCTCCCCGGGGGCCAGCAGCTCCCGGTACAGGGCCCAGCGGGCGGCGTCCAGGCCCTCCTCCGGAACACCCGAGACCTCCACGGCCTCCAGGCCCTCTGGCCCGGCGGGAAGCTCCGGAAGGGGCTCCGGCGTCAGGGCGGGGAGGTCCGGAAGGGGCTCCGGCGCCAGGGCGGGGGGCTCCGGGGCCCTCTCCGCCGTCCTGTCCTCCGCCAGGGGCGGCACGGCCATCACCCCCGCCAGCACCAGCGCCAGCAGCGCCGCCGCCATCCACCGTTTTCCCATAGGTCCCCCATCTCCGTCTCCGGACCCCGTCGCTCCGGCGGGGCCCGGCATTTTTTCCCGTTCTTTCGACATTATATCGGTTGTTTCGACCGCTGTCAATCTCCCGCGGAGAACACGCGCCCATGTCAACGAAAAACATACCGGACGGTCCAAGACACTTGCAAGGAGCGGGGACAGGGAAAGGGCCGGCGGGTCCGGTGTCAGGAGGTACTATGAGCCTGTTAGAGCAATGGCCCGACCTGCTCACGTTCCAGGAGGCCGGGGAGATCCTGCGGGCGGACCCCGCCCTGGTGCGGGGCCTCGTCCGGGCCGGAAAACTCAGCCACGCCGAAATCGGGGGGAATTCGCTGATCCCCCGGCGGTATCTGGAGGACTTCATCGAGGGGAGCTGCCGGAGGCCCGGCGGCGGGGGAGGGGCCGAACCGGCGGAAATTTCCCGCACGGTGTCCATCCACGGCGTCCGGCGCCTGATCCATGCCGGCACGGAGCAGGAGTACGCCGACAAGCTGCTGCGTCTGGCGGGCATGGAGAACGGCGCCCCGGAATCCCCCGGGCACCCCTTCGCCGAGTACGCCATGAACTGGTTCGAGACCTACTCCAGGCCCAACGTGGAGACCGGCACGGCCATCACCTACCGGCGGCAGCTGACCTGCCACATCCTCCCCGCCTTCCGGGGGCTGGCCCTGGAGAACATCACCACCGACGACGTGCAGCGCCTCTTCAACGGCATGACGGGGACCAAGAGCTCCAAGGACAAGGTCAAGCTGGTGCTGAATCAGGTCCTGGACGCCGCCGTGGAGGACGGCCTGATTCTGAAAAACCCGCTCCGGTCCAAGCGGATCAGGATCACGGGCAAGGCCAGCCGGGCCACGGTGCCCTACAGCGTGGAGCAGATGCGGTTCCTGGTCCGGCACATCGGCGACATCCAGCTTCCGGCGGACCGGGCCTGGCTGGCGCTTCTGGCCCTGCATCCCCTCCGGCTGGAGGAGGTCCTGGGCCTCCAGGGCGGGGACATCGACCCGGAAAACGGGGAAATCCACATCCGCAGGGCCGTCACCCATCCCACCCGCAACCAGCCCGAGATCAAGAGCACCAAAACCCTGAGCAGTGCCCGGACCATCGGCCTCTCGTCCCTGGCCGTCCCCCACCTGCCCCGGATTCCGGAGGGGGAATTCCTCTTCGGCGGCCGGCAGCCCATGTCCTACACCCAGGTCCGGAGGATGTGCGGCCGCGTCAAGCGGGACACGGGCTTCACGGAGAACATCACGCCCATCCGCTTCCGCACCACCGTGCTGACGGACCTCTATGACCAGACCAAGGACATCAAGCTGGCCCAGGCGGCGGCGGGACACACCACCTCCGCCATGACCCTGCGCTACTACGTCAAGGGGCGGGAGGCCGTCTCCAAGGCCGTCGTGGCCGTTGACCGGGCTTATTCGGTGTAAGCGGGGGGCGAGGTCCCCCGGGACTTTTCGGCATTCCCGACGCAAAAACCCGCTGTCCCTTGCGGGACAGCGGGTTCCTCTGGAGCTGCTGGGCGGATTCGAACCGCCGACCTCATCCTTACCAACTGCCATGGCAATATTTTTTGTATATTTTTCGCTTGTTTATAGCCGTTTTTGCTCCATTTCATTTGCTTTCCGACACTCTTTACAAACAGGGTTTCCGTATATTCCACGTCTGTCTGTGGCTGGTTATGTGGTCAAGAAAATTGTCTCACCAAAAGAGACCGTCCATAAACACAACGAAGCACTATGTAATTTGCTTGCTTTTCACCTCTGTATTTCTCCGTTTATTCCTATCGACTTTCGCCTCCTGTTTCGGTATTGTGTTGCTTGCCAAAGCCCCATAAAATACTGAAAGCAGGAGGAAAAGCAAATGACCAGTACAAAAAAGCGTATTACCGCCGTACTAACGGCAACCGTCCTCACAGCCAGCCTGGCCGTCTCCACCATGGCGGCAGAAGCGCCTGACGAACCCGTCCGGGTGAGTGGCTACAAGGGCAGTACCCTGGAGGTAGGAGAGCGAAGTGGCCTGATCATCGGCCCCAGCGGGATCGACTACACCGTCACCTCCAGCGACCCGGACACGGTAGCGGTGGAGCAGGTGCTGACCTTCTGGGTGGCTGTCGCAAAGGGGGCGGGGACCGCGGAGATCACCGCATCCAACAGCACCGGGGAGTGTGGGAGCATGACACTCACGGTCGGCGCCGCCGCTGACTCCGCCCCACTGGAGGTCCCCGCCAGCGGGGACAGCGCCGGCCTGACAGACAACATGGAGATACGGCAGGAGATGATCCGCCTCATCAACCAGACCAGAAAGGCCAATGGAGTGTCAGAGTTGCCGGTCAATGAGGCCCTGATGAACGCCGCCCAAGCCTGCTCCAACCAGCGGTACACCTAGCATCACGCTCCGGAGGAAAGCCAGGCCGCTGTCGACGCCGGCTACCCTTACGGCTTCGGGTCCAACCTCACCGTGTTCACCGGCACAGTAAACGCCGCCCGGCGCACCGTCGACAACTGGATCAACTCCCCTGGGCACTTCCAGACCATGATCGACCCGAGATGCGACTGCATCGGCGTGGGCGTGACCCAGTACGACGGCATCACCTACTGCTACATGTTCGTCGGGATACCCAACAGCGTCAACTTTTACGCATAGCGGGACAATTTCTAAATATGTAGACCCAAAATCAGGAACAGATTGCAACCACGGTCTGCTCTTGATTTTTATGTGCCGTATACACATATTTACACTATACTTCCACCAGCCACGCCAAGAGAGTTGTTAATATTTTGAAGGTATACTTCCAACTTTTCCTCGACTCTCCTTTTGCCACCAATCGAATTATCGTAGAAAATCGTTCTGAACCCTGAAACATCAAATGGCAGTCTATCACGGAGGGCCTTATCACAAAGAAGAATTGTTGGT